>CAWVLT010000096.1:0-51535 GCA_963930185.1 Coriobacteriia bacterium | reverse complement strand
GGCGGCCCTGTCTGTCACACGCTTGCTTCGTGCTCGTCCGCTTGGGGTTGTCCCCTGGTCGGGCGGGTTCCGCTGGCCTTGCTTACTCCTGCGGCAGGTACTGCTGGATGTCAGCGAAAGCCACGGGCTGGCTGGGAACCATGTCGCCGGTGAGGGCGTGGATGGCGGCGTAGCGGCCCATCGTCATGTACGAACCGCAGCACAGGCCACCCTGGTACAGGTTCCACTCCAGGCCGCCGCAGATGTTGCCGGCGCCCGAGCCTACGGAGTACAGGCCGGGAATGGGCTCATCGTTGGCGTCGAGCACGCGGCAGCAGCCGTCCACGACCACGCCGGCGTTGATGGCGCTGCAGCGGATCCACTGGCGAATGCCCCAGTACGGCGGGGTGTCGATCGGCTTCATGCTCTCCTTGGACAGGCCGAAGCCCAGATCGGCACCAGTCTCGCAGGCCTCGTTCCACGTGTCGATGCTGGCCTGCAGGGCGTCGGCCGGGATGCCCAGCTCCTCAGCGAGCGCCTCGACGGTGTCGGCGCGGTGCGTGTCGATCAGGCCCGGGTAGACGCCCTGCGGGTCCTCTTTGAAACCGGGGATGTACTCCTCCAGGGCCTCAATCGTGGTGGGGGCGCCGTACTTTGCCTGATAGTCGTTGTCGAAGATGCGGAAGAAGTGGCCGGGGTCTTCCTCGTCCTTGTTCCACTGCAGCGAGAGATCCCACGACTCCATGGGGATGTCCTCGTTCATGAAGCGCTCGCCCTTGCCGTTGAGCGCCATGAACGGGTAGCGCGTCATGAGCATGGGGGCGGCGTCCATGTCGTGCATGGTCTTGGCGTGGTTGACCGGGACGATGCGGGCACCGGCGAGCATGCTCATGAGGATGCCGTCGGCCGTGCGGTTGGCCTGCTTGCGCTGGAACGGAACCACGTCGGGCGAGTAGCGCTCAACGAGGCTCTCGTTGTTCTGGTAGTCGCCGGCGGCGACGATGACGGCCTTGGTGGCGTTGAACTTGACGTAGCCGTCGGCGGTCTGGGCCACGACGCCGGTCACGGCTCCGCCTTCCTGCACGAGCTGGACGGCGGGTGTCTCGTAGAAGAACTCGGCGCCGTTAGCCTGGGCGTCCTCGGCCAGCAGGGCCATGATCTCAGTGTGGTTGATCGGCTTGGGCCCAAAGCTGCTCAGGGCGACGGTGACGTAGCTGCCCTCGTCGAACTCGCTCTTGGTCACCGAGGTGCTGGTGGGCGGAAGGCCGAGCTCGTTGCTCTTCTTGATGAGCCACTGGGCGGTCTCGCCGGAGTGCTCGACAAACAGATCGAGCAGGTCGGGATTCATGCGGTAACCGCCGGCGGCACGCCATGCCTGCTTGTACTGCAGCTTGCCGATCTCGTTGCTCTCGTCGAGGATGACGCCCGAGGAGCCGTTGCCGTTTGCCATGACAACGACCTCCTTCTGCAGGCAGGCAACGGTGGCACCCTCCTCGAGGGCGGCGCACACGGCGGGAACGCCGGCGGTGCCGGCGCCGATGACTACGACGTCGTAGGTCTTCTCGTCGACGAACTCGGTGATGGGCTCGATGACGACGACGGAGTTGTCGAAGTCCTCCTGGATGGTGCCCACGGGAAGGGTGGTCGTGGCGGCAGCAGCCTCGCCCGCCTCGTCAGCCAGGGCGACGGTGGCGGAGGCTCCTGCGACTGCCATGCCTCCGACGAGCGCGCTTGTGGAGAGGAAGTCCCTGCGATTGAGTTCCATGGTCTTGCACCTTTCTGTTGTGGACGAACGGACAAACCTGATGGAACGTGCGTGGCGCGATTGCCACTGTGGTTACCACGGCTGTCTTGGCACGGCACCTCGCGCGTCCGGTTCCCGATGGGGGCGCGCGTTGTGGCCGCCTGGCATCGCGCCTTGCCATATACTTTGTATCGCGATCCGAGTTCGCCGCCCTCCCAAGAAGCTGGTATCTTGTACAAAAGGGGGCTTTCGGAACGCCCCACAAAATGAGGTAGGCATGCCAGATGGCGTTTTGGATGGCGTCTCTAGCCGCGAAGGTGGCCGAGCTTCGTTTCGTGGGTGCTTTGGCCGACGGAAAACGGGCGTGGAGGTGAGAGATGGCAAACTGGCGCGTGGCCGTCGCGTCCTTCGTCGGCATGACGTTCTTCTGGAGGTACCTGAGATACCAGTCGTTCTTCGAACCGCTGTACCCGGAGTCTGCCATTGCCGCCCTGTTCGGCTTTCAGGTCTCCGCTATCGCGATCTGCATCGTCGGGCAGCTTGTTGCCTGCGTGGCGCTGCTTGCCTTGGGCACGCGGTCATGCAAGCTGCCCGCCTTTTTGGCTCGCATGGGGATGCCGCTCAGCGTGATTCTCGGCATCGTCGGCGTTGCCGGGGCCTTTCTCGCGCAGTCTGCCCTGATTCCGAGCTGGTGCTTTCTGGTGTCGGGGCCCTGCGCTGCCGTCTGCTTTGTCCTGCAGTACCTGGGATGGGGTAGTCTGTTCGCGGGGTCGTTCACCGGCTTGTCTGTCATCCTCACGGCTGGCTCGTATTTCGTGAGCCTGTTTGTGGGAGGACTCTTCCCGATCCTGGGCATTGAGTCGGGTGCTGTCATGGCGGCGCTGACCCCAACCGTGAGCGGTGTCTGCTGGCTCGTGGCCGACAGGTGTACGGGCGATGCGGAGGTGCCGACGGATCAGAGGCAGGCCCCGGCGTCAAACGAACGCGTGACACGACTCGTGTTGTTTGCGACGTTTTTGCTGGTGGGCGCCGTCGTCCGTGGAATCGTCGACATCTTCCATGGTGGTGCGGGACTCAACGATTTTCGCTGGCCCGTCTCGATTGTGGTCAC
The DNA here is from genome assembly GCA_963930185.1 of Coriobacteriia bacterium. Classification (GTDB taxonomy): domain Bacteria; phylum Actinomycetota; class Coriobacteriia; order Coriobacteriales; family UMGS124; genus JAGZEG01. The sequence continues at coordinate 48,701 of CAWVLT010000096.1, read as the reverse complement.
GGCGCTGATGTTAGTCGGGTGCGTGGCACTCTGGCGCGACGAGCTCTTCCCACGGTCGAAGTCAGACTCGCCGTGCGCCGATCCTGCGTCGCAGCGGCGCCTTTTCCATCGTCGCGTCGCATGGTTTGGAACGATCTCCTGGGCCGCCCTCGCCCTTCTTCTGTGCGGCGGGATCACCTGGGGGCTGGTTGCCGGCGGATACCAGACTGCAGGGCAGCTCGTTGTCATCGCCAGGTCTACGCTCGATTACGTTCTCTGGCTGCTTCTGGTGGACGTGGTCGCCGTTCGACGTTCTCGGCCGCGCGCGGTATTGTGGCTTGTGGTCGGCGCGATGATAGAGGCGGCCTCGTGGCTCATCAGCTACGTGGTGGTCCCCCGGCTTCTCTCGCACGGGACGCCGCTTGAGTCCTCGATCCAAGACACGCTGGTCCTCGGCTCCCTCTTCGTGCTGATCGTGATGCTGATCTTCGCACTTGGCGGGAGGGAGGTCGCGCGTGGCGTGCTCGGATCTTCGAGGAGCGCAGGGTCGGGTCTCGAAGGGGACGCCTCGCCCGACGAGACGCAGGACCCTGCACTTGCGGCGACCACCCGTACGGCGTCGCTGTCGTCGAAGGACTTCGAGGTGTTTCGCCTGAGTCCCCGTGAGGTCGAGGTCGCGGACCTGTTCGCCAGGGGCCTGAGCATCAAGGCGATATCGGTGCGCCTCGGCATCTCGATGGGAACCGTGCAGAGCCACCTCAAGAACGCCTACAAGAAGCTTGGCATACACTCGCGTGACGAGCTCATCGGCCTGCTCGAGGATCGAGGCTGAGGCGGCCTGCGGAAGCAGCCTAATCTCTGTTCGGCGCGTCTACTCTCCCGTCTGCGCGCGCCACATGGACGCGTACCGCCCGTCCAGTTCCAGCAGCTCGTCATGGGTGCCCTGCTCCACGATGCGTCCGGCGTCGATCACCACGATGAGGTCGGAGTCGCGCACGGTCGAGAGTCGGTGCGCGATCACGAACGACGTCCGCCCCTCGGTCGCGGCGAGCATGGCGGTGCGGATGCGCTGCTCGGTCACGGTGTCCACCGAGCTGGTGGCCTCGTCCAGGATGATGATCGGCGCGTCCGCCAGCATGGCGCGGGCGATGGTGATGAGCTGCCGCTCTCCCTGCGAGAGCATGGCGCCGCCCTGCTCGAGGACGGTGTCGTAGCCCTGCGGCAGGCGCTCGATGAACGCGTCGGCGCCGGCCATCTCGGCGGCCGCGCGAATCTGCTCGGGCGTGCAGGCGTCGAGCCCGCGGCCGTATGCGATGTTGTCCGCGACGCTCACGCTGAACAGGGAGGGGTCCTGCAGCACCACGCCAAACGCGCCGCGCAGGCCGCGCTCGCCGTGCAGCTGGTAGTCGCGCAGGTCGTGGCCGTCGAGCTCGATCGACCCCTCGTCCACGTCGTAGAAGCGCGTGAGCAGGTTGATGAGCGTGGTCTTTCCCGACCCGGTGGCGCCCACCACGGCCACGCGCGTGCCTGCCGGTACGTCGAGCGTCATGTCCTTGATCACGGGGTGCTCGTGGTCGTAGCCAAAGGTCACGTGGCGGATGTGGATGTCGCCGCGAGGATCCTCCACCGGAAGCGCCCCGGGCCTGTCCGCCGGCTCGGGCGTCTCGTCCATGATCTGGAAGATGCGCTCGGCTCCCGCGACGGCGCTCTGGAAGTTGTTGTAGATGTTGGCGATGTCCACGAACGGTCGGGTGAACTGCCGCGAGTACAAAAGGAAGCTCGAGATCACGCCGACGCCCACGATGCCCTGTGCCGCCAGCAGGCCGCTGACCACCGCCACGTTCACGAACGAGATGTTGTTGATCACGTTGGTGATGGGCATGAGGTATCCCGACCATATGAGCGCGCGGGTCGCGGTGGTGCGAAACTCGGTGTTGTAGCGCTCGAACTGGTCGATGGTGGCCTGCTCTCGGTTGAACGCCTTGACCATGGTGAGGCCCGAGATGCTCTCCTCTATGTGCCCGTTGAGCTGCCCCAGTATGGCCTGCTGCCTAAGATAGAGCGGTCGGGTGCGGTCGGTGATGAACTTGGTGACGGCGAATATGAACACCACGGCCAGAAGCGCCACGAAGGTGAGCAGCACGTTGAGCGCGAGCATGGAGGCCAGCACGCCGCAGATGGTGAAGGTGTACACCATGAGCTGAGCGAGAGAGTTGGAGAGCGTGCCGGAGATGTTGTCGACGTCGTTGGTGATGCGGCTCATGAGCTCGCCGTGCTGGTGCCGGTCGAAGAACGCCAGGGGCAGCCCCTGCATGGAGGCAAACAGCACCTGGCGGATGTCGCGGATGATGTGCCCGCCCACGGTGTTCATCACGAACTGCTGGCCAAAGCGCGTGAGCCAGTCGCCCACGTAGAGCGCCAGCAGAAGCCCGATGAGGACGGCCACGGGGCTGCTCAGGTTGATGCCGTCGATGATGTGCCCGATGAGAAGGGGCGAGAGGACCGGAGAGAGCGCCACGAGTCCCGAGAGAGCAAACACCGCGAGCAGTCCCTTGCGGTGCCCGCGCGTGAGGCCCCACAGGCGGGCGAGCGTGCCGCGCATGTCCTTGGGCTTGGCGTGCGGGGCGAAGCGCGATCCGCGCATGGGACGCGCGGGCGGCAGGCCGTCGGCACCACCGGGCGCTGCGGAGGGGCGGGGTGCGTTAGGCGAGTTGGGTGCTGCCGACATGGGCGCCTCCCGTCTGTGAGTCGTAGATGGCACAATAGGTGGGTGAGGACTGCATCAGCTCGTCATGGGTGCCGAACCCCTGCATGCGCCCGTCTTCCAGACACAGGATGGCGTCGGCCCTGCGCACCGTCGAGATGCGCTGGCTGATGAGCAGGAGCGTCACTCCTCCGGCGAGCTCGCGCAGCCCGCGCAGCACCGCCGCCTCGGTCGCGCCGTCCAGCGCGCTCGTGCAGTCGTCGAGGATGAGCACGCGTGGCTTGCGCAGCAGGGCGCGCGCGATGCACAGCCGCTGCTTCTGCCCGCCCGAGAGGTTGACGCCCCCCTGGCCGAGCTGGGTGTCGTACCCGTCAGGCAGACGATCGATGAACTCGTCGGCACATGCGATGCGTGCGGCCCGGCGCATCTCCTCGTCGGTGGCGCGCTCGTCGCCCCAGCGCAGGTTGTCGGCGATGCTGCCCGAGAACAGCAGCGGCCGCTGCGGCACCATGGCGACTGCCTGGCGAAGCTGCCGCTCGTCGGCGGTGGTGACGTCGACGTCGCCCACGAGCACGCGCCCCTCCGTGGCGTCATAGAAGCGCGGCACCAGGCTCACCAGCGTCGACTTGCCCGAGCCGGTGGGCCCGATGATGCCGATGGTCTGGCCAGGCTCGGCCGCAAGGCTTATGGCCTGCAGTGCCGGCCGCGCGGATCCCGCGTAGGCAAAACTTACGTCTTCGAAGCGCACCGAGCCCTGCGGGCCAGCCGGGTCAAGGGGGACGGGGTCGGGGCTCTGCGGCTGCGCGGGGCGCTCGTCAAGCACCTCGCCGATGCGCGAGGACGAGGTCACGGCGCGTACCGCCTCGTTGAGCACCATGTTGATCATGCCGAGCGACATGACGAGCTGAGTCATGTAGTTGACGGCGGCCATGAGGTTGCCGATCTCGGCGGCATTGTGCGTCTGCGAGCGCCAGAGGAGCACCACGATGCCCAGGTTGGCCACCAGATTTATGAGCGGCACGAACGTGGCGGGCACGCGGCTGGCCGAGATGGAGGCGGCCGCGACGTTCTCGGCCGCGTCCGAGAAGCGCTGGCGCTCGCGCGGCTCGGCGCCAAACGCCTTGACGACGCGCACGGACGAGAGCCACTCGCGACTCGCGTTGTTGAGCCGGTCCATGGCGCGCTGCATGCGCGCAAAGCGCGGTCGGCTCAGGCGCATGGTCAGGCTGATGAGCCAGCCCACCACCACAATGATGACCAGAATGACGGGGAGCTGCTGCGGTGCCTGCATCACGAGCAGGGCAAACGCGCCGATGGCGGTGATGGGCACCTTCACGGCGATGCGCATGAGCGAGGCCGAGAAGTTGGTGACGACCGTTACGTCGTTAGTGAGGCGGGTGATGATCGAGGCTGGCTGCAGGCGGTCGATGTTCTCAAATGACAGGTCCTGCACCTTGCGGTACATGTCGCTACGCAGCTCCGAGCCGATGGCCTGAGAGGCTCGGCATGACAGGATGTTGCGTGCGATCGCGGCGCCGGCTCCGACGAGGGCGATGCCCAGCATGATGGCACCGTAGATCAGGATCTGTCGCATGTCCTTCTGCTGGACGCCATCGTTGACGATGTACGACATGAACGTGGGCTGCAGCAGGTCGGCCAGCGCCTCCACGGTGAGGAACACGATGCCGACCACGTACAGAAGGGCATGTCGTCGTATGTAGGAGAAGATGAGCTTCATGGGCACCTACCTGGGAGAGCGGGGGAGGGCGACGCCGTCCTTGCCGTCAGCCGGGGTGCCCGTGCGCCCCGCGCCGCTTTGGGCGCCCGCCGCACCTCGCTCGCCTTGACCGGCGGCGGCCACGCCTTCGCGCCATGTGCACTCAAGCGTGCCGAGGATGCGGGCGAGTTCGGCGCGGTCGGCCTCGGGCAGGCACCCGAACAGCTCGTTGGCCCTGCGCTGCCTTGACTCGATGGCTTCCTGCGCTGCCTGATGGCCCTGGTCGGTGAGCCTCACGTCCACGTTACGCCGGTCGGTCTCGCTGGGCTTGCGGGAGACCAGGCCGGCCTGCTCCATGGCCTCGAGCTGCTGGCAGAGCGTGGCGGGCGAGCGCTGGGTTACCTCGGCGAGCCTGCGCTGCGTCATGTCACCGCGCTCGAGCAGGCACATGAGGATGCGGTTCTGCCCCGTGCGGTCTGCCGGGCGCTGTAAGTGCGCGCAGCGACGGAAGAGCCGCAGCAGGGAGAGGGGGGATGACGGATCGGGCTGCTGCGATGTCTGCCCGGAAGGTCTGGTGGGTGCGGATGGGGACTGCGCTCGTTCGGAGTTTGTCTGGGTCATGCGACCTCCTGGTTCCGGCGACCTAGTGCATGCCGCCATGCAAATCATTAGGCACAAAACATTCGCTATCGAATATAAGGTACCGAATGATTTGTGTCAAGTGGAGGACCCGGAGGTGATGCCTCAAGACGATGGCAACCGAGGCAATTACTGTCCAGACTCTTACTTATACTGATATGTTGATGTCAAGTCGCATGCTGCCGTAATGTCGATCGGATGCGAGGTCATCTATGGGGCTCAATATATGCTCGGGTAATTCGCTCGATCTTTCCCGACGGGCGCGTTCTTTGTGGGGGAAGTCTGTCTACGGCGCAGGCGGGGTTCTTTGGCTGCCGCTTTATGTGCACATGAGCGATTCTGTCGAGGTTGCGCGCCTGCTTTGGCAGGATTGGGTGCCGCGTGGTACGCGCGATATGGTCTCACGTGCAATTGGCGATGACGAGGAGCTTGCCGCCCACGTTCTGTATTTCTTGGCTGGTGTTCATGATCTCGGCAAGGCAACGCCTCTCTTTCAGGCAAAGCCGTGCACATTCGAGTCCGGAGGAGCGGAGAGCCTGCGCTGGAAACCGGAGAGGGCTGGGCTTGCGTTCAAGGAGGCGGCGTTGGGAGCAAGGTGGCCTTCTCATCCCATCGCTGGGCAGATGCTACTCGAAAAGTACCTGCGCGACTCTTTCGGGTTTTCTCTGGCAAGTGCTCGTTCGTTTGCGAGTGTGGTTGGCACTCACCACGGAAAGCCCCCAGGGGGCGGCGAGATGGAATATGCCAGGTCAGCCGGGCTGTCTGCCCTTGGGCTCGATGACTGGTACGCGGGTTCCTGGCATGCCGTACAGCAGGAGCTTATTGGGTTTGTCCGGTCAATCTCGGGCTTAGACAATGACGACCTGCGGCGCCTAAAGGATATAGTCCTTCCCGCGTTCTGTGCGAGCATCCTGACGGGTCTCGTCATTATGTGCGACTGGATGGCGAGCAACAGTCTCGTCTTTGACCTCGCGCCTGCCGATCAACCAGATGACGTGGCTCCCTGGTGCGAGGAAGGGCGCGGAGCCTCTCTCGAGCTTCTGCGGCAGCGTGCCCGGAGGGCATGGGACGACTTGGACATACTACCGTCCTGGGAGGAGCCTCGCGGGGATCTTGCGACTTCGGCGGACGAGCTTTTCGAGGCACGATTCAGGCTTCCTGTAGACGCGCGGCCATATCCTGTTCAGGAGGCTGCATTTAGCCTAGCTCAGCAGGTGGAAGATCCCGGTATGTTGATGATTATCGAATCGCAGATGGGTGATGGGAAGACCGAAGCGGCCCTTGCGGCCGCCGAAATTCTCGCCGTTCGGGAGGGTCTTGGTGGTGTTTGCATAGCGCTTCCCACAATGGCCACGACTGACGCCATGTTTGGACGTGCGCATGCATGGCTCAGCCGTCTGCCAGACGATCGGGGGAGCCGCAGCGTCTATCTTGCCCATGGCAAGGCACGGCTCAATGAGGAGTTTCAGGGCATTGTCCGCGCATCCGGTGGCTGGCGCCTTGCCGGCATGGGGCAGGACCTGGGGGATGGCGGCGTACCCGAGGGCGTTGTCGTTTCGGAGTGGATGCGCGGACGGAAGAAGGGCATGCTCGCTAACTTCGTGGTGTGCACGGTTGACCAGGTGCTCATGGGGGCTCTTGCCATGAAACACCTTCCTCTGCGCCAGCTCGCCCTGGCAAACAAGGTGGTCATCATTGATGAGTGCCATGGGTACGACGCATACATGCGCCAGTATCTCGGCCGCGTTCTGGAGTGGCTGGGCAGCTGGCGTACCCCGGTTATCCTTCTCTCGGCCACCCTGCCCTCCTGCCAGAGAAGCGAGATGGTCGAGTCGTATCTGCGCGGCCGCCGGGCTTCGGCGTTACGAGCGGCCCGCCGAAGGCCGGCTGGCTCGTGTTTCACGGGGCGACGTCCGAGGAGGACCGTCGGGCCTGCGCCGGAGGAGGCGGCTTGCGATGCGAAAGGACTGTCAACGGGGTCTCGCTTGCTGACGTATCCTCTCATTACCTATACAGACGGGGATACCGTCAAGACAATGACCCCGGCGTCGTCCGGCCGTGGCCTTGATGTGCGGGTCTGCCTCGTCGCTGACGATGATGACAGCCTGCGTAGCCTTCTGCGAGAGAGCCTTGCCGGTGGTGGGTGTGCCGGCGTGGTGTGCAGCACGGTAACGCGTGCCCAGCGCGCGTACGAGATCCTTGCTCAGGAGTTCGGGGAGAATGTCGTGTCTCTGGATCACGCGCGGTTTATCGACTTCGACCGCATGGCCCATGAGAGGCGTCTGCGCGAGAGACTCGGGCCTCGGGCAACCCTGGCGAATGGCGGTCGTCCCCATCTGTCCATCGTTGTTGGTACGCAGGTGCTCGAACAGTCGCTTGATATAGACTTTGACCTTCTCGTCACAGACGTAGCTCCCGTCGACCTGTTCATGCAGCGACTTGGGCGCGTGCATCGGCATGCGCGTGGTGCCGAGGAGGGCGAACGGCCTGCACGCCTTCGGATGGCGACTTGTTACATGCGCGGGGTCAAGACATGGGAGAGTGGGGCCGGGCCGGCATTTTCACGCTCCGTGTACGACGAGGCATCGCTTATCGAGTGTCTTGCTATCCTCGGTCTTGATGGGCCCCGTGCCGAGGTAACACTTCGTCTGCCGGATGCGATTGCCCAGAGTGTGGAAGCGGCGTATGGCCCCGAGGCCGTGCGATACATTCCTTCGAGTTGGCATGCGCAGTACGAAGAGGCCATAGAGGGCAGAGAGGCGGGGATTGAGCGCAAGATATCGCGTGCCCGAGCCTGCCTGCTGCCATCTGTCGAGGACATGTGCAGAAACGAAAGGACCCTCACGGACTGGTACGACTCAAAGCTAGACGTGCCCGTCGAACGTTCTCGCTTGTTGTCCGACGATGACAGAGGGCCGCGCGCTGTTCGTGATACCCCGGAGACCGTCGAGGTCCTGCTCGTGCACAAGGAAGGGGAGTGCGTGCGGCTCCTGCCTTGGGTGGGCGATGCAGAGTGCGGCATAGAGCCGGGGTCGACGATACCGACCGACGAAATCCCGCCTGACTCGATTGCCAAGCTGGCAACACAATGCTCGGTTCGTCTCCCCCAGTCACTGTGCGGGATAGATCGGATAGATCGCCTCATCGAAGAGCTGGAAGAGGGATGCGGGCGCTGGATCGGCGCGTGGTTTGAATCGGAGTGGCTCGCGGGGCGGCTTGCGATTGCTCTCGAGACAAAGGACGGGGGACCTGGAGGTTCGACGCTTCATGCACAGGTCATGGGGCATGACCTCTGGTATTCAAAAGAGGAGGGGCTTGTCGTGAGGCGCAGCTCCAAGGACGAGGATGGTCCTGAAGAACCTTAATTTAAATTCTATTGCGTAATTATGCTCAGTGGATATTAATGAGCATGAGGCGATAGCCCCCACATGCGCGGGGCGGTTTTCCTGGATCTTGACAATCGAATACGTCCCCGAACAACTTCAAGCTAATTTGTAAGGAGGGATGAAAAATGCAGACGGATAGACAGCCTTCGTTCTGTCTGGTTGACGAACCATGGATACCTGTCGTGTATACAGACGGCTCAGTGGGGGAGTTGTCCCTCGGGGAGGTCTATGGGAAGGCGCATCAGATCCGGGGGATATCTGGGGATTTGCCCCAGCAGACCCTTCCGATTCTGCGACTTCTGCTAGCAATCATGTATCGCACGTTTGATATCGCAGACTTGACTGAGCCAGAGATGCAGGAAGAATGGGCGGCACTTTTTGAGCGGGGCAGTTTCGACCCCGAGCCCTTTATCGACTATCTCAACGAGTGGAGGGATCGATTCTTCCTCTTCCATCCGGAGTTTCCCTTCGAGCAGGTCGCCAGTCTTGAGTACGTCAAGAAAGACCCAGACCCAATAGGCGATGTGATAGCCGATGTCGTCCCGAGCCCGGACAAGCTCCTTTTCTCCATGCGGGTTGGTAAGGGCATGACAAGCATAGGTTATGCGGAGGCCGCACGCTGGCTTTTATTTATCCAAGCCTACGCTGTGGCAGGCATAAAGTCACCCGTGAAGGGAAACAGTCACATAAACAAAGGCAGGGCGTATCCGCCGAAGGGTGCCGTCGGAACGGGGTGGCTTGGCTCGATCGGCGGGGTATATGTTCAAGGGAAGAACCTGTTCGAGACTCTGCTCTACAACTGGGTGCTCTTTGATGGCCGGAGCCGAGGCGTGCGGTATCTTGGGAATGACAAGGATCTTCCTCCATGGGAGCGACCCGCTCCGTCACCCGATATGGTGGAGGTGCAGCCGACCGGTCCTGTGTCGCGCCTTACTTGGCAAAGCCGCCGCATCAGGTTGGTGCCCGATTCCGAGGGACGGGTGACGGGTATCGTCGAGTGCTATGGCGATGTGACGTATGCGCCGGACAGCGAGGACCTGGAGACGATGACGGCGTGGAGGGAGAGCCCTACCCAGCAGAAGAAGCTTGAACTCAGCTATGTTCCCTGGATGCCGCTTACCCATGACCCCGACAAAGCCCTTTGGCGTGGGCTGGCGTCGCTTCTTGCGGTCTCGGCCGGCGGCGAGGGCCAGGCGGGTGCGGGGCGTGTTGATCTACGTCCGGGCGTCATCAGATGGATGTCAAAGATGTGGGAGTATCTTGGACAGGAAGATCGGGCATGGCCAGTCTCTATTCGTGCCCAAGGCATGTCCTACGGCAAGAATGACAGCGTGTTCAAAAACGGCATTGACGACGGCTTTGACTTTGACGCAAGCCTGGCCCGGGATGACTTTCCGGCGACCAACTCTGCTGTTGAGGTCATCTCAGCAACAGAGAAGGCGGTCACGGAGCTGGCCGAGCTTGTTCGTCGCATAGACGAGGCCATGGGGGACAAGCGAAGGAAAGAGCAGACGGCAGGCCGGGCCGAAGACGTGCGTTCCCGGGCGTTCTCCGAGCTTGACGGTCTGTTCAGGGACCGGCTCTCCCAGTTCACGCCTGACAAGGACGTCGACGAGTTCTGCGCCGACTGGAGGCGCGGGGCCCACCGGATCTTGCGTGCCATCGCTGATGATTACGTGACGACCACCGGTGCCCTTTTGTTCGTCGACCACTCCGAGCGCGGGGTGTCGGTCCCCAGCGCCATGAGCCTTTTCGCGCGAGCGCTCAACAAGATTCTCGGTCCCCTGCGCGAGGTCGCACGTGATGACGAAAGGGAGGATGAGTGATGCCTGTAACGTCCATTGAGAAGAGGGCGCGACTGGTCGAACGACATGTCATGTTGAAGATCGCCCCCCTGCAGAAGAGCCTGCTAGATAACAGGGGAGGGGCCTCCCGGGCGCGGGCGGCGCTTGCGAGGCTGCGCCGGCTGACCTCGTCGGGCGATGTCGCTTGGACGCTTGTCGGAAGCGATGTCTTTGAGGGGTGGCCAGAAGAGCTCGAGTGCCCGCATGGAGCTGCTGCCGACGTTGCACAGGACCGAGCCCTCATGGCAGTGTGCGGGGCGCTTGGCCTCTATGCGTTGCACCAGCAGTCGGAGTCCCAGCCCATGGCGATCATGCAGGATCCCGAGCAGGGACCGCTGCCGGATCACAAGCGCGTCTCTTTCGGTCGCGCGTGCCGACAGATCGCGCCTAATCTCGACGATGCCGACGGGATTCGTCGGCGCCTGGTCGCGCTCGAGTCACTCTGCAGACAGGGAGTCCGGTGCGACATGGATGGGGTTCTCTACAACATGCGGGGCCTCGTGACGCTCATGAAATCCGCTAAGCCACAACCCGTCAGACTTGATTATGGGCTGCTTGCCCACGATCTGTATCTGTTGCAGTTTCACGGGACATGTGATGCGGTCATAATGCGCTGGGGCCGTGACTACTTTTCCTGTTAGCCTGCATCCGAGGGTACGATTGACGGATAGTCAAAGGCCCGACGCCCTTTGCCTGCCAGGGCGTTTCCCGATGCAGGCCCATGACGCTGCTCGTCCATCAAAGGAGTCCACTTATGTTTGTTGATGTCTATGCTATTCAGAACGTTCCGCCGAGCAACATAAACCGAGACGATACTGGTAGCCCAAAGACTGCCGTATACGGCGGAACGCTGCGCGCCCGCGTGTCTAGCCAAGCATGGAAGAGGGCCATGCGCCGCATGTTCTCCGAGGAGGGGCTGCTCCCCAGTGCGAGCCTTGGGGTTCGGACCAAGCTTGCAGTGCAGCTTATAGCCGATCGAATCGGCGCGAAGTGCCCCGAGCTTACGGAGAACGCGGAGAGCCTGGCGAAGGTGCTTCTCACTGCAGTCGGAGTGAAGACCAAAGCGTCTGCCCGCGCCGGCTCCGAGGAGGGCAAGGACGTCACCGAGTATCTTGTCTTTATAGCCGATGCCGAGATGGAGAAGCTTGCCGACCTCGCCATTACATGGGCGCGCGAGGGGCGTGACGTGGGCAAGCCTGACCGCCAGATGAAGGCCGAGGTTTCCAAGGTCTTTCACGGTTCGCAGGCGGTCGACATCGCGCTGTTTGGCCGGATGCTCGCTAATGCGCCGGACCTGAATACGGACGCCTCCGCCCAAGTCGCGCATGCCATTTCGGTCGACCGGGTCGACCAGGACTTCGATTACTTCACGGCGGTTGACGACTGCGCTGCCGATGACAACGCGGGTGCCGGGATGATCGGCACCGTCAGCTTCAATTCCTCCACACTGTACCGGTACGCGACCGTCGACATCGATTCCCTTTACGGGCAGCTTGGTGATCCCGAGGCAGCGGCATGCGGGGTCGCGGCATTCGTGGAGGCGTTCGTCAAGTCGATGCCGACGGGCAAGCAGAACACGTTTGCGAACAGGACGCTACCAAACGCCGTGGTGGTTGCCATCAGGAAGAGTCAGCCAATAAATGCCGTGTCGGCATTCGAGGTGCCTGTCCGTCCCTCTGAGGACGAATCTGTCTCGCGGCATGCTGCCGCGCTACTCGGGGAGAAGCTGGCCGCCATCGAGAAGGCGTTCGACGAGCCGTCCGTTTGCGCCTGGAACGTCGTTGACGGGGCGAGCGTCACGCAGCTCGATGCGATCTCGCGGGGCGTGAGCATGCGGGAGTTGCTTTCTCAGCTGCATGACGAGATCAGGGGCGTCGCTCTTGCGGGCGCTGATGGGCGATGAGCGTTCTTCTGCTGCAAATCGCGGGGCCCCTGCAGGCATGGGGGGATAGCTCGCGATTTACGCGCCGCCTGACACGTAACGAACCGACGAAAAGCGGTATAGTTGGTCTGCTTGCCGCTGCTCTTGGACGAACGCGCGAGCAGCCGGTCGATGACCTTGCGCGCCTGGAGTTTGGGGTGAGAACCGATCAGCCTGGCAAGGTCGTGCGCGACTTCCAGACCGAGAGGACATCTGACGGCAAAACCGCGATGCCGCTCACCCAACGTTATTATCTTGCCGACGCCAAGTTTCTGGTTGCTCTTGGTGGGTCGGACGAGCTGCTCCTGATTGCCGACTCTGCGCTCAAGGCTCCGCGTTGGCCCCTCTATCTCGGGCGGCGTTGCTGTCCTGCGGATCAGCCCCTATCGCTCGGCATCCATGAGTTCGATGACATCAGGCAGGTCCTGGCTTGCTGGCCTTGGCTTGCCTCGGACTGGTATCGAAGACGCATGACGGGGCCGGATGGATCGCTGCCCGATCTTGAGGTCACTTGTGACGCGCGGGAAGGCGAGCCCGCGGAGAGCCGTCCCGACTTTCCGTTGAGCTACAGCATGAGCGGGCGCCGCTATGCCGGCCGCCCAGTTGTCAGATTGAGAGTTCCCAACCCGGATGAGGGGTCGGGGGAAGGCGGCGATGCGACTTCCCCCGATGCCCAGGCATCTGCGGCCTCGTTACGGTCGTCAGTATTTTCTGGGCTCTACGTGGCGCTTGGCCACGACCCAATGGGGTTCTTCTGAGAGGGGGTGCTCATGTATATATCACGCGTGTATCTGGACCCATGTCGCGAGGAGACGATCCGGCTTGTCAGGTCCCCGTATCGAATCCATGCGGCTGTTGAGCGTGCCTTTTCCTCGGCACGAGAGAAGGAGGATGGAACCGGAAGAATTCTCTGGCGTCTCGATGTGTCACCTCGGCGTGATCGGCTTGCCTTGTACATCGTCAGCCCCTCCCGTCCGAACCTCACGCATATGGCTAAGCAAGTTGGTTGTCCAGCGGCGGGTGAGGGCCTGACCAAGGACTATGCCCCCGTGCTGGATAGGATATCGGAGGGCCAGATATGGGCCTTCAGGCTCAAGGCAAACCCTGCCCGGAAGGTGAGCAAAGACAGGGGAGTCGTTGCAAACGAGCAGGTTGTTGGCACGATTCAGGGGCATGTCACGGAAGCGCAGCAGGTCGACTGGCTGCTCTCTCGTTCCGAGGCGCACGGGTTTGAGGTGCCGCGTCTCGAGGGGCGGCTGCAGGTTGATGTGAGCCAACGCTACAAGGAGCGATTCGCTCGCGACGGCAAGACTGTGACCATAGCGACGGCTCGTTTTGACGGGCTGTTGACCGTGACGAATTCCGACCTGTTCCGTCAGGCGCTATGCAGGGGAATAGGAAGAGCCAAAGGATTTGGGTGTGGCTTGATGACCATAGCTCCTCCGCCTGACGCGGCACGCTGTGACGAGATGATGGCCTGATTGGGTGATGTCCCTGATGATGGACGAGAAGATGGACGAAGAGGTCGGGACGAGTGCGCCCGCACCTCCCAAGAAGAGGGTGAAGGCCCTCGGCGCGCCGCCTCCCGAGCTGGGCGATCTTGTGCGTGCCGAGGACCGTATCTCCTTTCTTTATTTCGAGCGTTGTCTTATCAACCGTGCGGACAACGCCATCACGGTTGTCGATGACAGTGGGACGATCCATGTGCCTGCGGCGACGCTGAGCGTGCTCATGCTGGGCCCCGGCGTGAGCGTGACTCATCGGGCGATGGAGCTGATAGGGGAGAACGGTGCGACGGTTGTGTGGGTGGGAGAGAACGGCATACGCATGTACGCGTGTGGCAAGCCCCTTACACATTCTTCCTTGTTGCTGCAACGCCAGGCGCGGCTTGTTTCGAACACGAGGACGCGCCTGGCAGTTGCTCGGCGGATGTACCAGATGCGCTTCCCCGATGAGGACGTGTCAGGGCTTACGATGCAGCAGCTTCGCGGGCGTGAGGGCACGCGCGTGCGGCGAGTATACAGAGAGCTGTCTGAGGAGACGGGGGTTGAATGGGACAAGCGCACCTACGACCCCAATGATTTTGACGCTGGCAGCGAAATCAACAAGGCGTTGTCTGCCGCGCATGCCTGTTTGTACGGCATAGCCCATGCTGTCATCGTGGCACTTGGCTGCTCGCCGGGGCTTGGCTTTGTGCACACGGGACACGAGCGGTCTTTCGTGTATGACATTGCCGATCTCTACAAGGCCGAGCTGTCCATCCCTGTTGCCTTTAAAGCTGCGGCCGATAAACCAGAAGACATAGGCACTGCCACGCGGCACAAGATGCGCGACGCTGTTCATGGGCTGTCGATTATGAAACGCATCGTGCGTGACATCAGGGACTTGCTGGACGAGGGCAAGGACGTCGCTGACGAAGGGGCTGTTCATCTGGGTGACGAGGATCACCTTGGTTTGTGGGACGAAAAGATGGGGGAAGTGGCTGCTGGCAGGTTGTATGCAGACGAATGGGAAAACCCTGTGCCAAGCGCGGATCAAACGGCCTCGTAGCCGAATGGCGGGCGCTTGGGGATGCACCCCTGGTGTGGGCGTGACTTGGCGAGCACTAGGGCCGAGTGGCGCTTGCGTTTAGGATGGGGGACATATCATGATCGTTGTGGTTTTAACGGCATGCCCGTCGGGGTTACGTGGCGATTTGACTAAGTGGCTTTTTGAAATTTGCCCTGGCGTGTTCGTGGGGAGCGTCTCAGCCCGTGTTCGAGAACGTCTTTGGGAGCGCATAGTGGGGCTCGTCAAGAGTGGCCGAGCAGTTATGGTGTACTCTGCCGACAACGAACAGCACTTGGCTTTTAAGGTGCACCAGCCAGATTGGCAGCCGGTTGACTGCGATGGAATAGGGCTAATCAAACGTCCGGCCGGGACTGAGGATTCCACCTTGTTCGGAACGCCGAAGAAGGGCTGGAGCAGTGCGAGCAAGCACCACAAAAGTCGAAAGTATGCTCGATGACTGCGATGTCGTCTCGCTGTGTTCTCTCGCTGTTCTTGCGCATGAACCGTTGACCTCGCTTCAAAACTGAATGAAAATTGCCATAGGGATCAGGAAAAGTGCTGATCGGCAACTGTGCTCCCCGCGCATGCGGGGATGATCCCAACCTGTGGCGCAACCCGTCCAACGAGACCAACGTGCTCCCCGCGCATGCGGGGATGATCCCCCAAGTGTTGTTCGGCGCGCTGATGTAGTCTCGGTGCTCCCCGCGCATGCGGGGATGATCCCATCAACACGGACGCAATCTACCTTTTCGCCGCGGTGCTCCCCGCGCATGCGGGGATGATCCCACATCTCCTGCCTATTCAGCAGTAGGATATGGCGTGCTCCCCGCGCATGCGGGGATGATCCCCGCGTTGGTGACGTAATCCATGGTGGCATAAGGGTGCTCCCCGCGCATGCGGGGATGATCCTAGGCGGGAGATGAGTTTATGCGGTACCGCTGGAGTGCTCCCCGCGCATGCGGGGATGATCCCCTCTATAACGACCTGCCAAGCAACTGGCGCGCCGTGCTCCCCGCGCATGCGGGGATGATCCCGTGTAGGTGTGCGTGAGGTTCTGCGGCCCGTCCGTGCTCCCCGCGCATGCGGGGATGATCCCGGGGACTATGATGACTCCGACAACTCAGGAGTCGTGCTCCCCGCGCATGCGGGGATGATCCCGTGATGCTAAAACCGCCACCATATCCCACTGCGGTGCTCCCCGCGCATGCGGGGATGATCCCGCGGGCGCGTCGGGAGGGTGACGCTGTGGGACGGTGCTCCCCGCGCATGCGGGGATGATCCCGTCGGAGGACGGGAGGGTGTAGGAGCCCCCGCCGTGCTCCCCGCGCATGCGGGGATGATCCCTCGGTCAGGCTCGCGCACGCGGGCGACTACTTCGTGCTCCCCGCGCATGCGGGGATGATCCCCTGGTCTGCGATCCTGAGCAGGATGCCCAGCGCGTGCTCCCCGCGCATGCGGGGATGATCCCGACCACTGGGGGGACGATGGAGGCGCCGCTCACGTGCTCCCCGCGCATGCGGGGATGATCCCGACCTAATGAACGTCAGCGTTGCCCCTGCCGCCGTGCTCCCCGCGCATGCGGGGATGATCCCGTCGTGATCATGTCCGCGACGATCAGCTGGTTCGTGCTCCCCGCGCATGCGGGGATGATCCCCGGTGAAGCTCGCCAGAACCTGGTCTGCGATCCGTGCTCCCCGCGCATGCGGGGATGATCCTAGGGTCATCCCGTCGTTGCCGCGCGGGGCGGAGTGCTCCCCGCGCATGCGGGGATGATCCCCGCGTGTACATGATAGTCTTGGACACAGGTCTGGTGCTCCCCGCGCATGCGGGGATGATCCCCCCACGAGCTACCACCACCCTGTGAGAATGGCCGTGCTCCCCGCGCATGCGGGGATGATCCCTCGCCGCCCTCCTTCAGCTTCACGGCATAGACCGTGCTCCCCGCGCATGCGGGGATGATCCCCAGTGCCGCTCCTTAGTCGCGTTGCAGAGCAGAGTGCTCCCCGCGCATGCGGGGATGATCCCGACGTGCCGGAGAACGTCACCGTCGCGCTCGCCGTGCTCCCCGCGCATGCGGGGATGATCCCACCAGCGCGCTCGTGTTGAGCCCCTCCAGCGCCGTGCTCCCCGCGCATGCGGGGATGATCCCTTCTCAAGCGTCCTCACCATGCAGGGGTCGACCGTGCTCCCCGCGCATGCGGGGATGATCCCTCGAAGCTTGGCGCGGCCGCCGTGCCGCTCTTGGTGCTCCCCGCGCATGCGGGGATGATCCCGCCCATCGCCGCCCGCCTCCCCGGTGATCTCCTGTGCTCCCCGCGCATGCGGGGATGATCCCGGGGAGTACATCGAGGCCGGAACGCTGATCGCCGTGCTCCCCGCGCATGCGGGGATGATCCTCGACGCCGATGATCTCCGCTAAGATATCATCGAGTGCTCCCCGCGCATGCGGGGATGATCCCACCTATCGTCCGGTCACGGGCGGCATGACCGAGGTGCTCCCCGCGCATGCGGGGATGATCCCCGGCCTCGGCTCGCCGTCTATGCGGCATCCGAAGTGCTCCCCGCGCATGCGGGGATGATCCCCGGCTGACGAACGACGGCGCGGCCCAGGGCATCGTGCTCCCCGCGCATGCGGGGATGATCCCGACTACGACACCGCGTGGGCCGTGGGCAACTTCGTGCTCCCCGCGCATGCGGGGATGATCCCAACGGGCTTGGGTCTCAGACGCTGCTCCGGGTGGTGCTCCCCGCGCATGCGGGGATGATCCCTGGGCGGTGTCGGGGTCCTCGACGTACTCAGTGCTCCCCGCGCATGCGGGGATGATCCCGCAGTATGTGCCGACGAAGGGAGCGACGCAGGAGTGCTCCCCGCGCATGCGGGGATGATCCCGCCTCAAGCGTGGGAGGCATGGTCGTTATTCGGGTGCTCCCCGCGCATGCGGGGATGATCCCATCAGGCGTGGCATGACGTGGGAGGACTTTTACGTGCTCCCCGCGCATGCGGGGATGATCCTGGGAGAGATGCGGGGGAGGTGATTCAATGGGGGGTGCTCCCCGCGCATGCGGGGATGATCCCGTCACCCTGCGGGACAGCAAGGAGCGCAGCCGGGTGCTCCCCGCGCATGCGGGGATGATCCCGCGCCGTCGCGTCCCCAAAGCAGGTAGACCCAGGTGCTCCCCGCGCATGCGGGGATGATCCCGCACGGCGCGTCATGGCGTTTGGCAACACAGGCGTGCTCCCCGCGCATGCGGGGATGATCCCTCGGTCGTGATCGGCAGGACGTCCGGCTATGTCGTGCTCCCCGCGCATGCGGGGATGATCCCGTGTGGGAGCCCGGTGCCGTCGGAGCGCCCTGGGTGCTCCCCGCGCATGCGGGGATGATCCCTCGTACACGACCGGCCTCTGCGCAGGCCTGACGGTGCTCCCCGCGCATGCGGGGATGATCCCGAAAAAAGCGCCCCGCCACTCCGCACATGGGAGGTGCTCCCCGCGCATGCGGGGATGATCCCAAAGCCTGCTCCGCGAGCCTGCGGGCCTCTGCCGTGCTCCCCGCGCATGCGGGGATGATCCCAGCTACGCCACCATCGCCCAGTGGGAGTGGGGCGTGCTCCCCGCGCATGCGGGGATGATCCTGAGAGACGTCGATAGCCTCACCGGTGGATGCAAGTGCTCCCCGCGCATGCGGGGATGATCCCTCGTGCTGGGGGCGACTGGCAGGCCTGATTGACGTGCTCCCCGAGCCTGTGGGGGATCTAGCGAAAGATATTCTAAGTGCCGTTCCGTGGCACCTTTAAAATTGATCGTTATTATGCTTGACACCCCCACCGGGTGGGGGTATATCTCACGATAGAGATGGCATATGCGGGAAATGACCCTGTCTGGCTCTTCCGCCAAGTGGCGCGCGTGCCGTTGACGCATGCCACTTGGCGTCCCCGGACGCTCTATGCAAGGGAAGTGATGGCGCCGTGGTGCATCAGAAGTTCGACGTGGAGGGCATGACCTGCGCGGCGTGCCAAGCTCACGTGGAGAAGGCGGTGACCAAGCTCGACGGCGTGTCGGGCGTTGCGGTCAACCTGCTCTCCGGCTCGATGGCGGTCGACTACGACGAGTCGCAGGTCAGCGCCGACGAAATCTGCTCGGCTGTTGACAGGGCCGGCTATTCCGCGGCGCCGCAGCCCGGGCAGAGTGGCGTGGTTGGCGCTGCCGGGGCATCCTGCGCGAACGGTACCGGGGGCGCCGGCGCATGCCGATCTGAGGCCTCCGGCGCGGCTCGCCCTATGCGTCTCGAGAGCCCCACCAAGAAGCTCGAGGCGGCGGCTCGCAAGATGCGCACGCGCCTCATCGTCTCCATCGTCTTTCTCGTCCCGCTGTTCTACCTCGGGATGGGTCACATGTTCAACTGGCCGCTGCCGGGGTTCTTCACGGGCGACACCCACGTCATGAACTTCTGCCTCACCATGCTTTTGCTGGTGATCCCCATCATCTTTGCAAACCGCGCCTACTTCGTCAACGGGTTCAAGTCGCTGATCCACGGCGCGCCCAACATGGACACGCTCATCGCGGTGGGCGCGGCGGCCTCGCTTGCCTATTCCGTGTATGCGCTGTACGTGGTGAGCGGCGAGCTTGGCGCCGGCCAGGCCCATGCCGCTCACGCGTTTGCCATGAACAACCTGTACCTCGAGAGCGCCGGCATGATCCTCGCCCTGGTGACCGTCGGGAAATACCTAGAGACGCGCAGCAAGTCAAAGACTGGCGACGCCATCGAGCGCCTCATCGACCTCGCCCCTAAGACGGCGACGGTAGTACGTGGCGGCCAAGAGGTCAGCGTCGACGCGGGTGCCATCGTCGTCGGCGACGTCGTTGTGGTGCGTCCTGGCGAGTCCATTGCGGTGGACGGCGTGGTGATAGAAGGCGCGTCGTCTGTCGACGAGTCCGCGCTGACCGGCGAGTCCATCCCGGTGGAGAAGGGCGCGGGCGACACGGTGAGCGCTGCCACGATCAACCGCACCGGCTCGTTTACGTTTCGCGCCACGCGCGTGGGGGCCGACACGAACCTCGCGCGCATCATCCAGCTGGTTGAGGACGCAAACGCCACCAAGGCGCCCATCGCCCGCCTCGCCGACAAGGTCGCCGGCGTGTTCGTGCCGGTGGTGCTGGGGATCGCGGCGGTGACCTTCGTGGCGTGGATGATCGCCACCGCAGGCGACGTGGGCAGCTCGCTCACCTCGGCCGTCGCCGTGGTGGTCATCTCGTGCCCGTGCGCGCTGGGGCTGGCCACGCCGGTCGCCATCATGGTGTCCACGGGCAAGGGTGCCGAGATGGGCATCCTGTTCAAGAGCGCCGAGGCGCTGGAGATCCTGCACAAGGTGGGCGTGGTCGTGCTCGACAAGACCGGCACCATCACGCAGGGGCGTCCGAGTGTGACCGACATCCTGCCGGCGGATGGCGTATCGGCCAAGGCCCTGCTCAAGATGGCGGCCGCCCTCGAGGCGAAGAGCGAGCACCCCTTGGCCGAGGCCATCGTGGAGCACGCTAAGATGCAGGGCATCGTGCCGCGTCAGGTAAGCGACTTTGTCGCACTGCCGGGCAAGGGCGTCACCGCGCGTGAGGGGGAGAACTACATCGCTGCCGGTAACGACCACTTTATGGCAGAGCTGAGCGTTGAGGTTCCCGCCGAGGTGCGCGAGCAGTGTGCGCGCGCTGGCAAGACGCCGCTGTTCTTTGCCAAGAACGGCAAGCTCGTGGGAACCATCGCCGCCGCCGACACCGTGAAGCCGACGAGTGCCCGCGCGGTGGCGGCGCTGCGGCAGCTGGGGGCCAGACCGATCATGCTCACGGGGGACAACGAGCTGACGGCGCGTGCCATTGCCGGACAGGTTGGCATCGACGAGGTCATCGCCGACGTCTTGCCGCAGGACAAGGAGCAGCAGGTGCGCGAGCTGCAGGCAGGCGGGAGGGCCGTGGCCATGGTGGGCGACGGCATCAACGACTCGCCCGCCCTCGCCCGCGCGGACGTGGGTATCGCGATCGGCGCCGGAACCGACGTGGCGGCCGACAGCGCCGACGTCATCCTCATGCGCTCGGACCTGCTTGATGTGGCGCGCGCCATCGAACTTTCGCGCGCTACGATACGCAACATCAAGCAGGACCTCTTCTGGGCGCTGTTCTATAACGCCATAGGCATCCCGCTGGCGGCTGGCGTGTTCTTCCCGCTGTTGGGCTGGCAGCTCTCGCCCATGTTCGGCGCGGCAGCCATGAGCCTGAGCTCAATCTGCGTGGTCTCCAACGCGCTGAGGCTGCGGGGCTTCCGCTCCAAGCTTGCTCCTGCGGGGCCGGGGCACATATCCGGACAGAATGGGGGCCGCTGAGAGGCAAAAGTGTCCGAGATTTTGCCCGGGCCGCGTACGGCGGCCGTGTACGACGGCCGTGTGCTGCGACCACGCGTGGCGGATGCGCGCAGCAGCCGAGCGCGGTGCAACCGACGGCAGCGGCGGCGGGTATGCGGCGTGCGGGGTAGAAGCAAAAGGCAAGGCAACATCACATCGAAAGGAGCATCATCATGAAGTACGTCATCAAGACCCAGGGCCTCATGTGCGGGCATTGCGAGGCGAACGTGGAGTCAGCCCTACTGGCTGTCGCAGGCGTGACCGACGCCGAGGCCGACCACGAGACCAACGCCGTGCAGGTGGAGTGCTCAGACGCCGTGACGCCCGACGTGCTCAAGGCGGCCGTCGAGGGCGCGAGCGAGAACTACAAGGTTCTTGAGATCACGGAAGCGTAGGGAGAGGCCAGATGCGGGCTGACCACGACACGGTCCTGCGCTACCTGCGCACGGCGCGCGGGCAGATAGACGGCATCATCAAGATGGTAGAGGAGGACCGCTACTGCATCGACATCTCGACCCAGCTCATGGCCACCGAGAAGCTGCTGGGCAAGACAAACGCCACGGTGCTCAAGGCACATGTCGACCACTGCGTGCGCGAGGCGGCCGAAAGCGGCACTCCCGAGGAGAAGGACCGCAAGCTGGCGGAGATCGAGGCGATCATCGACAAGCTGGCGAAGTAAAGTGCGAAGGCGGGGCCGAGGCCCCGAGAACAAAACCGGCACGCAAGACCGCCTGTCTAAGTGCGCGGCCCTGCGTGCCGGTTGATCTTGCCTTGGCTGGCGCTGCTGGCCAAAGGCCGTCAGCGAGACGATCCTAGCCGAGCTGGTGACTACTTGTCATCCTCGTCGTCATCGTCCCAGTCATCATCGTCATCCCACTCGTCGGCATCCTCTTCCTCCTGGGGATGGTTGTAGAACATCTTGTGGGTCTTGCGCTCGGCCAGAAAGGCGATGATCGCAAAGAGCACCATGCCGCCGAAGAAAAGTATGGCAACGCCGGTGGGCGTCTTGAAGAGAAAGTCGATCACTTGCACGGTGTGCCTCCCGTAGGCCTTTTGACAACGTATGCACGATAGCATACCCGCACCGGTTTGGCACGCACGTTTGGCGCATTAGTTGGGCAGATTGCCCGACGTCTGCACGCGACACCTCGCATCGCCTCGCCTGCGGTGCCGGGAGCAGACGCTGCCAATATCGCTAATCCCGTGTCGGTTGTGCCCGCTGGCTGCTGCAACGCCAAAATCGCGATTTGGCAGACGTATACTAGACAGACCTGCGCGAATCGGATCGACGCGGCCCCGCGTCGCGGCGTTACGCGCATGTCGCCATTACGC
Organism: Coriobacteriia bacterium; assembly: GCA_963930185.1. Classification (GTDB taxonomy): domain Bacteria; phylum Actinomycetota; class Coriobacteriia; order Coriobacteriales; family UMGS124; genus JAGZEG01. Next base: position 26,242 of record CAWVLT010000096.1, on the reverse strand, counting down.
ATGCAGCCATTGGAGGAAACGAACCATGCACGACATTCGCCTGCTTCGCGAGCATCCCGAGATCCTCGACGCCGCGATGGAAAAGCGCCACGGCTCCTGGGACAAGGAGCGCTTCCTGTCTCTGGACGAGCAGCGTCGCAGCGCGATTGCCGAGGTCGAGCAGCTCCAGGCCCAGCGCAACGCCACCTCCAAGGAGATCGGCGCCCTCATGAAGCAGGGCAAGGCCGACGAGGCCGAGGCCGCTAAGGAGTCGGTGCGCCAGCTCAACGACCGCATCTCCGTGCTCAACGAGCAGCGCACCCAGGCCGATGACGCCCTGAGCGACCTGGTGTGCCGCATCCCCAACATCCCGGCGGACTGCGTGCCCGAGGGTAAGGATGACACCGAGAACGTCGAGGTCAAGCGCTGGGGCACCCCGCGCGACTTCGCGGCCGAGGGGTTTGAGCCCCTTGCTCACTGGGACCTCGGCCCCAACCTGGGCATCCTCGACTTTGACCGCGGCGTCAAGCTCGCCGCCACGCGGTTTACGCTGCTCGCCGGCATGGGCGCCCGGCTGGAGCGCGCCCTCATCAACTTCTTCCTGGACACGCACCGCGCCCGCGGGTTCAAGGAGTTCTGGCCACCGGTCATCTGCAACCGCGAGAGCATGTTCGGCACGGGCCAGCTGCCCAAGTTCGAGGAGGACGCCTTCCACGTGAGCGGTGACATGTTCCTCATCCCCACGGCTGAGGTCATGCTGACCAACATCCACCGCGGCGAGGTGCTCGACGGCGACACCCTGCCGCGCCACTACACGGCGTTCACCCCGTGCTTCCGCGAGGAGGCGGGCTCGGCGGGTCGCGACACGCGCGGCATCATCCGCCAGCATCAGTTCGACAAGGTCGAGATGGTGATGTTCGCCAAGCCCGAGGACTCCGACAACCAGCTCAAGTTCATGGTGGAGGAGGCCGAGTACCTGCTCCAGCAGCTCGAGCTGCCGTATCACATCGTGAACCTGTGCGGTGGCGACCTGGGCTTCTCGGCGCGCCAGACCTTCGACATCGAGGTGTGGCTGCCGAGCTACAACAACTACAAGGAGATCTCGAGCTGCTCCAACTGCGGCGACTTCCAGGCGCGTCGCGCCAACATCAAGTACACCGAGCCCGGCGAGTTCAAGGGTTCGCGCTACCTGCACACCCTCAACGGCAGCGGCCTGCCCGCTGGCCGCACCATGGCGGCGATCCTGGAGAACTACCAAAACGCCGATGGCACGGTGACGGTGCCCGAGGTGCTGCGCCCCTACATGGGCTGCGATCTCATCGTGCCCGAGGAGGAGTTCCCCAAGGCGTAGGCCTGCGGGCTGGTGCGCGACCTGGCCGTGCTGGCCGGGCGGATGAGGCCGGGGCTCGCGGAGTAGGGGCAGGTCTTTTGGCCAGGCGTTTGCGATCTAACATGCGGTGGTGCGCGGCTGGCTGTGCCACGTGCCACCGCAGTCGTATCGGACGCGTTCGATGGGCGCTGTCTGGCTAGTTGCTCCCGATTCTCTCGAGCCTGCGCTCCTCCTCCTGCTCGTCGGCCAGGCGCTCGATGTCATCCTGGATGCGCTGCATGGCCTGGTCGATCGCTGCGATGAGGTGGGCGCTCTCCACCAGACGTGCGCGGATGTCGTCGACCTCGGGGCCGTGGGCCTGCAGCACGTCCTCGTTCTTGTAGCGCAAGCGGTGCTCGAGGCTCGCCCAGAAGTCCATGGCGATGGTGCGGATCTGCACCTCGACCGGCACCTCGCTGCTGCGGTCGCTCAGAAACACCGGCACGCTCACAACTAGGTGCAGGCTGCGGTAGCCCGACTCCTTGGGGCAGGTTATGTAGTCCTTGCGTTCGACCAGGCGTATGTCGTTCTGACATAGCAGCGCCTCGGCGATCTCGCTCACGTCCTCGAGGTAGTTGCACACCACGCGCACGCCGGCTATATCGTGGAGGTTCTCGCGCATGCTGGGGATGGTGAGGGGCAGGCCCTTGCGCTGCATCTTCTCGAGCAGGCTTCTTGGTGACTTGAGGCGCGAGGTGATGGTGTGGATGGGGTTGCGGTCCAGGCGCACCTTGAAGTCCTCGTCCAGGATCTTGAACTTCGTCGTGATCTCGCTGATGCCGGCACGGTATTCCTGCATCGTGGTGGCGAACTCCCGGATGGAGATGTCGAGTCCGGGTACGTTCCTCGACAGGTCGACGAAGTCGCGCAGCTCTATGCGCGTCTCGCTCTGTTCGGCGTCCATGTGCTGCCTTTCTCGCAAATGATGGGCGGCCCGCGCCCCTGCTTTCGACGCGCGTGCCACAAGGGGATGTATACCCATCATGGTGACCTAGCTACCGGAGCGGTGCCTTGGCCGCGTGCTGCTCGCCTGGATGGCTGCGCCCTTCTCTCTGGGCGACAGGTTCCGCGCAACCGCCAGTTGACAGGATCCGCCGTCCGCCCGACCATTTGGAAACTAAAATCGGTGGCGCGTGCAGGACGCAACCGTCATAGTTGTGCCTGGTCGTGCTTGGATCGAAGCTCACCTGAGGTTCATTCGTCTGAAGTCCGTTCACCCAAAAGACGTGGGAGGCGAGTTGAGTTGCCCATGAACATCGATACAGCCTATCGACTCTCGCAGCTGAGGCGGGAGCGGGGCTATTCCCAGGAGACGCTGGCCAACCAGCTTGGCGTGAGCCGCCAGGCCGTCTCGAAGTGGGAGCGTGCCGAGTCGTCACCCGACACCGATAACCTGATCGCCCTAGCCGACCTTTACGGCATGACGCTCGACGAGCTGCTCAAGGGCCCTCAGGCGCAGGCAGACGAGGCGTCCCTTGCAGGTGACGACGGCGCCGAGCGGGCCGGGCTTGCGGCCGGTGGCGACGGGCATCGCGAGGAGGGCGCGTCTGCTGGTGGGGCGGACGTGCCAGGGGACGCCGGGGCAGCCGCGCCACAGGAGGCCGAGGTACGCGCTTCACGGATGGCCGAGGTACGCGCGTCACGGGTAGCCGTGACGGGCGGTTCGCAGGCGTCTGAGGTGCCCGGGCCGCAGGGGGCCGAGGCGGACGGTTCGGTCGGGACAGACGGGGTGTCTGGCGATCTGGAGCCGGGGCAAGGCGTTTCTGACGTGGATGCTGCAGGCGTCTCACAGGAGTCCGCGGCTCAGGATGAGGCCGCGCGTCCGGGCGGGCGATCGGGCGACTACGTGCACATCGGCCGCGACGGCTTGCACGTGCTCTCCAAGGACGGGTCGCAGGTCCATATTGGGCGCGGCGGGATCCACGTGTACGACCCCGAGGATGACGACAGCGTCGACGTGTCTCGCGACGGCATAGTGGTGAACGGCGTGCGGTATGACTCATGGCGCGACGTGCCGAAGTTCGTGGGCATCGGGAGCTCGGGTGGCAAGGGGCGTGGTAAGGGGAGCGTCGCCCGCAACTTCCCGTGGGCGCTGGTGGTGCTTGCTGCGTACGTGCTTGTCGGGGTGTTTGCCGGCGAGTGGGCCCGTGGCCTGGTCATGCTGTTCCTGATCCCCCTGTATTACGCGCTTGTCGACGCGATCACTGCGAGCTCGCCGTATGGTCGGCGTGGAGGGGTCGAGGCGTTTTTCGTGCTGCTCATGCTGGCGACGTTCTTTGCGCTGGGTGCCTTCTGGGGCCTGTGGCACCCGGGATGGATCGCACTTCTGGCGATACCCGTGGTGCTGGGCATCTGGGAGGCCATCTCGCCGAGAAGGCGCCTTGCGCGCGAACCAAGGGCAAGGGATGACGATGGACAGTGAAGGATGTCCCTGGCGCCACTCCCTGCTTTCGGCCACGTCCTCTGGCTCCCAAATGTGGCGGTTCCGTGCGTATGGGCACATTGTTTGGAAAGCAAATTGACAGAAGGCTGTCCCAGTGCGATTATATCCGAGCTTTGACGCGCCGTTACCTCAGCTGGATAGAGGGCTTGACTACGAATCAAGACGTCATAGGTTCGAATCCTATACGGCGCACCACTTAGCAGCCTCAAGAACCCGCCCGGAGATATCCGAGCGGGTTCTTTGCTATGGCTACCTTGTTGGAACTGCATGCCGACGCTGCATCGCCCCGGCGCTCTATGGTCCATGCTCCCAGGGGCTTCTCCACATTCCTTCTGTGCGTCCGAGTCCCCTGTGCGTTCGATGTCTCGAAAGCGGTTTGTGCGTAAGAATCGCTTCGAACTGGCATAAAACCTCGAGGTTGTATGATCGTGGGTGCGTTGGCGCCTCGAGTTCGGGCGCCTTATCACATTGCGTGACAGTCATGTTACAACACGAGCCATTTTACCTGGTATTTTACTGACGCAGGCGAGATGGCACCAGGCATGGTTGGCAGTTAGTGCTCGCCTTGCTCCTCCAGATCGTACAACCTAGGGATTCTTTGCCAGAAAAGGGGACACCATACGCAGTGATGGCTCGGGCGCCTCGGGCCCTGCGGCCTCAAGTGCCTATAAACAAAAACGGACCCCTCTTTCGAGGGATCCGTTTAAGTCGCAACTGGCGGAGAGCTGGGGATTCGAACCCCAGAAGGGACTTTTGGTCCCTTACTCGCTTAGCAGGCGAGCACCTTCGGCCTCTCGGTCAGCTCTCCGCGTGCTGTGGGATCATACATCAAAAGGCCCGCGCTGCACAACGGATAATCTCAAAGAACTTACGAGCGCAACATAAAAGCAAGAAACGCAAGGGAGATGACGGTGTCCCTGCGACGCTCCGGCTTTAGCAGAAGAATGATCCCGGCACGGGGATGTCATCGGCATGGGCGCGCATGGCGTCCCAGGAGAACCCGTCGAGCAGATCGCGCGCCAATGCGGGTTCGTCGGTTGGGCGCAGGCCCACGAGATGGGCGAGCCTGCCGAGCAACACCTCGGGCGCGCCGAAGTGCTCGCGCATGAAGCCGAGGTCGCAGTCGCGCTCGCGCTTGGAGAGCCTGCGCGAGCCGTCGGCGGCAAGCAGCATGGGGACGTGGGCATATTCTGGCTGCGGAAAGCCCAGCAGACGCTGCAGGTAGATCTGCCGCGCGGTGGACGGCAGCAGGTCACGCCCGCGAACCACCTGGGTGACGCCCATGAGCGCGTCGTCCACGGTGACGGCCAGCTGGTAGGCGAACACGCCGTCGGATCGGCGCACGAGAAAGTCCCCGCACTCCTCGGCGAGACATTCGCGGCGCAGGCCATAGGTGCCATCGGCAAACTCGATGGTGCCGGCGGGGTTGGTGGCATCCGGCACGACGAGGCGCGTCGCCGGCGGCCGCTGGCGCGTGCGCAGGCGCTCCTCGATTTGCTCGCTGGTGAGGCCACAGCACGTGCCAGGGTAGATGGGCGTGCCGTCACTGGCGTGAGGTGCCTCGGCCGCGTGAAGTTCGGCGCGCGTGCAGAAGCACGGATACGTCAGGCCGGCGTCGTTGAGCCGCCCGACCCATGTGGCATATACGTCGGTGCGCTCGCTTTGGCGATAGGGGCCCTCGTCCCAGTCGAGTCCCAGCCAGCGCAGATCGTCGATGAGCGCTGACTCTGCCCAGTCGGGGATCTTGCGCTTGTCCAGATCCTCGATGCGCAGAACGAGCGTGCCGCCCTGCGAGCGCACGGCAAGCCACGCGGCCAGCGCGCACCAAACGTTGCCCAGGTGCATGCGGCCCGACGGCGTGGGCGCGAAGCGGCCACGGGGGACGGGTGATGAGCTGGGGGCGCCGGCGGATGATGGGGACGCCGCGTGGCGCTCGGGTATGTCTCGGCAGGTATCCATGCGGCACATGATACGCCAGGCCAGGCGAGCGCATGCGTGCGTTCTTTGGTTTTGAACCAGAAAATGCCTCTTGCAATGTTCTGGCAGGGTTCTGACAACGTCTTATTGACCCTCTGAGCTGGGGGAATTCACGGTTTGTCAGGATGTGGTCAGGTAGGTGAGCGAATCCATTTTATCTATAGAATCGATTTTTCGGAGGCTTCGTACCATATGGCTGTGTTTTATGTTTTGTAATATACTTTTATATTACGAAAGGCTTGCCAATGGGAATAAGTACGATAGTACACGGACATGCCCTAGTTCACGGTCTTCGAGAAGAGGACATCGTGTATGCGTGGGAGCATTTTCTGGCGAAGCGCATGCGTGTGGGCGGTGACTACTGGGTCGCAGTTGGATTCGATCGGTACGGACATGAGATCGAGATGGTGGCTGCGGCGCTGGCCGATGGGAGAGCGCTCATAATCCATGCCATGTGTCCAGCCACAGAAAAGGTTAAGCGCGAGCTCGGGCTGTCGAGGAGGAGGTAGGGGTATGGAATATCAGCTCAAGAGCGGCAAGATCGTGACGGATGAGGACATCGAGGCCATTGCACAAGATATCGAGAACGGCAAACTTCCCGGCAAGGGCTGGGATGGCAAGGTCGTAACGGGTCGACCGCGCATTTCTGCCGAACCGCTTGTGACCGTGCCGGTCAAGTTCCCGGCTTCGGTGGTGGCGGCAATAGACCGTAAGACCGACAACCGTTCGGAATATATTAGAAAGGTTGTCGCGGCTTCGCTATAACGGCATCGTCTTAGAGGCCAGACGGAGTCATCCCGGCATGGGCCATGTCGTCCCTTGGGTGTCAAGAGATGGGCGATTCTGTTTACATGCGGGCTGGAAAGACGGGCGTGCACGCGTGATCCGAGCTAATTGACCATGGCCAGTTCGATAAAACGCAGTGCAAGCTGGACACGGTGCCGTCGGTCACGGCGGCACAGGCATGACCATAACCGAAAGGCGGCCGGCGAGTTGTCCCGCCGGCCGCCAATCACTAGCTAGGGATGTTCCACAGGGTGCCTGCTGCCCCCTCGGACTACTTCTCCGCGGCGGCGTTACGGCCGGCCAGACGACCGAACGACATGGCCATGGAGTGGCTTGCACCGGCCACGGTCACCGGGTAGTCCACCAGGAAGCGGCCGCCCATGGTGTTGCCGGCCACGTAGAGGCCCGGCACCGGGTTCTTCTCGGCGTCTAGGGCGTGGCAGTCGACGTCGCAGTCGATGCCGCCGATGAGCACGAGCATGCCCGAGTCACCAAAGGGCACCATGTAGTACGGCGGGTTCTCCACAGGGAACAGGCGCGTGGACACCTTGCTGAAGTCCACGTCCTTGCCATCGTGAGCGAGCTCGTTGTAGCGCTCCACCGTAGCGACCAGCGTCTCGGCGGGGATGTTCACCGCAGCGGCGAGGTCCTCGATGGTGTCGGCCTGGATGATCGACCCGGCGTCGATCTCGCTCTGGAAGTAGGTGTCGGAGGCATAGCCGGCGGCAAAGTGGTTGATGGCGTGCTCGTAGTTTGCCTCCTCCTCCGGCGGGACGTAGTGGGTGACGCCGCCGAAGCACTGGGGCATGTACTGCAGCTGCTCCTTCCACTTGCTGTCAAAGATCTGGTAGGCCACGCCGCCCTTCTGGCGCTTGATCTGATTCTGCAGCTCCTGAGCTCCCACGTCCTCGTTGGCGAAGCGCTCACCGTCCTGGTTCACCATGAGGTAGGGGTCGATACCGATGGAGTTGGTGCCCAGGCTGTGGCCCATGGGCGCGAAGGGGCCCATCTCCATGACGGCGCCCGCCCACATGGCCATCTTGTGGCCGTCGCCGGTGTTGACCGGGTTGCCCTCGGCGTCAAACGAGCTGAAGAAGCAGCCGTAGTGCAGCGCCTCGGGGGCGTAGTAGGCCAGCATCTCCTTGTCGCTGGACATGTCGCCGGTCGAGAGGACCACGCCCTTGGAGGCGTTCACGCGGATCGTGTTGCCGTCCTCGTCGGTGGCGTAGACGCCCACGACGCGGTTGCCGTCCTTGATGAGCTGCGTGGCGCGGCAGTTGAAGCGGACCTCGGCGCCGGCGGCCTGGGCGGCCTCGAGCGAGCCATGCATGGCCCAGCCGTGGTCGGGCAGCAGGTGTACCATGCCGGGGAAGCAGGGGTAGTTCTCCTCGCGCCAGTTGTAGTTCTCGTTGACGGGGCAGCGCTCGGGGAAGATGTAGGGGGCGCTGGCGTCGGTGGGGGTGTCGGAGTCGCCGGTGAGCAGCTCGTGCTCGGCGCTGCCGACGTACCAGTCAAGGTCGGGACCGGAGTTGGCGATCCAGTAGTTGAGCAGGCGGGCGTTGGGACGGTTGCCCATCACGCGCATGAGCTCGTTGACGACCTCCTGGGTCTCGGGCTGCTCGATGCCCAGCTGCTTGTGGATCTCGCTGCCGAAGGTGCCGAACTCACCGGAGCGGTAGCCCACGTCGGGGCCCTTCTCGATGCCGACGACCTTGGCGCCCTGCTCGGCCGCCTCGCGCAGCGCGCACACGCCGGCCAGGCCGATGCCCACGACGCACACCTCGGTGTCGATGGTCTCGGCCACGGTGGACTCGTCGACGGCCGTCGGCGGGTTGAGGAACTCGGGCACGTAGCCGGTGGTGTCGCCCACTATGTCGGCGCGGGCGCGGCTGGCGTTGCCAGCCAGGCCGATGCCGGCGACCGCTGCGGCCGCGGCGCCGAGGCCGACGAACGAGCGGCGGGACATGGTGGTATCGCTCATGGTTCTCCCTTCGTCATCTCGCATGCGCTACGGCGCGCAGTGCGAACGAATGCCACGCCAGCAAGGCGCGTCCGCAGGCAAAACGTCTCGATTGACCGTGCGGTGCGTCTCGCTGGCGCATTGCGTCCAGCCTAGCGTCTATCCTGCGGTGCCCCGTATGATCATGCGCCGTATTCTTGAGAGAAGCCCGGTCATACCGTGCGTCGTATGGACAAGGCCGAGGCGCCTGCCCGTACCGGGTGGCCGCGGGTGGGAAAGAGGTGGGAGAGCCGGCGATTGACGATGGCTTTCTGCTCTGTGCAAGTTTCCAGCTAATTTGTGGGCGTTCTTGATTCGGATGCCGTATGATACAAGGGGATTGGGGGCGTACAACTGGCAGGCTGGCATATTATGGGGAAAACCGAGCTTGATCATACGGGTGGCCATTTTTCCGTGCTGGAGGTGATTGCCTTTGCCGTGCTCTGGGCATTTGGCAAGGGCCTCATGAACCAAAACGCCTTTGATTATCCCCAGGGCCAGGAAGGCGCTTCTCCGACATTTGTTCTATACCTGCTTGTCGCCGTGATCACGGCGATCGTCATTGCGAAAAGTGGGCTAGTATCGAATCGGCGGCAACCCACATTAATCTTGCTGGCAGCCCTTGGCGCATCAGCGGGAGCCATGCTTCTTCTTGTTTTCCAGCAATCTTTCGGTGCTTTTATCGGGGCGGCTGTCTGTGCCATTGGCATGGCGCTACTGCAAGCTGTATGCCTAGCGCGTTTTATGATCTTACCGCTAGCTTTATCGGCGTTCGAAATAGGGGCTGCTTTCTTTTTGGGAAATGCCCTTGGCTGGGCCTTCTCCGTCCCTCACATGGAGATGCGGTCCTATCTGTTTTACGTTATTCCCTGTGTTTCGGCGCTGCTTGTTCTTCGTGACAAAGTCTCGCCTGCTTTCCCCGTGATCGAAAGCAAGGAAAACCAGGCGTGCTCGGATTTGGAGGGGCTTAGGATTGTCAGCACTCCATTTCTTGGCTATTTCGCGTTTGCGACCATATCGATTTCGATCAGCTATCTATTCATGGCTCAGGGGCCCATTTCGCAGGATATGCAAACCTTCTTTCATCTTCTCGCCCCGACGGTTGGCGCCGGCTGCATATTTTTTCTTGTGTGTTCTGGTCGCTGGCGGGTACCCCTTATCCCCCTCGTCTATCTTGTAATGGCCTGCGCTCTTCTGCTTGTCCCATTTTTAGGCATGGGATACCTTGAGTTCATGAAGGTGTTTTCAATGGCAGCCTCAGAGGCGCTATGCGTGTATGCGATGTGTGTGGCTGCTGAGGTTACCAGCGAGTACAGGATGGACGGCGCTTTTCTGCCTTCCGTAATGCTTGCCCTTCTGAGCGCGTCCACGCTTGTTGGCGTCGGGGTCGGGAGCCTGAGCGTTTTCCTGACGAGCTTGGAGGTAACACCGTATGTATTCATTGGCGTCTTCTCCTTCTTTTTCTTGCTTGTTACCGTGCTGCTTCTGTTGGGCATGCAGAGGGACAAGCGATTAGTGGCGAGTTATCCGGTCATGCATGCGAAAATTGATAGCGTGATCGCTGTTTCTCGTAAGTTTGGAATGACTCGGCGTGAAGAAGAGATCCTGCGTCTTTTGATGGAGGAAAAAACATCGCTCGAGATTGCCGATTGTCTTTGCTTGTCGAGGGATACGGTCAAAGGGCATATCAAGAACATTTATAAAAAGGCGGGAGTTCATTCCAGGCAGGAGCTTCTTGCCTACCTTTCCGAAGACTGGCGCACGGACTAGCCGGTTCTTCTCGGAATGGTTGATTCCGGAGAGATGTGGGGTTGAAAAAACACCCCAGGCGTTCAGCAAGCAACACCCCTCATAGAAGACAGGCCCTGTTTCTCTCCGATGTATCGTGAAGACACCGATCCTTTCAGTTTCGGTACTGCTATCCGATTTGATCAGGAAGGGGAGAACGATGGAGCTTACTCGACGCGGTTTTCTGGCAACGACGGGATGTGCCGCCATCGGTGCGACGGCGCTTGGTAGCACTGCCATTTGTTCCGCGCATGCGGAGGAGGGCTCTACGAGTTCAGGGGAAGTGAATCTTGACACGACGTCACTCGAGCACCCCTGGGCTTTCCCGACGGTTGCAGCCTCTGAAGCGGGCGCATATGAAACTCAGGAATGCGACTATCTAGTTATCGGCGCGGGAGTTGGAGGCTTGGCAGCGGCGGCCCGCGCGGCTGAGGCTGGGGTTTCGGTCATTCTTTTGGAGAAGGCCGAAGAGATAGGCGGGTCGTCACCCTATGTCGAGGCTCACTTTGCTCTTGACACCGTTGCCTACGTGAAGGAGCAAGGTCGCGTTACGTGGACCAAGAAAGAAGCGTACGACTACTTCATGTTCTTTAACAACTATCGTCCCGACGCGAAGCTCGTGAGCTCGTTCTTGGACCACCTTAACGAACCGTTCGACTGGTTTATTGATAAAGGCGCAGAGGTGGGGAGCCTGCTGTGGTCGCTTGCAGGCGAGGGCACGGGAGCGGGCCTGTTCTTTGCCGAGAAGGCTGCTGGCCTCGCTCAAATGTGCCAAGATGTAATGGCACAGGGTAACGTGACGGCTCTGACCTCGACGCCTGCCACGAATCTAGTGGTCGACGAGAGCGGTGCGTGTGTCGGTGCTCTGGCCACCACGTCTGATGGAGCGACTATCTACGTCAAGGCGAAGGCGACCTTTGTCACGACCGGCGGTTTTGGTGCCAACCCAGATATGGTCGATTACTACATGGGGTCCAAGGGCACCGGTTCCTATGCGGGCGATACCATGCTTCAGCATCAAGGCGATGGGATTAACATGCTGCTTGGCGCGGGTGCAGTGGCATGTGGGATGCAATGGTCCCAGGGCCAGACGCCGTGTGTCGATCCGTATGTCCCCTATGGCTCGCCTCTCGATCGTGCCCTCTCCGAGCCGTATCTGTGGGTGAACGAGTACGGTAAGCGCGTTGGTTGTGAGTTCTTTACCAACCTTACCATCCCGTTCAACATGGCGGCGTCCTCACCCGATCACCGCTACTTCAACGTGTTTGACTCCACGATGGTTGAGCGTATGGAGACTCAGGAATTCTTCACCCAGTCCCGCGGCCTTCCCTACACCTATGATCCTGAGCCTGAGATGGGAACAGCGCTTGAAGAGGGTGTGGCCGAGGGGACTTGTTTCAAGGGTGAGACGCTTGAGGAGCTGGCTGAGGCCGCGGGCATCAACGCAGAGGGCCTTGTTGCTGAGGTAGAGCATTACAACTCCATGTGTGAGGCTGGCGAGGATGTCGAGTTTTTCAAGGATGCATCCATGATGCTTCCGCTCACGACGGGCCCGTTCTACGCGATAAAGGCGCAGCCTTGTCGGTTGTCTACGCTGTGCGGCGTCAAGGTGTCCGAGAAGCTTGAGGTCATGGGAACCAACGGGGCTCCGATTCCGGGCCTCTACGCGGGCGGAATTGATACGGGTGGCTTCTTTACCACTGATTACAACCATGCGTTCTCTGGCTCTTGCAGCACGTATACGTATTTCTGCTCGTTCCACGGGACGGACTGCGCGCTTGAGTATATTGCTGGGTTGTAACTACTTGGCGGATTTGACTTTGGGTCGTCCTTGTTGGTAGATGCAAGGATTGTACGAGTTGTAGATGATGGGCCGGCGAACGGGGGCGCCGGCCCATTTGTTATCCTGGCTTGGCGCGTGGTATATCATTACATCTTGGGCGCCTACCTATACGGGGAGATCGAGTAAAAGCGTGCGGGGTGTCATGAAAAGGCAAGTGTGGGAGGCTTGAATGCGACAATGGCTAGATCCGAAGGGCGCCATCGTGGACGACGAGCGCCTGCTCGCTTACGTGAGCTCATTTGGAAGTCTCACCGAGGCAGCTGCCCACGGGGAGTTTCGCCTGATCAGTGATGCGGGCGACTCTCGTCGCCTTGGTGAGGACGCCTTCCGGGCTGATGGCCATGCGCGTTGGCGAGGGAAAAAGCCTCCACTTGCCGATTATCTGGCTGAGACGAATGGCTGAGGCCATTGCGTTGGGCGAATGCTGCATAGGCTGACGAGGGAGTTGATGATGGCTGAGGTTAACCTGCGCAATGCCTACGCGAGTCTAGAAGCCACGTGGCGCGCGCTCGACAGGTGCGAGCAAGACGCGCTCATTGACCAGTTCGTTCTTGATTACGCGTACAATTCTGGAAAAATCGAAAACGACAACGTTACCCTCCATGACACGAGGGAGATATTTGAGAACGGGAAGGTCATTTCATTTACTGGAGATGTCCGAACGCTGTTTGAGATCCAAAACCTCAAGTATTCTTGGCAATGGGCTCGGCGCGAGGCAAGGCCGGGACTTCGGTTTGAAGAGGCCATCGTCCTGCATGCGCATCTGTTGCTGACTCGAGGGATATACGACGAGGCACGCTGGTCGCGGGGCGAACGCCCAGGCACCTTCAAGCGTCATCATTACGTTGTGGGGGCGTCTGGCGTGGGGGCATTGCCCGAGGATGTCGAGGGGCGCATCGGGGAACTTCTGGATGACGTCAACGGCCATATGGACGACGAAACAAACGCCCTGGTCGTCGCAGCCTTTCTTCATGCGCAGCTTGCTGACATCCATCCTTTTGCTGATGGCAATGGGCGAACTGCACGCCTGCTCATGAATATGGCATTGCTCTCGATGGGCGCCCCTCCGATCGTTGTCAGGGAGGAGGACCGCATTGCATATTACGGGGCCCTCGACGCGTTTCATGATGCGGCGGAGCTTTCGCCGCTCATTGATTTTCTGAGAGCGGAGTCTCTGGGCTATTGGGATGGGCTTTTGACTCCCGGGAGATAGCGTTACTCGAGTGTTTTGGCAAGGTGCGACGGGCGTGATGCATGGCGAGGGGGACAGCGTGAGGTCATGGGACTTGGGGTGCTCGACGGCTCAAAATGCGGCGCGCTCTGTTGTTGCCTCGCTCGGCCTGGCCGCCATGCTTGCGACGCTGCTCATCTACTCGGGCGCGGTCACGCCGTTTCAGCGCTACGACCTACTTCGCACGTTCATAGACGGCTTTCCGTCGGTCGCGTTGGAGTCGGCGTTCTTGGCGGCGGTCGTCGTGCTGGTTCTGTCGGCAGTCGGTAAACAGATCCCCTTGTGGGTCGTCAATTGGGTTGGCGGCGGTCTGTTCGTCATTGGTGATCTTGCCTTTTGCGCCATGGCGATCTTGGGGTCGCCGGGCGATTGGGCACCCGTGGTCGATGGCGTTGCGTGCGGTGTCGGAAGCTGCGCGGTCTGTCTTGCATGGGGTCGGGTGATGCGGCGCTATGACCTGCGCTCGGCAACGCTGTGCGTGTGCGTGGCCACCATGCTCACGGTGCTTCTCGGCCTTGGGATGTACGTCCTGCCTGTTCCTGTCGCGATCGCGATGTTTGTGGTGTCTGTTGGCCTTGCAGTGGTCGTGCCCATCGTCTATGCGTCCGACTCGCCTTGCGCCGCTGCAGGTGAGGGACGCATCCCGGCTATCGCCACCGCCAGCAAGGCCGGCAAGGCGTCTCGCACTTCTGTGCCCGAGGTCGAGCATGATGCCAAGGCGGACGCCGGCGGTGACTCCCCCTTCTCGCGCATGCGCTCGTTTCTCGACGTGGCCACCGCTCCGGCTATCGGCCTTGCCCTGTTCGCCTTCATCATGGGGGTTCGGGGCGAGTCGGTCGTGGTGGACTATCCGTATGTCCTCATCGCCCAGCTCGTCGCGTCGACACTGATCCTCGTCTGCTGCCGTGACGGCGGCCTACTCGGTCGGCATGGTTGTCCATGCCGTGCTGCGCAGCCTGCGCGGTGACGAGGAGCTGCCGGGGGATGTGCTCGTGGGAATCGCGTCCGCGTCCGGGGCTCTGCCTGGCGAGAAAGCGCAGGCGCAAGGCGACCATGAGGGCGGCATCGAGCAGCCCGACTGGGCGCAGCTGCTTACGCAGCGTTGCGACGAGCTCGCCCGTAAGCATCATCTCACGCAGCGCGAGCGGGAGATCTTGGGCTATCTGGCACAGGGCCATTCGAGCGCCTACATCGGCGAGTCCCTGCTCATTTCCCCCAATACCGTGCGCACGCACGTCCACAACATCTACGGCAGGCTTGGCGTGGCGACTCGTGACGAGATTCTCGCACTCACCCGTCCGAAGGTCGACGGATTGCCGTTCATGCGAAATGGGTAGGAGCAAGCTCAAGCATCAATATACGGGCAGGCGTGCCAACACGGGGGAGCTTGCGCGCCCTCGCCCACTGGCGTCGCATCAAATGGGCCGACGCCACAAAACCGACTGAAGGGAACCAGGACATATGGCTATCCATGTTCGTGCGTTTACCGACGCGGACTTTGAGCAGGCCGCGCAGGTTATGCCCCCCGAGTGGGATCCGTTTGCATGCACCGATGAGGAGAAGCGCAAGTTCAGGCAGGCCGACCTCGCCTGGACCCTGAAGGGCTGCTCGTATCGCATAGTCGCCGTTGATGACGAGGGTGCGACACCTGACGACGCCGAAGCTCGTTGTGGGGCTAATGACGGTCGCGTCGTCGGCCTGCTCATTGGCCGCTTTGGCGAGCTTGAACCTGTCGACAAGTCCGTATGGCAGGAGCGCAACGCGGGCCTCATTGCCGACCTGGGCGAGCATGGTGGCCCTGCCGCAAAGGCACGACTCCACTACCTTGAGCACAACGAGGGCGATAGCCACGACGCCCTGGAGGCCGCCATGGGCAGTCGCAAGCCCGAGGGTGACGACGAGCTCGCGCTGTTCGTCGTCTCGCCCGATGCACGCGGCAAGGGAGCCGGCAGCGCCCTCATCGCCGAGTTCGAGCGTCACCTGGCGGCGCGCGGCACAGGCTCCTACTGGCTCACGACTGATGACGAGTGCACCTGGCAGTGGTACGAGCGGCATGGCTACGAGCGCATCGGCCAGGTCGAGAAGCCGGCGCGCGGCCTCGCGGAGTACGGTGACGCGGCGGACGCCGAGGGCCACGTGGCTCCCGATGCTGTGCCTGCGCTGGCTGGCGTGCTCGCCGAGCCGGGCAAGCCGTACAATTCCTATGCTTACCGCAAGGACCTTGCGACTACCGACGAAGGCGGTCCCATCAAGCCGGCGGCCGCAGGCATGTCCTATCTGCCGTTTGACCACGACAGGGACTTCGACGACGTGACGGGGCTGGTCCCCGCCGAGTGGGTCTACGCCGGGGCCGGCGAGGAGAACCACCGTCTTGGCGCGGCCCTCATGCTCGCGCGCATGCTGCAGCGCAGCACCTTCGCGCTGGTCGCGCGCGACGCTGCGGGCGTGCTCATGGGCGTTGCGCTGGGCGCCTACGGCGCGCCGGGGGAGGAGTGGGCCGCTCGCTACGAGGGACTTGCGGCCAACCTCGAGGGCGCCCTGCGCGCGACCGATGGCGGCAGGCTGGTTCTGGGCTACCAGGACGCCGAGCTCGCCTGCGATGAGGAGCTTTCCCGCAGGGCGGAGGCGCTTCTGGAGAACGCTGCGGAGTACGTGCTGTTCGTCACCTCGCCCGCCGCGCGCGGCAAGGGCGTCGGCGCCGCGATGATCACGCGCTTCGAGGACTATCTGCTGGCCGGGGGCATTGGCGGTTACTGGCTGTTCACCGACACCGGCTGCACCTACGACTGGTATGACCGCCACGGCTTCAGGCGCGTTGCCATGACCACGCCCGAGCTGCATCCCGACGGCACGATGTCCGCCGAGGTGTGCACGGGCGAGGATCTGCGCGGCGAGCCGGTCCCCGAGGGCGAGGCGGGTACATACTTCATTTACCGGTACGACATGTAGTGCCTAGAATTGATGCCCGGGTAACGAGGGCATTCGTCGTGAGAAAGAGGGCACGGTCTTTGTCAGGGCTGCGCCCTCCTTCTCGTTACGAGAATTTCAAAGAAGAGTCCTTGTGCCTTGAGGACCCGTCATCAGCCCTCTTTGAATTAGAATGTACAAGTAAGGGCAACAAGTTTGTACAAAATCGAAGGAGGAGCGATGGGTACGCCAGAGAGAGTTCCTGTGAGTAGGTTTCGCAACAACCTCACTTCGTATCTCAGGCTCTTGGACAAGGGGGACCTCGAGCTGACAAAGAACGGGAATGTAGTTGCAATCGTGTCTAGCCCCGTGCGTGAGAAACTGTCGCTTATCGATCGCCTTGCTGGTAGTGTGCACGCGGTGATTGACCTTGATGACGATCTCGACGAACGGCGGTCGTCGAAATGAAAATCCTCATCGATACAAATGTCATCCTAGATTTCCTGCTCGATTCGCGCGAACCCTTTCATGAGATGGCAGTCAGGGCGCTCAAACTGACGGCCACGCACGGGATGACCTGCTGCATCACCGCGTCTCAGGCAACAGACATCTTCTATTGCCTAAGAAAAGCTGTTGGAAAGCAAGTCGCAAGAGAATCGCTGGAGGGCGTCTTTGCGCTCTGCGAGGTGATTGACACAACGGCTGCAAGCTGCGTGCGGGCCTTGGGTTCTCAAGTGGATGACTTTGAGGACGCGGTTCAGGCCTTTTCGGCATACGAGCATGGGTGTGATCTGCTTTTGACTCGAAATACGAGAGACTTCCAAGATGGTCCAATACGGGTCATGGAGCCTGTCGACTTTATTTCGGACTTTTCGGATGGCGCGGTGTAGACGGGTCATTGCGTGGGAGCCGTTCGAAACGTGTGGCGAGAGGGGATTTGCAATGCCAGTGCATGAGCCGGTGGAGAAGCGCGACGTCGTGGTGTTTGTCCGCACGCCGTTTTGCGTGAGCGAGCATAAGGGCGACATCTACAAGGCGGTCCACGCCAACCGCCAGGCTCGCGAGGACTACCTGGGCGCCCTCAAGCGCGAGCTCGAGGCCTCGGGCGACCTGCTCGAGGGCCGGCGCGTGCGCGCCATCTACGTGGGCGGCGGCATCGCCTCGGTGGCAAGCCCCGACAAGCTCTCGCGCATGCTGCTCGAGTTCAAGCGCCGCGTTGACAAGGTGCGGGGCATGGAGCTCACCATCCGCTTCTCGCCGCGCACGGTTGGCTCGCCCTCGCTTTCGGCCTTCAACGTGTGCAGCTACAACCGCGCCTCGCTCGAGGTGCTCGCCACGCGCGACGAGTTCCTCACGTACCTCGAGGCACCGCAGAACATGGCCGACATCACCAAGGCCCTGGGCTACATGGATGCGTTTGGCGTGCCCAACATCGACTGCGAGATTCTCTACGGCATCCCCGGGCAGACGCCCACCTCGCTCAAAAACGCCGCCGTCGCCTGCACGGGCGGGCGCGGCATGGTGCACGTGACGCTGCGGCCCTACACGGGGCCGGGTAGCGAGGAGGTGAGCGAGGAGGACCGCAAGGCCCAGCACGCGGCTGCGGCCGAGTGTCTGGCGGCGAGCGGCTGCCACATGTACGCGCCGGAGTGCTTTGCCAAGACGCCGTTTGAGTGCGAGTACACGTTGGCCGACGCGCGGGGTCTGGACCACATTGGCTTTGGCCTGGGGGCGCGCAGCTTCGTGGGCGGCATGAGCTATCGCAACACGAGCAGCTTCGAGGAATACGTGGCCCACTCGAGCGACTTCACCAAGGTGGTGCGCGACGTGGTGGAGTGGGACGAGCCCGCGCTCGCCAAGCGCATGGCGTCGCTCAGGCTGGCGTCGAACCTGGGGCTTGACTTAGGCGAGTTCAAGGATGCGCACCCGCAGCAGGCGCCCAAGTACGAGCCGCTCTGGGACCAGCTGTGCAAGGAGGGGCTGGCCACTCTTGAGGCCGGCATCCTTGCGCCCACGACCGAGGGCCTGCGAACCGCGTCGCGCGTGCAGCAGCGCGTGTGGGAGGTGAAGTAGGGGGAGCGGCCGAGTCTCGTGCTTGCGCTTGCGGCTCGGTGCATCCGCATGGACGAGGTGTCGCAGGTCCTGGATGTCTGCCCTTTTGCAGAGTTGTGTTGATGTATCGGTACCTTTCTGGGTATAAAATAGTACCAATACGGCACTCGATACATTTCACAGAGGGATGATCGTATGGCAACGGCAATTGCAGACAAGCCAAAGACGGGTCTTGTCAAGACCTTGGTCGATGAGGATACCAAGCGTCGATTCGAAGAGATCGCCTCGGAGATCGGCCTCACCTCGTCGGCGGCGCTCACGGTCTTTGTCAAGCGATTCGTCGCCGAAGGTGGATTTCCGTTCGAGGTAAAGGTCCCTGCGCCAAAGATCAATTTTGCCAACCCGCACCTGATGCATGCCCGCGTGGAGAACGGGGTAGTCATTGCGCCTCACGAGTGGTGGGACGAGGACGATGACGATGACGATGAATAGCCCGGGCCTCTACGAGGTATGGAAGCTCCCGTTTGCCTATGAGGAGGACCCGACGCGCAGCAAAGAGCGCCCGATAGTGATCGGTGCGATACACGAAGGGCGCGCTGTCGTTTTGGTGCTCAAGGTCTCCGGTCACGGCCCGCGTCCGGAATATCCCGGAGAAGTTCGCCTTAATGACTGGCAGGACGCCGGGCTCTCGAAGCCGTCAACCGTGCGTTGCTCCAAGCAGCTCCTTGTCCCCTCCGATGCCTTCTTGAGCGCGCATCGATATGGGAGACTATCAGAGCGGGATGCACAAGCGGTTAGAGAAGCGCTTCTGGAGCTTGGCTCTATCACCTGCTGATTGGAGACAGCACTCCCAAGGCGGGGCTGCCGTGTCAGCGCTCTTGTTGGCCGATGGCGATCGGGATATTCCTGCAGGATTTGATCGTCACTCTTACCTTGGACGGTCGTCGCTGCCTGCTGGCACGTCTACTGGCAAAACTTGGCGCCGAGCTCCGGGGTGCCGCCCGTCCGACGGCCATGCCCTTGTCCGCGCCTGCGCAGCCGGTGTGCCTGCCTCCATGCGCGCAGGCTCGGCGTGACCGCGGCAACACCTCGCCGCCTAGTCACGAACACGCGCTGCCCGCGCCTGAGCGAGCCGGGCCTGAGCCTTCTGCCTGCCGCGTCGCGCAACTCCACTACGCGCCCGCGAGCGATGCGTATCGCGTCGCGCCTGCCCTCACGGCCCACGTGCGCCTCGCCGAATCGCTCAAGGCGCTGGGCGGGGCTCAGCTTCGAGCGCAGTCCCAGCAGCGGCAGGCAGATCAGGACCGGCAGGTAGAAGGTGAACGCACGCCATAGCACCGTGCCCACGGCCGTGAGGGCGCCCAGCTCCGGCCCGAAGAACAGAACGAAGCCTCCCTCGGCACCGCCCGTGCCGCCGGGCAGGGGCACGGCGGTCATGATGAGCTGGATGAACGCGGCGGCGCACAGCGTGGCGAAGAAGTCCACGCCCTCCACCCCCAGTGCGCGCAGCACGCAGTAGGGCGCGCAGTACAGGCTCGCGAGCTGCAGGATCGTGACCGCCACGGCAGTGATGACCACCCCGCCGTGCCGGATGGCCGAGCGCACGGTCCCGGCGTACTCGTCGACCTCGTCGTCGACGCGAGCGTGCAGCGCCGTCGGATCCTTAAAGACGCGCAGCTTCTTGTCTGGCCCGAAGCCCGAGCCAAGGCGCACGAGCAGATGGCACAGGCTGCGCACCAGCCCCGGCGCCACCACGATGGCCACCATGAACGCCATGATGAGCAGGTGCACGCCAAACGAGAGGATCGAGACGATCACGATGTTGCCAAACCGCTCCACGAAGTAGGCGTACTCCGCGATCATGACGGTGGCACCGAGCAGCGTGACGGCGGCCTGGTAGACGAAGAACTTGGTGATCTGCACCGCCGTGGCGTCACCCACCTTGAGGCCCACCTGTGACAGGCGCACGACCTGCGCCGGCGCGCCGCCCATCTGGCTGGGCGTGAGGTAGCCAAAGACGATGCCGGCCGCCGCGACGCTCACGACGTCGCGCGCACCCAGACGCGAGCCGGTGAGCATGCCCGCCACGCGGTAGCAGGCCGAGTCGAGGACAAGGTAACCCACGAAGCAGCCAATGCCTGCAAGTGCCCATGCAGGATGCGCGTGCATGAGGGCGTCGAAGAACTCGCTCGCCGTGCCCGAGATGAATAGCCAAGCGAGGAAAGCAACCACGACCAGCGCGATGAAGGCGATGCCGATGTGCAGCAGGCGCTTGTCCCTGCCCTGCGGGGAGGGCTTGGGGGAGGGATCTGCGATTGTCGTGTCGGTTTCCCTGCCGACATCTGCCTGCCTGCGGGACATGCGCGTTCCTCTCCGGACGTGGCCTTTGCCGATCTGTGCGTACAGCACGCGCGAGTATTACGTACATGGTGACGCATTGCGATTCAGTCGTGCGGCAAGTGTATAGTAGATCGAAACATTTCCATTCGGCGAGGGGAGGGTCCCATGCCTAACTTGGGGAGTGAGACCGAGCTGGTCGAGTTCAAGCGCACTACGGCCGAGCAGAAGCTTGCCACGGATTCGATGGTTGCCATGCTTAACAGGTCGGGTGCTGGCACGCTGTTCTTTGGCGTTAAGGATAACGGGGATGTCCTTGGCCAAGAGAGGTCTCTGACAAGACCTTGCGAGAGGTAAGTCAGACTATTCGCGATCGCGTTTTTCCTACGATTTACCCGACTATCAACAAGGTGAACGTGCAGGGAAAGACGTGCATTCGCGTCGATGTTCAGGGAACGGATGTGCCGTACTCCAGTGCCGGTGTCTACTATATGCGTGTTCACGACGAGGACGTCAAGATGACGCGCGACATGCTTGCGGATATGCTCAGACGCAGGGATGCCGAGGCCCATCCGTGGGATAGCGAGCCATCGAGGCGGTCTTTGGCCGACGTCGATGAGGACGAGCTGCGCCGCTACGTGCGGCACGGAAACGAAAAGGGTCGTATCAGCTTCGAATATGACAGCGCAAAGGCGGTTCTCGAGCGGCTCGGTCTGTTCAAAGACGGGCACCTCTTGAACGCTGGCGAGGTCTGCTTCTGCCCGTCGGAGCTGCCGATGCTCCAGATGGCGGTGTTCGCCACCGAGCGAAAAATCACGTTTCTGGATAACCAGCGAGTCGAAGGAACGCTGTTCCAGATGGTGCGCCGTGCGGAGATGTACGTTGCCCAGAACACGCACAGGCGCTTTGAATTCACGGGGGCGCTCGAGCGAGAGGAGATCCCCGAAATACCGTTCGAGGCTGTCCGCGAAGCGCTGCTCAACGCGTTTTGCCATCGCGACTACCTTGTCTCAAGCAACGTGCAGGTCGACATCCTCAAGGATCGTGTCGAGATCTTTAGTCCCGGTTGCCTGCCTGTAGATATGGACCTCGAGAAGCACCTCTCGCAGGAGGAGATTTACTCGCGGAGTCGTAACAAGCTGCTCGCCACAACGCTCTACCGGTCTGGAGATATCGAGTCGTATGGGAGCGGTCTGCCTCGCATCAGGCGCTTGTGCGAGGAGGCGGGTATTGACTTTGACGTCAAGCAGGTATCCCAAGGAACGGTGATCGTATTTTGGCGCCCAGACTGGGAACGGGAGTTTGCGGAGAAAGAACGGGCGCAAGCTGAGCGAATAGAAAGCGGGGCTGCTTTTTCGAGGGTTTCCCTTGGCGACAATTTGCCGCCACATGCCGAAGAGGTTCTGAGGTACTTGGATGACATGTCTAGCGCGTCAACCTCTGATGTCGCACAAGCCATAGGTCTCAGCAATCCCCAAACGCGCAAGATCCTGTCATCTCTTGCCTCCTTGGGCGTGATCCGCATCGAGGGGGCATCTCGCTCAACGCGATATCGAATAGCTCGATAGGAGCTCGTTGTCGCTCGAATTGCGAGCGGCAACGAGCGGCAACGAGCGGCAACGACGATAACCTCTCGGGCATCGTTTAAGGTGTGATTGCATATAAGACTAAATTTTTGCACAAAGCAATAAGACCACTGCTCTTCGGGCAGCTGTCGTAAAGAGCGACGGCAGGCGGTTGCGGGGTCATAGATATCAGCGCAAAGAACGCGCAGGCGAGTGGTGACCGAATTGGTGGGTTATCAACTTCTAAGACCTTACAGTATGACGAGAATGATCTTGGGATTGCATTCCCCGAGACATGTAAGAACGAGTCTTGCGGCATATTTGTTTCGGCTGGCGAGGCCCGGAAGGCACAGCACGGCGATTCCGCTATCTGTGGTGCGTTCCAGATGGATGCGCATGCTCTCAACTGCGAGACCGGGGATGTCGAGGCGATAGTTTCGGTCATTCTATAAGAGGTCATGTTCAGTATGCCCAACCTTGTTGAGCATGTGCCCAGAGGAATGACCGAGGGCGCAAACGCCGGGCCCATGGTGAGCTGAGGCTTTAGGTTCAATACTCGTATGGCTAGCTCTCCTCAAATTTGATGACCTCTTATTTGCAGGCTCCTTCAATCTGACAATTTAGCTCTTTCTATTGGCCTTGTATCGTAAAGGGCGAGGTCACAGGCATTTCGCGATAGACGAAATGTCTGGTTAATAGGGGATCTCAGCTGATGGGATTCGAATTTCAAGCGTAAAGGAGGCCAGTTATGAAACTCGATCGCCGAGGTTTTCTCAAGAGCGCGGCCCTTGTTGGTGGCATGGCTGCGGGTGCTGGCGGATTATCGGCTACCGGTGCCTTTGCCGAGGAGCCTGGATCCGATGAGGGTGCTCAAAAGGAGATGACGTGGGATCGCGAGACCGATTTTGTCATCGTCGGCACGGGTACGGCATTTGTGGGAACGTTTATGCTCGACAGGATCGGTGCTGATTATCTAATTGTTGAGGCACGCGGTGTGTATGGTGGCACAATGGCTCTTTCCGGCTGCGGTTGCTGGGTTCCGCGCAACCACCTCATGGATGAAGAGGGCTTTGAAGATTTGTCGCTTGAAGAGCTGGAACAGTATGTCCACGAGTGTGATCTGTTCGGCAATGTGGACGATGACCTACTTCCTGATTACTTAGTTAATGCTCCTGTCGCTTTCAAATATTTTGCCGATGAGCTCGACATCCATACGTGTTATTCAAATATCCCTGATTACTATAACAACGAAAAGGGAGAATTCACCGGACGTCGTAAACTTAACTTCTGCGATCCCAATGATACGAGCATCCAGGGTACGGTTTATTTCCCGCAAGTCATTCAGCCGCGTCTGGATGCGGGCAATTTCGCCGACAAGATTCTGTATGAAACAACGGCGGAGAAACTCATTACCGATGCAACTGGCACGGTGATTGGCCTGACGTGCTCCACTGTGGATGGCCAAGTTAACATTAAAGCAAATAAGGGCGTATTGCTAGCGACCGGTGGCTTCGATTGGAACGAATCAATGCGCAAGGAGTTTCTGCGCTTCCCGATCTTTGCTACCAACAATGTAGAAGAAAACAATGGCTCAGGTCATCGTATGGCACATGAAGTGGGTGCGGTTTTTGGCAATATGGGTTCGGTTTGGGGCCTACCGTTCTTTGTGCAGGATACGTCCTTTGATATCAAGGGCGAGAATCATTTTGTTAACACGGGTTGGGACTGGTTCTCATGGCGCGGCCAGTCACATTCGATTATTGTAAACCGTGATGGAAAGCGTTTTACCAACGAGCAAGCTTCGTATCCAAGCACGTATTTCAATTACTTTGAGTATGACATTCGCACTTCTGTTTGGCGTAATCTACCGGCAACCTTTGTGTTTGATAGCGACTACATTTTAACAACTGGATGGCCAACCTCAGCGGAAGAGCAGCCTGAGTGGGTTGGCGGTCCATATGAGACGCTTGACGAGTTGGCCGAGGCGTGGGATATCGATCCAGAGGGACTAAAAGCCGAGGTTGAGACGTTCAACACGTATTGTGATACGGGTAAAGATCCTCAATTTGATCGTGGCGGATGGCCGTGGGATGATTGGTGCGCGGCATTGCGTCCAAATGCCAGTGCTGAGCCGGTGGAACTGGCGAATGCTTCGCTTGGACCTATTGCCACGCCTCCGTTCTATGCGTGCCAAATTGTCCCTGGATGTTGCGGTACTTGCGGCGGACCAAAGATTAACGTAGATGCTCAGATGCTCGATATTAACGGAAATCCGATTCCTGGATTGTATGGCGCCGGAAATCTAGTTGCGAACGTGTTTGGCTCCGGCTATCCCGGTTCAGGTGGCACGGAAGGACCCGGCTGCTACTATACTTTCCGAGCGATTAATCACGCCTATGGATTGGGCCTTACGCAAGAAGTCGTTGCATAGGTTCTTTGTCTGCTGGGTTACTACAGCATGCGTCCCGCGGGCACCCATTTCTTGGGTGTCTGCGGGCTCTTTTGCAGGTCGCTTGTATGCAATGAACCTGAACATGTTATCTATCTAACAGTTTTTTCGTGAGCTCCTCCCTCGAATGAACATCTGCCTTTACGTATATGTTTCGAACATGAGAACGCACGGTTGTTATGCTGATGCCAAGTGCTTTTGCAATTTCAGAGGGCTCATTTGCTTTTGCGAGCTCGACAAGCACGGCCTCCTCTCGTTGTGTGAGCCCATAATCTGTCGAAAGGGCATGTGCCTGATTGATGAGGCTTTCCTCGATTTGAGATAACGGCCGCTTAAATCCCCACAAAGAAGCGGTGCTCTTGTCGTTAAGACAGAGCGCATTGGTTATAACGAGCGCAAACGCGATACCGAAGGTTAGTAGATAGACGGCCTCTTGGTGCTGCTGGAGAAAAGGAGATGCGAGGAGGCACAGCAACTCTCCGATAATGATGCCCAGCGAGTCTACACAGGTTGCCAGGGCCACGAGTGAGACCGAAGGCATTGTTTGCGTTTCGGCTATTGCTACGTATGCGACTTGGTAGAAGACAAGCGAAAACACGTAGCTCCCGCAGCCTGCCACAAAAGAAACCTGAGCTACCGGGGTTTGAGAGAGCGGGATAAGAATAAGGCAGAGCAGCAGAAGAGGAACGAGAGCACGTGCAATCTTGCTCAAGTTGAAGGGGCCTATCAGTGTTCCTGCTATTATAACAACCCCGACTACTGCCATACCGATGGACCAGGCCTGAATGGTACCACCACTGCTTTGCGAGCTATTGATACCAATTACCATACCGAAGGCCATGCCAAGAACAAATACAGTAGAAAGATAGGGCAAGAGCCCCCGACGTCCCTGCGCGTGCCCGAGCGCCGCCTTTTTTGCATTGCCGGTTAGCGTCGCGGTGTCGACGGCTTCATGCTGTGATGAGTTGCTGGTAAGTTTGTTGGCAATCTGGTAAAACGTAAATGAAAGTGGGATGCAAACGGCTTGTAAAAGTATCGCGATAGGGGTGCATCTCGAAGCAAGCGTGATGATAAGGTTGAGTAGAATGGGGGCTCCGGCGAATCCGATTGCCATAGATAAGCAGGCATTTCGTTCCCCCATTAAACAATATGTGACACCGTAGTTGGTCATAATGAGACTCATGCCCATGCCTATTAAGAGCATTCCAACCAGGTACCACATATTAGCGATTAGACCGAATCCGATTAGGAGAACGAGCGTGTCACCTACGAGTATGGCAGCACACGAAAGAGCGAGGTAAAGGGGGACATTTCTCTTGGTCTGAAATGCTTCTGGCCTTAGGGCAAACATAACAAGAAGCACGCAGTATACGGCGTATATACAGATTTGGCCAGCCGTCGCATGTATGCCCAGGTTGTCAATGTATGGAGTTTGAATTGCAAGCACAGCGCTACGCCTCCCGAACTCACCGCCGCACGCGGCGGTGAGTTCGGGAACGCTCCCCCGGAGGGGCCGG
>CAWVLT010000095.1:0-8911 GCA_963930185.1 Coriobacteriia bacterium | reverse complement strand
GGGGCCTAAAGTCTCTCTCGATACTTGTGGCCCCTTCCGTACCGAACCATCAGGATCCACCGGAAGGTTCAGCGTCGCCGGGGTTTGCTAATGAGCCCGAGGCAGAAGGCCGCTACAGCTTGCCCACCAGGTCGGCGCCGGGCTTGAGCGTCGCGGCACCCGGCGTCCAGCGGGCCGGGCACACCTGGTCGCCGTGCTCGCGCACGAACTTGGCCGCCTCGAGCAGGCGATAGAGCTCGCCGGCGTTTCGACCGATGCCGCCGGCGTTCACCTGGTACACCTGGATGCGCCCGTCGGGATCGACGATGAACGCCCCGCGCTCGGCCAGGCCGTCCGCCTCGATCAGCACGCCGAAGTCGCGAGCGAGCACGTGCGCCGGATCGGCGAGCATGGGGAACCTCACCTTGGCGATGCTGGGCGACCCATCGTGCCACGCCATGTGGGTGAAGTGCGTGTCGCAGCTCACCGAGTACACCTCGCAGCCCGCCTTCTGGAAGGACTCGTAGGTGTCGGCGAGGTCCTCGAGCTCGGTGGGGCATACGAAGGTGAAGTCCGCCGGGTAGAAGAAGAACAGGGACCACGACCCCAGCACGTCCTGCTTGGTGACGGTCCTGAACCCGTCGTTGTGGTAGGCCTGGACGGAAAACTCGCCGATCTCCTTGTTGATGAGCGACATGGGCTCCTCCTTTGCCTTGATGGTCTCGTGGGGCGCGCGCCGTGACGAGGCCGAACGTGGGGCGCCAGACGACATGGCGCAATGCTTCGGCAAAGTTATATCAGGTAAACAAGTTCTAATCCCACCTGTTTGCTAATATTCACGCATCATCGCACAACCACCATATCGCGCGGCCATCATGAATGTGGGGGAGCTGTTGAGGGCAGGCGCGCCGGCAGGCAGATGTGGACGATCACCGAACAGACGGGACAACCGTCAACCCCAGCTCCCCTTTCGCGCCCGGCAGGCGCCGAGTTGGGGTACCCTGTACACGTGACGGGCGCAGGCGCGCCGCGCCGAGAGGGCAGGAGGCCAAAACTGATGGCGGCACAACCGACAGAGAACGCCACGCTTGCGCAGGAAAAGCCGGACGAGGCATGCGGCGCCCCGGCGGGACACGCCTATCACACGGTGCTGTTCGACTGCGACGGCACGCTCCTCAACACCATCGAGGACATAGCCGCCGCCGGCAACGTGGTCTGCGCACGGCACGGGTGGCCCACCTTCTCGGTCGACGAGTTCAAGCTCAAGGTCGGCGACGGGCAGGTCACGCTCGTCAGGCGCCTCATGCCCGATCCGCTCGCCGATGACGAGGCTGCGCTGCGCGGCGCCTACGAGGAGTACTGCGCCTACTACAACGAGCACAAGCAGGACACGACGGCGCCCTACCCCGGCATCCTAGATCTCCTTGACGAGCTGCGCGCGGCCGAGGTTCGCCTGGGCGTGCTCACCAACAAGGATGACGACGCCGCTCAGGGCCTCATCCGCGGGTACTTCGGCGAGCGCCTTCGCTGGGTGCAGGGCCGCACCGACGCGATGCCGCCCAAGCCGGCGCCCGACATGGCCCGGGCCCTGCTGCGGCGCATGGGGATCGACCCGGACGATGCGAGCCAGACCGCCGGCGTCCTCATGGTCGGCGACAGCGGCGTCGACGTGCGCACCGGCGTGAGCGCCGGCCTCGACGCCTGCGGCGTGCTCTGGGGGTTCCGAGGCAGAGAGGAGCTTGCCCAGGCGGGGGCGCGGCACATCGCGGCACGCCCCGCCGAGGTGGCGCAGATCATCCTGGGGCGCAGGGCCTAGGGGCCGCGACCGCGGCCGACGCGCCCCCGCGAAAGGCGGCGAGGAACGCCGCGGACAGGGCGGATGGGCGTACAAAACGAATGTCAGGCTCGCGCGCCACGTAAGCCGGCCGCGATCACGAGAACAGGAGAGGCACATGACTGACGAGATCACAACCAACGGAACACCCGACTGGACGTCCTTTGTCGTCGAGGAGTGCGAGGTCCCGTTCTCCTCGGAGAAGAAGCTGCGCGTCACGTACCGCGACCCCATGCTCCGCGGCTACGAGGTGCTCGTCGTGGCGGACACCGTGCCGGCCGGCGCCTCGTTCGACCATGCCGCCGACGGGGGCCTTGGCCTCTCTGACGATCGCCTCACCACGCTGGTGTGCCGGTTCCCGCGCTGCGTGCTGTCGGAGGTGAACACCCACCGCGTGTTCTCGCGCAACTCGGCCAGCTCGCGCGCCCGCGCGGTGAAGGTCACTATCGGCGACGTCATGGAGAACCCCTACATCCCCCTGTTCACGATGAACAGCAAGGGCATGGCCGGCGCCTTCGCCACGCCCGAGGTGCGCGAGCGCGCGACCGAGCAGTGGCTCGCCGCCCGCGACGCCGCCGTGGTGAGCGAGCTGCGCCTGCTCCTGGGCGGCCTCATGCCCGCCGAGGCCACGGCCAGCGACTGGCGCGAGCTGGTGGACCTCTACTACGACGAGGCGTACCAGGCCGATGAGCCCGCGCCCGAGGCCATCTCGGTGCACAAGCAGAACGCCAACCGAATCATCGAGCCGTTCATGTGGCACGAGGCGGTCATCACCTCGACGTACTGGCGCAACTTCCTGGAGCAGCGCGACTCCGACCAGGCGCAGCCCGAGATCCACGCGCTGGCCGTGCTCGTGCGCGAGGCGCTGCGCGCCAGCCAGCCCCGCGCGTCGTGGGTGCACATCCCGTTCGCCGACGAGCTGCCCGCCGAGTGCGCGGATCGCGACGCGGCCATGGGCGCCATGATGGACTCCGCCGCCGAGTGCGCGCGCATCTCCTACAAGGACCGCTCTCGCCAGGAGGTGCGCCACGGCTCGGGCCTGGGCAACCGACTGCTCGCCCAGAAGCACCTCTCGCCCTTCGAGCACGCCGCCTTCTCGGCCGAGTCGCTCGGGCGCGTGGGCTGGCTGGCCGAGCAGTGCGCCGGGCGCAACCTGAACTCGAACCTCTCCGAGGCCTGGGTGCAGCTGCGCCACGTCATCGCCGAGTAGCCAGGCGCACGACACCAACTACGAACGAGGGCAAATATCCGGACGTTTTCGCGGGCTCGACACCCCCGAAGTGTCCGGATATTTGCCCCGACGTCGTTTTGGGCCCGTTCGGCCCGGCGCTACCCTAGCCGATCCACCGTCCCCTGGCCTCAGGCTACTCCATATGCTACCGCTGGCGGTAGGTGCTCAGGAAATCCGCCAGGTCGGTCAGCGCCTCGCGCAGCACGTCGATGCGCGGCAGGTAGACGAGGCGGAAGTGGTCGGGCGCGACCCAGTTGAACCCGCGCCCGTTGGTGATGAGGATGTGCTTCTCGCGCAGCAGGTCAAAGGCGAACTGCTCGTCATCGGTGATGTTGAAGCGCTCCACGTCGAGCTTGGGGAAGATGTAGAACGCCGCCTTGGGCTTGACCACGCTCACGCCCGGGATGTCGTTGAGCGCCTTGTACACGAACTCGCGCTGCTCGTACATGCGGCCGCCCGGGCGGATGTAGTCCTTCACGCTCTGGTGCCCGCCCAGCGAGGTCTGCACGATCGACTGCGCCGGCACGTTGGAGCACAGGCGCATGTTGGAGAGCATGTTGAGGCCGGCGATGTAGTCGCTCGCGGCCATCTTGTTTCCCGACAGGATCATCCAGCCGATGCGGTAGCCGGCGATCATGTGGCTCTTGGACAGACCCGAGAACGTGATGCAGAACAGGTCGGGCGCCAGCGAGGCGATGGAGGTGTGCTCCAGGTCGTCCATGACCAGGCGGTCGTAAATCTCGTCAGAGAAGATTATGAGCTGGTGACGGCGGGCCACCTCCACGATCTGCTCGAGGATCTCGCGCGAGTACAGGGCGCCGGTGGGGTTATTGGGGTTGATGATGACGATTCCCTTGGTACGCGGGGTTATTTTCTTTTCTATGTCATCGATGTCCGGATTCCATTCATTCTGCTCGTCGCAGACGTAATGAACGGGGGTGCCCCCGGCCAGCGCCGCGCATGCCGTCCACAGCGGGTAGTCGGGCGCGGGGATGAGGATCTCGTCGCCGGGGTCGAGCAGCGCCTCCATGCAGATGTTGATGAGCTCGCTCACGCCGTTGCCCGTGTAGATGCCCTCCATGTCGACGTTTGGCAGGTTCTTGAGCTGGGCGTACTGCATGATGGCCTTGCGAGCGCTGAACAGGCCCTTGGAGGCGGAGTAACCCTCGCAGTCGGTGAGCTGGGCCGCCATGTCCTGCACCACCTCGTCGGGCGTGCGGAAACCGAAGGGCGCGGGGTTGCCGATGTTGAGCTTGAGGACGCGTACGCCGGCAGCCTCCATGCGATGCGCCTCGTCGGCCACCGGGCCGCGGACGTCGTAGCGGACGTGGTCGAGCTTCGCGGACTTCTTGAACTCGCGCAGAGGGGACGTAGAGAACATGAGGGGGCTCCCTAGGGTCGTGGCCGCGGTCGGCTCCGAGATCGTTGTCGGGGTTGCGGGGGTCGCCGCGGTCGGGTTGATGGGATCGGAGGGAAGGTCGGGTGCGCACCCGTCGGCATGTGCGTCGCCGGCGAGCCAGCGCTCGTCCACGCCCAGCACGTCAGCCAGTAGGCGCAGCACGTCGGGGCGCGGCGTGGTCTTGCCGCTCACGTACTGGCTAACCTGGCTCTTCCCGAGCTTGCGCCCATGCTGCTGAGCCAGACGGATCACATCGGACTGCCGTGCGCCCGCCTGTGCCATCGCCTGGGAGAGGCGGGCGGCAAAGGTTGCCTGTGCCATGATCCCTCCAACGGTTCCTGTTGCTTGCCAAGCAAATTGAAATTGAACTACTGGGGGCAACGCGTGCATGTTAGTTCAATGCGACGCATGAGGCACGCTCCCTGCAGTTCAATTTCTCGCAGTGTAACACTTCGAAGGGAAAACCCTGTCAGAAAAGTTCAATTTCACGGAAGAGCAGGACCGCCCAACGGGGACCGGAGCGATGCTATGATAGCCTCGATCGGATGATCCTGTACGCAGTCTAAGCTCAGGCGAACACGTAGGGAGGCACGCCATGAAGGTCGTCATCGTGGGCGGTGTGGCCGGTGGAGCAACCGCGGCGGCGCGGCTGCGCAGGCTGGACGAGCACGCCGAGATCGTCGTCATCGAACGCACCGGGTACGTGAGCTACGCCAACTGCGGCCTGCCCTACCACGTGGGCGGTGTCATCGAGGACAGAGCTCGGCTCACGCTGCAGACCCCCGAGAGCTTCTGGCGGCGCTTCCGCATAGACGTGCGCACCCGCCAGGAGGTCGTGGCGATAGACCGCACGGCCAGGGTCGTGACGGTGCGCCGGCTCGACGCAGGTGACGAAACGTGGGGCAGGGACGGCGAAGGCGACGGCGAGGCGGGCGGCAGCGCCGGCACGACCTACACGGAGAGCTACGACAAGCTCATCCTCTCCCCCGGTGCCAAGCCCAGCGTGCCGAGCCTGCCGGGCGTCGACAGCAAGCGCCTCTTCACCCTGCGCACCGTGGAGGACGCCCTCGCCATCGCCGGCTTCATCGACACGCACGCCCCACGCACCGCGACCGTGGTGGGCGGCGGGTTCATCGGGCTGGAGATGGCGGAGAACCTCGTGGGGCGCGGCCTTGAGGTGAGCGTAGTGCAGCGCGGCAGCCACGTGATGCCCACCTTAGACGAGGACATGGCGTCCGTCCTGCACAACAACCTGCGCTCCCACGGCGTGCACCTCGTGCTCAACGCGGCTGTCACCGGGTTCGAGGAGGCCGGGGACGGCGCGCGGGAAAGCGCGGGCATGAACGGCGGCTCAAGTGAAACCACTGGCGCGGGCGTTGCCACCAACACGGGCGAGGGCGGCCACATCCTCACGCACGTCAACGGGCGCGCGCCGCTTGCCAGCGACATAGTAGTCCTTGCGGTCGGCGTGACGCCCGACAGCGGCCTGGCACGCGACGCCGGGCTCGAGCTTGGCCTGCGCGGCTCGATCCTCGTGGACGAACACATGCGCACGAGCGACCCCGACATCTACGCCGTGGGCGACGCGGTGCAGGTGACCAATGTCGTAACCGATCAGCCCGCCCTCATCGCGCTTGCGGGGCCCGCCAACAAGCAGGGGCGCATCGCGGCCGACAACATCTGCGGCATCGAGAGCACTTTCGCGGGCTCGCAGGGCACCTCGGTCATGAAGTGCTTCGACGTGACCGTGGCCACCACGGGCCTCACCGAGAAGGCGGCGCGCGGCGCCGGGCTTACCTGCGACGCGGCGATCCTGACGCCGCCCAGCCACGCGACCTACTACCCGGGCTCGCACCCGCTCGTCCTCAAGGTGGTGTTCGAACGGCCAGGCGGCCGCATCCTGGGCGCCCAGGCCATCGGCCGCGAAGGCATCGACAAGCGCATCGACGTGCTTGCCGTGGCAATCCGCGCACGCATGACGGCACGCGACCTGGCAGAGCTCGACCTTGCCTACGCACCGCCCTACTCCTCGGCAAAGGACCCCGTGAACATGGCGGGGTACGTGATCGAGAACCTGCTGGACGGCCTGGTCGAGCAGGTGCGCTGGCAAGAGGCGCTCGACCTGCCGGAGGGCTGCACGCTGCTCGACACGCGTACCGACGCCGAATACGGGCGAGGCCGTGTGGAGGGAGCCCTGCACGTCCCGCTCGACGAGCTGCGCGACCGGATCGACGAGCTGCCGCGCGACAAAATGATCTACGTGTACTGCCAAAGCGGCCTGCGCAGCTACCTGGCCTGCCGCATCCTCGCGCAGCACGGGCTTGCCTGCAAGAACGTCGCCGGCGGGTACGGTTTCCTGGAGCAGGCGCTGCTCGACAAGGCACAGTCCCGCCAGACCGAGTGCACCGACGGCGTGGGGCCGTGCGGGATGAGGGGCTAGCCGGGGCGCCGTGCTTTATGGAAAGGCGGAGATCGGACTGCGCATCTCGATAGACAAGGGACTCGTGTACTACGGGAAACGCCTGCAACAGGCCATCGACGGGCAGAACCAAGCACGCGCTCTGCTTGACGGATTGGAATTGCGATGACAGGGCCGAGACAGGCGCGTGGTAAATAGCCCGCAAGCCCCTGCCAGACCCTCCGCGCGCGAAAAATCCGATCCCATGGACAAACTCTTCGGTTGTGAGGGAGCTGAGGAGCGGCAGAAGGCCGTCCCATCCACTTTTTCGCGGATGTGAACGCCGTCGACGCCCCTTCGGCGACCGATCCGGCCGGCCTGGCCGAGCCGACTCCCTCACAACCGAAATATCTGTCCATCGCGGCGACTTTTTCGCGCGCGAACCCTTCCAGAGGGGGCGGCAGGAGACCCAACTACGTGATGGACGGATGCGAAGACGCCACTCCCCTGTCCAGGTGGGCCATCGGGCAGACCAGAGACGGCACGAGATGGGGAAACCTTCGGTTGAGGCGGCTCTGCGATGCTAGAATCACTGTATCGGGGCGTTTGGCGCGCAAAGGCCCTGGCGCATGCGGCACGATGCGTGGCACAGCCATGTCCAGCCCCATGCGTCGGCGACACCGGGCTCGTGCCAACGCCAGCCATGCAAGAAGCACGTGACAGGAGGTTGCATCCATGTCCAAGAAGATCCTCATGCTCTGCGGCGACTACACCGAGGACTACGAGACCATGGTGCCGTTCCAGGCGCTGTCGATGCTGGGCTACCAGGTCGACGCCGTGTGTCCCGACAAGAAGGCCGGCGACACCGTGCGCACCGCCGTCCACGACTTCGTGGGCGACCAGACCTACACCGAGCTGCGCGGCCATAACTTCGCGCTGACCGCCGACTTCGACGCCGTGGACACCGCCGACTACGCCGGCCTGTTCATCACCGGCGGGCGCGCACCCGAGTACATCCGCCTGAATCCGCGCGTGCTCGAGATCACCCGCGAGTTCTTCGCCGCCGGCAAGCCCGTGGCCGCCATCTGCCACGGGCCGCAGGTGCTCACCGCCGCCGGCGTGCTCAAGGGCTACAAGGCAACCGCCTATGCCGCCGTTGGCCCGGACATCGACCTCGCTGGCGGCACCTACGTGGAGGTCCCCGCCGACGAGGCCGTCGTGGACCGCAATCTGGTCACCGCACCCGCCTGGCCCGGCGACACGGCCATCTGCCGCGAGTTTGCCAAGCTGCTTGGCGCCAAGATCGAGATCTAGGCGAGCAAGCCGGTCAAACCGCCGAATCAGGACCGGCGGCGCGATGATGCGGTGGCCTCACATACCGTACACGTCACGAAGGATCCCGAGGAAGGCCTCGTTGTAGGCGTCCCACTCGGGGTCCTTCCCTTTTGGCAGGGCGTCCACCTGTGCGGGAAGCCCGGCAAGCTGCGCTTCGATCCAAGCATTCAGCTCGGGAATCCTCGAGCGGACCCCCAGCTCGGAGGCCCGCGGCGTCTCGTCCAAACGCCACTCTAGGACGTCGCGGCCACCCTGCAGGCGCAGATACCACAGCGGCTCGTTGACGTACACGAACCTCACGTCATAGTCGCTGTCGGGCGAGGCAAACCCCATGCCCTGCTGCCCGACTCGCATGCAAAAAGCACGCGCACCGCATGGCTGGCCTCTATTTTGACAAGCCCTCTGACGACTGCGGCGCCACACGCGACCTGAACTAGGCCATCATGGACATATCCGGTTCGCTTGTCACCTTCCCGCGCGCACGCCCTCCTCATCACGTCCGAGGCAGGCGCGCACGTCCCTGAGCACCCGGGCGATGTCAGCCTTGATGGCCATGCCCCTGTCCTCAAGCTGGCGCGGTAGATAATCATATGCGTCGTTCACGGCCACGTAGCTGGCGTGGGGCAGCGAGAGCGTCAGGTTCCAGAACGGCTCCTGGATGAACATGGGCGTCATGCGGCCTACGCCCAACTCGATGAAGAGGATCCGCTTATCGGCATGCTCCTCGATATAACG
>CAWVLT010000094.1:0-22402 GCA_963930185.1 Coriobacteriia bacterium | reverse complement strand
CCCTCTCGCGTTGAATTCGGTCGACACCACACCCTCTCGTACGCGCAGACAAGAGGAGGCGCCCGAAAAATCACGGCCAACCGAGCGCCCCGGCACCATCCGCCACCGAGACCCCTACTGCCCGATGATGTCGACGACCTTGCCGTCCAGGATGGCGTTCATGTTCTTGACGGCGCAGAAGTTGCCGCACATGCTGCAGGTGTCCTCCTTCTCGGGGGCCGCCTGCTCGCGGTAGCGGCGGGCCTTGTCGGGGTCGATGGCCAGCTCGAACATGGCCTCCCAATCCAGTGCCTTGCGGGCGGCGGCCATCTTGTCGTCCCAGTCGCGCGCATGGGGCAGGCCCTTGGCGATGTCGGCCGCGTGCGCCGCGATCTTGAAGGCGACGATGCCTTCGCGCACGTCGGCCTCGTCGGGCAGGCGCAGGTGCTCGGCGGGCGTCACGTAGCAGAGGAACGACGCGCCGGCGCTGGCGGCGAGCGTCCCACCGATGGCGGCGGTGATGTGATCGTAGCCCGGCGCGACGTCGGTCACCAGAGGCCCCAGCACGTAGAAGGGGGCGCCGTGGCAGATGGTCTGCTCCTGCTTCATCTGGGCCACCACCTGGTCGAGCGGCACGTGGCCCGGCCCCTCGATGATGACCTGCACGTCGCGCTCCCACGCGCGAGTGGTGAGCTCGCCCAGCGTGACCAGCTCGCTCACCTGCGCCGCGTCGCCGGCGTCGGCCAGGCATCCCGGACGGCACGAGTCGCCCAGCGACAGGGTCACGTCGTGCTCGCGGCAGATGTCCAGCACCTGGTCGAAGTGCTCGAAGTAGGGGTTTTCCTCCCCCGTCATCATCATCCAGGCGAACATGATGGAGCCGCCGCGGCTCACCACGTTCATCTCGCGGTGCGTGCGCCTGAGCAGGTCGGTCTGGGCGCGGTTGATGCCGGCGTGCAGCGTCACGAAGTCCACGCCGTCACGCGCGTGCATCTCCAGGGCGTCGAGCCACTCCTGCGCCGTGATGGAGCGCAGCGCCTTGTGGTAGTGCACAACGGCGTCGTAGATGGGCACGGTTCCGATGATGGCCGGGCACTGCTCCACGAGCCTGCGGCGAAACGCGCGGGTGTCACCGTACGAGGAGAGGTCCATGATGGACTCGGCGCCCATGCGCACGGCTTCGTTGACCTTGGCCATCTCCATGTCCAGGTCCGACCAGTCCCGCGAGGTACCCAGGTTCACGTTGATCTTGGTGCGCAGCGCAAACCCGATGCCGCTGGGCTCCAGGCACGCGTGGTGCACGTTTGCCGGGATCACGGCCTGGCCCGTGGCGACGAGCTCGCGCAGGCGCTCAGGATCGATGCCCTCCTTGGCCGCGACGGCGCTCATCTGCGGCGTGACGATGCCCTTGCGCGCGGCGTCCATCTGCGTGGCGTAGGGCCTGGCTGAGATGTCTGACATGGCGGACCTCCATCCGTTGCGTTTGGGCTATTATGGAGCAAGACGGTGGGAAAAGGCTCGGCAAAACGGAGGTCAGCATGCAAACCATGAAGGCGCTCGTCCACGACGGCCACGGCCGCATAGAGCTCACGGATCGACCCGTGCCCTGCGTCCAGCAGCCAACCGACGCCATCGTGCGCGTGACGCTCTCCTCCATCTGCACGAGCGACCTGCACATCATCCGCGGCGCGGTGCCCCGGGCCATGCCCGACACCGTGCTGGGTCACGAGTTCGTGGGCGTGGTCGAGCAGGTCGGCGACGGCGTGCGCACGCTCACCCCCGGCATGCGCGTGGCCGTGAACTGCGAGACGTTCTGCGGCACGTGCTTCTTCTGCGAGCGGGGCTACGTCAACAACTGCGAGCGCGGCGGGTGGGAGCTGGGGTGTCGCATCGACGGCTGCCAGGCCCAGTACGCGCGCGTGCCCCTTGCCGACAACGGCTGTACGCCCATTCCCGTCACCGTGAGCGACGAGGCGGCGCTGTTTTTGGGCGACATCCTGGCAACGGGCTGGTGGAGCGCCCGCATCGCCGAGATACGCCCGGGCGACGTGGTTGCCGTGATCGGCTCGGGGCCGGTAGGCCTCACCACCATGATGTGCGCCAGGCTGCACGAGCCCTCTCACGTGGTGGCGATCGACGTGGACGACGCCCGCCTTGCGGTGGCCCGCGAGCAGGGGCTCGCCCAGACCACGCTCAACCCCCTGCGCGACGACGTCGAGGCCGCCGTGTGCGCGCTTACCTGCGGCAGAGGTGCCGACGCGGTGATCGAGGCGGCGGGCGGCGAGGACACCTTCGAGATGGCGTGGCGCATCGCCCGCCCCAACGCCGTGGTGGCCGTGCCCGCCATGTACGAGCGCGACCAGGTGCTGCCGCTGCCCAGCATGTACGGCAAGAACCTCACCTTCAAGACCGGCGGGGTGGACGCCTGCCACCTCGAGGAGCTCATGGCCCTCATCGAGCAGGGGCAAATCGACACGAGCTGCCTCATCTCCCGTCGCTTTGCCCTCAACGACATCCTGGAGGCGTACCGCACGTTCGAGGCCCACGAGGACGGGCTGCTCAAGGTGGCCATCACGCCATGGGAGGAGCGGTAGAAGCTTCGGGCGATGGGTACATGCAACGAAAGGCATGAGAAATGCTACGGCCAAAATTGAAGTCCGTGGAAGCGCTTGAAAAATGCAGGCTACTTATCACCTATGAGAACGGTGAGAAGAAAGTATTCGATGTTACCCCCTATGCGGAAGGCCCCTGGTTTGGCAGGCTTGGTGACCCAGCTTACTTTGCCTTAGTTCGCGTGCTCCCTGATAGGACAGGAATCGAATGGCCGGATGGGCAAGACATCGCTCCCCATGAGCTCTATGAGCTGAGCCAGGCACTCGGTGCTTAACTATTCTGCTCAAGATGTTTGTCGCGACTTACGCGAAAGGATCGCGTGATCCTAGGCGGAGAATGTGGGGCCCCGGCTCTTCTATGTAGAAAACATCGCCAAGCAGCGCGAACTCACCCATCAAATAATGTCGGACCCTCCCTCTCCCGTGAAGGTCCGACTTATTGCCGACTGGCAGAACAGGATAATTAGAGATCGTAGTCCTAACAAAGGTCGGACTGTTTCTGACCGCCCTCCCGCCAGCGTTGCAGCGTAGGCAGCACGGCGCCGAGCAGCGAGGCGCTCTCGTCGAGCGTCCACCCCATGGCCTGGGCCATGCGCGGCGCGCAGTCCTCGATCATCTCGTCCATCGTCGTCTCGTAGGTGTACGCGCCGTTGTCGTAGCACCAGCGGCAGAAATCCTCGGTCTCGGTGCCGTCGGCCTCGTGCCCGTGCTGGTCGGGGCCGGTGAACATCATGCCGCAGCTCTGGCAGTAGTGCTCGGGCATCTCGAGCAGCTCGGTGATGGGGACGTCCAGCTCGCGTGCGATGAGCTTGGTCATGTCGATGCCCGGGCTCGTCTCCCCCGTCTCCCAGCGGCTCACCGCCTGCCTTGTGATGTAGAGCCGTCGCGCCAGCTCCTCCTGGGTGAGGCCGCGCTCGCGGCGCAGCCTGGGCAGCACATCCTTGATCGCCATGGCGTCCCTACTCCCTTCCCGGTGCAACGAAAGCCGCCCGCCGAACCTGCGGGTAGGCGGCGCATCCCACTCAACGTCGGCCCCATTATGCGAGTGCGGCCGGACGCTGGCAAGCAACGGCCCGTTGCGTAGCAGAGCGCAGGCACGCCCACCCAGCCGGCAGACGGCCCGCCCGCGCCGTCGGGAGCCAGCTCGGAAGTCGGATCAGGGCCAACTCCGAAGCTCAGGGGCTTACATCAGTGGCTTGCGCCTACGCCTTCCAGCAGTGGCCGAGGATGTCCTTGAGCACGAGCAGCGCGTCCTCGTCGTTGTAGCCGTAGTCACGCTTGAGCCGGCCGAGAAGCTTACGGAGCTCGGCTGCGTACTCATCGACGGCCACCTCGCCCTGGTAACTGGCAAGCACGGGGTACTTCTCGGCCCACAGCTTGGTCCAGTCGATCTTCTCCACGACCTCATCGCTCGTGTTGCGGACGGCCTCCTTCACCTCCTCGACGTCAGCCTCGTAGGCGATGAGCTCGTCGAGCGTGACGCCGTAGGCAACCGAGAGCCTCTTGGCCTGCCGGATGTCGGGGAGGGTCTCGTCGGTCTCCCACTTAGAGATGGTCTGCCTGCTCACGCCGAGCTTCTCGGCCACGGCCTCCTGAGAGAGGCCGCTGCGCCTGCGCGCGTCGGAAAGGCTTGATCCAAGGCTCATGGTGTTCCTCCTCGCACATGTCGACTAATGGACTAGGTGGGCAAAACTGATAGAAAGCATCGAATGACAATATCTGTGTGGTATGCATATAAGCCACATCGCGCGTGTCCAGCAAATCGAGATGCCGGCGACCACACATGCAGTGTACGGCAAAAGAGCGCCATCTGGCCACCGCCTTAACTGGTCAGTTTCGCCCGAAATCTTAACAAGCATATTGCGATATGCCCGCTCGTGCCGCTTGCACGGGACAAATCCATCTCTCATGCCGCACATGCTTTGTTGTTAGTTAGACGAGGCCACCTCCGGGACGTTCTTACCTTTGGGCTGCCAACATCAGCCCGTTTGCCCCATCGCGCCCATTAACTAGTACATCTGAACTTTACGGCAGTAATTTTATGCCTACAATTGTTTATATAAGTAGTTTTCATGTGACCCAGACCGAGAGGAGTGAAGGACGATGACAGACAGCAGATTCACGTGGGTGAGTTTCTATGAAGCCTTCGCGGACAAGCTCTTGCTTTTTAAGGATGAGCGCTCAGCCCTTATTGACAAAGTCCAGGCGGCATATGTAGCCACCGGGATAAAGTTCCCGAAGCTCGACAGCGTCTCCCGTCCAAAAGATATCGATCCGTACACCGTCTTCGGTCTTTTTAACAAAGGGATCACTGAAACCAACCGCAAGCAAATCATCACCGCCATCGCAAACGAGTTTGACATTGAGGAGGAGCCCCCGACAGACTTCGACGGAATACCCGTGCTCAACAACCTCAATGCAACCTATTACGCATTCACGGGGGATGAGCGACGAGGAGAGCAGGACATCAACAATCTATGGCAGGTGTTCGAGGCAGCACTCAGACTCACGTCAAACGATAACGACGCAACAAGAACCCTTTTTTGCACCGCGTACGATCGTGCGGCTGTCCAATTTAGAATAGGCTGGAAACTGACAATAGGCTTGTTCTGGTCACGTCCCAACTACTTTGTTAGCCTTGACAAACGTAGCCGGTGGTTCATGGGTGACAAGGCCCTAGCAGGCGAAAAGATCGCCGAATTTGTCCCGAAAGAGCACAGAGCACCGGTTCGCAATGGCAATTCATACCTTGAGATTTGCGACATCGTGCGCTCGCAGCTAGGCACGCAGGAATGCCCATACATGACTTTGCCGGAACTTTCCAGCGCCGCCTTCATAGAGTCAGAACGTGTCAACGCAGAGAAGAAGGCGAATCAGGCCGCGCAAGACAACGCACTCGGCGACGCCGATATTGAAACGCGCCAGTACTGGATCTACTCCCCTGGGCGAAACGGTGACAGGTGGGATGACTTCTACAAGCGTGGCGTTATGGGCCTCGACAACATTGAACTGGGCGACCTCTCTACCTACCAATCCAAAAAGGACATGACCCACAAGCTCGAGGCCCTGAGCGACGAGGGCTACCCAAGTAGAGAGATAAAAGCTGCATGGCAGTTCGTCCACGACATCAAGCAGGATGATATCGTCTTCGTCAGGCAAGGCAAGAAGATCGTAGGGAGAGGCATTGTAACGGGGGACTACTTCTACGATCCGCAAGAAAGCGAATATCAAAACCTGCGCGAAATCGAATGGACGCATCAGGGCATATGGGAATGCAATGGATTGCCCAACTGGAAACCAATTCAAGACATCACTAGCAAGACAGATCTCGTCAGAGAACTCTGCGCCATTTTTGAGGAAAACGAAGGGGATGACGCCGCGTCCGAAGAAGTCTCCGCTAGCAAGTTAAGCCCATACGGAAAAGAAAAGTTCTTGTCCGAGGTGTTCATGGACGAGGACTCTTACGACGCGCTCGTCAACGTCTTGCGGGCTAAGAAAAACATCATACTCCAAGGTGCGCCGGGTGTTGGAAAGACTTTTGTGGCGAAACGACTCGCCTATTCGATGATGGGTGTTAAGGACCCCGAGCGCGTGAAAATGGTACAGTTCCACCAGAGTTACTCCTACGAGGACTTCATTGAGGGGTACCGTCCCACCCCAACCGGCGGGTTCGAGCTAAAGAAGGGCATTTTCTACGAGTTCTGCACGCGTGCGGCCGATGACGAGGACAGAGAGTATTTCTTTATAATCGATGAGATCAACAGAGGTAACCTTTCCAAGATCTTCGGCGAACTCTTCATGCTCATCGAAAGCGACAAGCGTGGTTCAAAGCTCGATCTCCCCTACTCGGAAGACCAATTCTCTGTGCCCAAAAATATCTATCTGATTGGCATGATGAATACCGCAGATCGATCTCTCGCCCTCCTGGACTATGCCTTGCGACGTCGCTTCGCATTCTTTGATCTCAGGCCGGGCTTTTCCACAACGGGATTCGTTACGTATCAGAAAAAACTCGCAAACGCTTCGTTCAACCGTCTCATCGACTGCGTTCAGGAACTTAACGAACAAATCTCCTCGGACAAATCGCTTGGCGAAGGATTTTGCATCGGCCATAGCTACTTTTATAAAGATGGCATAGAAGGAGAAGACCCAAAGATAATAGAGCAATGGCTGGGAAGCATAGTCGAGTACGAGCTGATCCCTTTGCTGAATGAATACTGGTTTGATGGTCCCGAAAAGGCACGTGCCTGGGGCAACAAGATGCGCGAGGCAATTTCATGATCCCAATCCGCAACGTCTATCATATGCTCGCCTATGCCTTTCAGTCGCTTGACTCACCAAGCTATGGTGATTTGGCGGTGGAAAAGTTCGAGAACACAGCGGACCTTTTTGCCGCCATCCTCGCGCGCGGCATCGCATCGCAACTTAAGCGGGGCATTAGACAAGAGTACAAAGAGAAGACAGGGGCGCTTTCAGCGTTGCGCGGCAAAATTGAGATCGCGGAATCAATCAAAAGTCGTTCGATCTTGAATAGACAGCTGGTGTGCAGCCTTGATGACTTCAGCGCCGACACCCTGATGAATCGCATTCTTAAGACAACCTGTGTTTTGCTGCTACGTGCAGACATCGAAAGAGAGAGGAGGGATGATCTTCGACGGTTGCTCTGGTACTTCTCGGATGTGGGCGACGTGGACCTAGCACGCGTCAAGTGGTCACGCATGCGCTTTGACCGTAACAACCAGACTTATCGCATGCTTATGGGCATATGCAGGCTTGTAGCAGAAGGGCTTTTGCAAACGCAGGAGAATGGCCCCATGCGACTTGCCGACTTCCTCGATGACCAGCGCATGAGCCACCTGTATGAGAAATTCGTACTCAACTACTACCGTCGCGAGTGGTCTGAATTGCATGTAAGTTCACCACGTATTGAATGGGTGCTTGATGACAACCAAAGAGCATGGATGTTACCAGCCATGCAGGCCGATATCATGCTCTCGCATGAATGCCGCATTCTTATCATAGACACGAAGTTCTACGGACATGCAACGCTGGAACGCTATGACAGGAGGATCATCCACTCTTCGAACCTGTATCAGATATTCTCATATGTAAAGAACAAAGCCGCACAGCTTGTGGGGTCAGGTCAAGAAGTGGCAGGCATGCTGCTCTACGCAGGTACTGACGAAGATGAGCAGCCCATTGGCGATTTCAAAATGAGTGGCAACCTGATCAGTGTAAGATCCCTTGATCTGAACTGTCCCTTCGTTGAGATCCGACACCAGTTGGACAAAATAGCAGAGAAATTGACCGGGATGTCACTCCTGGGCAACCCGGCGAATAGCCGCGAATTGCCCCACTGATGCATGTCGATCAT
Source organism: Coriobacteriia bacterium (assembly GCA_963930185.1). Classification (GTDB taxonomy): domain Bacteria; phylum Actinomycetota; class Coriobacteriia; order Coriobacteriales; family UMGS124; genus JAGZEG01. The sequence goes on along the minus strand of CAWVLT010000094.1, from coordinate 14,437 downwards.
TTGCCTGGCGGTGAGACCATTACACCCGCCTATTACAGCTTGAGCCGACCTTCAGGTCGGCTCTTTTGTTTTTTCCTTTCTTCGGAAATGCGATCGATGCTGACCCTGTTGAGTCGCTAGCCAACTGCCCCCCTATAGCGCCCAGTCAGCCGACTCGCGCTGCAGGCGAACCATGCGGGCGAACTCCCCGTCCGCCGCCATGAGCTTGGCGGGCGTGCCCTGCTCGACCACGGCGCCCTCCTTAAGCACGACGACCTTGTCCGCGTTCTCCACGGTGCGCATGCGATGGGCGATCACGATGACGGTCTTGCCCGCGAGCAGGCGGCTGAGCGCGCCCTGCACCTTCGTCTCGTTCTCCACGTCTAGGCTCGCCGTGGCCTCGTCGAGCAGCACGATGGGGGCGTCCTTGAGCAGCGCCCGCGCGATGCTGATGCGCTGGCGCTCGCCGCCGGAGAGCTTCGAGCCGTTCTCGCCGATCATGGTCTGGTATCCTTCGGGCATGCGGCACACGAACTCGTCGCAGTTGGCCGCCCGCGCGGCCGCAAGCACCTCTTCGTCGGTGGCGCCGCGCCTGCCAAGCCGGATGTTCCCCATGACGGTGTCGTCAAACAGCAGCACGTCCTGGAACACCACCGCGAAGTCGCCCAGCAGGGTCTCGGGGTCCACCGACGCCACGTCGACGCCGCCCACGGTGACGCGGCCAGAACTCGCGTCCCACAGGCGACAGCTGAGCCGCGCGCAGGTCGACTTTCCGCTACCGCTGGGCCCCACGAGCGCGGTGACCTCTCCCTCCCGCGCCGTGAAGCTCACGTCACGCAGCACCTGCTCACCGCTGTCGTACGCAAACGAGACGTGGTCGAACCTCACGTCGTGGCCGGCTGGCTCGTATTTGTCAGAACCTGTCGCCAGCGGCTCCTCAAAGAACGACCGCATCCGCGCGGATGCCGTACGGGCCGAGAAGAGCTCGGCGATGAGCATGAGGCACTGGTCGAACGGCGCGTAGACGCGGGACACCACCAGCAGAAAGCCGAACAGGACCATGAACGTGCACGTCCCCTGCGCGATGAGCGCCGCGCCGACGAGGATGGTCGTGGCGAGGCCCAGGCGCAGCACGATCTGTGCGCCGTTCACGCACACGCCGCAGGCAAGCTCGCTTTTCACCGCCTGGCGCTCGGCGGCGTCGATGTCATCGAAGATGTGCCCGAGGTAGCGCCCCTCCTGATTCGTGGCCCGCACCTCCCGCACACACTCCAGGGCCTCCTGAATGTCCTCGGAGGCGGCAAGCCCCTTCATGCGCGTCGCGTGCATCATGGGCTGCAGAGCCCGTCGCGCGCCGAACAGCAGGGCGAGCGCAACGGGGCAGCTCCACAGCGACGCGAGGGCGAGGCGCCAGTCGAAGACGAGCAGACACGCGGACGCCACGCCCAGCGTGATGTACGCACCGTAGAGCTCGGGCAGCACGTGGCTGTACGCATGCTCGGTGGTCTTGACGTCGGTCATGAGCGTCTCGGTGAGGTCCGCCAGGTCACGGCGGCCAAAGAACGACAGGGGCAGCCTGCGCAGGCGCTCGGCCAGCGCGATGCGCTGCCGGCCGCTCTCGCCGTAGATGACGCCGTACTGGAAGTAGTACGCCCAGTACTCGGCGACGAACAGGGCCACGATGAAGACAGTGAGGCCCACGAGGTAAGGCACGAGGCCGGGCAAGGGGGCGCCGTCCACGAGGCAGGCAACGAGCTGCTGGACGAGCAGGAAGAACGCCATCGTTCCCCCGAAGACGACGAGGTTCGCGGCCGCCGTCCACGCGGCGCCCACCCAGACGTTCCGAACGCCCCTGTCGGTGAGCGCGTACTTCTCCTTGATGCTCATCGGGCATCGCCTCCTTCCAGGGCGGCACGTCCGTCGGCAGGATGCTCCTGGCGGCCAATCCTCCAGCTCGCCGCCCGCTCGTAGTCCGCCCACATGCGGGCATACAGCCCGCCTGCCGCGCGAAGCTCTTCATGCGAGCCCTGCTCTGCAACGCGCCCGCCGTCGAGCACCACGATCCTGTCGGCGTTTCTCACCGTGGAGAGCCTGTGGGCGATCATGAGCACGGTGCGCGGCCGCCCGTCCTTGCCGCGCGCGAGGCGCTTGAACGCGGCCTGGATCCTCGCCTCGTTCTCGGGGTCGGCGAAGGCCGTGGCCTCGTCGAGCACCACGATGGGGGCGTCCTTCAGTATGGCGCGGGCAATCATGAGGCGCTGCACCTCGCCGCCCGAGAGGTGCGTGCCATCCGCACCCACGACCGTGTCTACCCCCTGCGGCAGCTTCGCCAGAATGTCGTCGCACTGCGCCGCGGACAGCGCGGCGAGCACGTCCTCGCGTCTGGCGTCGGGACGGGCCGCCCGGACGTTGTCGAGGACGCTCTGCCTGAAGAGCCTGTTGGCCTGGAACACGAACGCAACCCGTTCCATGAGGTCGTGCGGGTCCATGTCGCGCACGTCCACCCCGCCCACGAGCACGCGGCCTTCGCCGACGTCCCAGAAGCGAGGCACGAGGCTCGCGGCCGTGGTCTTGCCGCCGCCGCTCGGCCCCACAAGCGCCACCGTGGAGCCCGCCGGCACGTCGAAGGTCACGTTCGAAAGCGCCGGCTGGGCCGCCCCGTCGTAGGTGAACGAGACGTCCTCGAAGCGCACGGAGTTGTCCGCAGGCGCGCGCGGGGTGGCCGGCACCCCGATGACGGGGGCGGCCAGGACCTCCTCCACCCTGCGCAGGGCGTCGGCCGAGGTCTGGAACGCCTCGGCCATGAACATCACGCGCGTCATGGCCGTGGGGATGACCGCCGTGAAGATGGCGTAGAAGGCGACGTTCGCCAGAAACGTCGCCAAGTCACCCTCGCCCGGGGCGAGCAGGATGGCGACGGGCACGACGAAGAACACCACGCCGTTGATGAACGTGAGCTGCAGGGACTGGGGGACCTGGCACCATTTGACGGCGTAGTCCTGCGCGAGGACCGTGAACTCGCGGATGGCGTCATAGAACGCCCGAAGCGAGTAGATCGTCTGCTGGAAAACCTTGACCACCGGGATGCCGCGCACGTACTCGGTCCCCGTCTTGTTCATCTTGACGAGCGACTCCATGTACTTGGCCATGGTGGCCATGCTGTTGCCGCCCATCATCTTGACGAGGCAGACGACCGACACGACAACCGACGCCAGGCATGCAAGTCCCAGCCTCCAGTCAAACACGAAGAAGAGGGCGAGCATGCCGAGCACCATGGCGACGCTGCCCACGGTGTCGGGCAGCTTGTGAGCGAGCAGCCCCTCGGTATCGGCGGCGCAGCCGTCCACGACGCGGCGCAGGGCCCCCGACGCGTGGGTGTCGAAGTAGCCCAGGCTCGCGCCCATGAGATGCTCGGTCGTGCGCTTGCGCATGTTCGACGCGCAGCGAAACGCCGCGAGGTGCGTGCACATGAGCCCCGCGAAGTACAGCGCGATGCTCGCCGCCGAGAAGCCGAACGCCCACCAGCCGTATCCCATGAGCGACGTGGCCTCGCTCCAGTGCGGGGCGACGGAGATCAGGTCACGCGCCACGAACCAGATGCACACGTACGGGCCGAAGCCCATGACCATCGCGGCGGCGGCAAGCGCGCATCCCACGTACGTGAGGGCCTTGCGCGGCCCCGCGAAGTCGAGCAGCCGCGACACTGCTCCCCCGCCCTTCTTGCTCTTCGTCATAGACTTTCCTTCCGCAACGAGAACCCTACCTTGGCAATCCCCGCCTCTTGTCTGGGATTGATTGTTATATGCAGTTAACTTATCATGTCAAAGGGAGGGAGAGGCGAGACGATGTGGTTCCGGACGAATCGGCAACGAGCGAGAGGGAATTCTCAAACATGACCATCTCCCACACCAACATAGCGCAGCTCATCCTGCCGCAGTTCAGCCAGCTCGGCTTCAGGCTCGAGCAGAGCGGCAGCGGCTTTCACGGCACGTGCACGGGCAAGGTTGCGCACGGCGAGGCCTGGGCGGTTCCGCTCGGCGACAGCTGTCTCTACATGGAGCACACCGTCATCCCGCTGCGCGACATGGACCTGCTCGAGATTGCGCCCGAGCCCTACGCCTGCATCACGCAGATGAACGAGGAGTCCCTTGCGTGCATGAAACGGGCCGGGTTCCCAGGCCTGGGCGTGAGGGCCCGTGGCTGCGCGTGGCCATACCACGCCGTCTGCACCTTCTACGAGCACGAGGTCGGCACGCGCGTCAGCCCGCTCGTCGCAGGCCGCTGCTACCGCTCCCGCTCGGTCCTCTTTCTCCCCGCGTTCTTTGGGGAGCTCTCTCGGCGGTACCCGCATGAGCTTGACGGACTCCCCGAGGCGCTTGAGGCGCCGCTGGGCCGCAAGGCGGACGCGGCGCTGCGCGCGGCCATGGGAAGGCTGGGCTCCGCCCGTGCGCGCACGGCAGGCGGGAGGCTATGGCTCATGGGATGCATAGAGGCCATGCTCGGCGAGCTGGCCGGAAACCTTGTCCGCGACGAAGGCCAAGACGTCAGCCTGCCCGATGAGGCCGGGACGGTCGTCGATGACCCCGCCGCGGCGCTCGCAGAGAGGGCGGCCGCCCTCGTGGAGAAGATGATAGAGGAAGGCAGCCCCTGTTCGCTCTCAGAGGTTGCCGAGAGGCTCTACGTGAGTCGCTCGCACCTGTGCGCGGCGTTTCGAAAGGCCAGCGGAGAACCACTCGGGAGCTATATTCGCGCCCGCCGGATAGAGCACGCCAAGGAGGCGCTGCTGGGCGGAGAGGCGCCCTCGACGGTGGCGAAGCGCCTGGGATTCCCCAGCGTCAGCGCGTTCTCGCACGTATTCAGGGAGGTCGTGGGGATGTCGCCGAGCGCCTGGGTCGAGGCCGCAGAGGGAGACGAGGGCAGATAATCGTCCCGCGTGGACCCGCCCAAGGAGAGTGGGTAGCACGGCTGTAAAAAAACCGGGGCAGAACCGCCTTCGCAGTCCCGCCCCGGAAAAACCCTAAGGCGTTTTGTGGTATGTAATTGCTCCGCGTCGAGTGTCATGGGCAGAAGCGTATCGCACAGCTTTCGGTCGAGGTTCGACAGCGCACGCAGATGGCCGAAGTCAAGGTTCACGTATTGTCCGTCCCGTTTGCCCCCAACGTATTTCTGGAACGACTTACGATAAGCGTAGATGCGAAAGAACTGGCACTTGGTCCTCAGATGCTCGGCGGCATCCACCTCAGAGACGAGATCGAACGTGATTCCCCTCGCCTTCATGTGCGCTATCTGCTGCTCGACAGTAAGCAGCGGTTTGTCCAGCGATTGCCTGCCAGCCGAATCGGTCATATCGCGCCTCCTGAGCCGGTCGATGGCGCCACAACGCAGGCCTTCGCCATGGGTCTCACCTCCCCTTCTGGACGCACACGACGCGCTCGCTAAGCTCGACATAGGAGAGGTAGCTGTCCACCAAGGCTCGACCGGCGCCCGTCAGCGCGTCATAGCGAAGCTGGATCCCACCGGGTGCAGGGGCGTCGATGTCCTCGCGGCCGACCACGAGGTCGATGGAGCAGCCGAGCTTGTCTGCTATCTGCCATGCGGCGGGAAGCGGTATGCCGCAGTCGACTCCGTCGCCAGTGCGTTCGTAGCGTGTGTAGGTGGACGCGGGGATGCCAAGCGCCTCCGCGAAGTCCTTCGCGGAGCGGTAGCCCGCCTCGCGACGGAGGCGCTGGAGTGTCCTTTTGCCGCGGATGGGTCGTGCTGGGACGCAAGCGGTGTCGAGAGATGACATATACTTGTCACCGTCCCTTCTGGATTTGCTTCTAGACCGGACGCCGGGCCCGTGGGAGTGCCAGCTCCCGCGGGCCCACCTGACTTGAACCTATCTCCCAGCGTCACCGTCCCTCCCCTTGCCTGCGGAACCGCGCCCGGGCGCAACTCGACGGTCGACCGAGCTCCACATCACGCTCGTGCCGCCGTACTCGAACTCGCCGTGGGTACGGTCATAAGCCGCCATGATCCCCTCGATGATCTGGCTGTCAGCAGCCATTTGTGCCTCAGTCGCAAGGCGTCCGCGCCTCGTCGCAGCCTGCTTCTGGAGGAATTCCAGAAACGCCGTACGCGCGTCTGCAGCGCAGTCAAACGTGACGAGTTCGCCGAACGCCGCGCTGTCGCGCATCTCGGAGAGCATCTGCCGCTCGTACTGGTAGCAGAGCGCATCGTAAGGGCGCTCCCCCTCCCTGCGCCTGGCTTCCCTGATCCTCGCGTCCTTGGCGCGGACGAACTCTCGGAATTCGTCTGCCAGGGCACGTGCCTCAGTGGTGAGGCCGTCGTACTCGAGCTGCACCTCGCCACGCACGCACGCAGGATCAGGGGCCTCGCGCCCGACAATGACGTCGATGGAGGTCCCCAATATGTCCGCGAGCTGCCAGGCAGCCCTGAGCGGGATCTTGTCGGGGCTGCTTTCGTAGCGCGCATAGGTGGAAGCGGGTATCCCATGCGCCTCGGCGAAGTCGCTTGCGTTTCGGTACCCCGCCGCCTTGCGGAGCCCGAGGAGATTGTTTGTCATCGGCAGCTCCCCCTTACAATGCACGTCCCTCGCAAATCCGCAGCCTACCGTCTTCTGCGTATCTCTGCCATGGATTCTATCACCAAGCAATAGATATTCTCATGAGAATATCGCGTATAGACTTGAAATTTAAGAGTGCTCTCATTATATGAGATTGTGATTGCCTTTAGCCTGCCAGCCGGGTATATGACATGTCCGAAACAGACGCCCCTGCGCACGAGGATCTCTGGACAATAGCGGAAGCCCGAACACGCAGCATGAAACAGCGCGGCCACAAAGTGCGGCGCATCCGCAGCCATGCAATTGCAGGGGCCGGAGATGCAGAAAAAGGCGCACTGCTAAAGAGCGGGAAGCTGGCGCGGCTCAGGATTGTCCAGGCGATACTGTTCCAAAACGCTTCTGAAGATTCGCAGACGCTCCCCAGCAGAAAGCCCATGCGGAGAGAAGCACCTGCCATCCCTGCACACCCAGGCCTCGATCTTGTCTAGATACTCATCCTCAGACCGCGGAGCGAAATCGATAAAGTGTGGCACCGAGGAGTAGAAGTCCCTGTAGCGATATCCGCAGTCGAAGACCTTCCAGCCCGACCAATACCGAGTCGCCTCGATGCCGACGTTGTTGTTCCACGTGCGCCACACCCAGATCTCGCGTGCGTCGTAGTCTAGGTGCAGCGCGCCCATGAGAAACTCGTCGTCATCGTATTCCAGGCATGACGCCTCGAGCTTGCCTATGACCCTCTCGATGCCACCCTCCAGGTCAAGCATCACCTCAGGCTCGCTCTCGCAGGTGTATGCGGCCCGAACAGCACCGCCTTTCTTCACGGAGATGGTCGAGGAGGCGGGATGCTGTCGGTCAGACAACTCGAGATAGTGGCTGACATACCGCTCGCGATCCTTCGGAAGCTGCGCTTTGTAGCTGCAGTCGATTTCTTTGAGCCGGTCGCCGGTAAGACCTGCGTACGAGGCTATCTGAGCCAGCTCTCCCCATGACCATTCCGTTGTCCAGCCCCTCCACGTGTAGGGCAGAAGCCTCAGGTACGTTTCAAGCCAGAGAACGTCACACTCGATGTCTTCGCCCCCATAGATGATCAGATGACGCTTGTCCAGATCGATGCAGCAGCCTCCTTCCGCCCAAACGTTGTCAAGCCACCATTCGACGTCTGACTCAGGGTCATCCTCCCTGCCGTCAAGCCAGCCAGAGACCTCGGCCAGCGCATGGTCAGGTCCCCAGAACATGAGGGCGTCCATGAACTGCGCCGCCCAGTGCGAGTAATAGACATGGCGCCTTCCGTTCTCGATAACAACCGCATTAGCCCTCGATCCCATCCCGACCCCCGAATCTTGCTGGTCTGCTAAACCGTCTTGAGAATCCAGCTGCGCCGAGCGCTGTACCGCGCAACAGAATAACTCATCACAAGGAAGAGCGACCACATGGCACCCCTGAAGGTCTTCAGGGCACCGCCGGGATAACAAGGGCATTTGTGAGCCCTCGTGAGCACGCAACGGCATCGCAGGCACCCTCCGTCATTCCCCCGGGGCCCCGAAGCGCACCCTCCGTTCCCTCGCGAGAGCTGTGGCTTGTCTCCATACTCCCATCGTCACCACTCGTCTAAGGTCGGTTGCAGCCCACCTCTTTTCGCTCCGTTACGAGCACGGCTCGAACCGTCCCTCCTGCGCATGAGAGCGTCACCTCCGGCAACGCGCGCCACTCCGGCTGTTGCCATACGCGTCGGTTGGCGGGTAGTAGGGAATGTGGCTCAAGCTAGGTGACTACCGCTCCATCGCGTATGGGGATCCCGACGTCACCGAGGTGTGCAGTGTAGCCTCGCTCGTTATACGTCTTGGCTGGATGCCCGGGATGACAAATCGGCATCATCTAAATTATGCGGACCCTCGTTAATGATGGGTGCAGATAGCCTCTCAATAATTGCTTTTTCGACCTTGCTCTTCAACGTTCGCATGTTGTCGTATCTGCCCGCGTTTTCCCTAAACCAAGTGAGGATATTGCTGGCTTCTATACTCGCTCTCTCGTCTCCGTTTAGTTTTCCCATTACCTCGTCAAAGCGACTTTCGGCGATCTTCGCTTTGTCCTCTGGATCGAGATCTTCGAAGCCGATGCACACGCTGATTCTCGAGAACATGGCTGAGCCCAGAGCCCTTCTGGCGGCTTTCTCAGATGGGAAGTTTGATGTGAGCAGGAATAGCACCCCGCGCGCGTCTACTTCGTAGTTCGTATCGACGTACTTTCCTTCGTCGAACAGCTGGTAGAACATGTTGTAGAGAGAAGGCTGGACCTTGTCGAATTCGTCTATGAGCACGACGTTCGACTCTCGACCAAGCAGGTCGCGTGCAAAGCTTGCCTTCGAGTGTTCCGCGCCGAAGAGGTACTCGTACGCCTCGTTGGTCTGCATCATGGAGAACTGAACCCTCGTCAGTTCGCCACCGATTGCCTCGCTTAGACATTTCCCCGTTTCGGTCTTTCCTACTCCGGATGGACCGTAGAACAGGACAACTGATGGGCGCTCGTCGGACATCACGATGAGTTTATACAGCGATGTAATAAGGGCCTTCTTGCTCTCATGCTGACCGAGAACCTTTTGTCTCAGGCTTTCATATATCGGCGAAAGATCGCTCCTCTTGAGTTTCGGGTATTCGTGGTAGATGATCTCGAGATCCGAACTGTCGCAGGACGACTCTAGGGATTTCAGGGCACGGCTTGGCGGATTCTGGACAAACAGTCTGCCCATCTCGAACGTCGACTCGAGAATGCTGGCGAAGCTCGAAACTACGTGGCTGAGGACCGAGCCAAAGTCGGTTGACTTGACTACGCAGTTGTCGACCCTCTCGGGCATGTCTTCGAAGGCACCCGGGGTTACTAACTGCGTTGCCCTGATCTTGGTGTTGTATATGCGTATGGCGTCGAGATACCCGACCGTATAGTCGCTTTCTTCCGTTTTTGAAGATACCAGCTCGCCAAACGCGCTGTCGGGACCAAAGAAGACGTACACCTTAGTTGCCATGGGAGGACACCCCTGCCAGGAGCACGTCGTACATAGCCAGTTTTGGTTGCTCGGCAGGAACGGGCGAATCTTGCTCTTCTGAGTAGTCCGGATTGTCCATGACCTTAAACCCTTCCGTGCTGAGCTCCTTATCGGCAACCAGGTCGTCGATTCGGCACTCGCCGACATGGACCGCATACAGCGTCAGGTTCATCTTGAGCAGGTCGGATGGCCTGTAGTTGTTTTTGAGCGCCATTCGGTTGAAGCGAAGGACAACGTCTTCCTGACCCTCCTGACTTCCCTTGAACTCCAGATACCCCTTCGCCTTAGAGAGCGTTGCGTCGAGCTTGTCCAGGGATATGTCGAAGTCCCCAGCCTCAACCGCTTGTCCCGGCTTGAGCATCGAGAGGTATGGCGTCAGGAGCGAGAAGCTTGATATGGAGCCGGGAATCTGCTCGATCTGCACGTCCTCGAACTTCTCAATGGGCGTGTCCTCCTCCTTTATCGCTTTGAGGAAGTCCGTTAACACGGTATTCGAGATGATGCTCTTCGCGATTGTCCCGGAATTGAAGCTCGTGTCCAGGGATCCTTCGGTTTTCACCGACGCGTCCAGCCCGATTAAGGCTCGAAGGGCACCTAGGCTGATACCGGCCTTTGCCCCAACAGAGGCTTTCCCTGACTCGGTATCCTCGTTCATCAGGGTCTCAACAGTCGAAAGTGCGCCGCCTTCAATGATCTGAATGTAGTCTGTCGCTGAGCCCTCGTCGAAGTATACGAGCTTGACAATCCGGTCGTCCAAATATTCCTCCTCGCACAGAATCCATATTTTAAAGTAATCATAACCAACCTATCAGCCGATAATCATTTGATTTCCGATTCATCAACAAACTGTCAATTGCTATAAATATTCAGTTTCGCATTCGAGTACAGGTGTCAGACAGCCTCTGACATAAAGCCAGTCGTCCGCAACTTAAGATTATATGGCTCATCAGACAAACGGTGGGAGAAATGTGTATGCGAGGTATTCTAACAGAGCCTCCGCAGAGCGCTGCAAACGAACAGCATGAGGTCATCGTGCAGAGCATGCAGAATGATCGTTCATCGTTGTTTCAGCCAAAGGCTCCAATATAAAATTATTTTTATATTATAAGTTCTCTGCTTTGTTTCGATAACAATTGAGTTATTCACGCAGTAGCAATTTCTCTACCGAAGTTGCAACGCGTCGGCCCCGGCTCACTCGGCAATCCATTAATAACCACTTCAGATCACCACCAACGGTCACGTTCTTGCAATCTCACCACTTTGGTACAATGCGACCTATTAATTGTTTGTGTATCAAATACTGGCTAGAAGCAAGCAATTTGGTTCCCTATGTCACCTGGAGTGTGGGGTATGGCAAAAGCCACCAAGAAGCAAAAGGAGCGGACTCTCGAGGACGTTCTCTGGAACTGTCGCGTTGCCTTGAGGGGTGTCGGTAGCATCGAAAAGAACCGCGATGCCGTCATCAGCCTCGTGTTCCTCAAGTTTGCCGGCGACAAGTTCGAGGCGCGCCGCAAGGAGATCGTCGAGGAGTACAGCGACATCCCCGCCTTTCTGGAGAAGCCGTCTTTCTACAACGCTGCGAACGTCTTCTATCTGCCCGAGGAATCGCGCTGGTCATACTTGGTCGCCAACGCATCCCAGAACGACATCGCCACTAAGATCGATACGGCCATGGCCCGTGCGGAGGAGAAGAACCCCTCGCTCAAGGGCGCACTGCCCCTCGGGCTGTTTGCCACGCTCGGCGCCGACCTCCGCTCGGTGAAGGCACTCATTGACAACGTCAACGACATCAGTGAGGAGCGCTTCCACGAGGAGGACCTCATCGGCCGTGTGTACGAGTACTTCCTCCAGTCCTTCGCCGTGGGCAGCTCGAAGGAGGACGGCGAGTACTACACGCCCGCCTGCGTGGTCCAGCTCATCGCGGAGCTCATCGAGCCCTACGAGGGTGTCGTGTACGACCCGTGCTGCGGGTCCGGCGGCATGTTCGTTCAGTCCCACAAGTTCGTCGAACAACATCACGGCAACCGTTCGGCGATCTCCGTCGTGGGCCAGGAGTCCAACCCCGACACATGGCGGCTCTGCAAGATGAACCTCGCCGTTCGGGGAATCACCAACAACCTTGGCGAAAAAGCCGTCTCGACCTTTACCGACGACCAGCATAAAGACAAGAAAGTCGACTACATCATGGCCAATCCGCCGTTCAACCTCAAGAACTGGCGCGGGGAGAACGAGCTCCTCAAGGACGCGCGCTGGAGCGGCTACCCGGTGCCACCCGTCTCTAACGCCAACTACGCCTGGATCCTGCACATGCTCTCCAAGCTCGACGTCAACCACGGCGTCGCCGGGTTCCTGCTCGCAAACGGCGCCCTCAACGCCGACGGGGATGAGGGCGAGATCAGAAGGAAGCTCCTCGAGAACGACCGCGTCGAGGCGATAATCGTGCTACCGCGAGACATGTTCTACACCACCGACATCTCCGTGACACTGTGGATCCTGAACATGAACAAGCACGAGCGCGAGCGAAACGGCCGCAGACTGCGTGAGCGCTCCGGCGAGGTGCTGTTCGTCGATCTGCGCACTTGGGATCAGAACATCGAGAAGTACCAGCTCGACAAGAACAGGACGAAGAAGAAGGTCGTTCTCACGCCCGAGCAGATCGCGAGGGTGAAGAACATCTACGAGTCCTGGCAGGACGTCGACGGCGGGTACGAGGACGTTCCTGAGCTCTGCAAGTCCATGCATGTCGAGGGTGCAGATAGTATCGCCTCCCACGGATACAGCCTGACGCCCAGCAAGTACATCGAGTTCATCGATCACGATCTCGACATCGATTACAGCAGTGAGATGAGTCGCATTCAGGTTGAGATGCGAGAACTTCTTGCGGTGGAAAAGGAGTCCCAAGCGATGCTCGAGGCTGCGTTCGAGGGGATTGGCTATGGGATTGACTAAGGAGCGTATCGGAGAGCTTGTTCGCTTGGTAGACGAGAGGAATGCCGAGGGTATCAACGATTTCCGCGGCCTGGATATAAATAAAGAGTTCATTCACACAAAGACGAATACTGCCGGATTGGATGGATCAAAATACAAGGTCGTTCGCCCAAATAGGTTTGTTTTTAGCGGCATGCAGACCGGACGAGATAGATGCATTCGAATCGGTATGAGCCGAGAATTCGATCCGTTTATTGTTTCGCCAGCTTATACAACATTCGATGTTATAGATGGCAGAGTATTGCCTACTTTTTTATTCATGCTGCTTCTTTCGCCAGAAATGGATAGGCGAGGTTGGTTCTGTAGCGACGGCAGCATTCGGGCTAATCTCGATTGGGATGTATTCTGCAATATTGAGGTGGCTTTGCCCGCCATTGAGATTCAGCGCAAGTATGTCGCGATTTATGAGGCGATGCTGGCAAACCAACGCTCGTATGAGCGCGGCCTTGATGACTTGCGACTGACTTGTCAGGCAACGATCGAGCGAATGCGCGATCGATATCCGTTACATCCAATTGGCGACTTCATAGAGACGATTAATGAAAAGAATATTGATGGTCTTCTAACCTTAGAGCAGGGTGTGAACATTGAAAAACGTTTCATCACTCCGCAAAGGAGCAACTCTAATCTAAGAGGCCGGAAGATAGTACGGAAAGGGCAGTTCGCGTACTGCACTCAACTCAACAATGAGAACGTCGCTATCGCCTACCGAAGAGAGGACGATTGCGTTGTCTCAGCAGTCTATGAAGTTTTTGAAATTGTTCGACCTGACGAACTTGTTCCGGGATACCTCGAGCTCTGGCTAATCCGTCCTGAGTTTGGACGATATGTGTACTGGGCATCCGTTGGAAGTGCATATGAATTCTTGTCTTTCGAAAGCATTGCCAACTATGAGATACCCATTCCGCCAATTGCTATCCAGCAATCCGTTGCTGATATCTACAGTTGTTTTCGACGACGAGAAGAGATTGTTCGGGCGCTAAAAGAAAAACTCAAAGACATTTGCCCCGTTCTCGTCCGCGGATCTATCGAAGAGGCCTCGCGTTAGGAACCGCCATGGACAAGTACCAGCAGTTCATCAGGGGAAAGTTCACTGAGGAGGAGCTCGAGAGCGCCATCATTGAGCTCTTCCATGATGAGGGTTGGAGCTACATTAACGGCGAGTCCCTTCACCGCCGCTACGAGGACGTGCTTATGGAGGACGTTCTTGCCGACAGCCTCCGCCGGAGGTACAGCGACCTCGCGTTGACGGATGGTGAGGTGTGCACTCTGGTTAACGAGCTGAAGTACGTCCCCTCGGCGCCCCTCTACGACGGCAACCGGAGAACGTTCTGGCTCATCAACGAGGGAATCGACCTTCTACGCGAAGACGCGAGCCTCCCCGTCGCCCACATCGAGTATGTGGACTTCGACGACGTATCCGCCAACGATCTGCTTGTGGTGAACCAGTACAGCGTCGCCGACAAGGCGACGCGCCGACCCGACCTGCTGTGCTTCGTCAACGGCATCCCGCTCGCCATCTTGGAGTTCAAGTCCGCCATCGAGGAGGGGACGACTATCCACGACGCGTGGAGGCAGGTGTGCGTCCGCTACGCCCGCGACATCCCGAGCCTCCTCAAGTACTGCTGCGTCGCCGCGATATGCGACGGAGCGAACAACAGGCTCGGCACCGTGTTTACCTCGTACCCCTACTTCTACGCCTGGAACAAGGTGGACGATGCAGACAAGGTCTCCAACGGAATTGGGTCGCTCTACACCCTCGTCAAGGGCGCCTTCGCGCCCGAGAGGTTCCTCGCGATCGTCCGCGACTTCGTCTTCTACCCCGACGACGGCGACAAGGAGATCGTCTGCCGGTACCCGCAGTT
>CAWVLT010000093.1:0-46561 GCA_963930185.1 Coriobacteriia bacterium | reverse complement strand
GCTTGGTCGATGACTTGGCCAGCTGGCCCAGCCGCAGAAGCCCCGCGCCCAGGGGTCCCGCGCTGGAGAGCACGCCCTCCACCGAGTCGCGCGCGGCCAGGTAGTGCTGGCTCGTGCGTATCGAGGCGAGGTAGGAGGAGATCGCTCCCACCGACGGCGAGATCGACATCTCGTTGTCGTTCAGGACGATGACCAGACGACGGGTGGACAGGTGGCCGATGTAGTTGAGCGCCTCCATGGCAAGGCCGCCGGCGATCGACGCGTCGCCGATGACGGCCATGACGCGCGCGTCGGAGGAGTCAAGATCGCGGGCGATGGACAGGCCCAGGGCGGTCGAGAGGCTGTCGGACGCGTGGCCCGCGTCATGGACGTCGTAGGCAGACTCCTCGCGGCGCGTGAAGCCCGAGACGCCGCCCACCTGGCGCAGCTTGGCAAAGCCCTCGCGCCGGCCGGTCAGCAGCTTGTGCGCATATGCCTGGTGCCCCACGTCGAACAGGAGCTTGTCCTTGGGGAGATCGAGCGTGCGGTACGCGGCGAGGATGAGCTCGACCGCGCCCAGTGACGACGCGAGGTGCCCCCCGTTGAGGGAGGTCGCGGCTATCATCTCCGCGCGCAGGTCGTCGGCCAGGCGCTGCAGGTCAGCGTGTCCGAGCCGCTTCACGTCCGCCGGCCCCTTGATCCTGCTCAGAACCGATGTAGGCACCTACTCCACCTCCACAGGCCCGCCCTGTTCCTGGGTCGCGGGCCCCTTCTCTCGCTGCGCCTGCGCCCGGGTGAGCTCCTCGGCGCTCAGGTCGGTGGAGTCCACGAGCTCGACCGCCCTGCTCCCCAGCCTGATGGCCTCGTCGAGCAGATCAAGGCTCCGCTCGAGCGAGACGTCCTTGGCGCGCACCTCGCTCACGATCTGGTCCAGGCGCTCGACGACCTCGCCGAACGAGGAGGAATCACTCGCCGGCATTCGGCTGCTCCGTGTTGTCGCCCGAGTCCGTCACGTCGGCGCCGGCGGGACACTCGGCCTGCGCGTCGGCGTCCGCGGCGCACTCGTCCTGCGCATCGGCGTCCGCGGCATGGCCCTCCTCGGCGCCGCCCTGCTGCGCGTCATCCTCCTGCGCGCCGCCGTCCTCGGCCGCCAGCGCGGCGATCTGGCCCAGCGTGGCGTCCGGGTGCTCGTCGGCCAGGCGCGCCACGCGGCCGAGCACGCCGTTCACGAACGAGGAGGAGTCGTCGGTGCCGTACACCTTGGAGATCTCCACCGCCTCGGAGATGGCCACCGAGGTGGGCACCTCGGGCTCGTCGAAGACCTCGTGGATAGCGATCCCCATGATGGTGCGGTCCACCAGCGGCATGCGCGAGAGGTTCCAGTTCTGGGAGACGCCGGCGATGAGCCGGTCGATGGAGAGGCGCGAGCGCGCCACGCCGCGGGCGAGCTGCTCGGCGTACTTCTCGAGCGGGCCGTCGTCAAGGGCGTACGAGCCGGAGTCGATCAGGTCGAAGACGTCGATGCCCTGGACCTCGGCCTGGAACAGGATCTGGATTGCCTGGCTGCGGGCGCGGGTTCGCCCAACGAAAATACTGGACACGTACGTTACTCCTTCGGGAACACGAGTGCGTCAATGAACACGTCGACCGAGCGGACCTCGATGCCGACAAGGCCCTCGACCGACGCGGCGACCGCCTGGCGAACGCTGTCCGCCAGCGACATGAAGGGATAGCCAAAGAACACCGTGAGGCGGACGGCAACCTCGAGGCCGTCCTCCTGCGAGCCGCGCACCCCCACCGGCGGAACCTGCAGGGGGCTCTTCTCGGAGAGGAACGACATGAGCATGGAGTTCATGCTCGTGGGTATCCCCACGCACGCCACGCCGTCGACCTCCTCGGCGGCGATCTTCACGATAGACTCGAACACCTTGGGCGCGATGCTGAGCTCGCCAAGCACGACCTCGGTATCCACCAGCCCACTCCTTTCCTGTGCGCGGCCGGCCCGCGCCCGCGCGGCGAGGCTCGCCGCCGGCGCCCGACCCGGCCAGACCTGCAACGTCGCCTATGCGAGAAACTCCGGCAGGTTCTGCTCGATGAAGTCAGTATATACGTCCCCCGCGCGGAAGGCGGGCGTGGCAATCGCCGCCTGGTGGAAGGGGATCGTCGTCTTGATGCCCTCGATCACAAACTCGCCCAGGGCCCGCTCGGCGCGCGCGAGCGCCTCGGCGCGGTCGCGGCCCCAGACGATGAGCTTCGCCACGAGCGAGTCGTAGGTGGGGGGCACCGTGTAGCCCTGGTAGGCGTGGGTGTCCACGCGCACGCCGGGGCCGCCGGGCAGAACCAGGCGCGTGATGGTCCCCGGGCAGGGCCTAAAGCCGTGCTCGGGGTCCTCGGCGTTGATGCGGAACTCAAAGGCGTGCCCGCACGGCTCGAAGGGCGCCCGGTCGGCTATGCTCATCGGCTCGCCGGCCGCGATGCGGATCTGCTCCTTCACCAGGTCGGTGAGGGTGATCTGCTCGCTCACCGGGTGCTCCACCTGGATGCGGGTGTTCATCTCCATGAAGTAGAAGCTGCCGTCCTGGTCGAGCAAAAACTCGATGGTGCCGGCGTTCACGTAGCCCACCTCGCGCACCGCCGCGACGGCCGCCTCGCCCATGCGTTGGCGAAGCTCGGGGGTGAGCGCCGGGCTCGGCGCCTCCTCGATGAGCTTCTGGTGGCGGCGCTGCACCGAGCAGTCGCGCTCGCACAGGTGGATGGCGTTGCCGTGCTCGTCGGCGAGCACCTGGATCTCCACGTGACGGGGACGGCGGACGAGACGCTCGATGTACACCTCGTCGTTGCCGAACGCCACCGAGGCCTCGCTCTTGGCGGCGGTGAACGCGTGCTCGAGGTCCTCGGGGCCCATGCACTCGCGCATGCCCTTGCCGCCGCCGCCCGCAGAGGCCTTGATGAGCAGCGGGTAGCCCGTCTCGTCGGCGACGCGGCGCGCCTCCTCGACGCTGTCCACCGCGCCGGCGCTGCCGGGCACGCAGGGCACGCCCGCGGCGCGCATGGTCTGCTTGGCGTTGGACTTCTCCCCCATGCGGTCGATCACCTCGGCCGACGGGCCGATGAAGACCACGCCGTTCTCGGCGCAGGCCCGCGCGAAGGCGGCGTTCTCCGAGAGGAAGCCGTAGCCGGGGTGCACGGCGTCGCAGCGGCGCGACACGGCGGCCCCGATGATGGCCGGGATCAGCAGGTAGCTCTGGGCGCTGGGGGCCGGGCCGATGCACACCGACTCGTCGGCCTCGCGCACGGCCAGGGTGTCGCGGTCAGCCTGCGAGTACGCGACGACCGAGGTGACGCCCAGCTCGCGCAGGGCGCGCACCACGCGCAGGGCGATCTCGCCTCGGTTGGCGACAAGGACGCGTGAGAACATGCTACGCCCCCCGGGTGATCGACTTGTCGGCGTCGGCGTCAGACTCGACGGGCTCGACGTAGAACAGCGGCTGGCCGAACTCAACGGCCTGCGCGTTCTCGCAGCACGCCTCGCGCACCACGCACATGGAGTCGGCGGTGATCTCGTTCATGAGCTTCATGGCCTCGACGATGCACAGGGTGCCGCCGGCCATGACCTCGTCGCCCACCTGCACGAACGGAGGCTTGTCAGGGGCGGGGGCGGCGTAGTAGGTGCCCACCATAGGGCTGGTCACCGCCACCCAGGTAGAGGGGCGCTCAGTCGACGCCTGCGCAGGCGCGGCGGCTGCGGGCGCGGGTGCAGCGGCGGGGGCGACCGTGACGGCGGGGGCGGTCGCGGCGGCCACGCCCTCCTTGCGCACGGTTATCTCGCTGCCGGCCTCCTTGATCGTGATCTCGCCAATGCCCGAATCCTCGACGGCGCGAATGAGCTCGCGAATCTGGTTGATGTCCACGTAGTCCTCCTCTTTGGTTGCGCTGCTCTCGCGCTCGTACAGGAACTCGACCTTGTCGGTGGTGCGGTGCTTGGAGAGGAACGCACGCGCCTCGTTGGGGAACAGCGCGTACATGAGCACGTCTTCCTCGCTCTTGGCCAGCGAGCCGATCTCCTCGGCCGCCTGCTCGAACGTGCCGGTGGCAAGCGAGCCGGGCGCGACGTTGTCGGGCAGGCGCCCGGAGTCGCCGAGCACCTTGCTGAGGACGTCGGGGTCGATGGGGCCCGGCGCCTTGCCGTACTTGCCAGCGAGGTAGTCCTTCATCTCGGCGGAGACGACGCTCCAGCGCTTGCCGGTGAGCACGTTGAACACCGCCTGGGTGCCCACGATCTGGCTCATGGGGGTCACCAGCGGCGGGAAGCCCACCTCGGCGCGCACGCGGGGGATCTCCTCCACGACGTCGGGCAGGCGATCGGAGGCGTGCTGGATGTCGAGCTGGCTCATGAGGTTGCTCATCATGCCGCCGGGGATCTGGTGCTTGAACACCTGCATGTGGATGAGCGTCGAGATGCCGCGCTTGTAGTGGTTGCGCTTGCGCACCTCCTCCCAGTAGTCGGCGATCTCGAAGAGCAGGTCGAGGTCGATGCCGGTGTCGTAGGTCGACTCCTTGAAGGCGTTGACGATCATCTCGACGGCCGGCTGGGAGTTGCCGAAGGCGAGCGGGGCGCTGGCGGTGTCCACGATGGCGGCGCCGGCCTCGGTTCCCTTGATGTAGTTGGCCGGCGCCATGCCGCCGACGTAGTGGCAGTGCAGGTGGATGGGCAGGTTGGTCGCCTCGCGCAGGGCGGCAGTGATGCGCGCGGCGCGGTAGGGCGTGAGCAGGCCGGCCATGTCCTTGACGCAGATGGAGTCGGCGCCCAGGTTCTTGAGCGCGATGGCGTAGTCGATGTAGCTGTCCAGCGTGTGGACGGGGCTCACGGTGTAGCTGATGGCGCCCTCGAAGTGGCCGCCGCACGCCTTGATCGCCGCGGCGCAGTCCTCGACGTTGCGGATGTCGTTGAGCGCGTCGAACACGCGGAAGACGTCGATGCCGTTGCGGTGCGCGGCGGCGATGAAGTGGTTGACGATGTCGGTCGGGTACAGGTGGTAGCCCACGAGGTTCTGGCCGCGCACGAGCATGGACAGGGGCGTCTGGGGGCAGTGCTTCTTGATGGCGCGCAGGCGCTCCCAGGGGTTCTCGTCCAGGAAGCGCAGGCAGGTGTCGAACGTGGCGCCGCCCCAGGCCTCGATCGCCCAGTAGCCCACCTGGTCCATCTTGGGAAGGATGGGCAGCATGTCACCGATGGTCATGCGTGTTGCCCATAGGGACTGCTGCCCGTCCCTGATGGTTGTGTCCATGATATGTAACGGCTTCATGCAGCACCTCCCGGTGTCTGTTACCTCTTGTCATGTTCCGACGAGCGTAGAATGGGGACTAATGTACCTCAAACGCAGGCCCCCGCGCGCCCACAGGGGGCCGCGGGGGGCATAAAGTCACGAGATTACCCGAGAGACGAAGGCTACGACGCCCGCGCGGCGCCCTTGCCCTCGCCGTAGCGCTGGGCCTTGAGCCTGGCGAAGAGCAGCGAGAAGTTGCCCTTCACGAACGAGATGACGCGCCCCTCCATGTAGGCGAGCCACGGGTGCTGCGCGCGGATGGGCCACAGCATCGCCGCCATGACGCGGCTCGGCGGGCGCGACCCGCGCGCCGCCTCGATCGCCTGGGGCGTGCCGATGATCTCGCGCACGCGCTGGCGCATCTGCCGCCGCGTGAGCCCCGAGTCCTTGCAGGTCACGTTCTCGATGCAGCCCACGAGGCGCTCGGCGTAGCGGCGATAGACCACCTCCATGCTCGCGGGGTCGTCCACGCCCCAGTGGCGGTAGAGGTCGAGCATCCAGCGATGCTCCTCCTCGCGCTTCTCGTACATCCCCTTGCGGTAGCGCGAGGTCTCGCTGTCCTGGCGCGCGCGGATGAA
Organism: Coriobacteriia bacterium; assembly: GCA_963930185.1. Classification (GTDB taxonomy): domain Bacteria; phylum Actinomycetota; class Coriobacteriia; order Coriobacteriales; family UMGS124; genus JAGZEG01. The sequence goes on along the minus strand of CAWVLT010000093.1, from coordinate 40,677 downwards.
GTGGTAGTACGCGCGCTCGGTCACGCCCACGCGCTCGATGTCGCGGATCACCGACAGGACGAAGGGGAAGTCGTCCCAGAACGTCTGCGGGAAGCGCAGCGCGTTGCGCTCGATGTAGTCGCGCTCGTACAGCTTGTTCCAGGGCGTGTAGAGCTGGTTGACCTCGAAGAGCCTCCACGCCTGCTCGCGGAACTCCCGCTGGCTCGAGAACACCTGCGACGCCACGCTGAGCTTCTGGCGCAGGAAGTCCTCGGAGTCGCGCGTGGAGTACGTGTCGATGTAGAACCCGGCGATCACCAGCTGCAGGCCGCCCTCGCGCCCCAGCTCGTACATGTCCTGCAGCATCGTGGGCTCGGCCCAGTCGTCGGCGTCCAGGAAGTACAGGTACTCCCCGCGCGCCTGGTCCATGGCGAAGTTGCGCGCGGCGGGAGCCCCGCTGTTCTCGCGGTGGAACACCTGGATGCGCTGGTCGCGCCGGGCGTACTCGTCGCAGATCTCGCCGGAGCGGTCGGGCGAGCCGTCGTCGACGATCAAGAACTCGAAGTCGTCGAGCGTCTGGTTGAGTATGCTCTCGATGGCGCGGCCCACGTACGCCTCGACCCGAAAGACGGGCATGATGACGCTCACCTTGGGCCGGATCGCGCGGGTGCTCATGAGCTGATCACCAGGTTGCCCAGCTCGTCGTACACGAAGTTGCCGTACTCGTCGTACTGGGTGCCCAGCGGGTTGCCCCACTCGTCGAGCAGGGGGTTGCCGGCCTCGTCGTACTGGGTGCCGACGGGCCACCCGTTCTCGTCGTAGCGCTGGCCGTAGACGAGCACGTGACCCGTGTCGTCGAACTCGGGCAGGCCCGCCTCGTCGTAGACGGTGCCCTGCGGGTTGCCGTTCTCGTCGACCAGCGGGGTGCCGTACTCGTCGTACTGGGTGCCGGCGAGGTAGCCGTACTCGTCGTAGACGGGGCTCACGCCCTTGCTCAGCATGATGTTGAGGGCCCCGCGGTACTGGTCGGGCAGGCCGGCGAGCAGCGTCTGGCCGTCGGAGGACTGGTGGGCGACGGTGGGCGGGGTGAAGTCCCCCACGTTGGCGGCGCCGATCGCGGCGATGTCCCCGGCAAATCCCACGATCTCCTCGAGCGTGAAGCTGGAGCGAACGTGACCCAGCAGGCTCTGGGGGTCCACGCTCGACGTGGGGCTCGTGCCGTCCATGATGGAGGACAGGGCGTCGAAGTCCTGCTGGCCGATGACGACGACGTCATAGAGGCGCAGGCCAAAGGCATCGGCGATTCCGTCGAGCGCGTCGCTAACGCCGTCAGAGACCAGGACGTCGCCGAGAGAGACCAGGGTCGTGCCGCCCTCCCCCGACAAGGAGGAGACGCTCACCGCCAGGTTCGAGGGGACCTCGACGAGCATCGCGCTGGTGCGGGCCTTGTCGGTGCGGTACATCGCGACCTGCGCGAGCGTGCCGATCTCGTCCTCGTTGGTGGGGGTCGACGTCACGAAGAACACCGTGTAGTAGCCGCCGTCGTCGGCGGGGGTGAGGGACAGGGCGTTGTCATAGGAGGACGTGCCCACCGCGTCCACCTGCCTGTCATGGCGAGCCGAGCTCTGGGCGACGTTCCAGCAGGCCACCACGATGGCCGCGATGAGCAGCAGCACGACGACGCCGATGATGGCGGCCGTGACCTTGCCCATCTTGCGCCTGCGGACGAACATCTCGTGCCCCGAGGACAGCGCGAAGCGGCGCTGCCCCTGCGCGTCGCTCGTGTCCGGCTGGACGCCGTCGGCGCGCACGACGCGGCGGGGGCCGCCCTTGATGACGACGGGCTTGAACGAGCGGCGCTCGCTCTGCGAGACCGTGGGCATGTTGAGGGTCGCCACGCCCGGCGGGGTCTGCAGGTCGGCGCCAACCGGCTGCTGTTCGTGCGCCGACGCGTCGCCCCCTGAGGGAACAAGGCCGGCGAGCTTCAGAAACTCGAGGGTGTCACCTGCGGAGGAGCCGTTTGCCTGTGGAGTGGAATCTGCCATCGCTACTCTCTTCGTAGACCGGTATGTACACGCGCGCGAGCGCGCCGCCTCGATGCGCGAGGCTACAGCGACACGTCGCTCGCCACGTCACGCATGCCCCTGAGCATGGTGACCCATTGCTGCTCGTCGATGATCACGGCGCCCTCGTCGCCCTCCTGCGACCCCTCCATCGTCGGGGCGCTCAGCTCGACGAGGCCCTCGGGCCCGATGTCGGCGATCGTGACGAGAAGCCCGCGCAACGCCGACTGCGTGATCTGCTGGCCCTCGTCCTCGCAGATCTGGCCCGCCAGGCCGCCGGGCTCCACGGAGTCGCCGGCGCCGGAGGCCAGGTCGATCACGGCGTCCATCTCCTGGCTCGACAGGGAAAGCGACGCCTTGATATCGATGTCGCCCATGCGCTCCAGGGTCATGGTCAGCCCCTCGAGGCCGCGCGTGGCGAAGTCGTCGGCGAGCGTCTGGGCGCCGCCCTCCGAGGTCGCGAGGTCGGAGCGCGAGGCCGCCTCGACGCGGCACAGCTCGGTGCGCCCGTTGATCGAGTCGACGTACCCGACGTAGGCGGCCACCAGCGTGCCGTCGTCGCCGCTCACGGCGAACAGGACGTAGGCGTCGGTCGCATAGGTGGCCGACGAGTCCTGGGCGGCGTTGCTGTCGACGCTGAGCAGCGCCGAGCGGAACAGGAAGAACATGCCCACGACCAGGGCGCAGACGAGCACGGCGACGATCACGATGATGGGCACCATGCTCTTCTTGTGGCCCTGGGCGTCGCGGCGCCCCTCCTGGGAGCGCGACATGTGGCCGTCGCGCAGCGAGGAGACGCCATGGGCGCGCCCCAGCCTCGAGACGTCGATGGAGTCGGCGGCCCGGTCCTGCGGCTGCTCGGGCGCCTGGTAGTCGACGGGCCGGAACTCCCTCGTGCCCGAGGCGTCCATGGTCCTGGTGCGCGCCGCGCTCACCTCCGAGGCGCCGACGCGGGTCTCCCCGCGCTTCACCCCCTGGGCGGCGCCGGCGACGATCGGCTCGCGACGCGCACGCGAGCCCGACGCGCGGGCGGCGTCGCCCTCGCTTGGGAATCCATCACGTCTGGGCTGGGGCGTACTTGGCATAGGGACCCTACTCCCCTCTCACCTGCGCGCCGGTGGCGCGACAGACCTTGGAAACCAGCTTCTCGTGCAGCCCTTCCGCCTCCTCGGAGGTAAGGGTGTGATCCTGAGCCCTGTACTCCAGGGAGAACGCCATTGACTTCTTACCCACACCGACGTGCTTTTCATCACGATACACGTCAAACAGACGCACGCTGGAGAGGTTCTTGCCGCCGGCGCTGCCGATGACCTGCATCAGACGCTCGCAGGTCACGTCCTCGTCGACGACCAGGGCGAGGTCCATCTCCACCGCCGGAAGTGTGGGGATGTCACGATAGGGCAGCTCGGCGTTGGAGACGCGCAGCAGTGCCTCGAGGTCGAGCTCGAAGGCCGCAACGGGTGCCTCGACGTCGAACTCGGCGAGCATGCTGGGGTGCAGCTCGGCGATCCAGCCGAGCACGGCGCCGCCGGCCAGCACCTCAGCGACGCGCCCGGGCTGGGCGAAGCCGCCGATCTTCTCGTCGGCCGCGCGATAGCGCACCTTCTCGACGTGCAGGGCCTCGAGCAGGTTCTCCACCACGCCCTTGGCGTCGAAGAAGTCCAGCGGGGCGTGCTTCTCGCTCCAGGAGTCCACGTCCCACGCGCCCGCCAGCACGCCCGAGACGCACTCGCGCTCCTTGGGCTGCGCCTTGCCGGCGCGGCCGTGGTACACACGGCCGATCTCGTAGAGCGCCACGTTGGGCACGCCGTGCTTCTGGTTGTACGAGACGCTGCGCAGAAGGCCGCAGATCAGCGTCTGGCGCATCACGGCCCAGTCGGCCGACATCGGGTTCATAAGGCGCACGGGGATCCCGCGGCTCTCGTCCTCCATGCGCACGCGGGCCAGGTCGTCCTCTGGCACGAAGTTGTAGGAGATCGTCTCCGACAGGCCGCAGGCGCGAAGGGTCGCGGCGATGCGGCGGCGGCGCGCCTGCTCCACGGTGAGGCCGCCGGCATGGTTGCGCGCGGCGGGCAGGGTGGGCTCGACGTCGCCCATGCCCCAAAGGCGCACGATCTCCTCGTACAGGTCGATCTCGCGGGGAAGGTCGGGGCGGTAGCTGGGCGGAACGACCTCGAAGACGTGCTCGCCGGCACCGGGGCGCACCTCGCAGCCCAGGCGCGTGAGGGCGTGGGTGGCGAACTCGTCGCTGATGGGGGCACCCATCATGGCGCGCAGGCGCTCGCAGCGAAGCTGCAGGGTCACGGGCTCGGCGGGAGCCGGGTAGACGTCCACGCGGCCAGAGCACACCGTGGCGCCGCACACCTCGGCGAACAGCGCGGCGGCGATGTCGGCGGCCGCCGGGCAGCCCTGCGGGTCGACGATGCGCTCGTAGCGCATGGCGGCCTCGGAGAACAGCTGCAGGTTGCGGCTCGTGCGCGAGATGTGGCCCGAGGCGAACGCCGCCGACTCGAGCAGCACGTCCACCGTGCCCTCGTCGATCTTGGAGTTGGCGCCGCCCATCACGCCGGCAAGGCCAACCGGGACCTCGCCGTTGTCGGTGATGAGGCACATGTCGCTCGTGAGCTCGCGCACCACGCCGTCGAGCGTCTCGATGCTCTCGCCCTCGCGGGCGGCGCGCACCACGATGTGGGCGCGACCCTGCTCGTCGCGGGAGAGCTTGCCGAGGTCGAAGGCGTGCAGCGGCTGCCCGGTGAGGTACATCACGTAGTTAGTGACGTCGACGACGTTGTTGATCGAGCGCGAACCGGCCGCGGTGACCCTGCGGGCGAGCCAGTCGGGCGACGGGCCGATCTTGACGCCGCTCACCACGCGCGCCACGTAGCGCTGGCACAGCTCGGGGTCGTCGATGCGCACGTCGACCTTGTCGGAGGCGGCGACGTCGCCCTCCACGGGCGCGGGCAGCTCGACGTGCAGGTCCTCGTCCAGGATGGCGCCCGTCTCGCGCGCCATGCCGATCATGGAGAGGCAGTCGGCGCGGTTGGGCGTGATCTCGCAGTCGAGCACCACGTCGGAGGTGCCCAGGTACTGGCCGATGGGCATGCCGATGGGCGCGTCGGGCGGCAGGATCATGATGCCCGCGTGGTCGCCGCCCAGGCCGAGCTCGCGCTGCGAGCAGTTCATGCCGCGCGACTCCACGCCGCGCAGCTTGCTCTTCTTGATCTTGACCCCGCCGGGCAGCTCGGCGCCGATGAGCGCGACCACGATGTGGTCGCCGGCGTTGAAGTTCTGGGCGCCGCAGACGATCTGCAGCGGCGCGGGGTTGCCCTGCTCGTCCACGTTGGCCGAGCCCACGTCGACCGTGGTGACCCACATGTGGTCGGAGTCGGGGTGGGGCTCCTTGGTGAGGACCTGGCCGGTCACCACGTGGTCGAGGGCGGCCCCCACGGTCTCGACCGCCTCGACCTCGGTGCCGGTCCTGGTGTACTGGGCGACGAGGTCGGCCGGGTCGTTGGGCACGTCGACCATCGTCTTGAGCCATTCATATGAGACGCGCATCGCCTGCGCTCCTTTCAAGAAAGTCCATGCCACGAGGGGCAGGTTGGGTGTCCTCAGCGTTCATGTCGTCTGGCTGGCTAGGCGACGTCGGGGCTCTCAACGACCTCATCTGACGTCGGGACCCCGCGTCGTTGCGCGGTGTCGGGATCCCCAGCATCGCTATGCGTCATCGGGGTGCGTCGGATGCAAGGCGGATGGGGGCGAAGCGTACGCATGGTACGCGAGCCATCATCCAACGCAGCAGACGATGTGCCCCGGTGGCGCACACACCAGCACGATAACCTAGAACTGCTTGAGGAACCGCATATCCCCCTCCACCATCATACGAAGGTCGGGCAGGTCGTAGCGCAGGCACGCCACGCGCTCCACGCCGATGCCGAAGGCGAATCCCGAGTACTCCTCGGGGTCGATGCCGCTCATCGACAGGACGTTGGGGTCGACCATGCCGCAGCCCAGGATCTCGAGCCAGCCCGTGCCCTTGCAGAAGCGGCAGCCCTGTCCGTGGCAGACGTTGCAGGAGATGTCGACCTCGCAGCTGGGCTCGGTGAATGGGAAGAAGTGCGGGCGGTAGCGCGTGGCGCGGTCTTCGCCGAACATGGCGCGGCAGAAGGCGTCCAGGGTGCCCTTGAGGTCGCCGAACGTGATGCCGCGATCGACCACCAGGCCCTCGACCTGGTGGAACTGGGGCAGGTGGCAGGGGTCGGCCGCGTCGGGGCGGAACACCGTGCCCGGGGAGATGATGTAGATGGGGGGCTTGCCCGCCTCCATGGCGTGCACCTGGACACCCGAGGTCTGGGTACGCAGCAGCACGTTGCTCTCGCCGATCACGCCGGTCGTGGGCGTGCCGTCAGCGCCGGCCGACTCGTCCACCACGTAGAAGGTGTCGCGTGCCGAGCGGCTGGGGTGATCGGCGGGGGTGTTGAGCGCCGTGAAGTTGTAGTACTCCGTCTCGACGCGGGGGCCGTCCATCACGCGATAGCCGATGCCGCAGAAGAAGTCCTCCATCTCGTCGATGATCGAGGAGATGAGGTGCTCGTGCCCCAGCGGGCGCCTGCGCCCGGGCAGGGTCACGTCGACCGCCTGCGCCTTGATGCGCTGCTCGAGCTCGTTGGCGGCGAGCTCCTCCTTGCGCTGGGCAAGGGCCTCCTCAACCTGAGTGCGGACCTCGTTGGCGAGCTTGCCCACCTGAGGGCGAACGTCCGCAGCGAGCTGGCCCATGCCGCGAAGGACGGAGGTGAGCTCGCCCTTCTTACCGCTCACGGCCACACGCACCTCGTCGAGCGCGCGCAGGTCGGTCGCCGACGAGATGGCCGCGAGTGCGCGCTCGCGAATGCCATGCAGGTCATCGAGAATCGACATGCACAATCCCCTTTCTCGATAGGCCGGGGTGTCATATGAATAATCCGCCCCCGGCAGCCACTGCTCAAGGACGGATTCTTACCGCGGTACCACCTTGATTGACCCGGCGGCTGTCTGTCCGCCGTGCCCGCTCTTTGCGGCCCGGTCTCGGGGGCCAAACCGGCTCGCCTACGCAGGGCTCGCGCCCCTTCAGCTCGCGGCTGGTGGAGTGAACTCCCGCGTCGCGCCTTCGGGCGGGATCACAGCCACGTCCCACCTCTCTGCACCCGGCGACCGATGACGCGAGACCTCTCCGTCATTGCCTTGCGCCCATGGTAGCGCATGAGCGTGCGGCGGGCCAGATCGACGTGCATGGCAACAGCAACGCTCCACCAAATCGCAGGATGCCGTATTTTGCACGCCGAATCGCGGCCGGATGGAAACTATCCCGACTTTGGAACGAGTTCGTTTCCTGGCATGACTGGGCAAGCTCTATTGCAAGACAGATAAGTTATCCATTTAAGAAGTATCTTGAATGAAATATCAATATATTTGATTACTTAAATCACGCCCGTTTTCTCTGGTCGTTCCAAAGTCCCCAAACTTTCCAATTTGGGATGCATTTGCGTGCATGTTCGAGTGAACGCAGGCAAGACGAGGACGCAAGGGTGGCAGGAACCTGCCACCCCCGGCCGCAATTGCCATCGGTTCAATCAGCTCACCACCCCCGGTAGCGGTTGAGGCAAGCAAAGACCTCGTGGCGACGGGGCAGCGCAAGGCCGCAGGCGGCGTAGGACCCCTCCCCCAGCGCACCCAGCCCCTCGCGGGCGGCGATCTCGAGCAGGCGGTCGACGGCCTCGCCGACGCTGACGTCGGCCATAAGGCCGCGCTCCACGCACAGGCGCACCATCTGGGCGAGCGTGGCGGTCTGCTCGGCATCGACGAGCTGCTCGACCAGGCGCAGGTCGGCGCTGGCATGGCCCACCGTCATGGTGTCCGCCGTCGTCTTGACCTTGGTGCGGTCGCAGCCTCCACGACCGGCGTGCCCGCTGCGATGCCCACCGCGCCCCACCCCGCCTTCGTCGCAGCTAGCACGCCCGCAGCCGATCATGCGCCCACCCCCAGGCAGCGCATAGCCAGGCGCCGGCGTCACGCTCACGTCAGGGTGCGCGCGGCAGACCTCGCGCACTTGCTCGGTGATGTCGAGCGCCTCGTAGCAGTCCATCTGGATCACGGTGTCGGCTACGTAGAAGAAGGCGCCCGAGCTGCCGGCGACGATGACCGAGGAGATGCCGCTTTTCTCGTACAGGTCGCGCACGCGCTCCACGAAGGGCGTGATCGGCTCGTGGGAGCGGCTCACGATGCTTGCCATCAGGCCGTCGCGCACCATGAAGTTGGTGGCTGAGGTGTCCTCGTCGATGAGGAAGGCACGGCAGCCCGCCTCGACGGCCTCGATCGCCGAGGCCGCCTGCGAGGTGCTGCCGCTGGCATCGTCGGTGGAGAACCGCCGGGTGTCCTTGCCGTTGGGCAGGTCGCCAATGAACAGCGAGATGTCCACGTTGCGCACGGCCCGGCCGTCCTCGGCTCGCAGCTTGACGGCCGTGTCGTCGGTGATGACGTACTCGCGCCCGTCGCCGGCCACATGGTCGTACACCCCGGCCTCGATGGCCTTGAGCAGCGTCGACTTTCCGTGGTAGCCGCCACCCACCACGAGGGTGACGCCCCGGCGGACGCCCATGCCGCTGGTGGGGCCGGCGTGCGGCAGGTCAAGCGTCACGCGCAGCGACTCGGGCGAGGCGAACGGGCGGGCGCCGCGCATGGGGCGGCTCGAGACGCCGCTCTCACGGGGAAGCACCGAGCCGTCGGCCACGAAGCTCACCAGGCCCAGCCGCGCGAGCTCGTCGCGGATGAAGCGCTGGTCCTCGGCCAGGTCGGCCACGGCGCGCACCGCGGCTGCGTCCTGGGCGGAATAGCGCCGATACATAAGGGTGCGCTCAACGCACTGCGGGACAAAGTCGAACAGAACCTTGGCGAGCGCCGGCGCGTTGATGGAGCGCCCGTTGGCGGGAAAGCCCACCTCGAAGCGCACGGCGATGCCGCGCTCGTCGCAGGTGCAAGCCGAGCGCTGCAGGATCTCGGGGCCGGGGCGGCTTGTGGCGAGAAGGCCGCTCTTGCCCGAGCCGCCCGCCTTGAAGCTGAAGCGGGCGAGCTGCGCCCCGAAGCGGCGCACGAGGAAGTCCTCGAACGCCACGCGCTTGTGCGGCGCGTCGAAAAGATCGGCCGGGAAGCCCGCCACCTCGTGGGGGACGAACACGCTCACCTTGGAGGGCGAGGCGAACGGGTCGCCCTGGACGTGGTCGATGGAGAGGACGTACGCGCCGAAGTCGTAGGAGCCGCGCAGGTCCTTGTACGCGGGGTAGCCACGATGGTCCATGTCGAGGAGCTGTCGGCGCAGGCTCTCCGAGGGGCGCCCCGAACGCGACGGTCCCCGCCCGGCCGCCAGCCGGGGCGCGCGGCCAGGGCGAGAGCCATGCTCGGGACGTGGTCCATGTTCAGGGCGCGAGCCGCGGTCGGAACGCGAGGGTCGCGACGACCCCGCCCGGGAGGGACGACCGAAACGCGCGCCGGGCGACGCGCCACGTGATGCGTTCTCACGACCATAGGGCCTTGTCATAGCAGCTCCGAGATGACGATGGACAGTTCCTCCCACAGGCCGACCGGCACCGGCTCGTCAAAGCGATAGGCCATGAGCCGGGGGCCGGCGGGCAGGTTCCAGTAGTCCTGCGCGACGCGCTCGCGTGACTTTGACATGGGCATGAGACAACGACCTCCCTATCCGCGGCCGAACGCCTCGGCGATGTCGCGCGCCACGCTCGCCGCGGCGTGGTCGGCGATCTCGTCGGCGGCCTTGGAGGTGCCGGCACCCGAGCCCAGGCCGTCGCTGAGCGAGGAGGGAACCGTCACCACCGTGCCGCCCGACTTCTTGACGCTCTCGTAGAGCAGGTGCAGCTGGCGAATCTTGAGCGCGGCGTCGGGGTCGGCGTACGCCTTGCCGGCGGCGGCGACCATCTCGGCGATCTCCTCCTCGGCGCCGGCCAGCACCAGGCGGGCGTTGCGCTCCCGCTCGGCCTGGGCCTCCAGCGACATGGCGTCCTGCAGCTCGGCGGGAATCACGATGTCGCGCACCTTTACCGAGAGCACCGAGATGCCCCAGTCCTGGGTCTGGCGCTCGATGACCTCCTGCAGCTCCTTGTCCAGCTGCTCGCGCGAGAGGGCCACCTCCGCCACGCTCATGCGGCCGATGGCGTCGCGCAGGGTGGTCTGGGCCGTGTAGAGCACGGCGGCGCAGTAGTCCTCGACCTCGGTGCAGGCCTTCTTGGCGTCCCACACCACCCAGAACAGGACCGCGTCCACGTTGACGGGCACGAGGTCTGAGGTGAGCGTCTGCTCGGCGCCGAACGGGGTGGCGATGGTGCGCATGTCGACCCGGCAGGCCGTCTGCTCGACGACGGGGATCATGAACACCAGGCCGGGGCCCGCCACGCGGCTGAACGCGCCGAACCTGAAGATGACGATGCGCTCCCACTCCATGGCGACGTGCATGGTCATGGGTGCGAGCGCGCCCAGGACCAGCGCCAGCGCGAGCGTCCAGACGTCAAAGGCCCCGAAGCCCAGCCAGCAGATGAGCAGGGTGAGCGCGAAGACGCCGATGCCCAGCACGAACGCAAACAGCGTCGCGCCGCCGCGCGTCGCCTTGGCGGGGACGAAGGGCGCACGGGCAGACTCGATCAGCGCCGTTGCGGAGGTCGCCACCGCGCACTGCCCCGCCTGCAACGAGCCCTCGCCGTGCGAACGCCTGTCCTTCCCCATGTGTCCCTCAGCTCCCGTTGGTCATCCCCGGCCGCTCGCGCGGCCCCGTCATTCGCCCTGCGTCTCGCGCATGGAGGCGAGGATGCGCCTCACGTGCCGCTCGACGTCGTCGACCGACATGCCGAGCTCCATGCACTGGCGCACCGCCTCCGCCAGGACGATGTCACCCGGCATCTCCTCCTCCGACTGGCCGGGCTGCTTGCTCACGAAGGCCCCGCGCCCGCGCTTCGAGCTGATGTAGCCGTCGTGCTCCAGGCTGGTGTACACCTTGTTGACCGTATGGTAGTTCACGTTGAGCTCGGCGGCCAGCGCGCGCACCGTGGGCAGGCGGTCGCCGCTCTTGTAGTACCCGGAGTCGACCAGGTACGCCAGACGATTACGCAGCTGGATCCAGATGGGTATGCCGCTGTCCTCGTCAAGCTCAAACGGCGAATCAGACGCCACGGGCACTCCCACCCCCATCCGGCCGGCCTACGGTCACCACCACGCGCCACCGCGACGAACGGCGGACGCGAGAACACAGATGTGCTCAGTGTACCATTGACCGGGAATGTGGCCGCGGAGCGCTCGGTAAAATCCGAATGCGAACACGTCGAGGCGCGCCTACCGCCAAACCGGCGACCGGCCCGAGGGGCGCCTGACCCACGCGGGCAAGCGACACCCGGGGGTCAACGCGAAGCCGCGGCGCCCATCTGCTCCGCAAACGAGATCGCCGCGGCGGAGAAGACCCTGCCCAGCACCTGCAGGCCGGCGTCAAAGCCCTCGTCGCAGCGTCTCCCGGCCCACTGTCCCAGGACGCCCACCACTCCCGACGCCATGAAGGCGAGAACCACGCGCACGTCCTCGCGCGAGGCATCGAGCCCGAACCGCTCCGCCCACTTGCCCTGCAGCAGGCCCTTGAAGCGATCGACCAGCATCGCCGAGCCCCCGTCGGCAACCAGCAGGCACAGCCGCTCGACGCAGCGCCTCCCGTGGTCATCAAGCCGAAGCTCCGCGCTCCTGCCGTCAAGGAAGTCGAGCATCAGGTCGACGATCTCATAGGGGACCATCTCCTCAACGGCGCGACACGCAAGGTCTTCGATGGAGTCGAAGTGATAGTAGAACGTCGCGCGGTTACAGCCCACCTCGCGCGTCACCGACGCGGCGGTGATCTTGGCAAACGGCATGACGGCAAGCTGGCCCCAGAACGCCTCTATCATGCGCATGTCGGCGCCGTCGATGCCGCAGCCCTTGCGTGGACGCCCCATGGGCGGCCTCCGATCTCGCAAACCCAACACTGCCGGTCGAATCGCTGGTTTTATTCGTGCCCCCAGCCTGTGATAATCGATTATACAACGTGTGTTGGGTTTATCGGCAACCACTCCAGCGGAGGTGACCATGGGCGCACGCGACGCTATAACCCTGACCAACGTGACAAAGGTGCTCGGCAAGGTCGCCCGTATAGGCAACCTGACGTTGGCCCTTGAGAAGGGCAGGGTCTACGGCCTGCTCGGCCCGAACGGGACGGGCAAGACGACGCTGATGAACCTCATCACGGGGCTCTATCGGCCGACGTCGGGAAGCGTCCGCGTCCTTGGCCTTGACCCGGCGAGGGACATGAGGGCCGTCCGCCGCTCCATCGGCCTGGTGCCGCAGGAAACCTCCCTGTACCCAGAGCTCTCGGCCACCGAGAACCTGCGATTCCATGCGGCGCTCTACCTTGAGGACCAGCGCGAGAGCAAAAGGCGCATACGCGAAGTCCTCGAGCTGGTCGATCTCGCGGACAGGGCAAAGGAGCCAGTGTCCAACTTCTCCGGAGGGATGAAGCGCAGGCTCGCGATAGGCAAGGCGATCCTGGCCAACCCGAGCATCCTGCTTCTCGACGAGCCCACGCTCGGGGTCGACGTGCAGGGCACCCATCGCATCTGGGACTACGTGAGAAGGTTTCGCCATACCGTTCTGGTCTCGGCGAACGCCATGGCCGAGGCAGAGGCCCTCTCGGACAGGGTCGTCCTGCTCGATCGCGGGAGGATGGTGAGCTTCGACACGGTCGAGAACCTCAAGGCGCAGGCTGGCCGCAGCGTCATACGGCTCACGCCGGCGCCCGGGACGACCGTCGACGAGAGCTCCCTGCGCTCCAGGCTCGGCGACGTCGTGGTGGAAGGCGGGGAGATCGTCCTGGAGGCGCCGAAGGGAGAGGCGGACCTCGCACACGTCCTGGAGCTCCTCGCGGGGACCGTGGAGCTCGCGGGCGTGGAGCTGTGCAGGCCGACCCTCGACGACGCGTTCCTCGCCCTGACCGGGCGATCACTGAGGGATTAGGCGGCACACGAGAGGAGGTCGCAGGCATGAGCATCCTGCACGTCATCGCCAGGGAGCTGGCCGGCGTCAAGGAGAACGTCGCGTTCAACATGGCGACGGTCGTGTCGCCCCTGCTGTTTCTGCTTGCGTTTGCGGCAATGGTCGCAGGCGGCATAACGCTGCCGGTGCACGTGTCCCCAGACCGGGACTCGTCGGCATTCCTGCGGTTCGTGGACGAGTACCGCGCGCCGGACAACACGCCCTACCTCGAACTACAGGATCAGGTCGCACAATCTCCGGGCCAGGGGGACGTACATTCGGCGGGGGTGGACGAATACCTCGTCGCACAGGAGCCGCAGCAAGTCAAAGGCGGCATGAGCGGACGCATCGTCCACGTGGTCAACGACGTGAACGCCAACATGACCAAGAACTACGCCAACAGGCTTTCCGGCGCGCTCGTCGGCTACATCAACGAACAGCTCGACGCGGGGACCGTCGAGGTGGTCGAACAGACGCGCTACCAGACCGACATCCCATGGGACGAGAGCTTCGCGGTGAGCACGCTCGTGTTCGGCGCGATGCTCGCCGGGCTGCTGTTCGGCCAGCTCTCTATGACAAGCGAGTGGGAGAACAACATGATGGGGACGCTCGCGCTCGCACCGTGCAGGACGTCCGTGATCGTCACGGGCAAGGTGTGCGCGGCCCTCCTCAAGGCACTTGTGGCCAGCGGCGTCTTGGTGGGGGTGGTCGCCGTGATGTTCTCCGTGGTCCCGCAGAGCCCTTGGCATCTCGCCCTCGCCCTCGTCCTTTCCTATGTCATCTTCGCGAGCCTGGGCGTGATGCTGGGAACCGTCGTGCGAAGCCCCATGACGGCGTTTCTCATCTCGCTCGTCTGCTCCCTGTGCCTTTGGGTTGCAGGCGGAGGCTTCGGCGACCTCTCGTACTTTGGGGATCTGGCACAGCTTGTAGGCGTCGCGAACCCCGCGACCTACGCGCTCGACATTGCCAGGTTCGCCTACTTCGGAGGCGCCCTCGAGCCGGCGGCGCTCGTCGCGATGTCGCTCGGCGCGGTGATCACCGCAGGTGGGTGTGCGTTTCTGTTCTCCGTTTGGATCCACAGCGAGAAGGTGGCGCGATGAGTTTATTCGTACAAGAGTTCAGAAAGCTACTCATGCTCATCAAGGCCGACCCAAAATCCCTTGTGGCCGGCATCATAGCGCCGACGGTGATCCTGGTCATCTTTGCCTTTACATTCGGCGACTTCGCGGCGCTGAAGCTCGCGGTTGTCAACGAGGACGCCGGCACCATGGGAGACGAGCTCGTCCGCGCGATCCAGGCGCAGTCCTCGCCACTTTCGGGCGAGCCGTACTTCGAGCTGATCGCCGCAACCCCCGAGGACGCCCGGGACCTGTATGAGTCCGACAAGGTGAACGGGGTGCTCAGCATCCCCGCCGACTTTAGCGAGCGTCTGGCGTCGGGGCAGCCCGGGCAGGTTGCCTACGAGTTCGTCAACTACAGCACCGACATGGCAAAGAACCTGCGCCTCTACCTCGCGGAGGGGATTCTTGCGTTCTACCAGGAGCATGTGCCCGAGATGGACGTTGTCATCGAGAGGAGCTACGCGGTGCCCGTGCAGCTTGACTGGTTTGCCGTCATAGCCGTGGGGATCTTCATGCTCGCCTTCTTGATGGGCTCGATGTTCAACTTCCTCTATCTGCTCAACAAGGAACGCGAGGCCTCCACGCTCGTGGAATACCGGCTCTCCCCCAAGCCGCTGCTCGCCACGTTCGCGGCACGGGTCGTCATCGCGCTGCTCGCAGGTCTTGCCGGCGCCCTGGTGAACGCCGCCATCGCCTGGCCGCTCGCCGACGTCAACCTATTCGCGCACCTCGCCCGCCTCCTGCCCGTCCTTGCGGTCTTGGGCTTGGCGTTCGTGTCGTTTGCAGCGCTCGCCTCGCTGACAGTGAGACGGTTCAGCGGGGCGGCGATACTCGCCATGGTGAGCGCCGTCGTCATCTGGTTCCTCTCGGGCGCCACGACCTCCGTCAAGTACGCCGAGGGCGCGCTTCTCGACGTGGCGCTGGCGCTGCCGTCCACCTACGGGCTCTCCCAGATGCGGGAGATCGTCTTTGGCGTCGACCAGAGCGTCGGGGGGATGCTCGCCTTTGGCAAGGGATGGGCGGTGATGGGCGCCTATGCCGCCGTCCTGCTGACGGCGGCCTACCTCCTGTATCGTCGGCGCCTGTCGCGATGACGCCCGTCGCGATGAGCCAGACGGCCGTGCCTACCCCACGGGGACGTTGACGAGGCACCAGCGCAGGAAGAACCCGCCCACGATCACGCACGGGATCGCGGCCGTGACGAGCGCAGACGAGCGCATCCTCGCGGCCAGGCCCTCGAGCACGAGTGGAGCGACGATCCCCATCCCGAAGAAGCCCAACCACAGCAGGCCCGCGTCCGGACCGCAGGCAAAGCGCACGACCTGCGACGCGTGGCCACCGAGCTCCGCCCAGAGCACAAACGTCCCCAGCGCAAGCGCCTCGAGGATGACGAGTACCACGTCCGCGCGACCGAGCATCCCGACGAGGCCACCGAGGCCACGACCTGCCGGCAGCTCGTCGAGCGGCTGCATACAGGCGAGCACGCCGGCGACCCCAACCGACAGGGCCGAGAGCGTGAAGAGCACGGGGACCATCGGGTTCCACAGAGGCACCGCGTCCATCTGCGCGAGCAGCACGCCCGTGTAGACCGCCGTCGCCAGCCCAAGGGCGACGCCGAGTGCCTCGGCCACCCTCAGCACCCAGACGGGGACCTTCCTGATCGCGAAGACGCAGACGATGGCCAGAAACGCCGAGACGGCCAGCGTGAGCCCCAGGACGAACGACCCGAACGTGAGGACCGACGCCGTGGGGTGCAAAAACACGTAGAAGAACCGATCGGGGCGGCCCAGATCGCCCAGAAGGCACAGCAGCCCGAGGGCGAGCACGAGCGTCGAGGCGGCAAACCCGCGCGCGAAAAGCGTCGGCCGCAGGCCGGCGGCCCAGCGAGGGGACGCGCCCGAGCCGGGCAGACTGCCGGGCCGGGGGGACGCGCCCCGGCGACCGCGCGCCAGCCCATAGGCGAGGTCGAGCGCCGACAGGACCACGACCATGCCCGCCGCGCCACCACCCAGGAAGAGATACCAGACGATGAGATTGCCAAACATGGGGTCCCTACCCCCTAGCCTCGGCGCGATCCGTCGCGGCGTCAGCGGAGGCCGTTGCATCGGCGGAGGCCGTGGCGCCGTCTACGCCGGCGCCGCCATCTGCGTCCTCGGTGCCGTTGGCCGCAACCGCGTCAGGGGCGCTCGCAGAAACGCCCGCGTCTCGAGGCCCCTCGGGCCCGGTGGCACCGCCCAGTGTCGCCCTGTCAGCCCGCGTCCGGCGATCTCGACGAACCGCAAGCCCAATCCCCGCGATCGTCCCCACCCCCACGACCGTTGCAGCCGACAGCACGCCCGGGTTCACCCCGCGTTCCTCGTCAAGAGGGGCGAGCTCCTCCTCGCCAGCGGGGGCGTAGAACGAGCGGGCAATCTCGTCAAGGTCGACGTCACGCTCGCCGGGGGCATACCACAGCGCCGTGTCCGCGACCTGACGGGCGCCTGTCTCGCGTATGAAGGAGGACACCTCGCTGTCGGGGTCATCCACGTCCCCGAAGGCACGGACGCCGACGGGGCACGACTCGACGCACGCGGGCTCAAGGCCGCGGTCGAGCCGTTCGGCGCAGAAGTCGCACTTCTCGGCGACACCCAGGCGCGCGGGGTCTGCCGTCTCGTAGGGTGCCGGCTGCTCGGCCCCGAAGAACCATGCGTCGGACCCGTTGATCGTGCGCGCGCCGAAGGGGCAGGCCGTCATGCACACCCCGCAGCCGATGCACGTCTGGTAGTCCACCTCGACGATGCCGTCGGGGCGCCGCGAGCTTGCGCCGGTGGGACACACGCTGACGCAGTCGGGCTCGTCGCAGTGCAGGCAGGCATGGGGGAAGTAGGCACGGTCGGCATCAGGCCACGCGCCCCACTCCAGCGCGTCGACATGTAGCCACGCCACGCCGGGGCGCAGGGCGCTGTGCATCTGGCAGGCAACCACGCAGGTCTGACAGCCCACGCAGTGCGCCATGTCAACGGCCATGCCCCATCTGGTCATGCAACGCCTCCCCGCCTGGCTGGTCGGGCGGACAGCCCGGCCCATCGAGTCACCGGCAGCATCTTAGCAGCCTGCCGCACGAAAAGCATCACGCATGGCCAACCTTCCGGAAGCTACCGGGACGCCATCTCGCCGAGAAACTCCCCGTCGCTGTTCAAATATCCCATCAGATAGCGCGCCACGCCGCGATAGAAGTCGGTCTTTGCCTGTCTGGCCATGGCGTCGGCAAAACGCCCGACCCAGTTGAGGAGATGCTCCGACAAAAACGAGCGCTGCTGGCCGAGCAAACCGGCGAGCTCGTCATCGCGTCCAGCCTCGCACGCCTCCAGCGACTTCTGGGCAAGAAACGCCATGAACTCGAGCTCCAGGGCGATATGGTCCTCCCCGATGTGCCAGGAGTCGTCAAGCTCGAGGCCCGCCTTGCGATACAGGGAGCGCACGGCATCGCGGGCGGCACCCATGGTCGTGTGCTTCTCGGAGGTGTAGAC
This sequence comes from Coriobacteriia bacterium, assembly GCA_963930185.1. Taxonomy (GTDB): domain Bacteria; phylum Actinomycetota; class Coriobacteriia; order Coriobacteriales; family UMGS124; genus JAGZEG01. The sequence continues at coordinate 22,920 of CAWVLT010000093.1, read as the reverse complement.
CGACTCGAAGGGGTAGGCGGCATCGGTCTGCTTGCGGGCACGCACCACAAAGAGACGGGCAAAGTCAACGGCGAGCTCGGTGCGCGTCGCCTCGAGATCATGGGCATGCGCCGCAAGGTAGCCGCTCATCAGCCCAGACCCCTCGTCCACGTCCTCGTCACCCGTGTCGGACGGAAACTCGGACGCGCAGAGCTTCCCAAGCAGATCGACGTCAACCTCGCAGCCCAGAAGACGTGCGAGCAGCCCGTACGTCGCCGCGCGGTCGCGCATCGCCTCGGTAAGCGTGTCCTCCATGAGCATCCCTCTCCCCTTGTTCACCTAGGTCACATTCGCAGAATAGCACGTCACTCCACAACAAAAGAAGGGCGCGCCACAAGCCAGGAGACTCGCGGCGCGCCCGGGCGGATCACGATCACAAGAGCCTCGCTAGACCCGCCTCAATCGAACTAGATCTTCTCGATCTCGCACAGCACGTCCTGATACGTCGGGAAGCCCGAGATTGGATCAAAGGCATGGTCAACCAGGTTACAGGTGTTGGCCTGCTCCCAGCCATACATGAAGTCAACGTAACCCGGGGGAACGATGTTGGAGATGGCGGCCTTGACCTGGACCTCGCCAAACTGGTTGAAGATCCTCACCGCGTCACCCTCGGTGATGCCGCGGGAATCGGCGTCCTCCTGGCACATGTAGACCACGGGCTCAGGCATGAACTGGCTGAGCCATGGCGTATGACGGTACTTGCTGTGGACGTACCACGGGATGCGGCCACCGCTGCCAAGGGCAAGCGGGTATTTCTCGTAGATGTCGGGAGTTGCCACGGGACTAATATGCGGCTCTTCGTAGACGGGTAAGCCATCGAAGCCACATTGCTCGAGAATGGTCGACTTGAACTCCATCTTACCCGAAGGGGTGCCAAAGCCGTTCTCCTTATAGCCCTCCGGGACCCACTCGCCGGCACTCGGCAACTCATAGAGGTTGGGAAGCGCATCCTGAACATCCTGGAACGTGCCCCCGGAGCCACCTGCCTCGAGCAGGGCGTCCATGGCGGCGTTGATGTCTCCATGGAAGCACTCTTCCTCGAAGCCGAGTGCGCAGCCCAGGTCCATGAGGATCTGCCAGTCCTCGCGCGCCTCGCCGGCGGGGGCCATGGCGGCCTGACTGCCCATGAGGCCGGATCCTGCCGCCTGGAAGGGCGCAACTCGCTCCCAGCAGACAGCCGTGGGCAGCACGATATCCATGTAGTCGTGCGTCCAGGAGTTGAGGTGAATATCGATGGCAGCAGCGAAGTCAAGCTTTGAGATAGCCTCTTGATACGTCTGCGTCTGGGGGAACGTCATAAGGTTCGTACCTAGGAAGAGGCCGGCGTGAATCAGGCCATCCTCGATGTATTCGACAAGGCCGTTGTTCTGGTAGTGCGTCTCGAGCATGGACCAAACAGGCCAGCGATCCACTCCAGCACGCTGATCAAGGATCTGGCTCGCTACGTCGGTAAGCCTAAAAGCGGAGTCGTCCGTTCCAATCACGCCAGGCGAGAGTGTGTAGCAGCCCTCCTTGTCACAGTAGCCCATCAGACCAGCAAGCAGAAGGACGGCACGCGTCGCCTGGACACCGTTAGAGTGATGTGTCAGCGAATGAGGCGCAACCCACATTGTGCCCGTGCCAGCCTCAGCCCAGATGTGTGCAGCTTCGCGGATCTTGTCTGCAGGAACGCCCGAGATCTCCTCGGCCTTCTCCGGGGTGAAGTCCTTGACGTACTCGCAATACTCCTCAAAGCCTTCGGTATAGTTCTCGACGAAGTCGTGCGGATACAGGTCCTCCTCGATGATGACGTTGGCCATGGCGAGGGCGACGGCACCATCGGTGCCGGTCCGAGGTTGTAGGAAAACATCGGCGAGCTGGACAGCAGTGGGGGTAAGCCTGGTGTCGACCACGATGAACTTGCAGCCGGCCTTCTTTGCGTCGAGCATGCCCCTGTACGCAGTAGGCTGGGGATACATGGACCATGCGATGTTGGAACCCCACTGGATGTGAGCCTTGGTCTGCGAGGAAGGCATCGTGATTGCCGAAGCGCCGAAGCACAGGATGTTAGCCATCGACAGGCCGAAGGCGCACTGGCATGTGCCCCATGCAACGTTTGGCGTGCCAAAGAGTGCCGCCAAGCGGTCGAACATGGGCAGGTGCTCTTTGGGGTCGCCGGAGCTGAGTGTCACTGCACCGGCGCCATATTGCTCTTTCGTCTCGTTGAACTTGGCCGCAATGGTCTCGAGCGCCTCGTCCCAACTGATGCGCTCCCAGCCCGGATCCTCGCCGATGCCCTTCTTGGGGTTGGTGCGCTTGACCGGGTAGAGCAGGCGGTTGGGGTCGTAGACGTTCTGAAGGCTCGTCAAGCCCTTGAGGCAGGGCTTGTTCTTGGGATGGAACTCGTTTCCCTCGACACGCACGAGCTTGCCGTCGACTACCGTGCCCTTGAGACCGCAGAACACGGCCTGGTTGCACATGTTGCACGAGGTATATGCGTAAGTCTCCTCGGCAGAGGCGGCTTCGTCAGCCAGGGCCTTAGAGGGATCGACCGCCTTCAGGCCACCGAAGGCAAGGGTGGCAGCGCCAAGAGCGCTTGCGCCCACGAAGGAGCGACGGGAAATGGCGCCCAGAGCGCCGTTGTCATGCATCGCCATGTTACTCGCCATCCTTCTCGTCATCGGCACCGGCGGCATAGCCCATGAGGATCGAGGTCAGGTCGACGTCATGGTTGCCCTTCACATAATAGAACGAGGTGGTCGGAATCTGCTCCGCGTTGTTCTCGGCGATGTAGGCGTTGATCTCGCTGTCGGGATCGTCGAGGTCGCCGAAGATTCGAGCCGCCATGGGACACACCTCGACGCACCAGGGAAGCTTGCCCTCGTCGACGCGGTCGAAGCAAAAAATGCACTTCTCGGCGACGTTGTTGCGCTGCGTGCCATAGGCCTCGTAGGGAGCGGCCTCCTCGGCACCGAAGTACCACTCGTTGCTGTCCACGATCTGACGCGCGCCGAAGGGGCAGATGTCGACGCAAGCCCCGCAGGCCTCGCACTTCTCGTAGTCAACCGTGACGATGCCGTCCTCGCGCTGGACGCTCGCGCCACTCTCGCACACCGAGACGCACGGGGCGTTATCGCAGTGCATGCAGGCATGCGGCAGCGCAAAGCGGTCGGCGTCAGGGTAGGTCCCGATCTCGATCTCGTCGATCTTGCCCCAGGCAACGCCCGGGCGGGTGTTGTGGTGCATCTGGCACGTCACGACGCAGGTCTGGCAACCGGTGCACCGCGTCAGGTCGATAACCATGCCATATCTGGCCATAGCTACTCCCTCTCTCCTCCTTGCGAGACACAGATCGTCTCGCCCTCCGTAGACCTTCGCGAACATACTCCATCGACGGTAGCTCCCCCACGGCTCCTTCGGCTGTCAGGCGTATGTTCTATCGTTATATTATTCTATACCAATAGAATAATGGACACATTATGTATGCCATTTCGACACATCACCCCGCGAGTAGGGACATACCCCCTACATCGGGCTTACGTTGCGCCCACAACCCCACGACAAGGCGGGGACCCGGCCCATATGGGCAAAATCCCCGTTGCGCGTCACAAACGGGTCGAAGTGTGCCGATTGCCATGACCATCGGCGCAGCGGTTTAGCATCACGCTGAGCGCCAAACAAATGACACCCCATCCTACCTGCATGTTTTCAAATGGTGCTAACAAGCGCAGAGAGACCTGACGCGTAAGGGAGCCATCAGCGCCACACTTCGGGCAATCTGTGACAGCAAAGCGAGGCACTGCGATTTCAAGACGACAACACGGCAGCAACACAATGCCGAAGGGTGAAGAAGAGGAAAGAAGAGGGGCAGCAACAAGAAAAGACCGGTAGCGAGCTTACTCACTGCCGGTCGTGAATTCGCTGGAGGCGACGCCCAGATTCGAACTGGGGGTAAAGGCTTTGCAGGCCTCTGCCTTACCACTTGGCGACGTCGCCGTAACAAAAGGGCCGGTCAAGCCGGCCCCCTTATTAGCATGGAGCGGACAACGGGGCTCGAACCCGCGACCCCAACCTTGGCAAGGTTGTGCTCTACCAACTGAGCCATGTCCGCAACACTGTGAGAGAAGTCGAATGGTGGGCGTTACAAGATTTGAACTTGTGGCCTCTTCCGTGTCAGGGAAGCGCTCTCCCCCTGAGCTAAACGCCCGTTCGGCTGACCTCTCAATCAGCGGAGGTAATAATACCAAAAGGAAGCTCGATGGCAACTACTTTCTTTCGTCAATGCGAATTTTGCTCAAATGGGGCCTGTTTGAACACATCCCGTTCACAATTGGGGCCTGAAGGCTCATCCCACGTCACTTGACTCCCCTGTCGAGGAATCCCCCTGCGCCGATCCCAGCCGGGCGGGCACGTGCCTGACGATCCCGTCTCCCTCAGGATGCGGGGGCTGCCTGAACTCAACGTTCTGGAACCGCTCGCTGATGAAGTGGTCATCGTACTGCTCGTCGATGTAGCGCTCGATGGCGTTCGCGGCCGGCACGCCCTGGTCGCGTGCGTTCTTGCGCATGATGACCGCGACTGTCGTCAGCCCGTCCAGCACAAGGAAGGCGGTGAGGACGGCAACGAGCACGAGCTCCACCCTGCGGCGCGGCCCCCCTATGTAGAAGATGATCTCCGGCATGAGAAGCTTGCACCACACCCACCCGAGCAGCCCCCAGATCATGCTCATCCGCAGCGACACGTACTTGGTGATCGCGTCGGGGTAGTGCTCGTAGCTCCAAGCCGTAGAGTTCATCGCGACCTCCAGGATCATCCCGGTGGCCTGCTCAAGGGCCGAGCCCAGCACCATGGAGGCTAGGAACACGACCCACATGGGCCTGGTGCGCAGCTTCCAGAGCGTCAGCGTGAGGAGGACGGCGCCGAAGCCGTAGAGCGGCGAGAACGGACCCCACACCAGGCCGTAGCGCCGCTGCCAGATCCCCATGGCAAACTGGACCCAGATCGTCTCGAGGACAAGCCCGCCGATCGAGGCGACGGTGAATATGAGGACGAGCTGGTAGAGCGAGGGCATGCGCAGTGAGTCGAGGTACGCGTCGCGCTCGCGGCGACGGGCCTCGCGTTCCTCCGTCCTGCGCTGGCGCCTGGCATCGCGCACCGCCCTGCGCAGCAGCGTCCTTCTGTGGCGAGCCGACACGCCCCCTGCCGTCAGCGCCTGGTCAAGCGCGCGTTCGACGTCCGACTCCCCCTCTTCGTCGCGAGGGCCGACCTCCCGCACGCGCGACGTATCCTCCCGGCGCGCCGAGGCAAGGCGGACGAGCGCGCGAATGCCGAAGAACGCCCCGAGTAGAACTGCCACCAGGGCTATGAGGAACAGCAGGATGATGATCATCGCAAACGAAGCTCCCAACACTATCGGACTAGCGGCGCCGCGCGCCCTGGACGCGCGCCGAGGCGGCGATGCCATCGCGCGGCACACCTGCGCCCCAATGAGGCATTATGCCGACAAAGGGCCCCTGTCGCCATCCACACACGCCCAGTTGTGGACAAGCCATGGTCAGAACCCCTGCGTTTTGCGTCTTTCTGACAAAACCGTAAGAAAGTGCTTGCGCTTGGACGTCCTCATCCGTATAGTTTGACTTCCACGCGGACATGGCTCAGTTGGTAGAGCACAACCTTGCCAAGGTTGGGGTCGCGGGTTCGAGCCCCGTTGTCCGCTCCATCGCATCTTGGAGGCCGGTCACTTGACCGGCCTTTTTTGTTCGCACTCTTTGTTCACGCCCTTCTCCCGCGTCCGTCGGCCTGTGTCCGTCAGCCACGAGGACGATTTGTGAAGACGGCTTGGAGAGGCGGGACACATCCCTCTCGTCGGAAGAAAGTCCTTGCACAAGGATGCCTGTCCTCGTATACTTCTCTTTCGTTGACGCGGACATGGCTCAGTTGGTAGAGCACAACCTTGCCAAGGTTGGGGTCGCGGGTTCGAGCCCCGTTGTCCGCTCCATCGCATTTTTAAGGCCGGTCATCTGACCGGCCTTTTTCGTTATCTCGGCTTACTCTCTCAGTAAAAGGATGCCAATCCGACGGGATCACCGCTCAGATGCGCGTCTCCCCTTGCGTGACGACTAGCCGGACAATCCCAATCCGCACAGACCTCTACGCGGGCTTGGCCAGCTGTGACGGCTCGATCATCTTCACCAGACGCACGCTCGTGCCGTGCCCGCTCTTCTTCGGCTCGATCGAGATGGCGTCGGCGAGCATGAGCATCAGCCGGATGCCGCGCCCGCGCGTCTCGGTGGGCTCGGGCAGCTCGTCTCCGTCCTCGAACGAGCAGCCGCAGCCGCAGTCGGTCACTTCCATGACGATGCGGTCGTTGTAGAGGGAGACGGTGACGGTGACGCGCCCCTCCCCCGACTCGCCCGACCCGTGGTCGAAGGCGTTGCCCAGGGCCTCGCCCAGGGCCAGCGTCAGGTCGAAGACCATGTCGCGCGGCAGGTCGAGGCTCTCGAGGAGCTCGCCCACGGCACGGCGCGTCTCGCTCATCCGAGAGGCGTCGCAGGGGACGGCGAGCGTGCGCACCATGCGCGGCGTCTCGGCCGGCGCGGCCTGGATCTTGTCGTGGCGCAGGGCCTGCGCGCCCATCGTGGGGATGAACTCGCTCATGCGTGCCTGGCGAAGCGCACGCATGATGCGCTCCGAGACGTTGACGAGCATGAGCTGGCCCCCCGCCGCGCGCAGGCGGCGATAGAGGCTGATGAGGGTCGCCAGGCCGGAGGAGTCGATGTAGTCAACCGACGCCAGGTTCACGACGATGGACCTGTGTCCCTGCGCGACGAGAAGGCCGAAGCGCTCGCGCAGGCGCTGCACCGTCTGCCAGGTGATCTCACCGGCAAGCGAGACTATCACCGAGCTCTTGTCAGCCACCAGCATGGCCCCACCTCCCCTGCGACCTCGTGCCAGGCGCGATACGCTGTCTGGCCGCGTCTATGTGCGTCATATTCAGCATGGTTCCCACCAAGCGTGGCGCGCAAACGCACGTTCGCCCAGAAATCGCCGAAAGCGCCCGCCCAAGGCCTGGCACGCCGCCTTTCGCCGCGTCAGGACGCCGCCCGCGCTAGCGCGCGTCGCCGGCACCGGCGTGCGCATGCTCGGCCGGGACCCCGCCGGGCGCGGGAGGCTCGTCGATGCGCACGGCCACCATGGCGACGTCGTCATGAAGGCTGCCCTCGGTGAAGCGTCCCACGTCGGCCAGGATCGCCTCGGGAACGTCCCGCACGTCAAGGCGGGCCGCCTGCAGCAGCGCCTCGCGCAGGCTCCCCTCGCCGTAGAAGTCCCCCTGGGGACTGCGCGCCTCGGTCGTGCCGTCGGTGTACAGGAAGATGAGGTCACCCGTCTCGAAAACGAAGGTCCCGTTGACGTAGTCCATGCCCTCGAGGGCACCAACGATGGGCGACTGGACGGTGAGTGTCTCGAGCTGGGGCTGGTCGCCGTGCGGGTTGCGCACGAGCATCGCCGGCGGATGCCCCGCCGAGCAGTACGTGGCGGTGCGCGCATGGAGGTCGAGCAGGACCACCACCAGGCTTGCAAAGGTCTCCAGGCGGGAGAAGTTAATGAACAGGTTGTTGAGGGAGCCGAGCATGGAGGCGGGGTCGAGGAAGTCCCACGCGTACGCCGCCAGCGCCGTCTTCACGAGCGACGCCATGGCGGCCGCCTCCACGCCCTTGCCCGAGATGTCGCCGATGACGAGGACCACCTGGTCGTCGGGCAGCGGGTAGAGGTCGAAGAAGTCGCCGCCCACCACCGCCGACGCCGTGGCCGAGAGGTACAGCGAGGCGCTGGTGAGCCCGGGCACCTCGGGCAGCTCGTTGCGAAGCCCCAGCTGCAGGGCCTGGGAGATCTGCGTGCTCGTGGCACGCTCGCGCTCGACCTCCAGGGCGCGCGAGACCTCTGTGCCCATGCGGTCGAGGAACTCCCGCTCGGTCTCGTCAAAGGGCGGGTCAAAGGGGCCGCGCAGGAACAGCAGGGCGCGCTGGGTCACGCTGGGCGCCGACGTCGCGGACGTGAGGCGCACCCCGACGCCCGTCGAGAGGTCCGTGTGGCGGGCGACCCACATGCCGACCATGTCGTCCTGGGTGATCAGGCAGCTCATCGCGGTCCCGGGGAACATGTCGTCGAGGTCGTAGGGAAACTCCATCGTGTTGAGTCCCTCGAGCCCCTGCGCGCCGGCCGCGGGCAGGGCGCGCGGCCCCGTCTCGTCCTCTATGGGCAGATGCACGGTCACCGACGAGGTCAGGGGGTTCTCCTGCACCTCGAACACGTGCGCCGGGATGAGCGCGGTGACTCGCCGCGCGATGGCCGAGGCGAAGCTGTAGCTCATCTCCCCCGCGGTGCGCACCGCGTCGCGCAGGTCGGCGAGCAGGTTATGGAGCTCCGACTCGCGCATCTGCTGCATCTGGGAGACGGCGGTGGCGAACTCAAGGGAGAGGAAGTCCCCCACGGTGTCGAGGATCGACAGGCCGTCGCGGTCGACCATGCAGGGCCCGCGCCAGCACAGGACGATCACGGCCATGACGCGGTCGTAGGTGAACACCGGCGCGCCCACCAGGGTCGAGCAGCGCTGCGCAACCTGCGAGCGCAGACGGACGCGCATGTCGGTGTCCATGTCCACCATGACGACGCCCTCGTCGACCGAGGACTCGGCGAGCTGCAGGCGCATGGAGCGGCGCGTGCGGGCGATGAGGGAGGGCAGGCCCACGCCATGGGCGACGAAGGGCTGGTCGATGCCCATCTGCTCGTAGCCCTCAGAGGCGCCCCAGAGCCTGAACCCGGCTCCCTCGGCGAGGTAGAGCAGGACGGCGTCCGCCTCGAAGACGTGCTGCAGCTCGTTGGTGATGTGGGAGGCGAAGTCCTCGAACGACGCGCCCGACAGGGTGACGGTGGAGATGATCGACAGCACGCCGCGCAGGCGCTCGTTGGAGCGCCGCAGCTCCTCGAGCAGGCGCGACTGCTCGCGGCGGTTCTCGTGCAGACCGTCAACGTCCTCGGCTATGAGCAGGAACGTGTCGCTCTCCCCGATGCGCCGACAACGAACCTGCGCGGGGATGAAGGAGCCGTCGATGAGCTTGGCCATGACCAGGCAGACCTCGCCGGTCAGCGCGAAGGGAAGCTCGCCGGCGGAGGGGCGCGACATGTCGTCGGCGTAGAAGAGGTCCTTGATGTCCATCCCGTCGAGGTAGTGGCCCGCGCACCCCAGCAGGCTCTCGGCCCGCTCGTTGGCGAAGCGCACCACGCCCTCGCCGTCAAAGGAGAGAACCGCCTCGTCAGCCATGGAGAGCAGGACGCTCAGCACGTCCTCCTTGTACTCACCGAGTCGTTCCATGCAGGCTACCTCCCCTGTCCGCCTCGCAACGAAAAAGGGGGCCTCTCGGCCCCCTTGGCAATTTATATGGTGTCGGAGGCGGGACTTGAACCCGCAAGACCTAAGCGGTCACTAGCACCTCAAGCTAGCGCGTCTGCCAATTCCGCCACTCCGACGCGAGCGACTTGCTTATAATAGCGCAATCGCTTCTGGATGCAAGAACTTTCTCGCGAGAGCCTCCGCCGCGAATGTCATTCACATTTTGGACACAACACGGGATCGCCGGCGGCAAGACGAGTGGACAGGCACGAAACGCCAAGGCCCACAAAGAAAATCCCTCCCAGGCAAGCGAACCTGGGAGGGGTGAAAGTAAGCATACCGGCAGGCACACCGACGTCTTGCCCGCACACCGTTTCGCAGGCGACAAGCCGGCTGGAGCAGCGACGCAACCTAGAGGTTGATCGACTGATCCTTGATGGGGAACGCCTGGGCGAAGTGGCATGCGCAGAAGTGATCCTCGCCCACCTGGCGCATCTCGGGCTTCTCCTTTGCGCAGATCTCCTTGGCGATGGGGCAGCGCGTGTGGAAGCGGCAGCCGCTCGGCGGGTTGATCGGCGAGGGCGGGTCGCCCGGCAGGACGATGCGCGCGCGGGAGTGCTGGATGTCGGGATCGGGCACCGGCACGGCCGAGAGCAGCGACTGCGTGTAGGGGTGGTACGGCGTGTGGTACAGCCCCTTCCAGCCCGAGATCTCGACCAGGTTGCCCAGGTACATCACGGCCACGCGGTCGGAGATGTGCTGGACGACCGACAGGTCGTGCGCGATGAACAGGTAGGTGGTGTTGAACTCGGTCTGCAGGTCCTTGAGCAGGTTGAGCACCTGCGCCTGGATGGAGACGTCCAGCGCCGACACGGGCTCGTCGCAGATGATGAGCTGCGGGCGCATGGCAAAGGCGCGGGCGATGCCAACGCGCTGGCGCTGGCCGCCCGAGAACTCGTGCGGGTAGCGGCTGGCGTGCTCGGGGTTGAGGCCCACCATCGAGAGCAGCTTGCGCACATACTCCTCGCGCTCGGAGCGGTCCTTCATGATACCCTGGATCACTAGGGGCTCCTGGACGATCTCGGAGATGGTCATGCGCGGGTTGAGGCTCGCGTAGGGGTCCTGGAAGACGTACTGGACCTTCTTGCGATAGTCCTTGAGCTGCTTGCCCTTGTAGTTGGCCACGTTCTCGCCGTCGAAGATGACCTCGCCGCCCGTCGGGTTGGTGAGGCGCATGATGCAGCGGCCCGTCGTGGACTTGCCACAGCCCGACTCGCCCACCAGGCCCAGCGTCTCGCCGCGCCTGATCTGGAAGGTCACGTCCTGGACGGCCGAGACCTTGGAGGCGAGCTTGGACATGAACACGCCGCTCTCGGCGGGGAACTCCTTGCTGAGGTGACGCACGTCAAGCAGGATGTCGTTGGCGTTCGGCTCTGCCATCTTACGCCTCGCCTCCCTTCGATGCTTCTCCGCCCATGGCGGGACCGCGCTTGAGGTCGGGGTTGCTGCGCGACGTCTCGGGCATGTTCGCATTCACGAACTCATCGTCCCCCGCGAAGTGGCAGCAGGCGTAGTGGCCGGTCGGCGTCGTGAAGCGCGGCGGCTTCTCGTTGCGGCAGATGTCCTTGGCAAACGGGCAGCGCGGCGAGAACGCGCACCCGGCAGGCAGGTCCACCAGGCTCGGCGGGTTGCCGGCGATGGGCGTGAGCGGGCGCTTCTCGTCGATGGTCTGCTCGGGGATGGAGTTGTGCAGGCCCCAGGTGTAGGGGTGGCGCGGCGAGTAGAAGATCTCGTCGGCCGTGCCGAACTCCACCGGACGGCCCGCGTACATGACCATGATCTTGTCCGCCATGTCGGCGACGACGCCCAGGTCGTGGGTGATCATGATGATGGCGTTGCCGTTCTTCTTCTGCATCTCCTTCATGAGCTCGATAATCTGCGCCTGGATGGTCACGTCCAAGGCGGTGGTGGGCTCGTCGGCGATGAGAATGTCGGGCTCGCAGGCCAGCGCCATGGCGATCATGACGCGCTGGCGCATGCCGCCGGAGAACTGGTGCGGGTAGTCGTTCACGCGCTTCTCGGGGTTGGGGATGCCAACCAGGTCGAGCAGCTCGATGGCGCGCGCCCAGGCCTCCTTCTTGGACAGGCCCTTGTGGATGCGCAGGCCCTCGCCCAGCTGGCGGCCGATCTTGTAGACAGGGTTGAGCGAGCTCATCGGGTCCTGGAAGACCATGGCGATGTCGTTGCCGCGCACATGGCGCTTCTCCTTCTCGCTCATGTTGATGAGCGAGTGGCCACGGTACAGAACGTCACCGCCCTCGATCTTACCGGGAGGCATGTCGATCAGGCCCATGATGGTCATGACCGTCACCGACTTGCCCGAACCCGACTCGCCCACCACGCCCAGGGTCTCGCCGCGGTCGAGGTAGTAGCTCACGCCGTCGACGGCGCGCACGACGCCGTCGCGCGTGTGGAAGTACATCTTGAGATCGTTGACCTCAAGCAGATGATGACCCTCAGGTATAGGTTGATTCTTGAGGTCTTCGTACCCAGCAATCTTGTTCGAGGACGACATCGATCTATCACGCATCCTTCATCTTGACATCGAGGGCGTCGCGCAGGCCGTCACCGAGCATGGTGAAGGCGAGCACCGTGGTGAGGATGGCAAGGCCCGGGCAGAACATGAGCCAGGGTGCGTTGAAGAGGAACTGCTTGCCATCGGAGATCATGACGCCCCACGACGGGGTGGGAGGCTGGACGCCCATGCCGAGGAACGACAGCGCGCTCTCGGTGAGGATGGCGCCGCCGATCTGCATCGTGGCGTAGACGATGATGGTGGCCACCGAGTTGGGGAAGATGTGGCGCACGATGATGCGCACGTCGCTGGCGCCCATGGCGCGCGCGGCGTCGACGTAGTCGTTCTCCTTGACCGACAGGATGGCGCTCCTGAACACGCGTGCGATGGAGGGCCATCCCAAGATGCCGATCGCTATGAACACGTTTTGGAAGCCCGGGCCGATCACCGCCAGCAGGGCGATGACGAACAGGATGTACGGGAACGCCAGGAAGATGTCGGCAAGACGCATGATGATGACGTCCCAGATGCCGCCGTAGTAGGCGGCCAGGGCGCCCATGATCAGGCCGAGGATCGTGGAGATCGACGTGGCGAGCAGGCCGACGGCAAGAGAGACACGGGCACCGTAGATGACGCGCGAGAGCACGTCACGGCCGGTGAGGTCGGTGCCGAAGGGGTGCTCCAGCGACGGGGCCAGCAGCGACTGGGTCGCCGACTTGGAGGTGTCCAGCGCCGTGGGGTCGCCCAGCGTCTGGGGGACCCACAGATCGGCAGTGCACGTCACGAGCACGATGAGGATGATCCAGATCAGGCCGATCATGGCGAGCTTGTTCTTGCGCAGGCGACGGAAGGCGTCGCCCCACAGGGTGCGCTGCTTGGCGTGCGACGTGCGCCTGCCGTTCTCCCCGCCGTCATCCTCGTCACGTATGGGATTGGGGGTGCTGGGCGGAACCGAGTTGAAGGTCTTGCCGGAAACGGCCTCGAACTCCACTCCCTCCATGGTCTGGGGGGTGGGAGCATCCATAGACTTGGGTGCCATGAGACCTTACCTCCCTTCCTTAGAAGCGCCGTACCTGATGCGCGGATCAAGGAAGGCGTAGCTGATATCGACGATGAGGCTGATGACGAGCACGACAATCACGATCACGGCGACTCCGCCCATGACGATGGGCCAGTCGCGCTTGGTGATGGCCATGTAGACCTCGTAGCCCACGCCCGGCCAGTTGAAGACCGTCTCGGTGAGGATGGCGCCCGAGAGCATGGACCCGAAGTCGATGCCGATGTAGGTCACGACGGGGATCAGCGCGTTCTTGAGCGCGTGGTGGATGATGACCTGGCGGCGGGACAGGCCTTTGGCGATGGCGGTGCGGATGTAGTCGGCGTTCATGACGTCAAGCAGCTGAGAGCGCATGATGCGCGCGGCGTAGGCCGTGGACACCGACGCCATGGTGATGGCCGGCAGGATGTAGTGCATCCAGGCCGGGAAGTCGCTCATGCCGCCCGCACCGGAGATCGGCAGGCTTAAGGCGCCGCCCGTCCACTGCTTGAGCATGACGCCGAAGAACAGCTGCAGCAGCATGCCGAGCCAGAACGCCGGCATGGCCACGAGGATTGACGTGCACAGCGTGACCAGCACGTCCCAGAACGAGTAGCGCTTGATGGCCGAGATCATGCCGGCGCCGATGCCCACCACGATCTCGATCACGATGCCCACCAGTGCCAGACGCACCGTGTAGGGATACTTCTCGAGCAGGATGTCCGCCACCGGCATCCTCTGGGAGTAGGAGTCTCCCAGATCGCCGCGCAGCAGGCCGCCCACGTAGGTGAAGTACTGCTTCCACAGCGGCGTCTCGATCGGCTCACCGTTCTCGTCGAGCACGGCCTCGAGCCGCAGGTTGCCGCTCTCATCGTACGTGGGGTTGCCGTTCTCGTCGAGGATCGGCTGGCTCTCGACGAGCCCGTTGGCGATCCTGAGCTGCAGCTCGATCTCCGGAGTGACCGCCTTCTCGCCCGTGATGAGCTTGATGGGGTCTCCGGGCACGACGTTTTTGATCACGAACAGGATGATCGTGACGCCGATGAAGACCGGGATGAACTGCAGGATGCGCTTCAAGATGTACTTGCCCATAAGGTAAAACCCTTCTTCCGCCGCGCCGCGCCCGCCTCGCGGGATGCCCCGAGAACAGGACGGCAGCGGCTCCCCTGCACCTTCGTTCACACGCGGTGGCACCCGACCCGGCCGCGCGGCGGCACAAGCCCGCCGGCAGCGAGAACAGAGACACTGGTGCCCATCGTGCATACGGGAGTATTAAGCCCCCCATGTGTTTCGGTTCTGTAACCGATGCAGCTCACTCGGCAAACGCTACTCAAAATACGGTGGGGTCCACCGCATCTTCGTCGCATGCCACCCAAAATCTGGTATGCGAGCCTAGGCATGGCCCCGCGACCGAAACACGTGAGTGTGTATCATAGCGCGCCGGTTCATGCATAAAGACGCAATATCGGCCCCGTTTTGATTTGTCCGCAAGAAACTTAGAAGATTGTTTATGCACACACGTGCGCTTGCGGCCTCGCTCCCCCGCATCCCACTCCCCCGCGCCCGCATACAAAACGAGGGCCCGACTCCGAAGAGCCGGACCCTCGACATCAAGGCTTGAAGTGCAGGGTTAGGCGATCGATCCCTGCGGGAAGAAGATCATGAACACGAAGAGGCACGCCACGAACACCAGGGCGCAGATGACGGTGAGGCGGTCGAGGTTCTTCTCGATGATGCCCGAGCCGCCGGCGCTGGAGTACATGCTGCCCGCGATCATCTCAGACACGCCCGTCCCCTTGCCCGAGTGCATGAGGATGAGGATGACGAGGGCGATGCCCGAGAGGAACCACAGGACGGTGAGGGCGATGATCAGTGGCGACAAGGCTGCTCCTTGAAAAACGTCGGGTCGTGTTGCGGTGCCCGACCGATGTGACGTTCCCATACCAGCCGAGCCTAGCGGAAAATGATAGCACGCACGTACCTACATGAGAAGCGACGTCCCCGTCCAGGAGGCGGGCTTCTCAATGTCCACAAGGTCAAGCAGCGTAGGGGCCACGTCGCACAGCCTCCCCGCGCCGTCGTCGCGCACGGCGACGCCGTCGGCCACAACGATGAGGGGCACGCGCGCGAGCGTGTGCGCGGTCATGGGGACGCGCGAGCCGTCCTCGCCCACGGTGAACATGCAGTCGCAGTTGCCGTGGTCGGCCGTGACGAGCGCCACCCCGCCCTTGGCGCGGATCGCGTCGACGACCAGGCCGAGCCCCTCGTCGACGGCCTCGACCGCCTTGATGGCCGCTTCGAGGTTGCCGGTGTGGCCCACCATGTCGGGGTTGGCGAAGTTCACGATGTACACGTCGGCCTCGCCCGACTCGATGGCGGCCGCGAGGTCAGCCGCCACCTGCGGCTCGCTCATCTGCGGCTGCAGGTCGTAGGTGGCGACCTTCGGGGAGTCGACCAGGTGGCGCTCCTCCCCCGCGCAGGGCCGCTCGACCCCGCCGTTGAGGAAGAACGTGACGTGGGCGTACTTCTCCGTCTCGGCCGTGTGGAACTGGCGCAGGCCTCGTGCGGACAGGACGTCCGCCAGCGTGTCGGTCACGACCTCCTCGGGGAAGGCGACGTCCACCTTGAGCGTGGGATCGTACTGCGTCATGGTGACGAAGTGCACGCGCGGCACCCGGCCCCGGTCGAACCCCGTGAAGTCGGGGTCGACGAAGGCCCTCGTGAGCTGGCGCGCACGGTCGGGACGGAAGTTGAAGAACACCACGGCGTCGCCGTCGGCCACCCCGCAGGGGTCGCAGACGAAGGGCACCACGAACTCGTCAAGGACGCCCTCGTCGTAGGACGCCTGGACGCCGCCGATGGGCGGCAGCTCGCGCGAGCCGCGTCCCAGCACGATGGCGTCCCACGCGCGCTTGACGCGATCCCAGCGCGCGTCTCGGTCCATCGCGTAGTAGCGACCAGCGACCGAGGCGACAGCGACGTCGCAGGAGCCGCTGCGCTCCGAGGCGTTGGCGCAGTAGGAGGCGAGCTCTCGCACGGAGTCTATGCCGGTGCCGGGGGCCACGTCGCGCCCGTCGAGGAACGCATGGACGCGGACGCGGCGAACCCCGCGCGTACAGGCCATGTCGATCAGGCGCAGGCAGTGCTCCATCCTGGAGTGGACCCCGCCGGGCGACATGAGCCCCATGAGGTGCACGGTCGCACCCGTGGCGGCCGCCTCGTCCATCGCGTGCGTCAGCGCCTCGTTGGAGAGAAGCGACCCGTCGGCGATGGCGTCGTCGATGCGCACGAGCGCCTGGCGCACCACCCGGCCCGCCCCCAGGTTGAGGTGGCCGACCTCGGAGTTGCCCATCTGACCCGCGGGAAGGCCCACGTCGAGGCCCGAGGCCCCGAGCGTGGTGTGGGGGTAGCGCGCCATGAGCGCGTCGAGGTTGGGCGTGTCGGCCAGGGACACGGCGTTGCACGGGGCCGGGTCGGCCCAGCCGAGCCCGTCCATGATCACGAGCAGTGCGGGCAGGTTACGCATCGACTACCTTCTTTATGAGATCGCAGAACGACTCGGCGTCCAGGGAGGCGCCGCCGACCAGCACCCCGTCGACGTCGGGACAGGAGGTGAACATCCCCACGTTGCCGGGCTTGACCGAGCCGCCGTACAGCACGCGGTCGCGCTGCGCCGCCTGCTCGCCGAAGCGCCCGGCAATCGCCTCCCTGATCGCCGACACCACCGCCTGGGCGTGCTCGGGGGTGGCCACCAGGCCGCTGCCGATCGCCCAGACGGGCTCGTAGGCCACGACGATCTCGCCCTGCGGCGCAGGCACGCCCTCGAGCGACGCGAGGAGC
The DNA here is from genome assembly GCA_963930185.1 of Coriobacteriia bacterium. Lineage (GTDB taxonomy): Bacteria > Actinomycetota > Coriobacteriia > Coriobacteriales > UMGS124 > JAGZEG01. The sequence continues at coordinate 6,060 of CAWVLT010000093.1, read as the reverse complement.
TGCTCCACCACGTACGCGCAGGTGTCGCCCGCGTCGTAGACATCGCGCGGCTCGCCCACGCACACGATGGGCGTCACCTTGCCCGCGAGCAGCGCCGCCACCTTGCGGGCAACCTGCTCGCTCGTCTCCCCAAACAGGCTGCGGCGCTCGGAGTGGCCCACGATGCACCAGGCGCAGTCCAGGTCGGAGAGCATCTCGACCGAGATGGCCCCCGTGAAGGCCCCGGCGGGCTCCCAGTAGCAGTCCTGGGCGCCCACCTGGGCAAACGAGCGGTCGAACGCGATGACGTTGCTCACGCCGCGCAGCACGGTGAAGGGCGGGCACATGACCACGTCGACCTTGGTGCGCCACGAGCGCTCGAGCCGGTCGCACACGCCCTGGGCGAGGTTCACGCCCTGGGAGTAGGTCTTGTTCATCTTCCAGTTGGCGGCGACCAGCGGACGGCGGGCCTCGACGCTACTCGGCATCGGGTATCGCCTCCACGCCAGGCAGCGAGGCCCCCTCCACGAGCTTCATCGAGGCGCCGCCGCCCGTCGAGATGAACGACACGCCCTGCTCCAGACCGAACTGGTGCACCGCGGCGACCGAGTCGCCGCCGCCGACGATGCTCGCCGCCTGGGCGTTGGCCGCGATGGCCTCGCCCACGCCGCGCGTGCCCGCCTCGAAGGCCGGCATCTCGAACACGCCCATCGGGCCGTTCCAGAAGATCGTGCGCGCGCCTGCGATGCGCTGCGCGTAGAGCTCCACGCTCCTGGGGCCGATGTCCAGCCCCATCATGTCGGCGGGGATCCCGTCGGCATCGACGACCTGCGTGTTCGCGTCGGCCGCAAAGCGGTCGGCGACCACGTAGTCGACCGGCAGGAGCAGCTCGCAGCCGCGCTCGCGGGCCTTGGCGAGCATCTCGGCGGCCTTGTCGACCCAGTCGGGCTCGACGAGGGAGGATCCGATGCCCTTGCCCTGGGCGCGCATGAAGGTGAAGCACATGCCGCCGCCGATGAGCAGGCAGTCGACCGTCTCGATGAGCCGGTCGATCACGCCGATCTTGTCGGAGACCTTCGATCCGCCCAGGACGGCCACGAAGGGGCGCTCGGGACTCTCGAGCATACCGGTGATCGTGTCGACCTCACGGGCGAGCAGAAGGCCGGCGTAGGCGGGCAAGCGCTCGGGCACTCCCACCACCGAGGCATGCGCGCGGTGCGCCACGCCGAAGGCGTCGTCCACGTACACCTCGGCCATGCTCGCGAGCTCCTCGGCGAAGGCCGGGTCGTTCTTCTTCTCGCGCTTGTCGAAGCGCAGGTTCTCGAGCAGCAGCACCTCGCCGGTCCCCAGCGCCTCCGCGGCCTGGTGGGCCTGCTCGCCCACCACGTCGGCCACGTACGCCACCGGCGCGTCCAGAAGCTCGCGCAGCCGGGCGGCCACCGGGGCCATGGAGAACTCCTCCTCGAAGCCCTCCCCCGCGGGGCGGCCCAGATGGCTCATCAGGATCACCCGGGCACCGCGGGAGACAAGCCCCTCGATGGTGGGCAGGGCGGCACGGATCCTCGTGTCGTCGGCGACCACGCCATCGCGCACCGGCACGTTAAAGTCGACGCGGACCAGCACACGCTTGCCGGCAACGTCGGCGTCCACCACACTTCGCTTGCGCGACATATTCACAAGTCCTTTCGTCATCTGCCTCGCGAGACGCCTAGCGAACGGCGATCTTGGCCAGGTCGATCAGGCGGCACGAGTAGCCCATCTCGTTGTCGTACCAGGCGAGCACCTTCACCAGGGTGCCCTGACCGCCGAGGACCATCGTGCAGCCGGCGTCGAAGATGCTCGACGCGCGCTCGCCCACGATGTCACTGGAGACCAGCGGCTCCTCGGAGTAGTCGAGGATGCCCTTGAGCGGGCCCTCGGCGGCAGCCTTCATCGCGGCGTTGACCTCCTCGACGCTCACCGGGCGCGAGAGCTCGGCCACCAGGTCGACCATGGAGCCGTCGGGCACCGGCACGCGGGCTGACATGCCGTCGAGCTTGCCGGCGAGCTGCGGGATCACGATGCCCACGCAGCGGGCGGCGCCGGTGGTGGTGGGGATGATCGAGCAGGCACCAGCACGCGCGCGGCGCAGGTCCTTGTGGGAGTTGTCCAGCACGCGCTGGTCGCAGGTGTAGGCGTGCACCGTGGTCATCATGCCGCGCTCGACACCAAACGCATCGACCAGGACCTTGGCCACGGGGGCCAGGCAGTTGGTCGTGCACGAGGCGTTGGAGATGACGTGCATCGTCGCGGGGTCGTAGGTGTCGTCGTTGACGCCCACCACGAACGTACCGTCGATCTCGCCCTTGGCCGGGGCGGAGAGCACGACCTTGCGCGCGCCGCCCTCGATGTGGCGCATGAGCTTGCCCTTGTCGCGGAACTTGCCCGTGCACTCAAGCACAACGTCGACGCCCAGCTCGCCCCAGGGCAGCAGCGGCAGCCCCTGCGGGTCGCGCGCGGACAGGCCCTTGATGCGGCGCTGCCCGTCGACGATGAGGTCGATGCCGTCGGTGGTGATCTCGTGGTTGATCTTGCCGTGCACCGAGTCGCGCTTCAGCAGATGGGCCATGCAGTCGATCTTGCCCAGGTCGTTGATGGCGACGACCTCTATCTCCGGATCGTCCAGGGCCGCCCGCAAGGCGAGGCGCCCGATGCGACCAAACCCGTTGATGCCGATCCTGACAGTCATGCACAACCTCCTTCGTCGGGCCCTCGCGCCGCGGCGTGGGGCCGATTGGCTATGGTTGGGGCCATACCGGATTGTAGCCTAAGGCCACCCGTCGTGCCCGATGGATCCGCCAAACGTCCTCAGGTCATGCCCAGGCGGTACTATGACATATTAATACGACAGATATCACCGCTGCTCAGGAACCGTACAACCAATCTCTCTGGCGATCTGCTCGATCCTGCGCACCCGATGGTAGACCGCGGACTTCGACAGGGGCGGGTCGGCCGCCTCCCCCAGCTCGCGCAGGGAGAGGTCACGGTTGGCCAGGCGCAGCTCACAGAAGTCGCGCAGGGCGGGCGGCAAGCTGGCGAGTCCCACGCGCGCGTCGATCGCCTCGATGAGCTCAACCTGCGACGAGGCGGCCTCGGTCGCCTTGCGCTGGTTGGCGAACTCGGCGTTGACGATGCGGTTCGTGTCGTTGCGCAGCGACTTGACCACTCGCGCGTTCTCGATGGCCAGTGCCGAGGCAGGCGCCCCCACCAGCACGAGAAATGCCAGGATGTCGGAGATGTTCTTGAGGTAGATGACAAACGAGGAGCGTCGGCGGCTCACCCGCGCGTTCACGTCGAAGCGCGCGAGAAGCTCGACCAGGCCGCTGGCGAACGGGTGCCCCTGCGCCACCATCTCGAAGTGCGCGTCGGAGCGCGGGTCGGAGATGAACCCGCCCGCCATGAAGGCGCCGCGCAGGTAGGCCTTCGCCCACTCCGGCCTGTTCACCAGCTCCGGCTCGATCTCGCGGGCCAGACCCAGCGAGGGCGTGAGCACGCCCATGTGCACCAGCGCCTCGGCGAGCTGGGGCTGCTCGGGCACCACGATGAGGTAGTTGTGCGTCTTGTGCAGCACGCTGCGCCGCACGGTGAGCTCGGTCGCCAGGTCATAGGTGCTGTGGAGGAGCCTGATCGCCGTGCGCGCCACCGCGCCGGTCTCGGTTGCCAGCGAGAGGCGATAGCGCTGCGAGCCCGACATGGAGAGGGTCCCGCAGACGCGCACCATCGCCGCGAGCTCGACCACCTCGCTGCGCGCGTCGCGATCGGAGACGCGTGCGAGTTCGTCTTTCACCTCCGCCGTAAACGACACGTCTGGATCACCCCCCACAGCACGCTCGAGAGCTTCTCGAGGTTGTGCCAGGTGGGATAGCGCTCGTCGGCGAAGTCGCGCACGATGACCGTGGGAATGCGCTGCTCGAGGGCGCGGATCATCTCGTCGTTGACCTGCACCGGGCGGAAGTACCAGTCGGGGTCGGGGTCGTTGTCCAAGTTGGGGGCGAGGCCTCGGGCGCGCCTGCTCGCGTCGGCCGCGACCTGCTGCATGGTGAGCGCCTGGAAGCTGCGGGTGGGCACCCCCATGTCCTGCGGGGCGGGACGGTGGATGAGCATGACGTCGACGGCCCCCTCCAGGCCGTGGGACAGAAGCGCGTCGGCGTGCTCCACGACGTTGAGGCCCCACGTCTCGCCCTGCATGTCGGCGAGCGAGCACACGTACACCTTGATGGCGCTGGTCGAGCGCAGCGCCTCGCGCACGCCCTCCACCAGCACGTTGGGGATGATCGAGGTGAACAGCGACCCCGGGCCCAGGATCACCACGTCCGCCTGCTCGATGGCGCGCACCGCCGGCTCGTAGGCGCGCACCTCGCGCGGGGAGAGCCACACGCGTGACAGGGCGCACGGACCGGTGCCCAGGGAGGCCTGCCCGCGGAACTCCATGCCGTCGCGCGTCGTGCCGCACAGCACCACGTCGTCGAGCGTCGAGGGGAACACCTGGCCGTGGCAGCCAAGGAGCTCGCTGCACAGCTCGATGGCCCCCTCGAACGAGCCGCCCTCCTCCGTGAGGGCGGTGATCATGAGGTTGCCCAGCGCGTGGTTGTCGGCGAACGGGAAGCGGTGCTCGAACGCCCGCGCCAGCAGGGCCTGCGACTCGTCGGCCATGGCGACGAGGCACTTGCGGATGTCGCCCGGCGGCACGATGCCGGTCTGGGCGCGTAGGATGCCGGTGGAGCCGCCGTCGTCGACCATGGAGACGACGGCGGTGACGAAGCAGTCGAGCCTGCGCAGCGCGCGTATGGTGTTGGGCTGGCCCGTGCCGCCGCCTATGGAGACGGCGCGGATCTGGCCGGGGGCGGGACAGGCGCTCACTGCTGCTGCCCTCCCGAGCTCGAGCGGGCCACGTCGCGATGCGACGTGGAGACGCGGTAGCCCTTGCTGGCCAGGTAGGCCCCGGTTGACTCGGCCAGGGTCACGCTGCGGTGCTGGCCGCCCGTGCAGCCGATCGCGATGGAGAGGTGCTGCTTGCCCTCGTTGACGTACCCGGGCATCACGACATCGAGCAGGTTGTGCCATGCCTCGAGGAAGGCCACGGTCTCGGGGCTGCCCAGAACGAAGTCGCGGACCGGCGCGTCGAAGCCCGTGAGGTCGCGCATCGTGGGGTCGTAGAAGGGGTTGGGGAGAAAGCGCACGTCGATGACCAGGTCCGCGTCGAGCGGCAGGCCGTACTTGAATCCAAACGACGAGACCGACACGTTCATGCCCTCGCGGGCCGAGCGTGCGGAGAACTCCTTGGTGATGCGAGCGCGCAGGTCACGGGCCCGCATGGTGCTCGTGTCGATGACGATGTTGGCCTGCTCGCGGATTGAGCTGAGGCGCTGGCGCTCCGCGGCGATGGCCTGGCTCACCGTCATGCCGCTGCCCGCCAGCGGGTGGCGGCGACGCAGCGAGCTGTAGCGGTTGCGCAGGGCGTCGTCGTCGGCGTCCAGGAACAGGACCTGGCAGCTCACCTCGTGGTCGACGAGCTTCTTGAGCTCGTCGCGCAGCTGCGAGAAGAACTCGCGCGAGCGGACGTCGCACACCACGGCGAGGTGGCGCCCCGTGTTCTCCGGCAGGCCGAGAAGCCCTGCCAGCGGCATGAGCATGGAGGGCGGGAGGTTGTCGATGCAGTAGTAGCCGAGGTCCTCCATGGCATGCAGCGCCTCGGTGCGGCCGGCGCCCGACATGCCGGTGATGACCACGACCTCCGGGCCCAGAAGAGGCCCGTCCTGCGGGGTGTCTGTCTGCGCACGCTGTTCCTGATCGCTCACGTCGTGCCTCCAAGCACAGCTCGTCTGAGTTGCCTCGCGGTCCCGTTACGCCATCGTCACGCTGGGCGCTCGTCACGGCCCAACCCACGGCACAAGTATACTCGTGCGCGCCCGCACACCAGCACAGGACATCCCGCGCGTCAAAATTCCGTTCCGATGGTTTGAATTGCAAGCACAGCGCTACGCCTCCCGAACTCACCGCCGCACGCGGCGGTGAGTTCGGGAACGCTCCCCCGGAGGGGCC
>CAWVLT010000092.1:0-36480 GCA_963930185.1 Coriobacteriia bacterium | reverse complement strand
CCTCACCCAGAACCAGGAGATCGCCTTCACCGTCGCGGGCGTCGTCTGCGCCATCGCGCTGTGCACCGCGTTCGCCAGCACCGTCCTGCGCATCTTCGCGTTTTTGGCGCTGCCGCTGTTCTTCGTCTTCTTCATGTTCCCTATGGGCGGGCGCAAGAAGGGTGGGAGCTTCTGGAACAGGGCCGCGCGGCGCATAGGGTTCGGCCTGCTCATCGGCTTCTTCATCTTCATCGTGTTCATGCCCTTCATGTCATGCGCGCGTATCCTGTTCTAATGTTCTCATGGCGCACGGGGTGCCGTCGCGCCCGGCGGGCGGTATCATCAGGTGCCTGAATGCCTTTTGGGATCCTCGCGTCAGCTTGTGCCGTGTTGTGTGCACCCTGTCTTCTGCTGTGAGACGGGGCCGCGCTCTGGGTACAAGTGACGAGGCGCGCGTGCGTCGTCACGCGCATCGAGCCCATCATGTGATAAGCACGAGTGCAAGGGGAAGTTGAGCGATGGCCGGCACCAACAAGGACTACTACGCGATTCTCGAGGTAGATCGCAACGCGAGCGAATCTGACATCCAGCACGCCTTTCGCAGGAAGGCGCGCACGCTCCATCCTGACGTGAACAAGGCGCCGGACGCCGAGGAGCGCTTCAAGGAGGTCAACGAGGCCTACGAGGTGCTCTCCGACCCCAAGAAGCGCGAGTTCTACGACCGCTACGGCACCGTCGACGGATACGGACAGGGTGGCCCCGACCTGGGCGACATGTTCGGCGGCTTCGACATGAGCGACCTGTTCAGCGCCTTCTTCAACACCGCCGGCGCGGGCAGCGCACGTCAGGTGCGCACCGACGGCCGCGACATGGGCGCGACCATCCGCATCACGCTGCAGGAGGCGGCCACCGGCTGCACGAAGGAGATCGCCTACAACCGCCTCGCACCCTGCGAGACCTGCCACGGCAGCGGCTGCGCCGAGGGCGGCACGAACGTCCAGTGCCCCACCTGCCATGGCAGCGGCCAGGTCGTCACCACGCAGCGCACCTTCCTCGGGCAGATGCAGACGCGCACCACCTGCCCGGACTGCGGCGGCACGGGCACCAAGATCGACAAGCCCTGCCCCGACTGCGACGGCCAGGGCCGCGCCCCCGACCGCCAGCGCGTGAGCGTGGAGATCCCCGCGGGCATCCGCGAGGGTCAGCAGATCCGCATCTCCGAGGCCGGCGAGGCCGGCGTGCGCGGGGCGCGCTCCGGCGACCTCATCGTGACCGTCGCCGTGGCCGACGACGAGGCGTTCCAGCGCGACGGGGACGACCTGCACGTGCGCGTCGAGGTCTCGGTCTCCCAGGCCGCCCTGGGCGCGACCATCGAGATCGACGGCATCCTGCCCGACGAAGTCATCCAGGTGGAGATCCCCGCCGGCTGCCAGTTCGACGACGTTGTCCGCGTGCGGGGCATGGGCATGCCGCGCCTGCGCCGCTCGGGGCGCGGCGATCTGATCGCCCACGTGGACGTGGTGGTGCCCCGTAAGCTCACCGACCGCCAGCGCAAGCTGTTCGAGGAGCTCTCGGCAGAGCTGGACGGCGAGGACGCGGCGACCCATCATCACAAGACCCCTTGGCAGCGCCTGCGCGACGCCCTGTCGTAGCCAGGCGAGATCGGTGGCATCCCCATGACCACGGCTGACCGGGCGGGGGCGGACGCGTCCGCCAGCCCCGACACGACGCACCCCACGCGGCCCTGCGCGCCCGCCTCGCTGCGCATGCCGCGTGCCTGCGTGGTCAACCTGGGGTGCAGGGTCAACCGCGTGGAGTGCGACTGGATGGAGCGGGCCCTGCTCGCCGCGGGCTGCGAGCTCGTCGAGCAGGACGAGGCGGACGTCGTGCTCGTGAACACCTGCGCGGTCACCGGCGAGGCGCAGGCCAAGACGCGCAAGGCCATCCGCCACCTGCTCGGCCTGCCCAGGCACCCGCGCGTGCTCGCGACGGGCTGCGCGGCGAACCTCTTTCCCGAGGAGCTCGAGTCGCTCGGCGATCGCGTGCGCGTCGTGACCGACAAGGACGCCGTCGTGGGCGCGGCCCTGGACTGCCCGCGCGCGCCCGAGCCGGCGCCCGAGACGCCATCGGGCGGCCCGGACGCCGCGGGCGCCGGGCAACCTTCGCCTGACGGCGATTCCCCTGCGCCCGCCGCCCAGGCCATCGGCCTGGAGCGTCTGCGCCGGGGAATCAAGGTGCAGGACGGATGCGACAACCGCTGCACGTACTGCATAGTATGGCGCGCGCGGGGCGCGAGCCGCTCGGTGGATCCCGCTCAGATCGCCGACCAGGTCCGCGCGGTCGTCTCCGAGGGGGCGCGCGAGGTCGTCCTTACCGGCATCAACCTCGGGCGCTACCGCTACCTCGACCCCTCCGCGCCCGACGGCGCCGCGGTCGGCCTCGGCGACCTGCTTCGCCTCGTCGCCCAGACCGCAGGCCCCGGCGTGCAGATCCGCGCGTCGAGCATCGAGCCGCCCGAGGTGACCCCCGATATCGTGTCCGCCATGGCGGAGCTGCGCGGGCAGGTCTGCGCCCACCTGCACCTGCCGCTGCAGTCGGGCTGTGACGCCACGCTTGCGCGCATGGGGCGCACCTACGACACGCGGGCCTTCGCCGAGGTCGTGGGGCGTGCCCGCGTCGCGCTGCCCGGGCTGTCGCTGAGCACCGACGTCATCGTGGGATTTCCCGGGGAGACCGACGAGGAGTTCGAGCGCAGCCTCGCGTTCTGCCGGCAGATGCGCTTCTCCAAGATGCACGTGTTTCGCTTCTCGCCCCGTCCCGGCACGCCCGCGGCGAGCATGGCGGGGCAGGTTCCCGCCGGCGTGGCGCACCGTCGCTCGCAGCGCATGCGCGAGCTCGCCGAGCAGCTGCGCGCCGATGACGCCCGCTCGCGCGTCGGCGCCGTCGAGCGCATGCTCATCGAGCGCGTCGACGCGTCCGGGCGCGCATGGGGCACGACGGCCAGCTACCACCGCGCCGTCCTCGGGTGCGACGACCCCTCCTCGTCTGGCACCCCCGCGTGCGGGGCAACCGCGTGCGAGCTGGACGCGTGCGAGTCGTCCACGTGCGAGCCTGCCGCGCCGGGCACGGGCCTCGTCCGCGTGCGCGTGGTCGGCTACGACGAGCGCCTGCGCGTCCTGCGCGTGGCGCTGGCGTAGGCGCTGGTGTAGGTTTCGCGCGCATGGCATGTTCAGGAGGGGAACGCCAAGATCCCGTGGTATAGTTCACCGGTCCCAGACCCCCACCTTAGTGGCGAACACCACTGATTCCCACCCAGATGGGGGCGTCTTCAACAGAAAGTGGAGGAGTTCATTATGATCACCAGGGAACAGCGCGCCGAGATCGTCAAGGAGTTCGGCAAGGACGAGCATGACACCGGCTCCGCCCGCGTCCAGGTTGCCCTGCTCACCGCTCGCATCAAGCACCTCACCGAGCACATGAAGGCCAACCACAAGGACTTCCACAGCCGTCGCGGCCTGCTGATGCTCGTCGGCCAGCGCCGTCGCCTGCTCGTGTACATCCGCAACCGCGACATCAACGAGTATCGTGAGCTGATCGCGAAGCTGGGCATCCGCGACAACATCCAGTAAGTCATCCACTGAGCTACATCTGGAGGGGACGGGAGACCGTCCCCTCCTTGTATGGGGCGCCCGCCGGCCACGAGGACCGCAGGCGTCCCGCGCGCGTCTTGTATGGCGGACGCGCCAAAGACGGCCCGTCTGCGATGGGGCAGGCGGAGATGAAAGAGAGAGACATGAAGGTTACGCACGAGTTCGACCTGTACGGCAAGCACTACACCCTCGAGACCGGCGAGCTTGCCAAGCAGGCCACGGGGTCCTGCCTCGTCAAGCAGGGCGACACCACCATCCTGGTGACCGCGGTGGTGTCCAAGGAACGCAAGAACTACGACTTCTTCCCCCTGACGGTGGACTTCGTCGAGAAGATGTACTCGGTCGGCCGCCTGCCCGGCGGCTACCTCAAGCGCGAGACGCGCCCCACCGACAAGGCCACGCTGACCGCGCGCATGATCGACCGCCCGCTGCGCCCCAGCTTCCCGAGCGGCTTCCGCAACGAGGTGCAGGTGGTCGCCACCTCCTTCGTCTGCGACCAGGAGAACCCCTTTGACGTGATCTGCACCATGGGCGCAAGCGCGGCGCTCACGGTGGGCGGCGTTCCCTTCGAGGGCCCGCTGGCCTGCGTGCGCATCGGCCGCGACCGCGACACGGGCGAGTTCATCGTCAACCCCACCTACGAGGAGAAGGACAACTCCGACCTTGACCTGGAGCTGGCCGGCACGCGCAGCTTCATCAGCATGCTCGAGGCGGGCGCCGAGGAGATCACCGAGGAGGACATGCTCGCCGCCATGCAGTTCGGCCAGGAGGCCATCGGCGCCTTCTGTGACGAGCAGGAGAAGTTCTTCAAGAAGGTCGAGGAGGCCAACGGCCCCATCCAGCTGCGTGAGTACCCGCTCGACGAGCCCAACGAATACGTCCACGAGAAGGTCTTCGCCCACTACGACGAGATGAGCGCCGCGCTCAAGGATCCCGACAAGCTCAGCCGCATGGGCAAGGTCGACGAGCTCAAGGCCGCCATCATCTCCGAGTTCACCGAGGACGAGCAGGCGCTCTACGAGCGCGAGCTGCCCGTTGAGCTCAAGGCCTTGGAGAAGCACGCCATGCGCGTCATGGTCGTCGAGACCGGCGAGCGCGTCGACGGCCGCAAGGCAGACGAGATCCGCCCGATCATGGTCAAGCCGGGCTATCTGCCCCTCGTGCACGGCAGCGGCCTGTTCCAGCGCGGCCAGACGCAGGTGCTCTCGGTGCTCACCCTGGGCATGCTCAACGACTGGCAGCGCCTGGACACCATCGAGCCCATCGACGGCAAGCGCTACATCCACCAGTACAACTTCCCGCCCTACTGCACCGGCGAGACCGGCCGCATGGGCAGCCCCAAGCGCCGCGAGATCGGCCACGGAGCCCTGGCCGAGCGCGCCCTTCTGCCGGTGATCCCCTCAGAGGAGGAGTTCCCCTACACCATCCGCGTGGTGTCGGAGGTCTTGGAGTCCAACGGCTCCAGCTCCATGGCGTCAACCTGCGGCAGCTGCCTGGCCCTCATGGACGGCGGCGTGCCCATCAAGCGCCCGGTCTCCGGCATCGCCATGGGCCTCATCCAGGAGGAGGGCGAGACCGTCGTGCTCTCCGACATCCAGGGCCTCGAGGACTTCCTGGGCGACATGGACTTCAAGGTGACCGGCACCAGCGAGGGCATCACCGCCATGCAGATGGACAACAAGGCCACCGGCCTCACGTTCGACATCCTGCGCGCCGCCCTGCAGCAGGCCAAGGAGGGCCGTGCGTTCATCCTAGGCAAGATGCTCGAGCAGATCGCCGAGCCGCGCGCCGAGATCCGCGAGAACGCGCCGCACATCATTACCATCAAGATCCCCACGGACAAGATCCGCGACGTCATCGGCAGCGGCGGCAAGACCATCCGCGGCATCCAGGAGGACACCGGCGCCCAGATCGACATCCAGGAGGACGGCACCGTCTTCATCGGCGCGAGCGACTCCGGTGCCGAGGAGGCTCGTGCCCGTATCGAGGCCCTGGTCAAGGAGCCCGAGGTGGGGGAGGAGTACTTCGGCCGCGTCGTGGGCATCCAGCCCTTCGGCGCCTTCGTGGAGCTGCTGCCCGGCAAGGACGGCCTGCTGCACATCAGCCGCGTGGCGCAGGGCCGCGTGGAGAAGGTCGAGGACGTGCTGAGCGTCGGCGACGAGGTCCACGTCAAGGTCATCGAGGTCGACGAGAAGGGCAAGGTGTCCCTCGACCGCATCGACAAGCCAGAGGCCCCCGGCGCCTCTGAGTCCGACGGCGCCGCCGACAAGGGCGCGCACAAGCGCCGCAGCTCCGGCGGCAACGGCAACGGTGGCGGCCGCGACACTCACGGCGGCCACGGTGGCGACGACCACGCAGACCGCCCCGCCAAGAAGCCCGCGCGCCGTCCCGGCGACCGTGGCGCCAACGGCCCGGCTGCCGGCATGGCCGGCCGCGCGCCCCGTCGTCACCACGAGGGGCAGTAAGGCGTCGGTCTAGGTCCGGCGAGGACATCAGACGTACTTCGTCAAGTGATTGCTTGCAGGGGCGCAGCTTCCGAAAGGGGCTGCGCCCCTTTCCGTGCGCGAAAATCTCCGCACGCGGGACAAACTTTTCGGTTGTGAGGGAGTTGGGACATATAAGTCGCCTTCAGAAGGATGCCTTCGTCATTACTCGTGTTACGATTCCTCGTTCAAGCAGCGGTTTTTCTGGATTGCAGCGTACTAAGTGTTACCAACCTGAAAGATACCTACTGCCTGGTTGAAAGAACTCCCTCACAAGCGTTCTATTTGTCCATCAGATCGGTTTTTTGGCGCACGATGGCGGCATGCCGGTGACAAAGGGCCTTCATTCGTAAGCAAGACCGCGCTTGCAGTGGTCGCTAAACCATACAACCGCAGCTCCTGCCATGACACAACCATTGCTACCAGATGGGTGCCACTCATTGCCCCTTACGCGCCTCTCATGTGTTTTTTACAAACTGCTATCGGTGAACGGCGCATCCTGGGGCATGATCGGCCGGATGTACGAATTCTTAAGAACATCAAGGCAAAGATATGGTTTACCATTGAGACATGTTTGGGCCGTGTACGCATGTGTGCCTTGCACGCCAGCGGCCAAGAGTAACGTTCTGAACCGTGTCAGCGAGTTTTCATTTCTAGCCAAGGAGGATGCATGAACGATCTCACCGTTTCTCGCCGTTCCTTCATCGGCGGCACGCTTGCCGCCATGGGCGGCCTGGCTCTGGCCGGCAACAGCCTCGCCAACGTGACCCCCGCCAAGGCTGCCGGCGGCACCATCACCGCCGCCATGGCCTACAGCAGCACCAACTACTCGCCGATCGGCTGCAGCTCCGCGCTGATCCTCGCTGCCACCTGGCATGTGTTCGAGGGCCTCTACGAGCTCGACCTGCACACCTATGAGACCTACCCAGCCCTTGCCAACGGCGATCCCACCAAGGTCTCCGACACCGAGTATGAGGTCACCCTGCGTGACGGCGCCAAGTTCTCCGACGGCACCGACGTCACCTCCAACGACGTCGTGAACGCCTTCACCCTTAATATGGCTGACGGCACCTACGGTGCCTTCCTGTCGTTCATCGACACCGTTACCGCCAAGGACGACAAGACCGTCACCTTCACCCTCAAGTACCCGTTCGAGAGCCTGCTGCAGGGTCGTCTGGCCGTCGTAAAGATCTTCCCGGCATCCCTTACCCCCGAAGATCTGGCCCAAACCCCCATCGGCTCGGGCCCCTGGGCGTACAGCAACCTCAACGGTGACGATGGCGGCTACATCGACTTCGTCCCAAACACCAACTACAATGGCTCCTATCCTGCCACGGCCGATTCGATGCACTGGGACATCATGCTCGACAACACCAGCCGCAGCACCGCCCTCATGGGCGCCACGTCGCTGGTCATGGAGAACGTGCCCGACGTCAACGTCGACATGCTCACCGGTGCCGGCGCCACCGTCGAGTACGCCCAGGGCTTCAACCTGCCCTTCCTGATGTTCAACACCAAGAAGGCCCCCTTCGACGACAACCGCGTGCGTCAGGCCTTCTTCTACGCCATCAACGTTGAGCAGCTCATCACCAACATCATGAACGGGCATGCCCACGCCGCAAAGAGCTTCCTGCCCGAGCACCACGCCAACTACCACGAGGCTGCCACGGTCTACACCTATGACCCGGAAAAGGCCAAGTCGCTGCTGGCCGAGGCTGGCTACGAGACCATCGACGTCACCCTGCTTACCAATAACAACTGGGTCGCCGACCTGGCCCCACAGATTCAGCAGGACCTAAACGCCGTGGGCATCAACACCACGATTGACGAGCAATCCATCAACTGGAGCGCCTTCGCCGAGTCCGAGGAGGAGCTGCCCTACGACGTCATGCTGACGCCCGGCGACCCCACCTGCTTCGGCAATGACCCCGACCTGCTCATGACCTGGTGGTACGGTGACAACGTGTGGACCCAGGGCCGTTCCTGCTGGAAGGGCACCGAGGAGTGGACCCAGCTGCAGGACCTGCTCCAGCAGGCCCGCGAGGCCTCCGGCGACGACCAGCAGAACCTGTGGAACCAGTGCTTCGACCTGCTGGCCGAGCAGGTGCCGCTGTACCCGCTGTTCCATCGTGATGTCGCCACCGGCTGGTGGGCCGACAGCCTCGACGGCTTCCAGCCCATCTCCACGACCGGCCTGGTCTTCATCGGCACGAGCCTGAAGTAGCATCGATCCGTCGCGCCTGTGCGCGTTCGCGAGACTTGGGGGATCCGCCCGCCCTTCCAGGGGAGCGGATCCCCTTTTCGTGGACACGCGCGCACGAACGCACAGGGCGGCATGACGAGACAGCATGCACCATACGCGAGAGGAGCTGGGCGCACAATGCGCACCATGGCGATCGTAGGAGACTCCATAAGCACGTTCAGCGGATGCAACCCCGCAGGCTGGGCGGTCTACTATGAAGGGGAGCGCGCGCTGCGTGCCGGCCTGCGCGGCCCCGAGGACACCTGGTGGTCTCAGGCGGCGCGCCGCCTGGGGTGCGAGGTGCTCGCCAACGCATCCTTCTCGGGAAGCATGGTGGCGGGCTCGGGCTTCCCGGCCGCCTCCAGCGAGCGGCGCGCCCGCGAGGTCTTCGCGGCGGGGACGCGGCCTGACGTCGTCCTCTTCTTCATCGGGGTCAACGACTACGGCTGGGGCAGCGCCGCCGCCCAGGCGGCCGGTGGCGCGGCGGCCGCGCCTGCCGGCTCCCACGCCGTCGAGCCCGGCGTCGCCGGCATGGCACCAGCGGACGCCGTCGCTCAGTTCGAGGAGGCGTACCTGACCATGCTCGCCAATGTGCGCGCCTTGTGCCCGCACGCCGAGCTGTGCTGTTGCACCATCCCCGCCGGCCGGCTCGTAGGACAGCCCGGCCCCACCTTCGCCTCCGTCCTGCGCGGCGTCAGTTTCGACGCCTACAACGAGGCGATCCGCTCCGCCGCGCGCCAGCGGATTCAGTCGGGGGACGCGGGCTGCCGCGTCGTGGACCTGGCCGCGTTGGGGCTCGACTACGAGGCCATCGACGGCACGCATCCCACCGCGCTGGGCATGCGCCAGATAGCCGAGATGGTCATCTCGTCGTGGGGGGCGCGCCCGGCCGGCAGACGGGCGCAGGCGAGCGAGGGCCCCTTTGCCCCGCACGGCGTGGTGAGGTCATGGGCGTCAGGCGCCACCTGTCCCGACGGGCCGTGCGTGGGCTGTGCGTGGGCACGCGACACGTCGAACACGTGGTCGTGCGTCTGCACGAGGGGCATGGCGTAGGTCGCCGCGCGCAGCTCCGCGACGCCATTCGGCAAACGGCCCATATAAGAGCGCCGGATGCGTATTCAGACCCGTTTTATGCGGCCTTGTAAAAACATTGTCACGTTTCTGCAGCTCACGTTCCGCTAGAATACAGAAAGTAATGTCCGTTGGTATGAGGTTTGGCAAACGCGCCCGACGCGGCAGGCCCATACCGTGAAAGTAGGAGGGAAGGGAGGATGTCGTGAGCAATCTCTTGCGTCTGATCGGTCGGCGCCTCATAGCGCTGCCTATCATGATAATCGGCGTGACCTTGCTCGTGTTCTTCCTCATGGCACTCTCGCCGATCGACCAGGCGTACTCAGCGCTGGGCGAGAATGCGTCGCAAGAGGCGGTCGAACAGTACCGTGAGGAACACGGCCTAAACGACCCGCTTATCGTCCAGTATTGGAACTACATGGTCGGCCTGGTGCAGGGTGACCTAGGCACGTACGGTGCCGGCAGCACGTCGGTTGCCCAGCGTGTGGCCACCTCACTTCCCATCACGCTGCAGCTCACGTTCCTTGGCCTCATCATCGCGCTCATATTTGCCATACCACTCGGCATCATATCTGCGCTCTATCGTGATCGCTGGCCCGACCAACTCATCCGCGTCATCAGCATCGTGTGCGTGGCCACGCCGTCCTTCTGGCTTGCAGTCTTGCTTATCCTACTGTTCTTCGTGAACCTCAACTGGCTGCCCGCCGCAGGCCCGTTGCCCTCGTTCTTCGAAAATCCGGTGGGCTGGATCCGCCGCATGGCGCTGCCCGCCGTCTCGCTGGCCGTACCGGTTATCGGCCAGTTCACGCGCATCATCCGCACCTCCATGGTCGAAGAGCTTGACAAGGATTATGTTCGCACCGCGCGCGGCTTTGGCATTCCCATGGGCGTCGTGGTGGCCCGCAACGTGCTGCGCAACGCCCTCATCACGCCGGTCACGGTGTTGGGTCTGCGCATCGGCTACCTCATCGGCGGCGCAGTCGTCATCGAGGTCATCTTCAACCTGCAGGGTATGGGCATGGCGATCGTCAACGGCATCCAGAGCAACTACACGATGCTCGTGCAGGGCGTCGTCCTGGTCGTCGCCATCGCGTTTATCATCATCAACATCATCGTGGATATGCTCTATATCCTGATCGACCCGCGAATCAGGACGGTGTAGCGCCATGGTCAAACTACGTGAAGGTCTCACTAGCAAAATGGAGGCGGGGGCCGGCGGCAAGGTTCGCTTCCGTCGCTGGAAGTCGATGAGCGTGGGTGCGCGCATTTCGTTGATCATCCTCATCCTCATCGTCCTCATCGCAGTCTTTGCGAACTTCATCGCCCCGTACAACCCATTGGAGATCGGCGTCGTACGCCAGCCCCCATCGGCTGAGCATCTGTTCGGCACCGACACCCAGGGCCGCGACGTCCTTTCGCGCATGATGTACGGTGCACGTTACTCCCTTGTCATCGGCCTGGGCGCCACGCTGTTTGCCTTGGTGCTCGGCTCGATCATCGGCTCGCTGGCCGCCGTGACGCGCAAGGGCATTTCTGAGGTCATCATGCGCGTGCTTGACGTGCTCATGTCGTTCCCGGGCATCGCTTTGGCCGCCACGTTCGTCGTGGTGTTCGGCGACTCGTTGCCCTCGCTCATCTTCGCAATCGGCATCCTGTACGTGCCGCAGATCGCACGCATCGTGCGTGCCAACGTGGTGAGCGAGTATGGCAAGGACTACGTGCGCGCCGTCGTGGTCTCCGGTGCGCGTGCCCCATGGATCCTCGTCAAGCACGTGATGCGCAACTGCATCGCCCCGGTCATCGTCTTCACGATCGTGCTCGTGGCCGATGCCATCGTGTTCGAGGCATCCCTGTCATTCATCTCGGCAGGCATCCCCGAGCCCACGCCTTCGTGGGGCAACATCCTCTCCGACGCGCGCAATGGCGTGCTCGCTGGCCAGTGGTGGCAGGCATTCTTCCCGGGCCTGGCCATCATCGTCACGGTGCTGTGCCTCAACATCCTCTCCGAGGGCATCACTGACGCCATGGTCGCTGCCCCCAAGGCCGCGGTCAAGGCCAGCGACTCCAACCTCGAGAGCAACCGCGAGGCCGACCGCCTCGTCGCCGACCCCACCCTTGCCTACAAGGCCCAGGCCGAGATGCTCTCCAAACGCCTCGCCCAGCTCAAGGAGACAGAGGCGCAGCGCCATGACCGCTTCCCGGCACACACCGACGTGCCGCCGATCCTCGAGGTCCGCGACCTGTGCATCCAGTTCCCGCGCCACGGCGACGTCAACGTCGTCGACCGCCTGAACTTCGTGGTACGCCCGCGACAGACCATGGGACTGGTGGGCGAGTCGGGCTGCGGCAAGTCCATCACCTCGCTTGCCATCATGGGCCTGCTCGACCCCAAGGCAAAGATCTCCGGCGAGATCCTCTATGACGGCAAGAACCTGCTCGAGATGAGCCAGCGCGAGCTCAATGCGCTGCGCGGCCGCGAGATTGCCATGGTCTACCAGGACGCCCTGTCCTCGCTCAACCCCTCGATGCTCATCAAGGCGCAGATGAAGCAGCTTACCAAGCGCGGCGGAACCCGCAGCGCCGAGGAGCTCCTGGAGCTGGTGGGCCTCGATCCCAAGCGCACCCTGGACTCCTACCCCCACGAGCTGTCCGGCGGCCAGCGCCAGCGTGTGCTCATCGCCATGGCGCTCACGCGTGACCCCAAGGTCATCATCGCCGACGAGCCCACGACGGCACTCGACGTGACCGTGCAGAAGCAGGTCATCGAGCTGCTCAACAAGCTCCAGAAGGAGCTGGGCTTCGCCATGGTGTTCGTGAGCCACGACCTGGCCCTGGTGGCCGAGGTGGCCAACTCCATCACGGTCATGTACGCCGGCCAGGTGGTGGACCAGGGCCCGGTGACGGAGATCCTCACCAACCCCATCCACGAGTACACGCGCGGCCTGCTCGGCTCGGTGCTCTCCATCGAGGCCGGCGGCGCGCGCCTGCACCAGATCCCCGGTTCGGTGCCCTCGCCCGCGGACTTCCCCGAGGGCGACCGCTTCACCCCGCGCTCAAGCCACCCCGACAAGGTCTCCCCGTCGCGCCCCGTTCTCAAGCGCATCCCGGGCACGGACCATTACTACGCCGAGCTGCCTGACAGCGAGCTCAAGAGGCTTGGCATCGACCCGTACGTGATTGGAGGTGTTGAGGAGTGAGCGACAACAAGGTTGCCGCGGCCAACGCCGCCAATGTCTCGTCGACCGAGGAGACCCCCATCATCTTCCTCGATGATGTGAAGGTCACGTTCAACACCCGCACGGGGTCGCTGCTCCATCCTAACAAGGTGCAGGCCCTGCGTGGCATCACGCTCAAGCTCATGAAGGGCGAGACGCTGGGCATCGTGGGCGAGTCGGGCTGCGGCAAGTCCACGACAGCCAACGTCATCTGCGGCCTGCAGAAGCCCACGAGCGGCCACGTGTACTTCCAGGGCCGCGACGTCACCAACCGCACCGCTGAAGACAGGCGTACCATCGGTCGCGTGATCTCCGTCGTGTTCCAGGACCCGGCAACGGCCCTAAACGCGCGCATGACCATCCACGACCAGCTGCTCGACCCCATGCTCGTGCACAAGTGGGGCACCAAGGAGACGCGCGAGAAGCGCATCTTCGACCTCATCGGCATGGTGGGTCTGCCAAAGTCGGTCATGGGGGCGCTGCCCGGCCAGCTCTCCGGTGGCCAGCGCCAGCGCGTGGCCATCGCCCGAGCCCTGTCCTTGGAACCGGCTGCCATCATCGCCGACGAGCCCACGAGCGCCCTTGACGTGTCGGTCCGCGCGCAGATCCTCAACCTGCTTATGGACCTCAAGCGCGACCTGGGCCTTGCCATGGTGTTCATCAGCCACGACATCCAGACCGTGCGCTATATCTCCGACCGCATCATCGTCATGAACAAGGGTCAGTCGGTCGAGGAAGGAACCGCCGAGCAGGTGTTCAACAATCCCAAAGACGAGTACACCAAGCTCTTGCTGGGTGCCGCGCCCTCACTTCTCTACCCGAACCTGGGCAAATAGCGAGCTCGGTTTGAGCTGACGTATCACCATTGACGGGCCGGGTACCCGCTGTCAAAGAGACAGTGTGGTCCCTGGCCCGCCTGCATGCGATGGGCTTTTTCAACGAACGGGCGACCGGGCTTGACGTATGTGTTTGGCCCCTCTACATTTGGCACGTTTGTATTGGCTCCAGCCTAACTAGCGAAGGTGTGGCATGGATATCAAAAATTTCAAGGGCGTGATCCCGCCCGTCGTCGTCCCCCTGACCGACAAGCGCCAGCTTGACGTCACCGCGTTTGCCCGCAACATCGACCGCATGATCGAGGCGGGCGTCGACGGCCTGTTCTTCCTGGGCTCCAGCGGCGAGGTCGCCTTCCTCACCGACGCCCAGCGCCTCCACGTGCTGCAGGAGGCGGTCGCCATCGTGCGTGGCCGCGTGCCCGTGCTGGCCGGCATCATCGACATGGAGACGCTGCGCGTCATCGATCAGGCCAAGCGCGCTGAGGCCGTGGGCGTCGACGCGCTTGTCGCCACGGCGCCCTTCTATGCGCTGGGCGGCCCCCGCGAGACCGAGCGTCACTTCAGGGCGATCAGGGAGAACACGACGCTGCCGCTGTTCGCCTATGACCTGCCCGTGTGCGTCCACACCAAGCTCGACCCCACCATGCTCGTGCGCCTGGGCACCGACGGCGTCATCCAGGGCGTGAAGGACTCCTCGGGTGACGACGTGTCGTTTCGCTGGCTCGTCCTCGAGAACGAGGACGCCGGCCACCCCCTGCAGCTCCTCACCGGCCACGAGGTCTGCGTCGACGGCGCCTATCTCGCGGGCGCCGACGGGTCGGTTCCCGGTCTGGCCAACGTCGATCCGTTTAGCTACGTCGAGCAGTGGAAGGCCTTCCAGGCCGGTGACTGGGCCAAAGTCAAGGAGATCCAGGACCACCTCGCCCGTCTCATGTTCATGACGCGGCGCGTCAAGGCGACTGTTGGCTTCGGTGCCGGCGTGGGCGCCTTCAAGACCGCCCTGTGGCAGATGGGCGTCTTCTCGAGCAACCAGATGCGTGAACCCGTCCAGCCCCTCCAGGGCGATGACGTCGCCGCGATCGTCGACGTGCTCAAGTCGGAGGGCATGATTCCCGCCGACCAGCCCATCCGCCAGTAGGCAGGCGGTCCTCGGCGTGGCGGTGCCGCGCCAGAGTCGATCGACCGGAGTCGATCGGATATAATGGGTCGGAAGGCCATCTCAGCGAGAAAGCGAGGAGGCAGGCATGGGCTTGATCCAACCTCCCGTCACATCGCCGGCGGACGGGGCTTCGCAGTGCGGGGCCCCGTCCCCATTTGCGGTGCTGGCGCTTGACATCGGGGGCACCAAGATCGGCGGCGCCGTGGTGCGCTACGCCACGCGCGGCGAGACACCCGAGATCGTGGGACATCGCACCGTCGCGACCAACGCGCAGAGCGGCGGCGCCTCCGTCACGCAGACCGTCTGCCAGTTCGCAGCCGAGCTGCTCGACCAGGCGCGATCCGCCGATCCCGACACGCCCGTGCTCGGCATCGGCGTGGGGACCGCCGGCCGCGTCGACCCCTATGACGGGTCGATCGTCTACGCCAACGACATCATGCCGGGCTGGATGGGCCAGCCCCTCGGCCACCGCCTGCACGAGGCGTGCCAGCTTCCCGTCGCCGTGATGAACGACGTTCAGGCCCACGGCTTGGGCGAGGCCCGTCACGGCGCCGCCAAGGGCTCGCGCGCCTGCATCATGGTCGCCGTGGGCACCGGCCTAGGCGGGGCGCTGCTCGTGGACGGGCGCCTCATCGGCGGTGCGCACGGATTCGCCGGCGAGCTCGGCTGCAGCCTGCATCCCGCGGCCGAGAACGTCTCGTGCGAGAACGGTGTCATGGGGCGCCTTGAGTCGGTTGCGTCAGGCAGCGGCATCGAGCGCTGCTACCGCGCCGGCGGAGGCGAGCCCCTGCGCGGCCCGGAGATCTCGAAGCGCGCAGCCGAGGGCGAGCGCCTGGCATGCCGCGTCATCGAGCAGGCGGGGCGCAGCCTGGGCGAGAGCATCGTCTCGTGGGCGAACATCTTCGACCCCGACCTCGTCGTCCTCTCCGGTTCGGTCTGCAAGTCAGGCGAGCTGTGGGAGGAGTCCCTCCGCGCGGGCATGGAGGCCCAGATGACCGACGCGGTGCGCGGACTTCGCATCGCGCACGCAAAACTCGGCGACGAGGCACCGCTGTACGGCGCGGCCGAGCGCCTGCTCGACACGCTGGAGGCCGACGCGGGCGCCTGTCCGGCCCGCCCTTAGGCCGCGGGCACTGCCCAGCGATCCCACCCAAGACACCCCGAGGAGCCGATCCACATGAACCAGATGATTTCCAACCTCAAGGGCAAGCTCATCGTGAGCTGTCAGGCATATCCGGGCGAGCCCCTGCGCGTGCCCGAGACCATGGCGCAGATGGCGCGGGCATGCGAGCTGGGCGGGGCGGCGGCCATCCGCTGCCAGGGCCTGGCTGACATCGCCGCGATCAAGGGTCGCGTCGAGGTGCCCGTCATCGGCCTTTGGAAGGACGGGCACGAGGGCGTCTACATCACCCCCACGCTTCGCCATGCCCTGGCCTGCGTCAACGCTGGTGCCGATGTGGTGGCCATCGACGCCACCGACCGCCCGCGTCCCGACGGCAGCACCTTCGAGGAGATCGTTGCCGCCCTGCGTGCCCAGACCAACACGCTCATCATGGCCGACTGCGCCACCATCGAGGACATCCGCAGGGGAGTGGCAGCCGGATGCGACTTGGTGTCCACCACGCTCTCGCACGGTGTGGCCGCCATCGACTGCACCATGGCGGACGGTCCCGACCTGCCGCTGCTGCGCCGCGCCGTCGAGGAGTTCCCCGGCTTCCCCGTGGTGTGCGAGGGCCGCGTCCACACGCCCGCCGACGCCCAGAGCGCGATCGAGGCGGGCGCGTGGTCGGTGGTTGTGGGAACCGCCATCACGCACCCCACGAGCATCACGAGCTGGTTCGCAAAGGCCCTGGCGTAAGGCCACCAGGCACCTTTTTCCTGCATGCAGAGGCCCCGGTTCGTCCGAAACCGCGAGCGAACCTGGTGCCTTGTTGCTTTCGATGCCAAAACGAGGTCCGACATACTTGCCCGGAATGGGCTCGTGCGCCAAAATCGCGATCTGATGGACAGATATTTCGGTTGTGAGGGACTTCGATGGGGTTCGCCGCGCCAGAGATGCAATTACTTATTGAATACCGTTAAATAATACGTCTCACGCAGGATGTTGGCGACATCAACTCCCGCACAACCGTTCTATTTGTCCATCGCAGGCGCGTTTTGGTGCACGAGACGCTTTTGAGCGCCCCGTGCCATGCGTGATCCCAGTCGAAAGCCGAAAACCGAAAGTCCCGCCGAAGCGTTGCACTCTACCTTAGCGGCCTACCGCGCATGACCACATGGCGCACACTCAGGTCGCCAGCGTCGAGAACGACGGCGTCTGCGAGCTTGCCCGCCTCGATCGACCCGCACGTGTCGTACACGCCGATCGCCCGCGCGGGGTTGGCCGTCGCGGCGCGGACGGCGTCTTCAAGCGGGATGCCCATCTGCGTGACCGCGACGCGCAGGCACGTCATGAGGTCGCTCACCGAGCCGGCGAGCGTTCCGTCGGCAAGCGTTGCCCGCGGCCCCTGCACGTGCACGTCCTGGCCTCCCAGGTCATAGGTGCCGTCGGCAAGCCCGCAGGCGCGCATAGAGTCGCTGATCATCACCACGCGGTCGGCCCCGAACAGCGAAAACGCCAGGCGCACCATGGCGGGATGAACGTGCACCCCGTCGCAGATGAGCTCGGCCGTCACGTCGTCGCGCTCGGCTGCGGCCGCGATGGGGCCGGGCTTGCGATGGTGCAGGCCGGGCATCGCGTTGAAGAGGTGCGTCACGTGGCGCGCGCCGCACTCGAACGCCTCGCGCGCGCAGTCGTAGTCGGCGCAGGTGTGCGCGATAGAGACGCGCACCCTCGGGGACGCCTTCCGAATGAACTCAAGCGCGCCAGCCTCCTCCGGCGCAACGTCAACCAGGCGGATCAGGCCGCCCGCGGCGCGCTGGAGCAGCGCGAACTCCTCGATGTTCGCCCCGCGCACGTACGCCGGGTTCTGCGCGCCCACCTTGTCGGGGGATATGTACGGCCCCTCCATGTTGATGCCCACGAGCCGCGCCTCGCCAGTGGCGGGGGTGAACGCCGCCGCGTTGGAGAACGTGTCGAGGAGCGTCTGCGTCGGGAAGGTCATGCTCGCCGGGCAGATCGAAGTCACGCCGCGCGACGCCTCGTGGGCGGCCATCACGTGGAGGGCCTCGGGAGTGGCGTCGCACAGGTCCGACCCCATGCAGCCGTGGAAGTGCACGTCGACAAGGCCGGGGATCACATAGCAACCCGTGGCGTCGAGCGCCTCGTCACCGTCTTCGGGCGAAGCGCCCCCGTCCTCAGCCGCCGGCCGCACCCAGGAGAACGTCGGCCCCTTTGTGTCGACGCCGACGGAGAGGGGGGCGAACCCCTTGCCGTCGAACACCTGCCCGCCTCTGATCGAGGTGATGTCCCTCATGGCCTCGGCGCTCATCGCAGACGTCCCCCTCTCCGTTCGGGCCGGCCTATGCCAGCAGGGCGCCGGCCTGCGGGTCCACGATCACCGTCACGTCGGGGTGGAACTGCAGGATGGACGCGGGAACCTTCGGGGTGACCGGGCCCTCGATCGCCTCCTTGACGATGCGGGCCTTGCCCTCGCCGTTGGCGACGAGCAGGATCTTGCGGGCGCGCATGATGGTGCCGATGCCCATGGTGCGGGCCTCGGTGGGGACCTCGTCGATCGAGTCGAACAGGCGGCTGTTGGCGTAGCGCGTAGTGGAGGTGAGCTTCACGGTGTGGGTCACCTTGGAGAACTCGTCGCTCGGCTCGTTGAAGCCGATGTGCCCGTTGTTGCCGATGCCCAGCAGCTGGATGTCGATGCCGCCCGCCTCGCCGATGGCACGCTCGTAGGCGTCGCTCGCCGCCTTCTCGTCGGCGCAGGCCACGTCGGGGGTGTGCGTGCGGGCAAGGTCGATGTCAACGTGGTCGAACAGGTTGTGGCGCATGAAGTAGCGGTAGCTCTGGGGATGGTCCCCGTCAAGCCCGCGGTACTCGTCGAGGTTGAAGGTCGTGACGCCCGCAAAGCTGATCTTGCCCGCCTCGTAGTCGCTGACAAGGTCCGCGTACAGCCCGATGGGCGTCGTGCCCGTGGCGAGTCCCAGCACGCAGTTGGGCTTGGCGCTCACGATGCCCGACAGCATGTCGGCGGCGAGGCGGCTCATCTCCTCGTAGGATGATGCGACGATCAGTTCCATGGCCACGAATCCCTTCTGTGTCGTATGCGCAGACGCGCGTCCGGTTGATGGTTACCCATGCAGGCAGTGCAAGCCCGATGACTCAAATCCAACGCCCTATGATACCACGAGTGGGAGGGGAGCGCGAAAGCCCGCAGGCAGTGCGGCGCCTACAGGCCGTCATGCGGCGCCTGCGTCGGCATCGCCGGTGCCGCATGACGCGCGAGCAGGGCGAGCGCAACGAGACCCACGACGGCCTCGAGCGAAAACAGGACGAGCGCGATCGGCCCGAACGCAGGCGTCGCGACGAGCATGGCGTTGTACCACGCGTGGGCGAGGATCGGAAACGCGAGGGTGCGGCCCACGGCGCGCAGCGCGCCGAACGAATAGCTCAGCGCGATGGCGACGAGCATAAACGGCCCGAAGGGGATGCCGTTCTGGAACGCCCCGGGCATGACGAACAGGGGAAGGTGCCACGCGGCCCATATGCAGCCCGTGAGCAGGGGGGCGACCACCGCGCCCGCCACCCGACCGCAGCGCGAGCCGCCGACGAGGCGCGCGAGCGCGGGCTGGAGGCAGCCGCGCCAGCCTATCTCCTCGAGGCCGCCCCCGAGCAGGAGCACCGGAAACGTCACGAAGAAGTTCGCGACCGCGTCGAGGGGCGAGGCGGGAAACCCGAACGCGGAGCGAAACATAGCCCAGCGCCACACGGCGAGGGCGGCCAGCGCAGCCCAGCCGGCAGCGCCCGGCCGTCTGCCGAACGCGAAGCGCCAGAAGCCGTCGCGCGCGTCCGCCCGTGCGCCGTCCGGCCCGCCGGTCGGAGCCCCGGCCACCCCGCAGGCCCTAAGGCGCGGGAACAGCGCGTATGCGACGAGGGGAGGGACGAGGGTGCCCATGAGCTTGAGGGCGCCGGCGAACGCCGAGAGGGCGGGCGCAAGGCCGGAGTCGGCCCGCACGTCGGAAGAGAGAATCGCCGTGGCCGCACCCCAGCACGCCCAGGAGCCGACGAAGGTCAGCAGCACGTAGAGCGCGACGAGGGCGACGAGGCGCTCGCGTCTGCCTCGCATGACGTTGCCCACCCTTAAAATCACCTCGCTTCTAGTCCGCACGTATGCGTAGACATTTTGACCGCTTGCGGCCGCGCCGCCCGCGTGAACCTCGCCAATTTAAGATTCTCCGTACAGAACATGTCCACCACATGCCCACCAGGGAAGCGCGCTCGCCCGGCAGGCCACCTCGCCCGACAGGTCGCGCGCTCGTGGGCGGCTGGCCATCAGAAAGCTTTGGCCGAAAGGAGCGCGTTATGATTCGTGTTGTGGTGTCCGGTGCCAAGGGCCGTATGGGAACCTGCGTCATCCGTGCCGTCGACCAGGCCGACGACATGCAGGTCGTCGGCGGCTACGACCCGCGCCATGCGGGGGAGGAGCTCGCGCTCGCCTCGGGCCCGCTTGCGTGCTCGGGCGATCTGGCCTCCCTCATCGAGCAGGCACGCCCCGACGTGCTCGTGGACTTCTCGCAGCCCGACGCCCTGCTCGCCAACGTCGCGTGCGCCCTGTCGCGCGGCGTCCACGTGGTGACGGGCACCACGGGCGTGGCGGTCGAGGAGCTGCGTCGCGCCTGGGAGGCCAACGCGCAGGGAGGTGCCCGGCTCTTCTTCGCGCCCAACTTCACCACCGGAGCCGTGCTCATGATGCAGTTCGCCAAGATCGCCGGCAAGTTCTTCCCCGACGTCGAGGTCATCGAGATGCACCACGACGGCAAGAAGGACGCACCCTCGGGCACCGCGGTGCAGACCGCGCGCCTCATCGCGCAGGGCCGCGAGGGGGCCGCAAACGCCGGCCCGGGCGCCGAGACCGAGATCGACGGCTGCAAGGGCGCGCGCGGCTGCGAGGTGGGCGGCGTGCGCATCCACGCGGTGCGTGGCGACGGCTTCATGGCCTCGCAGGAGGTCATCCTGTCGGCGGCAGGGCAGAACCTCGTGATCCGCCACGACTCCACTCAGCGCGAGGCCTACATGCCCGGCGTCCTGCTCGCCGTGCGCAGCGTGGCCACCCTGCCCGACGGCTTCACCGTGGGCCTGGAGGGGCTCATGGGCCTGTAAGCCTGCCCGCAAGCCGGGAGTGGACGCCCGCGCCCCTCCCAAGCACGCCGACCCGTAGGCATCGGCACGCGCTACGCAAAGGCGCCCCTCCCGGCGCAGTCCCGCGTCCGCCAAAGGCGGCGAGGACTGTCTGAGCACGAGAGGGGCGCTTTGTGCCAGCGATGGGGATTGATGCCTACTCGGCGTCGATGTCCTCGCACATCCACATGCCGGCGAGGCGGCCGGAGTTGTAGGCGGTCATCAGCGAGGTGCCCTCGTAGTCGCAGTAGGGCGTGCTGATCGTGGAGCCGTTGTCGGCGCCGGCCACGTACAGGTTGGGCACGGCCGCGCCGGTGCGGTCGATGGACTGCAGGCGGTCGTTGGTCTTGACGCCACCCATTGAGGTCCAGCCGGAGGGCTGGAACTCAAGGGCGTAGAACGGACCGGTCTCGATGGCGTTCATGAACGAGGCGGGCTTGCCCATGTAGTTGTCCACGCCCTCGGCGCAGTCGGCGTTGTAGGTCTCGACGGTCTCGACCAGCGCGGGGCACGCGATGGCCTCGGCCAGGGCCTCGATGGTGTCGGCCTTGTAGCACCAGCCCTCCTCGACGGCGGTGTCGAAGCCGGCCTGGACGCCCTCCAGGGCCTTGCCCTCCAGCGTCATCTTGCCGGTGGGCCAGCCCTCCTCGTCACAGCCGTTGACGGTGTAGGCGTCGGAGCCCTCCAGCGCGTCGACGTAGGCCTGGTCGACGATGCAGTAGTAGGTACCGCCCACCAGGGAGATGGCGCCGCCGATGGCAAGCGGGAAGTTGGCGAACTTGGCCTCGTTGGCGAAGCGACGGCCGAAGTGGTTCACCATGAGGCCGCCGTAGATGCCGCAGCAGAAGGCGGGGTTGGAGCGGTCGTAGACCGGCATGACCTTGTCGGAGGAGCCGGTGAACTCGTTGCCGCACAGGCCCCACTGCGTGCCGTACATGCCGCCGGCAGCCACGACGGAGTTGATGCCGGTGCCGTCGGACAGGGTGTTGCCCAGGGCGTTGACCTTGGTGCCGTAGCGCTCGATCATCATCTCCTCGTTGCCCAGGAAGCCGCCGGTGGCCACGAGGGTCTTCTTGCCGCGCACCTGGATCTTGGCGCCCTCGCCGGTGACGCAGTTCATGCCCATGACGGCGCCGTCCTCGACGATGAGCGACTCCATGGCGCAGTCCAGGATGAACTGGGCGCCGTTCTCCTCGCACCAGTTCTGCAGGGGCAGCCAGCGGTCCTCGCCCTTGATGCCCGCCTCGGGCGTGCCGAAGCCGATGCGCACCGAGTCATAGCCGGCGCCGTAGTTGTCCGGGCGCATGTAGGTGGGGATGCCGAACTCGCTGGTGAACTGGTCCACGGTCTCGCCGGAGAGCTCGAGGCACTTCTTGACGACCGGCGCGCAGATGGACCAGTGGGCCCAGTCCATCATGTGGTTGAAGGCGATGTCGACGGTGATGTCGATGCCGGCCTCCTTCTGCGCGGAGGACTCCACCACGAACGGGCCGCCGGCGATGGCGCCGTTGGACATGCCGGTGGAGGCGCCCTTCTCCACGACGATGACGCTCTTGCCCGCGCGGCAGACCTCGATGGCGGCCCACATGCCCGCGGCGCCTGCGCCGGCGATCACGACGTCGGCCTCGAGGGTCTCGCCGTCGGCGGGGGCGGCCGTCTGCTCGTCGGCGGCCTCGGAGGCGGCCTCCTCGGCCACGGCGACGCTCGCGCCCGCGGCGGCAACCGCGGCGGCGCCGCTCAGTGCGACGAAGTTGCGACGGGTCATCTTGGTGTCCATGTGCGTTCCCTTCTATCGTTGCATCAACGATCTTCCCATGCGCGCGGCCGCTTGGCCGGCGCCCGGCTGACGTCCCCATCATGCACGCCGCCGATCCCCGCGTACATAATTCGGCAGGGCGATTTGCACTTTTTCGCAAGGTGAGGCAAACTCACCCTGTAATCACCCACCCTCTCTGAGCTGCGCCTGCGCACGGGGGCACACCAAAGGCGCGCGCTTGTCACGAAAGGAGCACAGGTGCTTTCCAAGAAGGAGGTAGCAAGCGCCCTCACGCAGGTCGGCGCCGAGCCCGAGGCCGCCCCCGACACGGGGAGGCTCCCGCTCGTCCCCTGGCGCTTCGTGGGCATGGGCCTGCTCATCGCGTGGCTCTGCTGCACGCACCTGCCCCAGATGTTCGTGAACCTGGTGCCCGACGTCGGGGCCGAGACGCAGGTGAGCGACTGGATGCGCGTCGGTGACGTGCTGACGTTTCTGCTCGTCGCCGTCCTCGCCCCGCACATAGGCCGCGTCTCGGACCATCGCGCCCTGTGCGCCTGGAGCGTGGCCGCATGCTGTCTGGGCACGCTCACGCTGCCCGCGCTCACCGCGCATCTCGGCATCTCGGTGCTGCTCACCGCAGTCTCAGCCCTCACTGCCGTGGGCGGAGCCGTGCTGTTCTTGCTGTGGGCCGAGGTGTACTGCCGGCTCGGCCCGGCGCGCTGCCTGCTGTTCGGGGCGTTTGCCTGCGTGCTGGCAGGCGTCGTGTCGCTTGTCGTGTCGCGCATGGACGCGGCCGCGAGCACCGTGTGCATCGCCGTCCTGCCCGCCCTGTGCCTCGCGTCCGCCCACTCGTCTCTGGCCTACCTGCGCGGGGGAGAGGGGCGGGCGTGCTGTCGTGCCTGCGAGCCAGCCGGCAAGGTTCGCTACCCCCTTCCCTGGAAGATCATCCTGCTCATGGCGTTCGCCGGCTTCACCTCGGGCTTCGCCGGGTCTTTGCTCGTCGACATCGCCCACATCGGCGCGGTCCACCGCATCTTCGCCACCGCCGTGTTCGGCCTGCTCATCCTCGTGCTGTTCGCGCTGCGCGGTCCGGGCATCGACCTGCGCATCCTCGCCTGGGGCACCCTGCCGATCGCGCTGGCGAGCTTTGTCGCCATACCACTTCTGGGGCAGACGGCCGGCGTGGCGATCTCGTTTCTCGTGAAGTTCTCCTACATCGCCTTCGCCCTGTTCGCCCTTGCCATGATAGCCACCGTCGCCTGGCGCTACGACGTGCCGAGCACTCGGCTGTTCGCGTGCGCGCGGGCGTCGAGCGAAGGGGCGATGTTCGCCGGCATCCTGCTTCAGCGCTGGTGCCAGACCAGCGGCGCGCTTGACAACGAGGCGACGCTGTGGACGATCGCCCTGGTCGGCGTGCTGGCCATCGTGGGGTGCGTGGTGCTGTGGCACTCCGAGCGTGCCGTCGGGGCCGACTGGGGCACCATGGGAGTCGACGCCGCGAGCGGCATGCACACCCCGAGCGCCCACGAGCGCGTCATCGCCCGCTGCGAGGACCTCGCCGCGCGCTTCGACCTCACCGCGCGCGAGAAGGAGATCCTGACGCTGCTCGCCCAGGGCATGGAGCCCGCGCAGGTCGAGCAGACGCTCATCTTCTCGCACAACACCCTCAAGACGCACCTGCGCCACATCTACGCCAAGCTGGGGGTCCACACGCGCGAGGAGGCCATGGCGCTGGCGCGGGAGGCGGGCACGGCCGCCGCGATCCGCTGACAGCCCGCTGATGTCCTGCTGATCCTGAGCATTTGGCCCGCGGGGCGCATGGCGCCCACACGGATGGGTTATCATGTTTGGTTACGTATGCCCACGCCTGCAGCGCGTCGGCATCGACACAGCCCATCGAGCCGATAGGGGAGTAGGAGGAGAAGCCATGAAGGAAGCCGCACTGTTCGGTCGCCTCATAACCGCCATCGTCACGCCGTTTGACGAGGCGGGCGAGGTGGACTTCGCCACGTTCGCCGACCTTGTGGACTTCCAGCTCTCAAATGGCGTGGACTCCCTAGTGGTCTGCGGCACGACGGGCGAGTCCCCCTGCCTGTCCGTGGCCGACAAGCTCGCCCTGTTCGCCCAGGCCAAGGACGTGGCCGCCGGGCGCGGCAAGGTCATCGCCAACGTAGGCGGCAACTGCACGGCCACCTCGGTGGAGTTCGCGCGCCAGGCCGCGGCCCTTGGCGTCGACGGCGTGATGTGCGTGGTGCCCTACTACAACAAGCCTTCGCAGGAGGGCATGTTCCAGCACTTCGGCGCCATCGCGGCCGCCGTGCCCGGCCTGCCGGTCGTGCTGTACAACATCCCCGGCCGCTCGGTGGTCAACATGCAGGCGGACACCGTGGTGCGCCTCGCGCACGAGCACGACAACGTCCGCGCGCTCAAGGAGGCTGCGATCGACCTGGGCCAGGACCGCCAGATCCTGGCCGAGGCCCCTGACGACTTCGAGGTGTTCTCAGGCAACGACGAGAAGACCCTGGAGCTCATGGGCATCGGCGCGAGCGGCGTCATCTCCACGACGTCCAACGTGGCGCCCGCCGAGATGGCCCAGCTCGTGAAGGCCGCGGCGGCAGGTGATGCCCAGGAGGCGCAGCGCATGCACGAGCGGCTCGCGCCGCTTATGACGGGGCTGTTTGAGGCCCCGAACCCCACGCTCGTCAAGGAGGCGCTGCGCCTCATGGGACGGCCCGTCGGAGGGCTGCGCCTGCCGCTGGTTAGCGCCACCCCCGAGCAGTCCGCGCGCATCGCCCGCATACTCGACGAGGTGGGGATCCGATAGAGCACAAACGGCCGCGCGCGGCTCGCATGCCCCGGCAGGCGCCGGCGGCACCTGCGACGCGGCGCGCGCGGCCGAATCAGGCGTTAACGACACACGAGACACGTACGTATATTGGGAGGTTTTTCTACACGCATGGCAAAGAGAAGCACACCCCTGCGCGTCATCCCGCTCGGCGGCCTTGACGGCATCGGCAAGAACATGACGGTCATCGAGTACGGCGACGACATGATCCTCGACGACGCCGGGCTCATGTTCCCCGACGACAACCACCCCGGCATCGACCTTCTGCTGCCCGACTACACCTACGTCCTGGAGAACGAGGACAGGCTGCGCGGCATCATCATCACGCACGGCCACGAGGACCATACCGGCGCGCTGCCCTACCTGCTCGCCGACCTCAACCCCAACGTGCCCATCTTTTCGGGCAAGCTCACGCTGGGCCTGATCGCCGGCAAGCTGCAGGAGCACAACATCAAGAACCCCAACTTCCGCGAGGTGCGCGCCGGCGACCACGTGCAGCTGGGCAAGCTGGGCATCGACTTCTTCGCGGTGAACCACTCCATCCCCGACGCCATGGGCGCCTACATCACCTCGCCGGCGGGCACCATCCTGCACACCGGCGACTTCAAGATCGACGAGACGCCCATCGACGGACGCCGCACCGACTTCGCCGCGCTGGCACGCTTCGGCGAGCAGGGCGTCGACCTGCTCATGAGCGACTCGACCAACGCTACTCGCCCCGGCTTCACCCCCTCCGAGGCCGAGGTGGGCAAGACCCTGCGCGACGTCATCGCCCGCGCCAAGGGCCGCGTCTTCGTGGCGTCGTTCTCCAGCCACGTGCATCGCCTGCAGCAGGTGTGCGACGCCGCGCGCGCCGCGCACCGCAAGGTCGTGGTGACCGGCCGCTCCATGATCACCAACACCTCCATCGCGCGCGAGCTGGGCTGCCTTGACATCCCCGAGGAAGACCTCGTCGACGCGTTCGACATCGACAAGCTGCCCGACGACAAGGTCGTCGTCCTGTGCACCGGCTCGCAGGGAGAGCCCCTCTCGGCGCTGGCGCGCATGGTCACCGGCGAGCACCGCACTCTGGAGATCCGGCAGGGCGACACGGTCATCATCTCGGCGACCCCCGTCCCGGGCAACGAGAAGGCCGTCACCAACATCGTGAACATGCTCGCCAAGATCGGCGCCGACGTCTACGACAAGAGCCGCTGCCTCGTGCACGTCTCGGGCCACGCGTCGCAGGAAGAGCTCAAGCTCATGATGGCGCTCACCAAGCCCAGGAACTTCATGCCCGTCCACGGCGAGTCGCTGCACCTGCGCACGCACGCCAAGCTCGCCGAGACGATGGGCATCCCGCCCGAGAACGTCTTCGTGATGGACAACGGCGACAGCCTCGAGATGCGCGGCGGCAAGATCACGCGCGGCCGCACCGTGGAGTCGGGCGTCATCTACGTCGACGGCAGCCACATCGGCGACACCGACAAGAACGTGCTGCGCGACCGCAAGAAGCTCTCCGAAGACGGCGTGGTCACCGCGGCCGTCGCGATCTCCTCCAAGACCGGCGAGATAGCCGACGTGCAGCTCGTGGCGCGCGGCGTGTCGCTCTACGTCACCGACGAGATCATCTCCGAGGCCACCGCACGCCTGCGCAAGACGCTCGCCCGTCACAGCAAGGGCGGCGCGCGCAACCTAGAGAGCGATCGCAAGCTCGTTCGCGACTCCCTTGCAAGCTACCTGTGGGACACGCTGCGCTGCAGGCCCATGGTCATCCCGTTCGTCATGGAGGTCTAGCGTAGGTGGCGCAGAACAAACGCAGCTCAAACACCCCCCAGAACCGACAGCCAAGCCAGCGCGCGCAGAAGGCCGGGTCTGCCAGGTCGGCGGGCGCGCCCTCCCGCACGCACGCGGCGTCGGCGTCCAAGCGCACGGCCGCGGCCCGTTCGGGCGGCTCCTCCGCTCCCGCCCGCGCCGCGGCGGCACCGGCCGCCATGCCCCGCGAGCCGCGCGGCGCGCTGCTCGACATGCAGGCGCACCACGACATCGCGGGCGTCATCATCGGCGTGATCGGCGTGGCCCTGCTCATCGCCGTGCTCATGCCAACCACCGGCATGCTCACCACCGCCGTCTCCACCGGCCTGCACAACCTGCTGGGCGTGGGGGCCGTGATCGCCCCGGTCGCCCTCATCCTGTGGGCGGTCACGTTCTTCGTGCACACCGACCGCATCATGCCCGGCCGCTGCGCCGTGGGCCTTGGCCTCATCGCCCTGGCCGTCATCTCGCTTCTGGGCATCTGCACGCCCGGCGCCGAGGAGACGCCCAGCGTGCTCTTCAACGCCTACGTGCTGCCCGAGCGCGGCGGCTACCTCGGCAACGGCATCGCCTGGCTTCTGCTAAGCCTGACGGGACGGGTCGTGGGCATCGTCGTGCTCGCAGGCGTCATCGTCGCCGGCCTCATCGTCATCGGCTTCTCGGTCACCCAGACCATCCAGGACCTCGCCATACGCCACCGCGAGCGTCGCGAATGGGCGCGCCTGCAGTCGCAGGAGCGCGCGGCCCAGCGCGCCCGCGAGCAGCAGGAGGCGTGGTACGCGCGTGCCGGCGCCCAGGTCCCCGCGGACTACGCGCCCACGGCGCTGTTCGACCCTGACCGCCCGCTGTCCGCCTCTGGCAGCGCGGCCACCTCGGTGATCAGGCCCATGTCGCGCCCGGCAAGCTCGCGGGCCCGCTCGTTCGGCTGCGGGAACGCCCCCATGGGCGGCGACGAGTACGACCAGCTCGACGACGAGCAGCCGCAGGCCCCCGTCACGCGGCGCATGTCCTCCACGCAGCGCGCCACCTCGCGCGCGGCCGACGAGACGACCTTCCTCCAGCCCGTGGACCTCCAGAACGAGGCCTACGAGGAAGAGCCCTACCTCGACGAGGCGCCCGCGACCGCCGGCGCGCACGGCATGGACGCGCCCCTGCGCGACCCGGCGCCGGCGCGCAGGCCCAGGTCGAGGCGCGCGGCGAGCGTCGAGCGCAACTGGTGGGACGGCCAGCCCCAGGACGACGACTACCTCACGAGCGCCTTTGAGGCGCTCGCCGAGGACGACGACATCCCCGTGCCCGGCGTCATCGAGGGCGCCCCGCAGACGCTCGAGGACTTCGGGGTCACCGAGCAGGAACCGCCGGCCGAAGGCGGCGCGCGCAAGCCCTCCGTCACCCCCGCGCCTGCAGCCGCCGCGGCGGCGACCGCGCGACCCCCCTCCAAGAGGCAGGCCAGCGCGGCGCCGGCCAAGCCCGCGGCCAAGGCCCAGGCCGAGGAGCTGCCCTGGGACGAGCCGGCCGCCCCTGCCGCCGGCGCGGGCGAGGTCAGCACCGGCGACGTGAGCGTCTCCCCGTCGGGGCAGACGGGCGGCTCGGGCACCTACGAGGACTTCGTGCTGCCCGACCCCTCCATCCTCAAGCGCAACACTCACGGCATCCAGAAGACAAAGCAGGAGCTCGCCGAGATCGAGGCCACGGCCCGCGACCTACAGCAGACGCTCAACGAGTTCGGCGTCAAGGCGGAGGTCGTGGACTGGATCTGCGGCCCGACCTGCACCACCTATGAGGTCAGCCCCGGCGAGGGCGTGCGCGTGAGCCGCTTCACGAGCCTGGAGGACGACATCGCCCGTGCCCTGGCCACCCAGAGCGTGCGCATCTACGCCCCGGTGCCCGGCACGCGCTACGTCGGCATCGAGGTGCCCAACACCACGCGACAGACCGTCTACTTCGGCGACGTGCTGCCCTACGTGGACGGCGGGCCCCTGGACTTCGCCGTGGGCCTGGACGCCAACGGCAAGCCCGTGCACATCGACCTCGCCAAGCTGCCCCACCTGCTCGTGTGCGGCACCACCGGCTCGGGCAAGTCGGTCATGGTCAATTCCATCGTCATGAGCATGCTCATGCGCGCCACGCCCGACGAGGTGCGCCTCATCATGGTGGACCCCAAGCAGGTCGAGTTCAAGGACTACGACGGCATCCCCCACCTCGTCATGCCGGTCATCACCGACATGCGCCAGGCCGCCGCGGCCCTGCAGTGGGGCGTCACCGAGATGGACCGGCGCTACCGCGTGTTCTCAAACGTGGGCGTGCGCGACCTCAAGCGCTACAACCAGATGGTGGAGCAGGGCGCCTTCCAGGGCATGGAGACGCCGCTTCAGCACCTGCCGAGCATCGTGATCGTCGTCGACGAGCTCGCGGACCTCATGATGGTGGCCAAGAAGGACGTGGAGGCCTCCATCGTGCGCATCGCGCAGCTGGGCCGCGCCGCCGGCGTGCACCTGATCCTGGCGACCCAGACGCCGCGTGCCGACGTCGTGACCGGCCTCATCCGCGCCAACGTGGCCTGCCGTGCCGGCCTGAAGGTGGCCAAGGGCACCGACTCGCAGATCGCCATCGACCAGACGGGCGCGGAGAAGCTGCTGGGCAACGGCGACATGCTGTTCCTGCAGACCGCCTGGGGCGACAAACCCCGACGCATCCAGGGCTGCTACCTGTCGGACGACGAGATCTCACAGACGGTTGAGCATCTCAAGGCGCAGGCCGTCCCGGAGGGCTATGATATAGGCATGGCGCCGCTGGGGACCTCGAGCGGCCAGCTCACGCTCTCGCTCGACGGCGGCTCGGCACACGGGGCCGCGTCAGGTGCGGCGGGTGGCAACGAGGACGAGCCCATGGCGCAGCGCGCGGCGCGCATCGTGGTGGAGAACCAGCTGGGGTCCACCTCGATGATCCAGCGCCAGCTCAAGCTGGGCTACGCGCGCGCCGGCCGCATCATGGACATGCTCGAGGAGATGGGCGTGGTGGGCCCGGCCCGCGGCTCCAAGCCCCGCGAGGTGCTCGTGCACGACCTCGAGTCGCTTGAGACACTGCTTGGCACGCAGTCGTTTGAGGAGGACTACTGATGCCAGACCGCATGATAGGGGACATCCTCTCGGCGCGCCGCCGGCAGCTCGGCCTGTCGGTCGACCGGGTGGCCGATGACACCAAGCTCCAGCCTAGGATGATCGACGCCTTCGAGCGCTCGGACTTCGACGAGATGCCCCCGAAGGGCTATGCCCAGGCGACCCTCGCCTCATACGCGCGCTACCTGGGCCTGGATCCCAATGAGATCCTGCCCATCTACGAGGAGCAGCTCTACCGCTACCAGCGCGAGAGCGACTTCAGCGCCCACGCCTCCCGATCCTCGGGCTATCGCGGCGATGTCCGTGATCGGCAGCGCCGTGGCTCCTCGCGCGTGAGCTCGGCCTCCGACCGCGGACATGACCCTTACGAGGACGAGCGGTACGACCGGTACGAGCGCTACGACCACGACCGTCCCTCCGATCGCGGACGATCGGCCCGCTACGACCAGCGCGCGAGCTCCTCGCGGCGCCCCTATTCGGGAACCGGGCTCTATGACGGCCCGTCCTCCCACGCCTACGGGCGCGACCGTGACGGCTACGACCGTGGCTACGGCCAGGGCTACGCGCCGCGCGACTACGGGTACGACCGCCCCTC
The DNA here is from genome assembly GCA_963930185.1 of Coriobacteriia bacterium. GTDB lineage: Bacteria > Actinomycetota > Coriobacteriia > Coriobacteriales > UMGS124 > JAGZEG01. The sequence continues at coordinate 5,447 of CAWVLT010000092.1, read as the reverse complement.
CGATCGCGACTACGACCGCCGCCCCGATCGCCGGTCCGAGCGGCGTGCGGACCGCACGTCATCCGCCAGGCGCGACGAGCGCAGGGGAGAGGAGCGCCGCTACGCCGACTACCCAGACTATCCCGACGATCGTTACTCACAGCGCTACGCCGACCGCTACGCTGACGATCACCGCGGCGCAGACAGGCGCTCGGACTCCCGTGGCTTCGGCCCTTCGCGCTCGCGGGGCGGGCGCGGCCACGAGCCTCAGCGCGAGACGCAGTTCATGGCGCCCGACGACGGTTACGAGGGCGGCTCGGGCGGCCGTGCGTCGCATCGCGGGGGATCGACGCGCTCCGGCGGCCACCCCGAGCGCCAGAGCAGCCATCCGACCAGCGGCATCATGGGCGTGCTCTCCGGGTTCTCCTCGTTCTTCCGGGAGAACCGCCGGGTCGCCGTCATCGTGGCGGCCGTCGTCGCGCTGCTGCTCATCGTCCTCATCGTGTTCATCGTGACCTCGTGCGCGAACCGGCCCTCGCAGGAGGGAGACGGCACCATCCCGGTGACCACGATCGGCACGGACGGGTCGCAGGCCGACGTGTCCGCCCAGAGCGTCCCGCTCAACGAGTCGATCGACCTGACGGCGCTGCCCGCCAACTCCACGGTCTCCTTCCTCGTGAACCCCGAGGCAACCGCGGAGCCCTGGATCGAGGTGACCGTGGACGGCCAGATCGCCTACGCGGCCCAGACCCCGGCGGGAGGCACCCAGTCGTTCTCCATGGCGTACTCCGCCACCGTCTCCGTCAGCGATCCCGACGTTGTGACGCTCAGCGTCAACGGCGTCCAGGTCCAGCCCGTCGCGGCCAACGGCACGTACACGCTCACGGCCAGCGTCGACCCCGCCCAGCAGCCCGTCCCTGGCGAGGAAGGCGGCGAGGCCCCTGTCGAGGACGGCTCGGGCGCAGAGGTCGACCCCCAGGCCGCAGAGCCTGTCGACTCCGGCGAAGCCCCGGTTGACGAGGGGTACGTTGACGAGGGCTACACCGATGAAGGATATGTCGACGAAGGTTATGTCGACGAGGGGTACGTCGATGAGGGCTACGTCGAGTAGCCTCCAGAGGCGCCCCGCATCGCCTCGTCACTCGCTTTGACTCTTACCCGCGCGCGAAAGGAGCACGCAAGCATGGCCAAGGAATCAAGCTTCGACGTCGTGTCCACCGTCGACATGCAGGAGGTCGACAACGCCTACCAGCAGACGGTGAAGGAGCTGAGCCAGCGCTACGACCTCAAGGACTCGAAGGCCACCATCGAGCTCAGCAAGTCCGACAAGACCGTGACCGTCAGCGCCCCGTCCGACTTCGTGGCCAAGCAGGTCATCGACGTCTTCCAGACGCGCCTGGTGCGCCGCAAGGTCGAGCTGTCGGCCATCAAGTGGGCAGACCCCGTCGCGGCGAGCGGCGGCACCGTCCGCGTGGTCGGCTCCGTTCTCGAGGGCATCGACCAGGAGCTCGCCAAGCGGATCTCGAAGGACATCCGCGACTCCAAGCTCAAGGTGAAGCCCACGGTCGAGGGCGACAAGCTCCGGGTGTCCTCCGCCAGCAAGGACGCCCTGCAGCAGGTGATCGCCCTGCTTAAGGACAAGGACTACGGCCAGCCGCTCCAGTACGTGAACTATCGCTAGGCCTAACCCTAAACCGGAGCCTGAGCATACGCTCCTGCTCCGGTCCCACTCGCTCTCGAACGTTTCCAGAGATCAGAGGTCAATGCCGATGCACTGCCAAACCAAGGCCTCCCCGCGCCGCGTCAAGATCGTGACCCTGGGCTGCGCCAAGAACGAAGTCGACTCCGACCGCATGCGCACGCTCATAGATGCGAGCCCCCTGTTCGAGTCGGTCGAGGAGGACCAGGACTGCGACGTCGTCATCGTCAACACCTGCTCCTTCCTCATGAGCGCCGTGGAGGAGGGGGTGGAGTGCACGCTCCAGCTCCTCGAGGAGCGCCTTGACGACGGGGTGGCCGTGCCGGTCGTCATGTGCGGCTGCATACCGTCACGCTACGGAAGCGAGATCTGCGACGAGATGCCCGAGGTGGCCGCCTTCGTCCCCGTCAGCGAGGAGGACGGTATCGTCGACGTGCTCGCGCGGGTCTGCGGCGTAGGGGAGATCGGCCCGCAGGACGCTCCCGTGCCCGAGGTGGTGCGCACCGTGCGCTCCGCCACCGCCTACGTCAAGATCAGCGACGGGTGCGACAGGTTCTGCTCGTTCTGCGCCATACCCTACATCCGCGGGCGCTACTACTCGCGCGACATGCAGACGATTCTGTCCGAGGTGCGCCACCTCGCGCAGGGCGGCGTGCGCGAGGTCGTGCTCATCGGCCAGGACACGGGCATCTGGGGTCGCGACCTGCCGGGCGCGCCCACCCTCGCCGCGCTGCTGCGCGAGGTGGCCCGCGTCATGGAGCCCTACGGCGGATGGGTCCGCGTCCTGTATCTGCAGCCCGAGGGGCTCACCGACGAGCTCGTGGAGACGATACGCGACGTGGAGCAGGTCGTGCCCTACATCGACATCCCCCTGCAGCACAGCTCGCAGCGCGTGCTCAGGGCCATGAACCGCACGGGCTGCACCTCCGAGTTCCTCGAGATGGTCGCTCGCCTTCGTCGCGAGGTCCCCGGCATCACGCTGCGCACGACGGGCATGGCCGGCTTTCCCGGCGAGACCGACGAGGACTTCGACGAGCTGTGCGTCTTCCTCGACCAGGCCCAGTTCGACTACACCGCGGTGTTCATGTACTCCCGCGAGGAGGGGACCGCGGCGGCCGACATGCCCGGCCAGGTCGACGAGGACGTGAAACTCGAGCGCACGCAGCGCCTGCAGGACATCGCCGACGCCTACGGCTTCGCGTCGGCGCAGGCGCGCGTCGGCACGACCTGCCGCGTGCTTGTGGACGGCTTCGAGACCGACGAGGACGGCCAGGTCGAGCTCATCGGCCGCGCCCCGTTCCAGGCCCCCGACTCCGACGGCGTCGTGCACCTCGGCGCGCCGGACGGCTCCATCGAGCTCGGGCAGTTCGTCGACGTCCTCATCGAGGAGGCCGTGTGCTACGAGCTGTTCGGGGCCATCGTCGGCACTGAAGAAGGGAAGTGATGACCATGGCAGCGGCTTCTACTAGCCAGAGGGGCGGGCGCGAGCCGAGCGTCATCACCTGGACGCCCGCCAACGTAGTGACCGTCGTGCGCATCTGCCTGATCCCCGTGTTCGTCATCCTGATGCTCGCGCCCTGGGGCGACGACAACGTGCGTCCCTGGGTCTCCATGGCGGTGTACGCCCTGATCTCGCTGACCGACAGCATCGACGGCTACCTCGCGCGCTCGAGAAACGAGATCACCACGTTCGGCAAGTTCATGGACCCCATCGCCGACAAGCTGCTCGTCATGGCGGCCATGCTCGTGCTCGTGCAGCTCGGCACCCTGCCCAGCTGGATCCCGCTCGTCGTGGTGGCGCGCGAGTTCCTCGTGAGCGGCCTGCGCATGATCGTGGCCTCCAGCGGCACCGTGATCGCCGCGAGCATCATCGGGAAGGCCAAGACCTTCGTGACCCTGGTGGCCGTGTGCGCCTTCATCATCAAGGACACCCCCGTCCTGGGCGCGGCGGGCCCGGTGTTCAACGTCCTGGCATGGGCCCTCATGTACGCCGCCGTGGTGCTGACCGTGATCTCGATGATGGACTACTTCGCCAAGTCATGGCCGCTGCTCAGCGACACCCCCGCCCACAGGGGACGTGCGCGCCGCGACGAGACTTCCGCGGGCGCACGGGGCGGGCAGGACACCCCCGGCGCCGCGTCCCCAGCATCCGACGCACCCCGTCAGGGCACGTTCCACGCGGACACCCCGCTGCACGGCGATGAACTCGCCCGCGCGGTGGTGCAGGCCGCGATCGACAGGCACGTGCGCCTCGGCACCGCCGAGTCGCTGACCGGCGGCCTCATCTGTGCTGCCCTCACCTCCGTCCCCGGCTCCTCCGCCGTCGTCGCCGGCGGCGTGGCGAGCTACATGGCGTCGGTGAAGCAGTCGGTCCTGGGCGTGCCCGGGCGCACCATCGAGACGCAGGGAATCGTCTCGTCGCAGACGGCGGCCGCGATGGCGCGCGGTGCGCGGTCGCTGCTGCACGTCGACGTCGCCGTGAGCGTGACCGGCGTGGCCGGTCCCGGCGGAGGCACGCCCGAGACGCCCGTGGGCACCGTGTGGTTCGGCCTCGCCACGCCCGATGGTCAGACCTCGTCGCAGGTCATGCACTTCGAGGGCTCGCGCGAGGAGGTCCGCGCCCAGACGGTCGACCACGCTCTCGGGATGCTGCTTGCGGCGATCACGGGCGAGTAACGGGATCCCCGTGCGCTCCTGCGCGTGTAGCCTGGCTCACGGTCCCGACGTACACGCGCCCATGTGGTTTTCCGATGTGGCGCGCATGGATCATCCCCACGGGCGCACGTCTCAGCTGCGCCTCCGCCCCTGACAGCCTGCTTGTCAGGGGCGCGTCAGGTTCGGGACACATGCGACCGGGCCGCACATGCGATCATGCCATGCAGTTACGAACATATGTTTGACTTCGAACACCTGTTCGTTTACGCTATACCAGAACGTATTCGCAAGAGGAGGAGCACGGACAATGGCAACCAAGGCAGCTTCGAAAGAAGTCCACGCCAAGAGCACGGGTGACCAGCGCGACAAGATGATCGACCTCACCACGAGCGAGATCGTGAAGCGCTTCGGCAAGGGCGCCATCATGCGCTACGGCGACGGGGCGAAGGACCTCGACATCGAGGCGATCCCCACGGGCGCGCTCGCGCTTGACGCGGCGCTGGGCATCGGCGGCGTTCCGCGCGGGCGCATCATCGAGATTTACGGCCCCGAGTCCAGCGGCAAGACCACGCTCTCGCTCGAGATCCTCGCGGAGGCGCAGGCCCTCGGCGGCGTCGTGGCGTTCATCGATGCCGAGCACGCGCTCGACCCCGGATACGCAGCACGTCTGGGCGTGGACATCGACGAGGTGCTCATCTCCCAGCCAGATACCGGCGAGGACGCGCTGGAGATCTGCGACATGCTCGTCCGCTCCGGCGCCATCGACGTCGTCGTCGTCGACTCCGTCGCCGCGCTCACTCCGCGCGCAGAGATCGAGGGAGAGATCGGCGACTCCACCGTCGGCCTCCAGGCCCGCCTCATGAGCCAGGCGCTGCGCAAGCTCGCGGGCTCTCTCTCCAAGTCAAACACCACCTGCATCTTCATCAACCAGCTCAGGGAGAAGATCGGCGTGATGTTCGGCAACCCCGAGACCACGCCCGGCGGCCGCGCGCTCAAGTTCTTCTCGTCCGTGCGCATGGACATCCGTCGCGTGGACTCCATCAAGGTCAACAACGAGGTCGTGGGCAACCGCGTCCGCGTCAAGGTGGTCAAGAACAAGGTGGCGCCGCCCTTC
>CAWVLT010000091.1:0-5650 GCA_963930185.1 Coriobacteriia bacterium | reverse complement strand
GCACGTCAAAACATTTGACGTGCGCCGCCTCATCTGTAATCATTATCCCGCCTTATGGCATATCAACATGTGCGATCTGCTGCCTGAGACAGCCGGTGCCCGCAAGGGCTCAAAGGGAATTCGCCCGCCTGCCGAGGTGGTCCAAGATACTGAGTCTTGCGGCCTCCTCTCTCATGCAGAGTGGAGGCCGTTTTCTTCGTAAGCGGTCTTCCTCCAAAGGGGTGGATCGCGCACGAGGAAAGGAGGTGCTACACATGCCCACTCAGAGGAAACTCGACCAGGCCGCCAAGATCGCCGAGGCCATCAAGGAGTCCAACGGCTTCTACGTGATCAACTACCGCGGCCTCACGGTCAAGCAGTCCGAGGCCCTGCGTCGCAAGCTGGCGGAGGTCGACTCCAGCTGCACCGTCTACAAGAACAACATCGTGCGTCTGTGCCTCAAGGAGGCCGGCCTGCCCGAGATGGACGAGCTGCTGGAGGGCCCCAACGCCTTCGTGTTCTATCGCGGTGACCTGGCCGCCGCGGCAAAGGCTGTCAAGTCGTTTGCCAAGGAGGCACCGGTCCTGGAGCTCAAGGGTGGCTACGCCGACGGCAAGGTGATCGACGCCGCCGAGGCCAACGCCATCGCTGACCTGCCTACCCGCGAGGAGCTGCTCGCTCGCATGCTTCGTACCATGCTCAACCCCATGTCGCAGTTCGCCCGCGCCCTGGACCTCATCAGGGAGCAGAAGGAGGAGACGGCCGCCTAGGCCGCCCCTCCTGCCCGCTAGGCGTGACAGAGCAATCGCCGTGCCATAGCCAAGGCACGCGTACCCAAGAAGGAGTTCCATCATGGCTTTCAACAAGGAAGAGTTCATCGAGGCCGTCAAGGCGATGCCTGCCCTCGAGCTCGCTGACCTCGTGCACGAGCTGGAGGAGGTCTTCGGCGTGTCCGCCGCTGCCGCCACCGTCGTGGCCGGCCCCGCCGCCTCCGCCGAGGAGGAGAAGACCGATTTCGACGTCGTGCTCGAGGGCTTCGGCGCCAACAAGATCGCCGTCATCAAGGTCGTCCGCGGCCTGACCGACATGGGCCTCAAGGAGGCCAAGGAGGCCGTCGACGGCTGCCCCACCACCCTGCTCACCGCTGTGAACAAGGACAAGGCCGAGGACGCCAAGAAGCAGCTTGAGGAAGCCGGCGCTACCGTCTCCGTCAAGTAGTCCAAGCTTCGCGCTTACTTGCTCCACGAAAGCGGGGGTCAGGCTTGCCTGGCCCCCGCTTTTTCGGATGAGGCTCGCGAGGGCGTGCGCGCCGCCCGCCCGGCCTTACTGACCAGCTTGCTGGGGAAGGATGGCAGCCCATGAACGTACCCTACGCGATGACGCTGGCACAGGCGCAGCTCCTGCTCGAGCGCCAGCTCCCAGACGGCACCTGCACGGCCGTCGGGGCGTGCGGCGAGCCGCTCGCGCTGTCTGTCGGCGACCACGAGCACGCCGGCCCCGTGTTCACCGACGTCACGTTCGACTCGCGCGCGGCAGGGCAGGGGTCGCTGTTCGTGTGCAAGGGCTCCACCTTCAGGCCGTCCTACCTTGCCGACGCCGTGGCCCGCGGCGCCTGCGCCTACCTGGCCGAGCGCGCCTACCCCGAGGCGGGCGTCCCGGGGCTGGTCGTCTCCGACGTCCGCAAGGCCATGGCGCGCCTGGCCGTCGCATTCTTCGGGAACCCCTCCGGCGACATGCGGGTCGTGGGCATCACGGGCACCAAGGGTAAGACCACCGTCGCCTACTACGTCGACGCGATCCTGCGCGCCCGGGGCGGCGGGGCGAGAAGCGCGCTGCTCACCGGCGTCGTCATCGACGACGGACAGACGCGCCGCCATGCCCAGAACACCACGCCCGAGGCCGTCGAGCTGCAGCGTCACCTCGCCGTGGCGCGCGACGCCGGCTGTGACGTCGCGGTGATGGAGGCCTCGAGCCAGGGGTTCAAGTACGACCGGACGCTGGGCACGCGCTTTGCCGTGGGCGTGTTCACCAACATCGGCGAGGACCACATCAGCCCCATCGAGCATCCCACGTTCGAGGACTACTTCTCCTCGAAGCTGCGGATCTTCGACCAGAGCGACGTCGCGGTGGTCAACGCCCAGTCCGACCACGCCCCGCGCGTCCTTAAGGCGGCCGGGCGCTGCAGGCGGCTCATCACCTACGGCCTGGAGCCGACCGGCCCCGACGGCGCTGCCTGCGACGTGTTCCCGCTGAGCCGTCAGAGGGTGGGGGAGGGGCGCTGGCGCATGGAGGCCGCCACGCCGAGCGGCCCGCTTGCCCTCGAGATCGACGCCCTGGGCGACTTCAACGTCTCCAACGCGCTGGCCGCCGTCGCGGTGGCGCAGGGCCTGGGGCTCGACCACGAGTGCGTGGCGCGAGGCCTTGCGCACGTGCACGTGCCGGGCCGCATGGAGCGCTATGACTCCCCGGACGGGTCGATCGTCGGCATCATCGACTACGCCCACAACGAGATGAGCATGCGCGCCCTTCTCGGCAGCGCCCGCGAGGAGTTCCCCGGCCGCGAGGTCACCGTGGTCTTCGGCTCGTGCGGGACGCGCGGCTTCGATCGTCGCGCCGGCCTGGGCCGCGCGGCCGGAAGCTTGGCCGACCGGGTCATCCTGACGGAGGACGACCCCGGCCCCGTTGACGTGCGCTCGATATGCGAGGAGATCGGCGCGTCGGTGCGCGAGGCGGGCGGGACCTACGACATCATCTGCGAGCGCCCCCGCGCCGTCCACGAGGCGATCGCCTCCGCGCACGCCCCTGCCGTGGTGCTGCTCGCGGGCAAGGGCGCCGAGTGCGACATCCTGCGGGCCGAGGGCAGGGTCCCCTGCAAGCCCGACGCCCAGCTGTTCTGCGACGAGGTGGGCATCCGCTTTGGCGGGTATGCGGACATCGCATGACGAGGCGTAGGTCAATTTGAAAAATGTTGAGGAGATTTTGCGAAATACGCAGCATGCCAGGGCAAAAGCATGCAGAGACGCCGGTGAGTCAGCATATCTGAGCTGCGCTAATCGGTAACTTAGGGACAATACTCTAACCGAAGCCCGCTGTCAACTGGTCAATTTGACGAGCGGGGGCCAAATCGTATACATTAATAAGCTGCGAATAATGCGCTATTTCTCTACCCTGAAGGAGGAAGTGCCTGGTGGGAAATCTCGAAATCGCTCCCATCCCCACGCGTGCGTATCGCGAGAGGATCAACTTCGGCAGCATCCCGGAGGTCATGGAGCTCCCCAACCTGATCGCGGTCCAGAAGGAGTCGTTCAACCGATTCATGACCGAAGGACTCGCCGAAGCTTTCCGAGAAATCTCTCCTATCGAGAACGTCTCCAAGACGCTCGAGGTGACCTTTGGCGCCCATGAGTTCGGCGACCCAAAGCACACCGTGGAGGAGTGCAAGGCGAAGGACATCAACTACCAGGCACCGCTGCTCACGGAGGTCCGCTTCGTCAACAAGGAGACGGGCGAGATGAAGGAGCAGGTCGTCTTCATGGGCGACTTCCCGCTCATGACCGACCGCGGCACCTTCATCATCAACGGCAGCGAGCGCGTCGTGGTCTCCCAGCTCGTGCGTTCCCCGGGCGTGTACTACTTCCGCGAGATCGACGCCAACAAGCTGGTGTACCGCGCGCAGTTCATCCCCACGCGCGGCGCGTGGCTGGAGTTCGAGGCTGACAAGCGCGGCTGTCTGGTCGTGAGCATCGACCGCAAGCGCAAGCAGCCTGCCTCCACGTTCCTGCGCGCCCTGGGCATCGCCGAGACGGACCAGGAGATCGTCGACCTGCTCGGCGACACCGACATGGTACATCGCACGCTGCAGCGTGACACCACCACCAACCGTGACGACGCGCTCATCGAGCTCTACAAGCGCCAGCGTCCCGGCGAGCCGCCCACCCTGGACTCGGCGCGCGCCCTGCTCGACGGCCTGTTCTTCAACCAGCAGCGCTACGACCTGGCCGCCGTGGGCCGCTACAAGCTCAACAAGAAGCTCGGCCTGGACGTGCCGAGCAACGTCTACGTGCTCACGCCCGAGGACATCGTGGCGTCGCTGCGCTACCTCATCGCCCTGCATGACGGCGAGGAGGGCTACGTCGTCGACGAGCGCGACCACTTCGGCAACCGCCGCGTGCGCACGGTGGGCGAGCTGATCGCCAACCAGTTCCGCATCGGCCTGTCGCGCATGGAGCGCGTCGTGCGCGAGCGCATGGCCTCCCAGGAGATCGACGACATCACCCCGCAGTCGCTCATCAACATCCGCCCCATCGTGGCGTCCATCAAGGAGTTCTTCGGGTCCTCGCAGCTCTCGCAGTTCATGGACCAGAACAACCCCCTGGCCGGCCTCACGCACAAGCGTCGTCTGTCCGCCCTGGGCCCTGGCGGCGTCGCCGGCCACAAGACGGGCTCGAGCCGCCGCACCAACGTCCCCACCGAGGCGCGTGACGTCCACAACTCGCACTACTCGCGCATGTGCCCCATCGAGACCCCCGAAGGCCCCAACATCGGCCTCATCGGCTCGCTGGCCATCTACGCCCGCGTGAACAAGTACGGCTTCATCGAGGCGCCCTACCGTCGCGTCGTCGACGGCAAGGTCACCGACGAGGTCGACTACATGACTGCCGACGAGGAGGAGGAGCACGTAATCGCCCAGGCGGCGGAGCGCTTTGACGAGAACACGCGCGAGTTCATCAAGGTGGACCCGCTCACCGGCGAGATCAGCAAGGCCACGCACGTCGTCGCCCGTACCAAGGACTTCTACGGCGACTTCGGCACCCCTGCCGACGTGCCGGTCGAGGACGTCGACTACATGGACGTCTCGCCGCGCCAGATGATCTCCATCGCCGCCACGCTCATCCCGTTCCTGGAGCACGACGACGCCAAGCGTACGCTGATGGGCGCCAACATGCAGCGCCAGGCCGTGCCGCTCATCCGCACCGCGGCCCCCTACGTGGGCACGGGCATGGAGCTGCGCGCCGCCGTCGACTCCGGCGAGATCCTGCGTGCCCGTCGCGCCGGCATCGTCGACTACGCCGACTCGCGCGAGATCCGCGTGCGCACCTCCGACGGCGACATCGACGTCTACCACCTGCCCAAGTTCCAGCGCTCCAACCAGTCGACCTGCATCAACCACAAGCCGATCGTCTACACCGGCCAGGAGGTCCAGGTGGGCGAGGTCCTGGCCGACGGCCCGTCGACCGACATGGGCGAGCTGGCGCTTGGCCAGAACCTGACCGTGGCGTACATGCCCTGGGAAGGCTACAACTACGAGGACGCCATCATCGTGTCGGAGCGCGTGGTCCAGGAAGACCTGATGACCACGATCAACATCTCCAAGCACGAGATCGACGCCCGCGACACCAAACTCGGCCCCGAGGAGATCACCCGCGAGGTCCCCAACCTCTCCGAGGACATGGTGGCCAACCTCGACGCGGGCGGCATCGTGCGCATCGGCGCCGAGGTGACCGCCGGCGACATCCTCGTCGGCAAGGTGACCCCCAAGGGCGAGAGCGCGCTCACGGCCGAGGAGCGCCTGCTGCGCGCCATCTTCGGCGCCAAGGCGCACGACGTCCGCGACACCTCGCTCAAGATGCCGCACGGCGCCTACGGCCGCGTCGTCGACGTGGTGCGCTTC
>CAWVLT010000090.1:0-3946 GCA_963930185.1 Coriobacteriia bacterium | reverse complement strand
CCGGCCCCTCCGGGGGAGCGTTCCCGAACTCACCGCCGCGTGCGGCGGTGAGTTCGGGAGGCGTAGCGCTGTGCTTGCAATTCAAACATCGGGAGGAGGTTGTTGGAAACGGGGAGGATTTTCGATGACGAGTGCGCGATATGCTGTATACTGTCTTTTGCTTAATTGCGGGCATCGCCAAGTGGTAAGGCATCAGCTTCCCAATCCAAATCAACCACATACCGCTAGGTACCAGATAGCCCCTGAGCTGGGCGTTTATACCCTTGATAGGACTCGTTGGGACTACGTATCCCTCACCAAAGTCCACCAAACATGTCCACCAAAAAAGAGCGGCCTCCGTTGCTGGAGACCGCTCTGTTTCGCTCTGGAGCGGGTGACGGGACTCGAACCCGCGAATGCGAGCTTGGGAAGCTCGTGCCGTACCACTTGGCGACACCCGCGTAGCGCATTATCCTACCACAACAGGGTCAAGTTGTTGCCCTGCCGAATGCCCAAAATCGTAAGCGTCCACGCGGAATCCAGAGACGGCAAGCACACCCTTCCAACTGTGATTCATTTCAATAACTACTAAGTGTTAGGAGCTGAGCAATGACTACGAACACCGATTGGACCGCCCTGCAGCAGGCCGAGGACATGGCCTATTTCAAAGCAGACCTCTGCTGCTACTCGCCCGAGAGCTACTCGCTCGAGGAGAAGAAGGAGATCTGCAACGACATGATTTCCACCAGCAAGGCCATGCTCGACGCAATGCGCGCCGACTTCGAGCAGCTGCCGCCTGAAGCTCGCAGCAAGCTGCTCGACATGCTCTGCCAATCGGGAGTGGAGAGTCCCGAATGGTGGTGGGACGTCCTCGTCGGCGAGGGTGACCCGCTGTACCGGGAGCTTGAGTCCATCTAGACATAAGGCAATCCGATTTGCACGGGGTCAGGCATCATGCTTGGCCCCGTTTCGCTTGACCGCATGGGCAGATGTCAATGGCGGGTTGACCTAGTGCCCAGTGTATGCGCCTTATAATTGGCACCATCAACAAGCGACTATTCCCAGCGAGGTCTGACCATGGGCGTGTACGTGAAAAAGAAGAAGGACATGATCTTCCAAAGCGGGGACTCCCTGCAGCAGGTCGTAAACGTCGTGAACGAAGCGGGTGCCGCGCTCAATGACAAAGGCCGCACGATTCGCGAGAGCTCGATTCCCGAAGTATTGGCAGGCGCTCTGGGCGCGGGTATCGGAGGCGTTGGCTCATTTGCCGCCCTATACGGCCTTGGCACGGTCGGACTCTCTGCTGCCGGCATTACGTCGGGGCTCGCTGCCGCCGGCGGCATAGTGGGCGGGGGCATGGTTGCAGGAGTGTTTGTTCTGGCAGCTCCTGTGGCCGCCCTTGCAGCGGTCGGCGTCGGAACGGCGTCCCATCTTAAGAACAAGCAGCTGAAGCAGGAGAAGGAGCGTCTCTACAAGGCCGCCCTCGAAAAGCACCAGGCAATCATCCAGGCGCTCAAGGACGAGGTCGACGCCAGCAAGGAGCGAATGGAGTACCTGCAGAGCCTGAACGTCCTTCTCGAGCGCGCAGTGAAGGACCTTCGCCAGGACCTCGGGATCGACGACGCCGCATAGCCCCATGGAAGACGAGAAGCGCATCAACAAGGTCCTCGCTTATCAGGCAAAGCAGCTTGACGAGATTGAGGCACCCGACACAAGCGGAATCGAAGAGCGCATCGCGGCGAGCGAGAGGCTTCTCAGCGAGCTCGGATATGCGCTTCCGCCTAACGTGACGCGCGCCAGCTCGACGCAGCGAGCAGTTATCCGCGTGCCGTCGTGGGACGACCTTTGTGCCGAGGCGGAACAAGCCATCGGTTGCGATGTGGAGATCGAGGACCTTTTCACCGCAGAGGAGCTCAGGGAGAACGCCCTCGCCATACGAAGGCTCAACTTCGAATACAACCAGATCCACAGGTTGGACAAGTTCGATGTTGCGATTGCTGTCGCCGCAGGACTGCTTGCGGGGGCCGTGGACATCCTGCTCGTTGGCATCCCGCAGAAGACGCCCGATGGGCTCAAGGCCGGGCCTCTTTCCAACTATATCCGCGATGCGTTCGACCGGAGGTTTCCGCCCGAGGAGATGGAGAGGCTGGCCAACTCGAAGGTCAGCAAGGTCCCGTTTGACGCACAGGACAACCGCAACACTACCGAATGGGTCGAAGGGCTATCTGCCTACTACCACAGGCTGCTGTCCCTCGGGCACGATCCCCTGCTCGGTTTCGTGTTCGGCGTTGCCGACATCCTCACGGGGAGAATGACCACCATAGACAAGGCCGGCAAGGTCGTCTCGCAGGTCATGGAGAACTATGCAGACCGCACCGAGGCGGACGTATTCGCCGCCCTGGCGAAGCAGGTGGAGCACCTCAAGTCAGACATGACAACCTCGATGGGGCTGCCCGCCCCCATGATGGGGCTGTTCAACCTCCTGCAGTTCGGCAGCATCGGCGAATACGAGCAGACGGTCGCCGAGATTGTTCAGGGCATGTACTACGAGGGATACGACTTCATCCACTTCTGCTCGATGTCGGTGAGCGCGATGCTCATAGAGGTCGTCGTGCGGCTGGGCTATGCCATAAAGCGGGTCAAGGAGGGAGTTGCCATCAAGGACGCGATTCCCCTTAGCACGAATCACGAGAAGATGCCGAAGCTTGGGACGATGCTGTTCACCGCCCACTCCGCCGCTACCGCCATCAATGCTGGCAAGGTGGTCTTCACGGAGAACCCCATGGCCATCAACTACCCCCAGTGGATCACTTTTGTGAAGTACTCATACCAACAGCTCAAGTGGAGTCTTGTGACGAAGCCAGCCCTGCGAGACAGGTTTGTCCTTGACGCCATCGACTCTGAGCTGCAGGGCGTCTACGAGGATATCGACGCGCTCTTCGACGAAGTGACAGACGGTCGTATCCTGATGCTTCCCGCATCCACTAAATCGCTGTGATGTACCCCGGCGTGCTCGCCGTGTCGATGCGGAAGTACGTGTACGCAGTCTTGTTGCTGGCCCATGCGGTCCCGTTGCCTCCAACGAGCGACGTGGAGCACGAGTAGAAGCACTGCGAGCCCGTGAGGCCACTCGAGGGAAGCGCCCAGCTCGCATCCGCAAAGATCGTCGTGAGCTTGCTGCACCCCGAGAACGTGTAGAACAGGTCCGTGAGCGTAGACGGGTCAAACCCCCGGAAGTCAATCGTCGTGAACGCGCAGGAGCTGAACATGTAGCGCATCGAGCGCACGCCGGATAGGTTGCCCAGGCCGTTGACGCTGGCGAGGTTCGTGCAGCTGTAGAACAGGTAGTTGAAATTCAGGTACGAGAAGCCCGCCATGTCCGCCGCGAACATCGCGCTCGTGAGGTGCTGGCGGTGCGTCGGCCCGGTGACGCCGTCCCAGGGCGTGAAGCCGAGCCCTACGTACTTGCCGATGGCGCAGATCCGTCCGGATGCCACGAGCTCACGCGTGGCATCTGGCGCCGCCGTGGCCGTGAGCACGCCCTCGCCGTCCGCGTAGAAATGCGCCCAGAACCAGGTGCGCCTATCGTCGTTCGGGTCCGTGAGCACGCCGCCCGCGCCCAGCTTGCACACGCTCGCGCCGCTCGTGGTGGAGGGCACGAAGCCGTCGGTGCCGCCCACAAGGCGGTTGCAGCTGTTGAACATGAGCGAGCCCGAGAGCCCTGAGTTGCTGAAGCTCGTGGCGTAGATCGTCTCGAGCGAGCCGCAGCTCGTGAACATCTGGTTCGCGCTCGTCATGCCGGACAGGTTCTCGAAGCCCCTCACCTCGGTGCAGTTAGAGAACGCATTGAACCAGTAGTTGCAGTTCGTCAGGCCCAGGCTCCCGATGGTGCTGTCGATGTAGACCTTCTTCACCAGCAGCTTTATCGAGTCGTAGGAGCGTGCGCTCGCGGACGAGTAGCCCGCCG
>CAWVLT010000089.1:0-61269 GCA_963930185.1 Coriobacteriia bacterium | reverse complement strand
CCCGCCGCGTCTGACTTGAGCGGCGGGGCACCCCCTGGTTCGGTCGAACGGATGAGGCTCTGCCGCACAGCTCTTCCGCGCAGGCGGATTGTTTCTATGCCGTCGGTTCGGGGGAGGCGTGCTTGCCCGGTGCCGCCTCGGCCGCCTGCTCATCCTTGGGCTTGCGTGTGCTGCGACGCCTCGTGCGCTTGGCCGCGGGCTTGGCCCCGGCGTCCGCCTCGCCCTGCGCGTCGTCCGCCGGGGCGCTCGTCGACGCCGTCTGGGCCTTTGGTGCCTCGGCGGACGAGGCAGAGCCCTCGTCACCGACGTGTCCTGCGTCTGCCGCGCGCGCGGTCGTGCTCTCCGCTGCGTCGGCCTCTTTCGCATCGCTCTCGACGGTAGCCTGCTTCTTTCTGGTCGACGAGGCGCGAGTCTGCGTGCGCCTGCTTCTCGTGGTGCCCCGTCGCTTGTGAGAGGCGGCTGCCCCGTCATCGGAGCCGGGGATGCTTCCGACGCCCTCGGGGCCGACGGCAATGCCGGTCGCGGTATCCTTTGCGGCGGGCATTGCATCGGCCGGATCAGCATGGACCCCAGCTGCCTGCGTCATGGACGGCTCTTTGGGGGCGGCTGTGGCATCGATGGCTGCGGGGGTGCCGGACGACTCGGGCGTCTCGGGTGCCTTGGGCGCTTCGGGCGAGATGCCCGTTGGCGCCTCGGCCTTGGCTTCGGCCATCGGGGTCTCTTCCCCGGTCTTGCGGGTGCGCGTCGCCCGGCGGCTTCTGCTGGCCGCCTGCTGTGAGCGTGCCGCGCGGCCGGGGCGCACGTCCACTGGCTTGTCGGCCGTGGAGGCGGCGCTGTCGGCAGGGGCGACCTCATCGGCCGCGACCCCCGGCCGTCCGGCGGCGTCTGAGCGCCCGGCTGCGTGGGTGTCGATAGCAGGCGTTTCGTCGGGCGCGGCGTCGCGGGCCGCGGGCGGGGTTGCCTCCGGCGCGGACAGGGCGGGCGAAACCTGCGTCCCGGCGTCCTGCGCGGTCCCGGTCGCCTTGTGATCGCCCGCCGTGGCGTCGGTGTTCTTGCCGACCTCGGCCGTCTGTACCTCGGCCGCCTTCTCCTCGGGCGTCTTGTGCGTGATGCGGCCGGAGCGGGAGCGGCGCCTGCGCGTGACGCGCTTGGCCTGCGTCTCTTCGTCGTTACCCTCGATGTGGCTTGACTCGTTGGCGTGCGCCTGGGTTGCGGGAGGCTCGGCGGCAGAGGCGTCGGTCCGGGCATTGCCGGTCATGCCGGGCTGTCCCGTGGCCGGATCCCCGTGGGCCTCGACTTCGGTCTGTGGCTCCGCGACGTCCGTGCTGGCCTCGGTAACCTTCTCGGCCTGGGTCGCCTGGCCAGCTGACCTTCTGCCCCCGCGCCCGCGCGGGCCACGCCTGGAGCGCCTGCCCGTCTCGCTCGCGCCGGCATCAGTGCCATCGGCTGCCTTGCCCGCCTGGCCGGCCCCCTCGTCGGAGCCACCTCTGCCCTCGGCCGCATTGCCGCCCTTGTCGGCGGCGTCAGCCTCGAACAGCGACGCGCGCCTGGGCGCCTCTGGCTCCATCTCCACCAGCGCGCGCAGGTTGTTGGCGATCTGCGTCATCTGGTCGGCCAGCTGCGG
Organism: Coriobacteriia bacterium; assembly: GCA_963930185.1. Taxonomy (GTDB): domain Bacteria; phylum Actinomycetota; class Coriobacteriia; order Coriobacteriales; family UMGS124; genus JAGZEG01. The sequence goes on along the minus strand of CAWVLT010000089.1, from coordinate 59,645 downwards.
CAGGCCGAAGACGAAGCCGGCGTGCACCACGCCCTCCTCGATGTACTTGCGCAGAAAGCCCTGGCAGGGCGAGTCCTTCTGCGAGAGCGCCGTGCGGTAGACGTTGGAGAACAGGTCGGCCGCCTGCACGCCGGCGGAGAACTTGGAGTCCAGAAAGCGCACGTCGATGTCGCTCACCAGCGGGCTCTCGCGGTTCATCAGGACGTTGCCGATGCTGTCGCGCACCAGGTCCTCGTAGCTCTCGCGCAGGCTGCCGCGGATGTCCATGGACAGGCGATACGACAGGCCCTGCTGCAGGTCGCCGCGCTGCAGGTAGTACGCCAGCGCCTGGCCGGCCATGGAGTCGTAGAGCAGGTCCTTGTCCAGCTTGCGCTCGCTCACCAGCGCCGCGCGCGGGTCGAGGTCGGCCAGAAAGACGCTGATCTGGTTCTCCTCCAGGATGGTGCGGGCCAGCGCGAGCTTCTGGGCCGTGCGCATCTGCGAGGCCTTGGACTCGGTCTGGGTCACGCGGTGCTTGGCGATGCACGTCTCCAGCGCAGGCAGGTCGCGCACGAGCACGATCGCCATCGTGAAGACCTCGCCACTATAGCCGAGCGTGCCCGACTCGTCGAGATAGAGCTTGGTGGGACCGGCATGTTGGGTTGAATAGAGGCACAGGGGCATGAGCCCTCCTCCCTACGTCGTGACATGGCCCCCGGTGGTCTCTCGTCGGCGTGTGCGTCACGACGTACGCTGCGGCTCGTGTGGTGTGCCGGCATGTCGGGAGATGTGGCGGGCGTTTTGGCCCTGTGCCTTGGATCGGGGCGTGCCGCGCCGGGTGCCTTGGATCACCGGGGCGGTCGCGGGGGCGGCCGAGGGTCGACGCGGCGCGCATTGGCCAAAGCGCCCTTCGGGGCGACGGGCCGACAAAGAAGTCGGCGTGCTATGCGAGCGGGCACCGCATCCTGCGGATGTCCGACGCGCATGAATGACAGCTGACGGTCGGCGACTGGCTTGGCGGCTGGGATGATCCAGCGGGCAGACGGGCGGACGCGTACACATCGACGGATGGCTTGCCATGCAGCCGGCGGCGCCAAACAGCGGGCAGCGACGAGCGACGGGGCACTCGATGGAGAGTCCGGGGTCAGTCGGGATGGTGGTGTTAAGGTGCATGGCGCGGCGCCAAAGGGGTGCATGACGCATATGGCACATCGCCGGTAGTAGTCTAGACGATTTGGGCGGTCCATGGGACGAAGAGGGCGTGGGGACTAGGCGTGCCCCTGGCCGGCATCCGGTGGTGGGGCGTTTGCATGCCAGAAAGGCCATCCCGTGGAAGAAAAACGGACTTTGGAACGACCATATCATCTATTAGGGGATTCAAATCATCGTATGGTTAAAAAATACAGTTTAGTTTTAATAATATTTATATAAGATAAATCAATAAAATATCATGTCAAGAAGTTGTCAGGCACCTCCAGCTCGTTCCAAAACGCCAAAACTTTCCAATATCACCCTGCTTTTGCATGCAAATGGCATTGTGCGGGTTTTATGTGCCGCCGCCGGCCCGCCGCTTGCCCACATCGATCTAAATTACCGGCCATCTCATCCGATGCACACCACGTTTGTCGCATCCTGTATGATTAGAGGGGGCTTCACGTCCGGCTTCAAGTCCACGCAACTTGGAGGGCGATATCGGCATGGGCAAACGAGGGGACGACATACGGGGCAGCGCCATGCGAGACGGCGACAGCGCGTGCGACAAGTACGAGAGCAGGCGTTACAAGATCGGCGAGTTCTCGGCCATGACCGGCATGAGCGCCTCGCGCATCCGCTTCTACGAGCGCGCGGGCCTCTTTCCAGGGCGCAAGGAGGAGAACGGCTACCGCTACTTCACGCCCAACGACGCCTTCCGCGCGAACGCCTTTCGTGTGCTGCTGCAGTATGGCTTCAACGTCGAGCAGGCCATCGAGATGCTCGACGCCCGCCAGGGCAGCGACGAGTTCAAGGGCCTGCTGGTCGCCCAGCACGAGTCACTGCTCTACCAGGCCGAGCTACTGCGCTACCGGCTCTCTCGCATCGAGCGCGCACTTGAGCTCATGAACCTTCAACCAAGTGAAAGGTTTCGCGTCATCGACGTCCAGGATTGGCTGTACGTGGAGGCGTCGCGCGGGTCGGACTTCTCGGTGGCGGTGGACAACGCCCGGGAGATCTCGCTGTTCTACGAGCTGCTCAACGTGACCAGCTGCGCACGCATCGTCTCGTACGAGGACCTCATGGGCGACTCGCTCACGCTCGACCCCAGCTACGTCATCGCCATGCAGGCGGTGGAGGGCCACCGGGTGCGCGACTGCGACCAGCGCAAGGTGAGGCGGCTGGCGCTGGGCAAGTGCCTGCGGTACCGGCGCATCGTCACGCGCGAGCAGAGTCTGCGGCGGGAGAGCTACGATGACATGTTCGCCTACCTCGCCCAGCGCGGGTATCGCGTGCGCGGTGACTCCCTGCTGCTCCCGGCGTTTCTCAACCTCGACGGCGAGGGCAGCGACCTGGAGACGCTGTTCGTTCCCATCGAGTAGCGGGCGGGCCCGCCTCGCGCGCCACGCTGCGGGCCGCCGGGTACCTCGGTGCGGGCTTCGTACCCGAGTTGCTTGACCTTCAACTAGGTTGAAGCGGTAGAGTTCTCGCCAACCAAGAGGTGGCATGGCCGGTCTTAGGGGGATCGGCAGGAGCTGCCGCCTCTCCAAGAGAAGGGACGCACATGGACGTTCGTTCTAATCTTTCCGCTGGTCTGGATCGCCGCACCTTCCTTGCCGGTGCCGCCGCTGCCGGCGCGCTGGTGACGGCCGGTGCCACTGCCGCCTTCGCCGAGGAGGAGGGCGAGGCCGCCGCCGAGTCCGCCGAGGCCGAGGCTCCCGCCGCCTCCGGCGAGGCCCTTGAGTGCGACGTGTGCGTCGTGGGCTGCGGCGCCGCCGGCTTCGTCGCCTCCATCGCCGCCGCGCAGAACGGCGCCAAGGTCATCACCCTGGAGAAGGGCGCCGACGTGACCGCCCCCAACGGCGTGTACGTCTCCGGCCCGTTCGGCGTCGACTCCGACGTGCTTCACAACCGTGAGGGCGGCACCACCCTCACCGTCGACGACGTCTTCTATCACGTCATGGACTACACGCACTGGACGCCCAACCCCTCGCTCATGCGCAAGTGCCTCGAGACGTCCAAGGACGCCGTGGCCCTGCTCGAGGGCATCGGTTACGAGTTCCAGGAGGCCAACTTCCGCTTCCTGACCCCGTTCATCAACGAGAAGGGCGGCTTCCACCTCATCCTCACCGAGCTCGAGGACCGCTTCACCCTGTGGCAGAACGCCCTTGACGAGAACGGCGTGCAGGTGCTTTGGTCCACGACCATGACCGACCTGGTCGCCGACGGCACCACCGTGACCGGCGTCGTCGCCACTGACGCCGACGGCAACACCATCCAGATCAACGCCGGCGCCGTGATCCTGGCGACCGGTGGCTATCTGGGCAACCGCGACCTGCAGGAGCGCTTCCTCAAGACCCGCAAGCTCAACGTCGCCCGCGGCGGCGAGTCGCTGTGCACCGGCGACGGCATCGCGGCCGCCGAGGCCATCGGCTGCGGCCTTGACAAGACGTTTGGCTACTGCCCCTGCGAGTACGGCGGAACCAACTCCAAGGCAAGCCGTCCGGCCAAGCAGGACAAGTACGACCAGAACTACGCCTTCAAGTTCGGCTACTACGGCTGCCTGCTCGTGGACGCCGAGGGCAAGCGCTTCATCAACGAGGGCTTGCTGTGCGACTACCCCATGAGCTACGGCTCGGAGCAGACGCTCAAGAACTCCCCGTGGTACGCCGTGGTCGACCAGGCCTACGTCGACGCCATGACCACCGAGGGCCTGTACAACTACTCCATCGCCCGCGGCGCCCAGGACGGCGCGCATGACGATCCCAACACCAACTGGTTCATCGGCGCCTACTTCAAGGACCGCATCCTTGACAACCTGCCCGCTGACATCGAGGAGGGCATCGCCGAGGGCTGGTGCTGGAAGGCCGACACCATCGAGGAGCTTGCCGAGACCGTGGGCCTGCCCAACCTGGTGGAGACCGTCAACCAGTACAACGAGTACTGCGAGGCCGGCGTCGACCCGCAGTTCAACGCCAGCCCGTGGTACCTGTCGCCCGTCAAGACCGGCCCGTTCTACGTCACCGAGAACGAGCCGAGCGCCTGGAGCACCTTCGGCGGCATCCGCATCGACGACCAGTGCCGCGCCTGCGACATGGACAACCATCCCTTCAGCGGCCTGTACGTCGCGGGCACCGATGCCGGCAGCCTGTACTACTCGCCCTACTACGACGTGCCTGGCTACTGCTATGGCCTGTGCATCGACTCGGGCTACATCGCTGCCACCGAGGCCTGCAATTACGTGGGCGTGACGGCGTAGTCATCTCATCGCCTTCGTGTCGCGCGGATGTGATTCGCGGGTTCGCGTGATCGAGGTGGCGCAACTGCGGAATCGTGCCCCTGGGCACGGCAGCGCGCATTGAAACGCAAGGAAGGGGCGCGGCCGATTGACCGGATCGGCCGCGCCCCTTGCGTTTTTTCGCCTGCTGCCAGGCCATGCCGCGCGGGCTGTATGTCGAGCAGGCTGTGCATCGTGGGCTGTTTCATTCGCTCGTATTGCTCATCCTCTGATGAGATTCGTTCGGCAAGGAAACGCTCGCGCACGAAAATCCTGCCCGTCGGGACAGAATTGACGGTTGGGAGAAGGTCAAGACCGCGCATCTCAGGCTTCAAGCGCATGTCGCATGGATGCGTTGCCGCTCCGGATACCAAAGCTGCAGGTTAACGCTTGTTTGTGACGCTGGCTACAAGCGAACGCCGCTGTCTGGGCGAAGAAGAGGTTCTCCCAACCGTCATATTTGTCCATCGGAGGAGATTTTTCGTGCGCGAGATCGCGAAGGGCAAAGCCGAGACGATCTCCGGTAAGGCATGTGCATGCCCTGCCGGAGATCGTCATCTGGACACCGACACCAATGTCTGGCTGGCTTGGACTTAAGGTTTGCTCCCTAAAGGTTTGCTCCCTAAAGTGTCACGATCTTCTCTACTTTGCGCAGAATGCCTTGGTAACGGGTATTATTTGCGACACATTGCCACTCCGGTGCCTTGACGAGGGTCGCAGCTCTTTGTTTCACGATGTCCGTAAGGTTTTTGACCTGCGTGCTCTTGTGCTCCGACCATGCGTCATTTTCGGGCTTGGCAAGAGGCGTCAGCGCGTCTCGAATGTGATCGAAGAGATCGATCTTCGTTGGGTTATCTTCCGGCTCGCTGGAGAATGTGCAGGCTGGAGCCCCAGTCCCCTTGGGATTCTCAAGCTTCGAGGCAGCGTCGACGGCCTGTTCGAGTTCGTCGAGGGCAGCGTCGACGTCACCGGATTGACGCAGGATGTCGGCGAGGTCGAATCTGAGGATGACGGGTAGGAAGGGGTTCTGCGACTGCATGTCAAACGCGCGGTAGACTTCGTCGCCGGCTTTGGCTGCCTCGCGGGCGTATGCCGGATTATCAGTCATGCGCATCTCCATTGCAAGGGCCGCCATGACGAGTGAAATGGCGCGGTATCGCTGCGTCTGGAGAAGGCGCCATGCCTTCTCGTCGCTGCCGGTTTGTTTGTAGGCAGCTGCCAGGAGCATGATGGCGCTGCCCGCGTCCTCATTGGGGACAAGCGGTTCTAGCAGACCGATCGCATCGTCTGGCCTTCCTTCTTGGAACAGGATGCTTGCCTTCATCTGTTGGGCACAGCGTAGCGTCGATGTCTCTGGCGCGTTTGCAAGCACGCGATCGAGCAGCTCGGTCGCCTCTCCGAACAAGGTTTCACGATGGGGACCTATGACATCATGTGACTGAGTGGCTGCCGGGCCATTATTGTTGGCCGTGGCATCTGACGTGCTGTCCGCGTTATCGGCTGCATTTTCCGACGTGCCTTCGAGCGGATCCGTCAGCAGTGTTGCCCAGCTAGACAGCAACGAGGCGAGCAAGACGAGAAGCCTCCAGTCGGAATAGTGGTTGGCGACTGTTTCGTGCAGGTGGGAGTATGCCCGTACCGGATCGTTTTCGTACTCGTGGTATAGCCGGGCGTAAAGGGTTGCCGATTCGCTTTCGGGTAGCTCGGCGCAATAGCCGAACAGCTCGTCCATGCTTAGCGAGAAAAACGCGGCGATGCGCGGAAGCAGCGTCACGTCCGGTACGCTTTGCCCAAGTTCCCACTTCGAGACTGCGGCTTTGGTGACGCCCATGTGCTGGGCGAGCTCCTCTTGGGTAATGCCGACGCTGAGCGGCGATGGTGTATGCGAGCTTGGTTGGAATGCCGCACGTTTCGTGCGAATCGTCGGTGCTGTTGCTTGCTCTGTCGTTCATGGTGACCTCCGCAACTCATACCGCGCGGATGGCATACGATGCATGCTTCGCGTGGATCACGTTTTGTGATGTGTTGACGTACTTGGCATGGGCAGCCGGCTGTCCGTCTCAAAGTATGGAGTCTCGACGTGGTTGACGCAAAGGAGTGCTGGTTGACTTTAATGGACTCGAGTCAACCGGTGTGTCGGGTCGGCCATCGTATGAAGGCCAATGGGGAGGCCGGGACCATCGCTGCGGCATGCCCTTCCGGGCTTCCCAATGAAATAAAAGTAGCCGCAGGCACGTCGTCCCGGCCTGATTGGATTCTAGCACACGCTGCCCGCCGCTGCATGCGGTGCTGCGCCCGGCGGACGGCGCATCCTGCGCGCGTATCTTGCGGGTATCTTGCATGCCTTGCTCGGCCGCGTGCATCGCGGCGTCGCCCTACAGCACGAACCACCCTTCGTCGATGAGCGAGATCTCCTCGCACGGCCCCTGACGCTGCTTCCGGCTCTGCCCCTGTCCGCACGCCCGTCCCACAGTGAGCACCACGTCTGCCTGCACGCGCGTCTTGACGAGCGTCGCCCCCTGCGCCCCGATCAGCGTCTCGAGGTAGTGCTGCGCGGTGAACGAGGGGTCGCGCGGCACGCTGCCGCCCATGAGCGAGACGACGCAGCGGTGCCCGACGTCGATGCGGCACAGGGTGATCTTCTTGGCATGGACGTCGGCCAGGTCGTTTCGCATGAGCACGTTGGCGCTGTTGTATAGCTCCACGTCGGGCGCGACGTCGTCGACGCCGAGTAGCCCGGTGAACGACTGAGCGACCGCACCGAGGTCGTTGCCGTTGAAGTAGCTCAGGGTGAGGTCGACGCTCGTCACGCCCCCATCCAGGGCGTCCTCGAGGTCAACGTCGAGGTATTCGACCGAGTTCTCCGAGGTGGTGACGTCGCCCGACATGACCATGCCGAATCGGGAGAACTCCCCGTTCCAGCCGACATGCGTCCCGTTACTGGCGATGGCGTGCAGGTCGAGGTCGACCCGTCGCGTCCGGTCGTCCCAGAACACGAAGAAGCGCACGCGTCGCATGCCCCCGGGTATCGCCATGGCAAGCCCGGGGGCGAAGTACGACGAGGCCGTCCTCGTCACGTTGGTCATGATGACCGAGTGGGCGAGGTCGTATCCGTCTGCGTCAAGGTAGACGGCCCTTCCGCGCAAGGGCGTCTCGATCTTGGCGAGCTTGCGGGCGAGTAGCTCGCGCAGGATGCGCGCCGTCTCCTCGCGGATGCCTGCGAAGCGCGCGGCCTGCTGCTCCACCTGCCTGGCGGCCTCTCGCTCGATCCTGTCGGTCGCGCAGCGCATCTCGCGCAGCTCAAGCATGCGGCCAAAGGTCGCCTCGTCGACGATTGGTTTTGCGCACGCCCGCGCGCATGCCATGAAGGTGGAGTAGGCGTCGTCGAGATCGCACAGGGCGCACCCGTAGGCAAGGCCCATGAGGGTCTGACTGTCACGCTGGTCGAGTCTGTCGAGGCCAAGTTCCCACGGCCAGCGGCTCCGCGCATCCCCGAGCGCGGCGAGGGCCCTGGCGGCGAGCTCGCGCACCTCTGGGTGCAGGGCGTCGGGCCCGCCATCCCGCCCGGCAGGCAGCTCGTCAACCACCCGCGCAACGACGTCGGCGGCACGCTTGGCGGCGGCGAGCGCGTCCAGCGCCCTGGCGTTGTCGCGCGTCTCTCGCTCGTCTTTCGTGAGCACGTCGCCATCCGGTGCCTGCCCCTCGCCGGACGACATGCCCCACGCGTCGGCCGACAGCGCGTGGTGTACCGTGCGCACCATGTCGGCGACCCGCAACAGGGTGCCGGCCTGCTGCCGCATGAGCCGATCCCGGAGGATCCGCTTCCTGCGCTCCAGCGTCTCGCCTGCGTCAACGTGTGCCAGCGTGGTGAGCAGCGTGGCGAACGACAGGGACTCGGCGTCGCCGAAAGCGTCGAGAACGTCCTTGACGGGCACGCTCGTGGAGATGAGCCGACCGGCCTCGCGCAGCATCACGCCGGGCCTACTCGAGAGGACATCCAACAGGCGGGTGTGGTTACCGGTCTCGCTCGCCTGCCGGTAAGCCTGCTCCTTGGCGCTGGCCCAGCTTCTGAGCGTGCCGCTGCGCAAGGCGTCCACCGCGCGCATGTGCTCGGGCGATTGCGAGAAGCGTGCGTAGGAGAGCAGCTCGAGGGCCCGTAGCGACCGCTCCCGGTCAAGCGTGAGGTTCTCGGCGAAGGCACGCACGTCAAACGACTCGAGCAGGCGAACCAGGCGCCTGCGCAGCGCGGTGGGGAAGTGCTGGCGCTTTTCCATGGCCGAGCGCCGCCACATGGCGTACTTCAGCACGTCGCCGGGATGACGGCACACGCGCCCGGCGGCATTCATGAACGCATCCACGTCTCGGTCGCGCAGCCTGAGGTAGAGCATCTCGACGATCAGATACGTGTTCTCGCGAAACGGGATGTCCAGGCGGTCGGACGCCTCGGCCGGGCCGGGCGGCTCGACCAGGCAGGCCGCATCGGACGGACCGGGCGAAGCGGGCCCATTGGGTGCGCCGCCTGGCTGGTCGGCGAGACCGCCGGCCAGCCAGCCCGGCAGGGGCAGCTCGGCGAGCAGGGCCAGGTCGGCGTCGGTCATGCGCTCGTTGCGGGCGAGGAGGCGCTCGTAGACGAGGCCCGTGCACTCGTCTACCGAAAAGGCCAGCGAGATGGACTGGGCCCCGAGCAGTGCCCTATCCTGGCGGGTTTTCTCGGTCGACTCGACGTCGGGGAGGTAGCCCTGCCGCACGAAGGGACAATGGGCCCCGGTGGGCAGGCCATCCCCGACGCCATCCCCCTCATCGGTGGTACCAAGCACGCGCAGCAGCCTCTCCACGCCGTAGGTCGACGCGTAGTGGAGCATCTGGTGGAGGCGATAGGTGGCCTCGTCCATGCTCATGACCTGCGTGGGAAAGTCGGGGTACATGGGTATGGCGTCGGGCACGTAGTGCAGGCGCGCGACCTCGACGGCGGGGTCGGCCATCAGCCCGTGGGCGTAGAGACGCGCCAGGCGCTCGACCGAGGCGAGGTCGAGGCGATAGCCCCAGGCACCGAGCCGCGCGTCGGCGGTGAGCGCGGCGATCAGACCTGCGCCGTCGGCCCTCTCTGCCAGGGTGCCGCGGGACCGGGCGCCTGGCCGGTCGTGGGGAGCGCACTGGTCTAGGAGCAGCACGTGCAGGCGCTCGAGCAGGTGCGTACGCGCCTTGGTGCTGAGATCGCTTGCGGCACTGTCGTTGCGTTTGTCCATGGCCCCGGTTGTCTGCATGCTCGAATTCCCGCGCCCTTCTATGTCGAGGATGGTATCGACGATCCTCTTTGATCGTTACTTGCTTCCTGTTTATGTCGTTTCTCGATGACAGGCCAGATGATATTGCTCGGACGTCATCGCTTTATTGGGACACGGTTTATACCACCTGGTATTACGGCATCCCATGTCCATACGTTTTTATGCTGCGGACGGGACTTACTCAGAATGTTTCTCCTCGATCGACAGGGCTCCTGCCTCATAAAGCAAATGTATGTCGGCCAGGGTGTCCGGGCTGTCGACGTCTATGCCAAAAAGTTGTCGCACCTTTTTAAGACGGTAGTCGAGTGTGCCGCGGTGGATGGAAAGACTTTCGCACGCTCTGGTGTGGTGACGCAGGTTACGAGCATATTCAAGAACGGTCACGAGGTAGTCGGTACCGTTGCTTCTGTCGTAGTCTTGCATGCACTTGAATCGGAGGGGCGTGATGTTGTAGGGGGAGACCTGCCGCCTCAGGCCTTCGCGTAAGAGGTCCATCTTGCAATCATCGTACGCAAGGCAGGTCCCAGAGGTTCGGCTAAAGTCAATGGAATGCGATGGCGGGGAAGATGGGCCGGGCCGATCGTTATCACTGCCTGTTGTTGTGTGTGGATGTTTGAGGCATGCGAGCGTTGCGTAGCGGGCGTCTTCGTAAGCGTCGCTTGCGTTGAGCAGGTCATCAAAGGGATCGCTCAGGCCAAAGACCGCCTCCTGCATTCCGGCGAGCTTTTCGAGGTTCGTGTAGCATCGTCTCCAGTCGGCGACGCTGTGCAGTGCTACGAGCGCGACTGATGCATCACCATAGCGTTCCACGCACGCAACTCCCAGTGCGCCGGACATGGCAGCGACAAGGCTATCTAGCCTTTGGGAGGAATAGGGACCATGAAGAAGGATCCCGCGGACGATCGCATGGGAACCCATGTGGTTCCATCCGAAAGACAGACATCGTTCTCGCAGCTCGTTGGAGGAGAACCGATGGGAAAGAAGGTCACCAACGAGGCCACTGCTCGTTTCGGTCTGTTCCGTTTCCTCAAGATCAAGCGCCACCTTCATTACGTCGGCTGCTTCGGCGCATAATAGCTGGCTATGAGGGGCGTTGGCTGTTTGACCAATGAGATGTAGTTGGAATCGATTGCCTCGCGAGGTGCGAAACGGCATGATAAACGCGGGGGTGTCCGTTGGGATTCCCGAGCTTGAGACATTTCCCATAAATCCTTGCGGATGAAGCTCGATCATCGCCCTGTACCACTCGATCTGGCTTCTGGATATGGCGGGAGAGAAACCCTTTTGTAGGACTTCTGCAAGCATATCCGGATGCTGATCGGCATGACCGCTCAATAGCTCGTAGGCGACGATCCTCTCGCTCCAGTCCATCAAACAGGCATCCAGCCCTGTGAAGCCTGCCGTCAGACTAAGTATGTGCTGCACGGGCCTTTCTTCCAAAAGGGCTCCTCTAAGTCGGGATAGCCACAGACATAGCTCGGAGAGGCGTCGCTCTCTGGAATCATCCGAGTGCCAGGTGCCCAGCGCGTCGACAAGCGTTTCAGCATCCAAGTTTGCCTCCTCTATATGGAAATGGTTATGCAAGTTGTCTAAACATCAGTGCCCAAGTTTATGCCAGTAGTATATAGCGAATCATCTCTATGTCTGTCATTATAAAAAATACCTCGAGGTAATTCATTAATTAATTAAATTCATATTGATTTGATAATTTAGATAAAAAGGAGCTGATGATGTATGTCTGTTACGCAGATTGATCGTAGGACATTTGTCGCAGGGGCGGCGGCATCCAGCCTCGTCGCGTCCTCGGGACTGGCGTCGGCGGCTCTCGCTGACGAGCCTCATATGACGCCTGGAACCTACACCGGCCGAGGGACCGGACACAACGGCACTATCGTTGTCGAGGTGACTGTCAGCGACAGCTCAATTGTTGACGTCAAGTTTGTTGAGGATGTCGCTACCGAAAACCCCGTCATACCCTCGTTGGATGAGGATCCGATGGCCCGGATACCCCTGGTAATGCATCAGGACAACCTGCCTTTTTTGGATTCGGTGACATCGCGTTTGGGTGAGCGCATCGTCCAGGCGCAGACGACCGACATCAACGTGGTATGTGGGGCTACGATGTCCTCTTTCGGGTACATCGAGGCCGTGCGCGATGCCCTCAGGCAGGCGGGGGTGAGCGACGACGACTTCACCGGCGCGCCAGCCTCAAGTGACGAATCGCTCGAATACGACGCCGACGTTGTGGTGATTGGTGGTGGCTGCAGCGGTATTACGGCGGGCGCGGCTGCCCATGACAGCGGGGCGAACGTTGTCCTGATCGAGAAAACTGGCCGGCTTGGTGGATGCGGCTCCATCTCCACGTCGATCTACGTCCAGGGAACGACTCTCCAGCAACAGGCCGCAGAGAATGGCACGTTGATCGAGGAATATGCGGATGCCCTATGCACGGTCAATAGCGACGAGCTCTACGACAGGCTCATGGAGGCGTCATCGTATTACGCCAAGGGGGTCGTTCTCGTTGAGTACATCAAGAAATGTCCCGAGGCTGTCGATTTCATTTGCTCCAAGGGCAGTTTCGATTGGGCTGTTCGCAAGTGGGACCTCATGTATGCTGCCGATGGACTGGGTGATCCGATGACTACGCAGGCATGGAGCGAGGTCGCATCGGACATAGACACCGTTCTTCTCGAGACCTGTGTCAAGGAAATCATCACCAACGAGGATGGCTCCGTCGCGGGGGTGCGCGCGGCGCGCGGCGATGGCGCTGAGGTCATTGTCCGCGCCCCCAAGGTCATCATATGCACGGGTGGCTACATCGGAAACAACGACATGGTGGCTGAGTACAACAACCACGGTGTGTTTTCCAAGCGATATTCGCTTACGCAGAATGTTGGCGAGGGGCTTCAGATGGCATGGAACATCGGCGCCAACAAGTTCAGGCTGGGCGGTTTGTCGAACCACATCACGGAGCCGGCGGGCTCTATCGACACGGGAGATCCGTTTGATGACATGATACCTCACACGCTCCAGGCGTGCCCGTGCGTTTTGCAGGTGAATCGACTGGGAGAGCGATTCCGGGGCGAGGATATACTCGAGAGGAACATGAACGCTTCGGCGAATGTCAACATAGCTGCGGGCGGTAACTTCTTCAGTATCCTCTCGCAATCTCAGGTTGACGTGCTCCGTGAGCAGGGCACGCAGGGGCTGGGCAAGCCGGACAGGGTGTTTACTGTAAACTTCTTTTACTATCCCCTGCCGGCCGATTACGCCATGGTGAATATCGACGCCGTCTTTGACGCCGGCATTGAGGCCGGCTTCATGTACCGTGCCGACACGATCGAGGAGCTTGCCGGACAGTGCGGCATGGATCCCAAGGTGCTCCGGAATTCGGTGGAACGCTACGAGATCGCCTGTGAGAATGGGGTGGACGATCTGTTTGGAAAGAACCCCGATTACCTCTTCCCCATGGGGGATGGGCCATACTACGCGGTAGAGGGGATATGCTGCCCGTATCACACGATGGGTGGCCTCGAGGTCGACGCGAGCATGCGCGTCCTCGACGAGGATGGTAAGGCTATTTTGGGATTGTACGCGGCCGGCCTTGAGTCACAAGCGAACATCTTCTCGGGCGGCGCCTGCGATGACATCATAAATTACGGTTTTCTCAACTGGGCAGTCTTCTCGGGGTATGCTGCCGGCCGCTATGCTGCTGGCGACTCGCTGCGGTGGTAGGCAGTGGTGGCATGGCCAGACTCCAGCTGCCGAAGATCCGGCAGTCCTAGTCCTGCGCGTCTGGCAGTGTTACATGGATGATGAGGCTCGTCGTCCCCGTTTGTGGGGTGACGAGCCTTTATGGTATGTGAGCTCATGTCAAGACGGGAGCTGGCGAGCAAAATGCACTGAGGATAGCTTTGCGTGCCTTTGGTTCCAACATCTTGATATACTGCCTTTGTTAGGACCGATGAATTTTCCGGTGAGAATTACGAGCCACTGGAGACTGCGATGGGGCAGGTGAGGTCGGTGGGTCTGGCAAAGGGGGGAGGGTTTGCGGGTGCTGCCCGCGCCCGCGATGCGAGTTGTCATTACGCTGTGGCCAGCTGAGTTTAATTTGTATGTCAGGTCCATATCGTTGCGAATTTCAGCGATAAATGGATAATCGGACGATCTTTTTGGGGACGCCCGGCCGTCTCTCGCGTCCCTCGGCGTGGCATCTGGGCTGGTCGTTGCTTCTGACCTGGGTGTTCTGCGTGTTCCACTTCCGCTCGACCGACGTGTCGCGTGGCGGCTCCGACTTGGCTTCAGCTGGTACGTCTCTTGTGTCCGATCTCGTCCATGCGGGGGCGCCGCTTGCATTCAGCATCTTGACGCTCGTTGTTATCGCCCTGTTCGAGCTGCGCATTTGTTCGCTCGTTGACCATCTTCGCTTGTTCGTGGCGTGCCCCATGCTCGCGACGCTGGGCACGCTCAGCATCCTGCTGTCGATAGGCGGGCCCGTCGGGGAGGCTTCTTTTTTGGGCGGGCTCCCTTCTTACGGGCGTGGGGTCGGGTCCCCTGTGGATCATGTGGGGCGAGCTGTACTCGCGTCTCGAGCAGGGCGTCGCCGAGACCACTGCGGCCGTCGCGGCTGTCCTCGCCATGGGATGCGCGCTCATCTGCGTGAGCCTTGCTGGGTGGGTGGCGGTCGTCGTTGTCTCGCTTCTCCCACTTGCCTCGGGTTTCATGCTGGTGAAGGCACGCTTGTCTCTCGAGGCCGACCCTCTTGCGGCAGTTGGCGGGGAAGGCCGGGAGGCCCCGGCATGGGCCAGTGAGCGCCACGCGCGGCTCGAGGGTGCCCACGAGCGCGCCCGTCAGAACTCGCTGGCATCCCTGCGGGCCTTCGGGCGCGAGGGGCTGGGCATTCTGGTGGCCAGCGCGGTCATCTGTCATGCGGGATCGTTTCTGCCGACGGATGCGAGCCTGGGGGTCTATCAGGTGGCGATCGTCTTCGCCGCTGTGCTCGGCCTGGCGATAGCCTTGGTGGGCATCTTGACGCCGAGGCGCTTCAATCTGCAGTTTCTCTATCGCTGGATGTGCCCGTTTGTCATGGCATGCCTCGCCTGCCTTGTCTGGTTTCCTGTGCCGCTGGGCGGTGAGGTTGCCTTCGTGGGGTCGATCGGGGCGCGTCTTGCGTTTTGCCTGCTCACACAGGTCTACTTCGCGCGCATCGCCGGCGAGGGACGCTTCACGCCCCTACAGGCGTTTGGCCTAGGATGGATCAGCCTGCACCTGGGAGATTTGGCCGGCGTAACGTTCAACGTGCGCACCTTGCACCTGGCCCCCTCCTTTGCCGGCAGCGCCTCCTGCGCCCTGCTGTTGTCGCTCGTGCTGGTGGTCGTCGTGAAGTTTGCGCTCAACGGCGAGCGGACGTTCGCCGGGCAGGCATTGCCACCCCCCCGGTGCGAGCACGTTGGTTCAGGGGGAGGCTGCGAGCGGCCAAGGGGGTTTGCAGGTTCCGAGGACGCCCCCTGCCTTTGCAACCGGTCTGGTGCGCACTGACAAGGATCTCTCCCTAGAGTCCGTCTCGAGTCCGGGGCCTGCCGGCTTTGACGTGCGTGTCGCCGAGCTTGCCTGCAAGCATGGCCTCACCACCCGGGAGCGCGAGGTGCTCATGCTGCTTGCGCAGGGCCGCTCCAACCCCTACATTCGCGACGCGCTGAGCATCAGCCTCGACACTGCGGGCACGCACGTCAAGCACGTCTACGCCAAGCTCGGTGTTCACTCTTGTCAGGAGCTGATCGACCTCGTGCGCGGCGATTCCGCGCGCTGATCTGTCATGCCCACTGTACCTGACGTGCCCGACGTGCCTGTCGCGTCTCGTGTGCGGCAAATGGGCCGGTTGTTGCCAGAAAACTAGGGATGCATCTGCGTTGAAAGCGCCGCGTCTTGGCAGAAACAGGTTCTTGTCTATGAAAGAAATGCCATGCTGCCTGCATTTACCTGCGCTTTTATCGATGACACATTTGACTTGGAGCAGATCGCTCCTTCTGGAGCTGATTATGACGCAGATGCATGGGCCTTTTTCTGGCAACTTTGGGGCATTGCGCCGCATGGCGCGAAGTGATGGCGAGGCAGAGTTGCCGTGCCCTGCGAGAGAGCTGATCGCTGTCGGCGCACTGACCGTGTCGTCGCCGTTATCTTGTCAGCATGCTTGGCGGCTGTTCGGCTGCCTGCGGCAAGGTGCCCCCAAGCCTAGTTTGTGGGCTCGGGGGCACCGACTTTGCGGCTCTCTGCTCGGCGGATCCGAAATCTTTATGTCGGCCGGTCAGCTACCCGTTGGCTGGTCTATCTACTTGTCCGACAGGACTTGCCCTCTGGGTTTGCCTACTCCACGCCCAGCGCGTCCTTGACGGCGATGCGGGCGAAGGTGCATACGCGGCCCATGTTCATGCCGATGAGCTGCGAGGGGTAGTTCTTGGGGTAGAAGCCGCCCTGGTCGTTGCCGCAGGCCCACAGGCCGTCAACCGTGGTGCCGTCGGTCTTGAGGGCGCGGGAGTTGGCATCGGTCAGGATGCCTCTGATGCTGCACAGCAGGGTGCCGGCAATGCGGGCGGCAAAGAACGGCGGCTCGCTCACCGTGCTCATGCGGTAGGCTGCCTTGCCGAAGTCCTCGTCCACGCCGTTCTCGGCCAGCTCGTTGTAGCGCTCGACCGTGGCCAGGAACGTGACCTTAGCGTCCTCATCCAAGCCCATGGCGTCGGCCAGCTCTTCGAGGGTGTCGCACTTCTTAAGGGCGCCGGAGTCCAGGCTGGGCTGCAGCCAGTAGCTGTCCAGATGCTCCTTGGTCATGGCCTCGCAGTCGTAGACGTCGGCGTTGGCCGCGGTGCCGCTGGGGGCGGGGGAGAGGCGCGAGCAGCCGGTGGTGTCGAAGCGCTGGATGTCCTCCCAGTACTTGCCGTCCCAGATCTCCCAGGAGAAGTGGCCGGGCTGGTGGGCGCCCGCGGAGAAGCTCATGGGATAGGGCTTGTCCTCGTTCATGAAGCGCTCGCCGCGGATGTTGACGTGCAAGAACGGCTGGGACCCGGGCAGGAAGATCGTGCCCACCTGGTCGCCGCCGAACTCGAAGCCGTCGGGCAGGATGGCGCGGTTCCAGATCATGCAGGCGTGATTGGGCTCCAGGTCGGCGCCGGCCCACATGGCCATGCGGATGCCGTCACCGGTGTCGCCGGTGGCCGAGGTCATGGCGCACCAGTCGGTCTCGGGCACCAGCTCGTGGATCATCTCGAGGTTGCCGGCGTAGCCACCCGTGCACACGATGACGCCCTTGGCGGCGTTGTACTGGACGTACTGGCCGTCCTTGTTCTGGGCGATGACGCCGGTGACGCGGCCCGACTCGTCCTGCACGAGCTGCTGGGCGGGCGTCTCGAAGGCGATGGTGCCACCCGCCTCGGTGAAGTGGGCCTCGAGTGCCACCACGTGTGCGTACATGCCGTAGTTGGGGCCGTCGGGGTTATAGGGGAAGCCAAAGCCATAGGTGTTGTGGCAGATCGGCGGGTAGTAGATGTGCTCGTCGAGCGAGGGGTCGGGGCTGGCGCTCTCCAGCACAACCTCCACGTCATGCTGGGCCATGACGTCGGTGAACCAGTCCATCATCTCGCCGGACTTCTCGGCCCAGGTGCGGTAGAGGCGGGCGTCGATGGAGCCGGACTGCGACGTGTCTACCTCCTCGATGAGGCGGGCGACGTCCACGGGGAAGTCGGCCTGGTCGGCGGCGCCGACGGAGGCGATGGCCTCCTTGGCCATGCAGCACACGCCGTTCTTCTCGAGGACGACGACGCTGGCGCCGGCCTCCACGGCGGTGCATGCGGCGATCATGCCGGCATTGCCCGCACCCACGATGACCAGGTCGTAATCCTCGGTCGAGGCGATCTGGTCGGCTGCGATGGCCTCGGGCTTGTCGCGCCACGACCCTGCCGGGGCGGCCTGCCCCGCACCTTCCTCGGCCAACGCGCTGCTGGCTGCAGCCATGCCTGCGACGGCGGCCGCACCGGCCGCGCCTGCGACGAAGTTCCTACGCGTGAGCTCCATGGTGAAGATCCCCTTCCCTTTGGGCGACGTGCGCGGCGACGCTCGTGGTGCCGCGCCTTGGGCTGACACATCGAATCATGGCGAAGGAGATGTTCGGGCGCGTCGCGCAAAGCCGGGGATTTTGCCGTGTGGGCATGTGTTGGCGGGGGTATGGAAAAATCACCCGAAGTCGGGTATGGCCCCTTGTTTGCGCCGGTAGAGGCCCGGGGAGGCATGGTGCCGCACGTCTGCGGTATGGACATTCGATCCGCTTGGTTAATCTTTTGAGGCGGCCATCTTTAATCGACCATTCATCTGCGCACCAGGTTGCGTTAATTTTGGCCGTGCACACTTTTGGGCATACGCTACCACCGCATACGGCGACGCCGCGTGCCCATGAGAAAGGACGCACCATGTTTGGCAACAGCACTCGCAACGACGGTTCCACCCCAAACGGAGGCGCGAATGGCGGCAGCGCTTGCAACGGCAGCGGTGCGAGTGCGGCCCATGCCCCCGAGCTCACTGCCGAGGAAAGGCTTGCTCGCGCCGAGCTCGTGCGCGACAAGACGGGCGTGACCTTCGAAGAGGCGCGTGCCGCCCTCGAGGCCTGCGGCTACGACGCGCTCGATGCCGTTGTGCTGCTCGAGCGCCAGGGAAAGACCGCCCGAAAGACGGCGAGCTACACCACGGCGTCTGATGCGTCCGCCGCGCAGGCCCAGTCGGAGATGTCCCAGGCCCAAAGCGACTACGAGGCGTCCACCAAGCCGAGCGCGTTCAGCGCCACGCTTTCCCGCTTTCTGGACTGGGTGAAGCGCGTGCTGCGACGCAGCGTCGAGATCTCGTTCGTCGTGTCGCAGCGGGGCAAGCGGCTGTTCTCCGTGCCCCTGCTTTTGTTCATCGTACTGTTGGTGCTGGCGTTTTGGGTGGTGCTGCCCCTCATCGTGATTGGCCTGTTCTTCGAGTTCAGGTATAGTTTCGACGGTATCGGTGCGGTGACCGTCGACGTCAACGACTGGGCACGCAGGGCCTCAGACGGCGTGGACAGCCTCAAGCGCGACGTCATGGACGGGCATGAGGCGGGCCGTCGCGACGGGTCGAGCGGCCAGGCGGGAGCGCCTGACGGCCGTGGCGACGCGGGTGGCCAGGGCTCGGCGCGAGGCTAGCAGGCGGACGAGCCGGCGGGCAGATGATCGGCTAAGAGGGAGCAGGCGGGCATGAGCAGGATTCTCATCGTTGAGGACGAGGAGAAGATAGCGCGCTTCGTGGAGCTTGAGCTCACCCACGAGGGCTATGAGGTGGACAAGGCGGCCGACGGGCGCGCCGGCGTGGAGGCGGCGCTGGCCGAAGACTACGACCTCATCCTGCTTGACGTCATGCTCCCGCAGCTCAATGGTCTAGAGGTGCTGCGGCGCGTGCGCCGCGCCAAGCAGACGCCGGTCATCCTGCTCACTGCGCGCGATGCCGTGATGGACAAGGTGGCCGGTCTTGACGCCGGCGCCGATGACTACATCACCAAGCCGTTTGCCATCGAGGAGCTGCTCGCCCGCGTGCGGGTGGCCCTCAAGCACCGCGAGGCCGCCTCCTCCGCACCCGCTACCCCCGCTATGCCCGCCACACCCGCTGCGCCCGACGCGGCCGCTCCCACACGCGACCCTGCCCAGCGAGAGGGCGCGGGCATCGCCGCCTCACAGGTCTCCGGTGAGGTGGGAGGCCATGACGCGCTGCGCGTCGGCCCCGTGATCCTCGACGTCTCCAGCCGTGAGGTCGCCGCCGACGGCGTGCCCGTCGCGCTCACGAACCGCGAGTTCGAGGTGCTGCGCGCCCTCATGGAGAACCGCAACCGCGTCATGACGCGCGAGCAGCTCGCCCGCATTGCCTGCGGGTACGACTGGGTAGGGGAGACCAACATCATCGACGTCTACGTGCGCCACATCCGCGCGAAGATCGACGAGCCGTTCGGCGTCGAGCTCGTGTCGACGGTGCGTGGGGTGGGCTATGTCGTCCGAGACCGATAAGACGCGCCGGCTCGACGGGGCTGACAGGGCCGGCAGAGCCGACAAGACTGACAAGGCCGGCAGGGCCGGCAAGGCTGACAGGGCTGACAAGGCCGCCGGGCGTCCCGCCGGTCGCACCTCCTCGATTGCGCGCAGAATCGTTCTGTCGCTCTACCTGCGTAGGTTCGCCTCGTTTCTGTGCTTCGACGTCATGCTCGTGATCGTGTTCGCCGGCGTCTTTTTGTGGCACTGCATGGCCCAGCTGCCTGAGTCAGCACGCGATGGGATGCGTCTGCGCAACGGTGACGTGCGCATCGAGGCGCCGCAGGCCGCGCAGCAAAACCCCATCCTGTGGCTGTGGGAGTGCGACCTGGTGCTGGTCGACGAGGCGGGCGAGGAGCACGTGTTCCCACTCTCTGGGCCCCTCGCGTACGCACTGCCGGTCGGGGCCTTCATCTTGGTGGCCGAGGTGCTCTCGATGTTCGGCGCTCCCGACGACACCCGCCTCATCCGCCGCAAGCTCAGGCCACTCAACGAGCTGGCGCTGGCGGCGGAGGCTATCGGCAGTGCGGATCCCTTGGCGACGGGTGGGGGCGCCTCCAAGCTCGCGAGCCTGGAGCACGCCATCTCCGAGGCGTCGGTGGACGCGCCGAGTGTCTCGACCGGGGACAAGGACCTGCGCAGCATCGAGGTCGCGCTCAACGGCCTCCTGCGGCGCATGCAGCAGGCAAAGCTCGAGCAGATGCGCTTCGTGTCGGACGCGTCGCACGAGCTCAGAACCCCCATCGCGGTCATCCAAGGCTACGTTGGCATGCTCGACCGCTGGGGCAAGACCGACGAAGCGGTGCTCGACGAGTCGATCGAGGCGCTCAAGTCCGAGTCTGCCCACATGCAGGAGCTCGTGGAGCAGCTGCTGTTCCTGGCGCGCGGCGACTCGGGCCGTTCCACGCTCGAGTTCGAGCGGTTGGATCTGGAGGAGCTCGCCAGGGAGGTGACCGGTGAGTCGCGCATGATCGATGCCGAGCACGACTACGTGCTGGATGTTCCGGCTGCTGGCGCTGGGCCTGCGGGTGACGCCGGGCCTGCGGGTTACGTCAAACCAACGGGTGACATCGGCCGGGACGGGGAGGACGCCGCCGGGCCTTGGCAGGTGACGGGTGACCGCTCGATGGTCAAGCAGTCCATGCGCATCATTCTGCAGAACGCCGCCCGCTACTCGCCTGCTGGCTCCACCGTGCGGCTCGCCCTCGTGGGCGATTCCGCGGACTGCGGGCGGGCCGGCGGCGGGGGCGTCGATTGCGGGCATGCCGATCGCGGGGGTGCCGGCAGGGTCGGCTATGTGGTGCAGGACGAGGGCATGGGCATGGCGGAGCAGGACGCCGCGCACATCTTCGAGCGCTTCTACCGCTCCGACGCGGCCCGCGACCGGCGCAGCGGCGGGACGGGGCTGGGGCTGTCCATCGCCAAGTGGATCGTCGACGCGCACGGCGGCTCCATCGAGGTGCTCTCGCGCGAGGGCGTGGGCACACGCTTCACCGTGTGGTTCCCTCGCACCGTCGCGCCGCATGCCGGAACGTGAGCTGGCGCCTTGCTTGCAGAGTGCATATTTCCGGACATTCTGCCACCCCAGAGAAGACGCGGGATGTCTTAAAACGTGCACTCTGCACAGGGAGTGCGGGGCGCGCCGCACATGCCTGCGGCGCGCTGCCCTAACGCCTCGGGCCTCGGCGCTACCTGCACGCCGCCACGAACGCCTCGAACAGGCGCATTGAGGCCGCGTCGAAGGGCCACAGCATCTCGGGATGCCACTGCACGGCCAGCACGAAGCGCTTGCCCGACAGCTCGATGCCCTCGACGGTGCCGTCGGGGGCCACTGCGTTCACCGTGAGGCCGGGGGCGACGTCGCGAATTGCCTGGTGGTGCAGGGAGTTCACCATGAGGTGAGCGAGGTCGATTGCACCTGCGGGGCCCGTTTCGCCCGCCGCCTGCCCGGTCCCCGCCTCGCCGCCGATGATCTTGGCGAGCAGGGTGCCCGGCTCAACGACAACCTCGTGGGTGAGGGCGTCGAAGGGCCGGCCCTGGTCGTGGGCAATGAGCCCGGTCCGCGCGAGCTCGGCCGCGAGGCGGGCGGTCTGCTCGACGTCCTCGTGCTGGGGCGTGCGCGCGGTACCCAGCTGCGAGGGCAGGTCTTGCCACAGCGTGCCGCCCAGCGCCACGTTCACGACCTGGTTGCCCCGGCAGATGCCGAAGAGCGGCTTGTCGGCCTCGATGACGCGGGGGATGAGGGCGCACTCGAACGCGTCGCGGTTGCCCTCGACGGGCCCGCACTCCTCCATGCGTTCGTGGCCGTAGAACGAGGGGTCCACGTCAGCTCCGCCTGGCACGAGAAAGCCGTCGAACATCTCCACATAACGCCGTAGGTCATCTGCGTCGGTTGTCTCGGAGAGCACCACCGGGATGCCGCCGGCCCTCTGGATGCCCTGGATGAGCATGAGCTGGGCGACGATGGCCGGGCCGTTGTTCTTGGCGCGCTCCTCGGTGCGCGGGCAGACGGCGATGAGGGGACGAGCGCGCGATGCCGCCATCTCTGGCGATGCGTCGGGTGACGCGGCGGGGCATGGCTGGTTTGCGCATGGCTGGTTTGCGTGTGGCATGGGCGGGCCTTTCTCCATGGGCGGCGCGGGCTGTGCGGCGCGCGTCGACGTAGGGTGCGTCGATGGCGTGGGCATGCCTAGTGTAGGCATACTGTCGCCATGCATTGCTACGGGCGTGTGAACCGCCGGCCTTCTCCTCACGAGACGCATGAAAGACCGCATCCGTTTGGCTGTTGAGGGTGTCATTGCGTTTTGTCTGCCGAAACGGCGGTTGGGTGGAAAGAAAAGGGACTTTGGAACGACCTTGCAAATCATATACGAGTTCTCATAATAAAATGTTATTGAATATACTAATATATATAAACATATATAAGTTATGGACTACATTTTATATCATGCGCCAAAGTCTCGGTCACAACCACACGAACAAGACTCGTTCCAAAGCCCGGAAACTTTCCATTTTGTCCCCGCAAACGCGTGCAAACGCATATTCATCCTCGTGGGCGCGCGGACGAGCTCTTGCCTGTGCGCCCAGGTCGTCGCGGATGCGCCCGGACCTTCGTGGGCGCGCCCAGATCCTGAGGCCGCCGGACCCTCAGTTTGCCAGCTCAACCACGCGGGTGGCGATGCGCCTGGTCAGGGCGGGCGAATGCGACACGAAGACCATGCCGATATTGCGTCTCTCGACCTCGTCGAGCAGGACGCGCCAGATGTGCGCCTGCGTCACGGCGTCGAGCATCGTCGAGATCTCGTCTGCAACCAAATAGCGCGGACGGGTGGCCAGGGCGCGGGCGATGCAGAAGCGCTGCAGCTCGCCGCCGGAAAGCTCGTGGGGGAAGCGCGAGAGCCACTCGTCGCGGATTCCCAGCTCGCGCAGCAGGCGGGCGTGTTCGGGGGCGAGGGCAGGGTCGTCGATCGAGTGCAGCCGGCCGTGCCCGCGCCGACGCCCGTCCGCGCGGCCCACCCCGGCCTCGGCGAGCGTTGCCGCCATGCGCATGCGGGGGTCGACGGCTATCTCGGGATGCTGCCACACCATCTGAACTGGGCAGATGCCGTGGACCGGCAGCGGTTGGCCGTCGAGCAGGATCTGCCCGGAGGTGGGCCTCAGGTAGCCGGCGAGCATCTGGCACAGGGTGGTCTTGCCAAAGCCGGAGGGCGCCACCAGCGCCACGCGCTCGCCCGGCTCGACCGCAAGGCTGAACCCCTCGTAGAGAGGGTGCTGCCCGGGATGGGCAAACGTGATGTCGCGCGCCTCTAGCATGATGCGCTTCCGTCCCGATGCGTTGCCACCGCGAAGTCGTGTTCGGGCAGGGCGTGCCACAGCTGCCGACTGAAGGGGTGACGAAGCAGCTCGGGGTTGGCAAAGCTCTCCACCGAGGTCTCCTCCACCACCGTGCCGTCGCAAAACACCGCCACGCGGTCGGCCACGCGCAGGGCGAGCTCGATGTCGTGCGTGATGAGCATGACGCCGCCGCCCGCATCGGCGAAGGCACGAAAGTCGGCCAGCGCCGTGAGCGCGCGCTCCAGATCCAGGCCGGGGGTGGGCTCGTCGGCGATGATGACGCGCGGGTCGTCCATGAGGGCGCAGCACAGCAGCACCCGGCGCGCCATGCCGCCCGACAGCTCGAAGGGATAGAGCTCGGCCACCTCCTCGCCCAGCCCGTAGCGCGCGAACAGCTCCTGGCGCCTCTGCCGGCGCCGCAGCCGGTCGGCGCGTCCGTGCGCCATCCCCTCCACCTGCCTGCCCACCCTCATGAGCGGGTCGAGGCTGGTCACGCTCTGCGGTACGAGGCTGATGCCGTGGCCGCGCAGCTGGGCCAGCTTGCCGGTGTCGCAGGGCTGCCCGTCAAACCAGATGCGGCCCCTCACCGTGGCGTTGGGCTCGAACAGCCCCAGGATCGTGTCGGCCAGCAGGCTCTTGCCCGAGCCTGACGCCCCCACCACGGCCACGACCTCCCCGGCGTGCACGCTGATGCTCAGGTCGCGGATGGCTTCGACGTCGCGCTGCCGCGCGGCGAAGAACGGCTCGTCGGGGTCGTACATCCTGAAGGAGACGCTCAGGGACTCCACCTGCAGCAGGTGGTGGCCATGGTCATGGCGCGACGTGGCGCCGTGCGTGTGGTGATGGTGCTCCTGGGCGCTCTCGTGCGCCTGAGTGTGCTGCGACTCCATGCCCGCCTCCTATTCCTGCGCGCTGTGCGGATCGATGAGCCTGCGCAGGTTCGAGCCCGCCACGTCGAACAACAGCACGCAGGCGATGAGCGCAAGTCCGGGGAACACGGCGAGCCACCACATGCCGGCCGACAGGTAGGTCATCGACTCGCTCAGGATGATGCCGATGGCCGGCGCCTCCGGCGACAGGCCGAACCCCAGGAACGTGATCGACGCCTCGTGCAGGATGGCGTGGGGGAACAGCAGGATGAGGCCCACCAGGTACTGGGGGAGCACGTAGGGCAGCATGTGGCGCACCGCGACGCCTACCTGCCCCACGCCGAGCTTGCGCGCGCAGGCCACGAAGGTGGACTGTCGGCACTGCATGACCTCGGCGCGCACCACGCACGCGAGGCTGCCCCAGTGAGTGAGCGCCACGCCGATCGTCACGCCCCAGAAGCCGCGCCCCAGCGCGTAGGAGATCAGGATGAGCAGCACGATGTGGGGGATGCCCATCATGAGGTCGATGAGCCAGGTCACCACCGCGTCGGCACGCCTTCCGCCCAGTGCCGCCACGGTGCCCAGCACAAGCGCGATGAGCGAGGACGCGCCCGCCGCGAACAGGCCGATGAGCACGCTGGTGGAGAGTCCCGCCAGCGTGCGCAGGAACATGTCGCGCCCCATCTGGTCGGTGCCGAACGGGTGCGCCAGGCTCGGTGCCTGGTTCTTGATGGAGAAGTCGCTGACGCCGGCGCGCTCGCCCACAACGAGGCCGGCGGCGACGACGGCGGCAAGCGCGAGCGCCGCCAGGACGCAGGCGAGCAGCGCGAGGCGCCGGTTGGCCATGCGTGCCCTGCGCGGGGCGTGGAGCACCGGCACGGCCGCGTCGCCTGCATGGGCGGGGCCGGTCGTGCCCAAGACGGAGGCGGACGCGGCGCCTGCGGCGGCACGTGCGGGGATGCGCCTAGGCATGGGCCCCTCCTCTGCGGACGCGCGGGTCGATGACCCCGTAGAGCACGTTGGCGGCGAAGTTCCCGGCAAACACGAGCGCGGCTGAGAACACGGCGATGCCCGCGAGCAGCGCCGCGTCGCCGCCCAGCCCGGCGGTGACGGCCGCCTGGCCCAGCCCCGGGTAGGAGAAGACCTGCTCCACCAGCACCGACCCGCCGAATATCTCCGAGATGGAGGCGAACTGCAGCGTGACGGCCGGCAGCGACAGGTTGCGCAGCCCGTGGCGGCGCATGGCCTGCCAGGTGGTGAGCCCGCGTGACAGCGCGAAGCGCACGTAGTCGCTCTCGAGCACGTCGATGGTCTTCTCGCGGGTGTGCAGCGCCACGTTGGCGACGCCCAGCACCGACAGCGTGAGCGCGGGCAGCACCATGTGGTGGACGGCGTCGGCCAGGGTGACCTCGGCCGCCGAGACCCCGATGGGCACCGCGAAGCCCAGGGGGAACCACCCCAGCCACACGCTGAACACGATGAGCGCCACCAGGGCGAGCCAGAAGGTCGGCGTCGAGGCGAGCAGGAAGCAGTATCCCTTCACCGCACGGTCGAGCGCGCCTCCCCGGCGCATGCCCGCCGCCACGCCCAGCGTCACGCCCAGGATGCCGCTGAGCACCCAGGCGCAGGCCATGAGCGCCAGCGAACTGGCGGCACGCGTGCCGATGACCTCGATGACCGGCGCGTTGAACCGAAGCGATGTCCCCAGGTCGCCATGCAGGGCGTCGGCGAGCCAGCTCGCGTAGCTCTGCCACAGCGGCGCGCCCACCCCCCAGTACTCCTGCAGCTGGGCGCGCTTCTCCTCGCTCATGTTGACGTATGCCGCCTGCCCCACGTTTGCCTGCACCGGGTCGATGGGAGACAGGCTGATGAGTGCGAAGGAGACGAAGCTGACGGCGAGCAGCAGCAGCGCCACCTTGGCGAGGTTTTTGAGGATGAGCTTGGCCGTCGCCATCGAAGCGCCGTCCCTTCCCGTTGGCTTTCCGTCTGCACCCGCCGGCGCCCTACCCCGCGCGAGCCCCTACGCCCAGCTCCACTGGTCGACGTTGTTGACGAGCGACCATCCGTGCCCGTGGGGATGCGGCTTCTGCTCGGCGATCTGCAGGCCCTCGCGCACGTAGTACAGGTGGTCGATGTTGGTGAGCCACACCCACGTGGCGGCACCCTGCGGGGCCACGCCCTCGCTGCCGTCCCACTGGGCGAGCTTCCAGTACTCGTAGGAGTCCTCCACGTTCGGCTGGGCGAGCGCCTCGTCGAGGTAGGCGTCCACCACGGGGCTCTCGTAGCTCGCGTAGTTGCCCCAGCCGGTGGAGTAGTTGAGCTGGTAGAGCTCGATGGGCGCGTTGGACCCCCAGCCCCACTCGACCGCGTCGCTGTACTGGTGCGCGTAGATCTCGTCCCAGCTCGCGCCCCTGGGGTTGACCTCGATCCCCAGCGCACGCATCTGGTTGGAGAACTCGGCGGCGATGGCCTGACGCGCCGAGTCGCCCGCGCTGTAGTACAGGTCAAACGAGCAGCGCAGGCCGTCTTTCTGCAGGATGCCGTCGCCCGAGTCGCTCCACCCGCCCTCGGCGAGCAGCTGGCGGGCGTAGTTTGCGTCGGTGGAGCAGCGCATGTCCTCCGACGACCAGGGAAGGCCGTCGCCCACGCTGAACGCCGGGGTGCCGTAGCCGTTGAGGACGTTTGCGATGAGCGTGTCGCGATCGACGCCGTAGTTCATGGCGCGCCTCACCGCAAGGTCGCAGGTCACGTCGTTGCCCCGCGGGTACTCCACCTCCCCCTCGACCTTGGTGCCACCGGCGGGCACGCAGGGAAGCGAGATGCCGCGCGAGTCGACCGACGTGCAGGAGAACAGACCGTAGCCGCCTGGCACGACGTCGCTGAACGTTGCCGAGGTGTAGGCCACGTCCACCTGTCCCGATTGCGCCGCGGCGATGGAGGCGTCCTCCTCCATGAACACCACCACGAGGCGCTGGATCTTGGGGGCCTCGCCGTAGTAGTCGGGGTTGGCCACGAAGATGGCCTGCTGGCCCTGGTCCCACTGCTCGAGCATGTAGCGGCCGCTGCCGATGGGGTTGGCGCCGTAGCCTTGCCCGTAGGCGTGCTCGGGCACGATGCCGACGACGGCCAGCGTGTAGAGCAGCGCGTTGAACGGCTTGCTGAGCGTGAGGACCACCGTGGTGTCATCGGGCGCCTCGGCCTTCTCTACCATGGTGAGGTCGGCGACGGAGGCCGTGCTGGTGCGCACGCCGTTGATGGTGAAGGCCACGTCGCCCGCCGTGAGCGGCTCGCCGTCGGTGAACCGTACGTCGTCGCGGATCTTGAAGGTCCAGGTGAGTCCGTCCTCGGAGCACTCGTAGGACGTCGCGAGGTCGTTTTTGAACGCGAGCTCGGTGTCGGTGACGACCAGGGTGGACTGGATGAGCGGCTCGTGCACGTGCTCGCCGCATCCCCACGACATGAGCGGGTCGAAGCCGGCCGAGGGCTCCGAGGAGGGCGTCATGGTCACGATGACCTGCGTCTGGTCACCCGCCGCCTCGCTGGCGAGGGCACGGGTGGGACTGCTGCCGACGGCGCCTGCGTCACCGAGGCCCGGCAGGGTCCCCGCCGCGACTGAGGCGACGGCCGCGGCCGCACAGGCACCGGCGGTGCGGACGAACGCGCGGCGCGTAAGGCCGGCTGCGGACACGCCTGCGTCGGCGGCGGGGCGTGTGGGTCGGTGATCAATATCGCTTTCGTATCCTGTGGGCTGCCGCATACCTGGGCCTCCTCGGGTCGCGTCGTGGCGTTCGGGTGAAGAGTGTTACGAAACTGCTATACGTATCATTTCTGACGCAGTGGCAGCATACGCCTACTCGTGAGGCCGACGGTGAGGTGTTACGAGATCAAAAAAGATAACACATATGCGTGTGGAGGAACCACCGTGTGTGGGGGAACCACCGCGTGTGGAGGAACCCTCGCGCAGGGCCGTGGTGCGCTTTTTCTAGCGGGTGAATGCTGTCAGACGAGCGAGCGTCGGCACCCCATGTCGCTCGCCGGCCTGCGGGTAGAGCTCGCTGGCGTGATCGATGCCGGCGCGCAGGCGTTCGAGGGCGTCATCCAGGATCGCCGTTGCCTTTAGTGTGGGAATTCCCCACGAACGTGCCTCGTCTACGATCTCTTCTCGACCTATCCTGTCGATGCGGATGCGCCCTGCTATGCGCATGCCCATGACAAGCGTCTGCGGCGTGATCTCGAGGGCGGGCACGACGTCATAGAGGGGGGCGAGCGACACGGTGTCTTCTTCGTGCAGGAGCGCATAGTTCTTGGCGTGCGCGTCGGTGTTTCCCAGGGCCACGTTGACGACGAGCTGCCTCAGCAGGGTTTCGATCTGATTTGATGCGTCAAGGGCGTATTGTCTCAGCAGGCTGGCGATCTTGCTGAAGGACGGATCGCTCTTCTTGGGAGAAGACTCCGCCGCGTACTTGCGATTGGGCGGCAGGCCGAGCGCCTGGCAGCAGTCCTCTTGGTGGATCCTGTACACGCGACCGTTCACCAGTCTTCTGTCGAATCGCGTGACCACGAGCGTCTCGGGCATTTCGGCCTCGTCCGAGACGAGAATCGCCGCCTGCGCGGTCGGTGTGACGCACGAGCCGGCGGCCATTCCCCATGCCTCCGCGCGCACGAGTCCAGGGAAACGGCGAGGTTGCGGCTTGAGAATGTGGGTGGTTGGCGAGCCGTTTACGGGGATGCCTATGGTGTTGAACCTTGCCAGGCCACGCTCCATCTCGATGTCTGAGGCAACTACGCAGAGCTTTTCCTGAAAGCCTCCCAGGGAGATGCGGAGGGTTTTGGCCGTGTCGAACGGGTGAGAGGGCAGCGCGTTGAGTCTTTCGGCGAGGCTTTGCGCGGAAATCGCCTCTGCACCTTCGGCATCATGGTGCTCGAGGAGCTTCGAGGAGGGGATTATCGACACGGCGCCGGCGCACTCCCAGCCGACCTCCTCGAGCACGTCGAGATAGCTCGTGCCGGAGATGGCGAAGAACCTGCGAATCTCGTCGAGGCGCGAGTCCTCGGGCAGAAGGCCGGAGAACCAGCTGGCTGTCGCCGCGGCGTCGAACGGCGCATCCTGTACGGGCAGGGCGCAGGAAAGCAGGGGGGACCCCGCATGGGCGCCCGATAGCGTTTCGTCGAAAACGAACCGCGCGCCATTCTTTGTCCGCGCCAGTCGCCCGATTTCGGTTCCCTGTAGCAAAACAACAAGGTCCTCCGCCATGATGGCTACCCCTCCCGCGCGGTTCGCAGGGTCACGCGTGCCTCGGCGTCCTTGGGAAGCACGATGAGGCGCAGGCCGAGGAGCTGGAACGCCTTCTCGAGCGTCGTGCTCGAGACGCCGCGGCCGTTCTCGAGCGCGGAGAGCGTGGCATGCGAGATCCCCAGCTGCTCGGCGTACTGCGCCTGGGTGACGCCACGTGCCCGGCGGTACTGCTTGAGGAACGCTCCCAGTTGCTCCATGCTGTATATGTTGCTCCACTCCATGGTGGCCTTTCCCGTGCTGGCTGCTTCTCGTTGTGCTGAGGAGCTGCTGATGAGCCTATAGTTTATCAAATATAGTTGATAAGAATGGATAACTCAAGAATATCAAATAAATTGGATATTCAAGACTTGTGAATGATGCCCATGGGAAGCTGGGCGTACTGCGCCTGGGTGACGCCACGCACCTGAGAGACACTGGCTTGCGCATGACGGTGCGGGCGTGCGGACATGCGCACATGGTGCTTCCTTCGTGTGTTTAATACCACTAACTCACCGGATGCTACAATGCCCACGCTTGCCTGACGTTTCGATCACCCAGTCAGTCGGGCCGCTGCCGGCAGGCGCTCGCGGCCCCGCGCGTAAGGAGCCGCCTTGCCAGACCAGCCGCGCTACGGCGTTCTCATCGCCAACGTGGGGACGGCCGATTCCCCCGAGGTCGAGGACATCCGCGAGTTTCTGCGCCAGATGCTCTCTGACCGCAGGATCGTGGATCTGCCCCGTGCCCTGTGGATGCCGATCCTTCACCTATTCATCCTGCCCAACCGGCCCAAGCGCACGGTCGAGCGCTACCGCCGCATCTGGACGCCGCAGGGCTCGCCTTTGCTGGTGACCTGCCGCGAGCAGCGCAGTCGGCTGGAGGCGGAGCTGGCCCGCCGTGGCCTTGACGTGCCGGTGGCCCTGGGCATGCGCTACTGCAATCCTAGCCTCGGCGCGGCGCTCGACGAGCTTATCGCCGCCGGCTGCAACCGCGTGGTGCTGCTGCCGCTGTTCCCCCAGAAGGCCGACGTCACCACGGTCACCTGCCACGAGGAGACGCTTCGGCAGGCAAGGCGCCGCCCCGCCATCGAGTCGGTGGGGCTCATCCCGTTCTACTGCAACCGGCCCGAGTACCTGCAGGCCCTGGCGAGCTCCGTCGCCGATCGCTGGACCTGGCGGCCGGGCTCGCGCATCCTGTTCACGTTCCACTCCACGCTGCTGGCCGACATTGAGCGCGGCGACCCCTACTACCAGCAGACGCTCGACACCGCGGGCGGGTGCGCCAGGCTCCTCGGCATCCCTGAGGGCGGCTGGGGCGTGGCGTACCACTCGCGCTTCGACAACCGCCGCTGGCTCAGGCCTCCCGCCAAGGAGGTCCTCGCCCAATGGGCGCAGGAGGGCGTGCGTGACGTGGCGGTGGCGGCGCCGGTGTTCACGGCCGACTGCATCGAGACGCTCATCGACTGCGACGTGGAGCAGCGCGAGCTGTTCCTGCGCCTGTGCGAGCAGCACCACCCTGACGCGGGCCCTGCGAGCTTCACGTACATCCCGACGCTGGGCGCCCGTGCCGACCACGTCTCGGTGCTCGCCGACGCCGTGGAGGACTACCTGCGTGGCGAGGGCGTTTGCGGCACCCTGGCCAACGGCGAGACGGACTAGAAGGGGGTGCTCGTGGACAAGCGACTTCTCTCGTTTGCGACGCGGCTGCGCCGCTGGCTCGTCCTGAACGTGGCCGCCCAGTGGTTCGCGATGCTCGCCAACGTGGCCGCCGTCTTCTCGCTGGGCTGGGCGCTGGCCCGCCTGCAGGGCGCGACGGGCGGCGCGGGGGCGTCGGGTTCGGTGGGCGCCCGCGAGCTCCTCGTCGTGGCGGGTGTGTTCGCCGTCGCCCTCGCCGTGCGTTTCGCCTGCGGCTTCGTGGCGGCCCGTGCGTCGCATAGGGTGTGCTGCGGCGTCAAGGCCAAGATGCGCGACGCGGTGTACGGCAAGCTGCTAGAGCTCGGCCCCTCGTACACGCAGGACTTCTCTACCAGCGAGATCGTCCAGGTGGCGTCGGAGGGCGTCGACCAGCTCGAGATGTTCTTCGGGAAGTACCTGCCGCAGCTCTTCTACAGCGTGCTTGCGCCGCTCACCCTGTTTGCCGTGGTCGCGCCCATCAACATGACGTGTGCTGTCGTCCTGCTCGTGTGCGTGCCACTCATCCCGGTGTGCATCATGGCGGTGCAGAGGATCGCCGGCAGGCTGTTCAAGCACTACTGGGGTTCCTACACCGAGCTGGGCGACATCTTCCTCGAGGACGTCCAGGGGATGACGACCCTCAAGATCAACGGCGCCGACGAGCATTACCAACGAAAGATGAACGAGGCGGCCGAGCGATTCCGCGTCATCACCATGCGCGTGCTGCTCATGCAGCTCAACTCCATCATCGTCATGGACCTCATCGCCTACGGCGGGGCGGCGGTCGGCATCATCGTCGCGGCCAGCCAGCTCGCCAGCGGGGCGCTGGGGCTTGCCGGGGCCCTGGTGATCGTGCTGCTCGCCGCCGAGTTCTTCATCCCCATGCGCACGCTCGGCTCGTTCTTCCACGTGGCCATGAACGGCATGTCGGCGAGCAAGAAGATCTTCGCGCTGCTCGACGCCCCCACGCCTGCCCCGGGGACGGCGCACCTGCCCGAGGGGCCGCTCGACGTCGTGTTCGACGGCGTGGGGTTTGCCTATGGCCAAGGCGCCAAGCGGGCCGCTGACAGCCAAGGTGCCGACGATCGGGGCGCCGAGCCCGCGCGGCAGGTTCTCACCGGGCTCGACCTCGTGGTCCCCGCGGGGGGCTTCGTTGGCCTGGTGGGCCTTTCGGGCTGTGGAAAGTCCACGGCGGTGAACCTGCTCGTCCACCGCATGCGCGCCTATACGGGCAGCATCCGCCTGGGCGGCGTCGAGCTGCGCGACGTTGACACCGCCGAGCTGCTGAGCTGCGTCACGCTGGTGGGCAACGCCAGCTACCTGTTCGCGGGCACCGTGGCGGACAACCTTCGCATGGCGGACCCCGCGGCCGACGAGCGGGCCATGCGCTCGTCTCTGGAGCGGGTGCGCATCCTCGACTTCTTCGAGGCGCACGGTGGCCTGTCGGCCCGCATCGAGGAGCGGGGCTCCAACCTGTCGGGCGGCCAGCGCCAGCGCCTCGCGCTCGCCCGGGCGCTTCTGCGCGACAGCGACGTGTACCTGTTTGACGAGGCGACCTCCAATATCGACGCCGAGAGCGAGCGCATCATCATGGAGGTCGTGCGCGAGCTCGCCCGCACGCACACGGTACTGCTCATCTCGCACCGACTCTCCTGCGTGCGCGACGCTGACGCCATCGCCTACATGGAGGGCGGCCGCGTCGTCGAGCTGGGCACGCACGAGGACCTGGTGGCGCGCGGCGGTGCCTATGCGCGCATCTTCAGCGAGCAGCACGAGCTCGAGACGTACGGACAGGCGGATTCGGAGGTGGTCGCATGAGCATGCGGGATCAGGATCGCGCCTGCGCATCGCCGCGCAGACGCAGTGGCATCCGCATCATGGCGGGCCTCATCGGGCTGGTGCGGCCGCTGGCCGGCAACATGGCGCTGGCGATCCTCTTCGGCGTCGTCGGGAATCTGTGCGCCATCGCCGTGCCGGTGCTCGGCGTGTTCGCGCTGCTGAGCGCCGTGGGCTCATACCACGCCTCGCTTCTGGTCCTTGCGGTCGCCCTCATCCTATGCGCCCTGGGCCGCGGGGTGTTCCACTATGCCGAGCAGTACAACAACCACCTCATCGCCTTCAAGATCCTCGCCCTCATCCGCGATCGGGTGTTCTCGGCGCTGCGCCGCCTGTGCCCGGCCAAGCTCGAGGGGCGCAGGCGCGGCGACCTGGTGGCCCTTATCACCAGCGACGTCGAGCTGCTCGAGGTCTTCTATGCGCACACCATCTCGCCCATTGCGATCGCGGTGCTCGTGAGCCTGACGGTCACCGTGGGGGTGGGGCTGTTCAACCCCTGGCTCGCCGTCGTGGCCCTGGTCGCGTTTCTGGTCGTGGGCCTGGTGACGCCGCTGCTCACCTCGCGCATGGGCAACCAGGTGGGCATGCGCTATCGCGAGCGGTTCGCCGACCTGTCGAGCTTCTACCTGGACTCCCTGCGCGGCCTGTTCGAGATCCTGCAGCTCGGCCAGGGCACCCGACGCCTGGAGGGGATGCGGCGCCTCACCGGCGAGATGGAGGTCGAGCAGTCCCGGCTCAAGAGCGTGGAGGGCGTCATCGGCGGCATTGCCTCCGTCGAGGTGCTCGTGTTCGACTTCGCGATGCTGGCCTGCTCGGTGCTGCTGCCCACCTCCGCCCCCGACGCCCTGGCGGGCGCCGTGCTGCCCACGGTCATGCTCATGTCGTCGTTCGGGCCGGTCCTGGCCCTCTCGGCGCTCTCCAGCTCGCTGTTCTCCACGCTTGCCGCCGGCGAGCGCGTCCTGTCGCTGCTCGAGGAGCGGCCTGTGGTGACCGACGTTGCCGCCGGCGTGGCACCCGGACGCTTCACGGGTGCGCGGGTGGTCGACCTGAGCTTCGCCTATCCGGCCGACGCCTCGAAGGACGCCTCGACTGATGTGGAGGATGCCGACCTGGTGCTCGACGGGGTCAGCGCCAGCTTCGAGCCCGGGCGCATCGTCGGGATCAGCGGCAAGAGCGGCTCGGGCAAGTCCACGCTGCTCAAGCTCCTCATGCGCTTCTGGAACGCGCCGGCAGGCAGCGTCCGCGTATGCGAGGAGCCCATCGAGCGGGTCGACACCGCCTACCTGCGTCGTACCGAGAGCTACATGACCCAGGAGACCGACCTGTTCCACGACACCATCGCCAACAACATCCGCGTGGGCAAGCTCGACGCCACCGACGAGGAGGTCATCGCAGCCGCGAAGAAGGCCGCGCTGCACGACTTCGTGATGACGCTGCCGCAGGGCTACGACACCGAGGTGGGGGAGCTCGGCGGGACGCTCTCCGCCGGCGAGCGCCAGCGTCTGGGACTGGCGCGGTCGTTCGTCCATGCGGGGCCGCTCCTTCTGCTCGACGAGCCAACCTCGAACCTCGACTGCCTCAACGAGGGCGTCATCCTGCGCGCCCTCAAGGAGGAGCGAGAAGGGCGCACCGTGGTGCTCGTGTCGCATCGCGCCTCGACCATGGGCATCGCCGATAAGGTATACTCAGTCGAGAACGGGCGGGTGAGCTAGGTCCGCGGAGCGAGGCGGGGCGGAGCAGGACTGTCGGGCGCGGCGGATGGGCATTGGCTTGCGGCAACATGCACGGGCCTGCGGTTGCGCGAGATGACGTTGGGAGGGGCCATGACCATAAGGAAGCGACTGCGCTATCCCATAGGGATGCAGACGTTCAGCGAGATT
This sequence comes from Coriobacteriia bacterium, assembly GCA_963930185.1. Classification (GTDB taxonomy): domain Bacteria; phylum Actinomycetota; class Coriobacteriia; order Coriobacteriales; family UMGS124; genus JAGZEG01. The sequence continues at coordinate 24,467 of CAWVLT010000089.1, read as the reverse complement.
CGCACCAACGGGTTCCTCTATATCGACAAGACGCAGTTCATCCACCGCCTTGCTCACGAGGACGGCAAGTACTTCTTCCTGAGCCGGCCGCGCCGCTTTGGCAAGTCGCTGCTGATCTCAACCATGCAGGCGTACTTCGAGGGCAAACGCGAGCTCTTCGAGGGCCTTGCGGTCGACAGGCTCGAGACCGAGTGGGAGTCGTGGCCCGTCCTGCGCATAGACCTCAGCATGGTGAAGACGCGTGACCCGGAGCAGCTTTCCGCGCAGATCGATGACATCCTGACCAAGCTCGAGGCTTGCTTCTCCGTTGAACGCACGACAATGACGCGCTCGGAGAGGTTCGGTACGCTCATCGAGCGCGTTCACGCCCAGACTGGCAAGCAGGTTGTCATTCTTATCGACGAGTACGACGCCCCGATGCTCAATGTCATAGACGACGAGGGACTCCTCGAGAGCTTCCGCACGGTGATGCGCGAGTTCTACATCCCGCTCAAGGGGTGCGACGCGCACCTGCGCTTCGTGTTCCTCACGGGCATCACCAAGTTTAGCCAGCTCAGCATCTTCAGCGAGCTCAACAACCTGCGCACCATCAGCATGGATCCGGAGTTTGCGACTATCTGCGGCATATCCGAGGAAGAGCTAATCGGCCAGATGTCGCTCGACATAGACCTGTTCGCTGAGAAGCTCGGCACCTCTCGTGAGGCCGCCCTTTCCCGGCTTAAGCAGCGCTACGACGGCTATCACTTTGCCGAGCCCTCCCCGGATATCTACAACCCGTTCAGCCTCTTCAACGCGTTGTCGGAGGGGCGCATCAGGTCGTTCTGGTTTGGCTCAGGCACGCCCGCCTCGCTTCTGCGGCTCATGCGCGCGCACAAGTGGACGCTGCCGGACCTGGAGGACTGTTCGGCGCGCGAGACCGCGTTCGACGCCCCGACCGAGCGCATGGGTTCCCCGCTGCCCATGCTCTACCAGGCCGGATACCTCACCATCAAAGGCTACGACCCAATGCGCGAGGCGTACAGGCTCGGCATACCCAACGACGAGGTGAGGTGCGGGCTTTCCGAGAGCCTGCTGCTCTACATTGGTGACGAGGCGAACACCGACGCCCCACCATGCACTACAACTTCCTCGATCGTTTTGCCGATGACATCCGCTCGGGTGACATGGATGCCGCGCTGCAGGCGATGCGAGCCTATCTTGCGGGCATTCCCTATCATCTGGGCAGCCGCGACGAACGCGGGTTCGAGACGACGTTCTATCTGATCTTTGACCTGCTCGGCATCCAGATCGAGACGGAGTTCAAGACGGCCACGGGGCGCATAGACGCTGTGGTGCGCTACGCCGGCGTGACGTATGTCATGGAGTTCAAGTACGGCAGGTCCGCCGCAGAGGCGCTCGCGCAGATAGATGAGAAGGGCTATCTCGTACCATTTTCCGCAGACGAGGGGCGTGTCGTGAAAGTGGGCGTGAACTTCTCGCCTGAGACATGCACCATTGATGAGTGGGTGATTGAGTAGCGGGCGTGCCGTGCCTGCCGCACTGTGGCGGCCCGTTCGAGCTTGGCCATGGATGCCCTTTTGATCGTACTCTGGGGCAAGGACACAAATGGCCTATCGCCTAGTTGCCCCCATGGCGAATCCACTCCGTGTTCGCTAGTCAAAAGAGAACAGATGTTCGATAATGGTGGCCATGGAACATGTGACCACGACATCGGGGGAGCGGCGGCGCGTCCACCGCGAGTACGTCGACGTCTACGCCCGCTTTGGGCGTGACGGCGCGATAGAGCCCGTCTGCGTCATGTGGAAGGACGGGCGCTGCTTCCACGTGGACGAGGTGCTCGATGCCGGCATCTTCGGGGCTGTCAGCCACGGCAGGCAGGTTGCTCGCTATCGCGTGAGGTTCGGCCAGCACGAGACCGACCTGTATCTGGAGCGCCGCGAGCCCAACCTGGTCATGGGCGAGGAGGAGCGCCTGCTGTGGTGGGTGTACGCCTACGACATGGTAAGGCATCGAAACGCGTCGTAGTGAAAGTGAGCGAGTTGTGGGTCTGCCCGTGAAACGCGACGGACGCATGCGATCAAAATGGCCGGAGTTGGCCGAAGTTTGCCAGCTGGTTCCCCGGCGAGATGCTGGGACTTGCCTAATAAGTTCGACTATGCTAACATTTAAAAAGTTTGAAGAGGAAAACAAATTATCTGTGCACTGTGCGCCCAGAAGTTGACGCTTGCCTGCATGCATTGCGTTCGTGCGACGATGCGCCCGCATGGGTGCTGTGGGGTGGTAGGTGCGGTCGTTGGTTGGCGGCGTGGGAATGGAGGGCGGCATGGACAAGGGCGCGCGCATGGACGATCACCCACTCTCTGGTGACGCCTGGGCTGAGGGCTCTGGTGGGGCATGCACGAGAAGCGGGCAGCCGGCAACTCGCTCAAAAGATCGCCCGATAGAGCGCAGGCCATTGCTGCAGCGCATTCCCGTCCTGCGCCACCTGCTCGTGGTGCTGGGGTTTCTGTTCGCCGGCGTGGGCGCCGTCGGCATCGTGATCCCCGTCTTGCCAACTACTCCGCTGCTTCTGCTCGCCTCCGCGTGCTTTGCGAACGGGTCCGAGCGCTTCCACGCCTGGTTCTGCGGCACCAAGCTCTATAAAAAGTACCTCGAGGACTTCGTGAGGACGCGTTCGATGCCCATGAGGGTCAAGCTGTGCATCTGCGTGCCCGTCTCCTGCCTGCTGGTTGCGCTGATGGTTGCCATTCCCGTTTTACCCATGCGCATCCTCATTGGCGTGCTCATGGCTGTGAAGTGGTGGTTCTTCCTGTTCTGGATCAAGACGGAACCGACTGCCGTGCGGGGTGTACGTTGAGGCGCCCTATGAGGCAAGGGTGGCTTCCGGGTTTTCGCGGTCTCGAGGCTGCAGGTGGGACGAGCTACGAGAACGGGCATCCCGCCCACGATCACGCAGGATGCCCGGACCTGTAAGGCAGGTTCTTTGATGTCATGACGTTCCGAATACTTCAGAGGTTATGACGTGCCGTGACGCGTCCTTACGCCATCGCGTTTGCCGCCGCGCTCTCGCCGGCGATGCGTCCGAACACGTAGCAGGTCATCGCGGACGTGCCCGACGTGGGGTAGAAGCGTCCCAGGACCTGGCCGTTCGCTGCCTCGCCGCCGGAGTAGAGGTTCTTGATGGGGTTGCCGGCGACGTCGAGCACCTCGGCAGCCTGCGAGATCTTGAGGCCACCCTGGGTGTGGCTGAGCTGGATGGTGTTCAGCATGGCACGCGTCGCGTAGAACGGCGGGTTCTTGATCTCGTTGAGCAGTTTGAAGGTGTTCTCGATCTGCGGGCAGTCGGGCTCACCGGCGTGCTCGGGATCGTCGATCATGCCCACCTTCTCGGCCGGCTTGCCAAACTCCTCGTCCACGCCGCTGCGGCACCAGCCGTTGTAGGTGTCCACGGTGTCCTGCAGCACGGCGGCGTTGATGCCCAGCTGGCGGGCGAGACCCTCGATGGTGTCGGCCTCGAAGGCGGTGCCGGCGTCAAGGGCGGCCTGCAGGGGGTTGGAGCCGGCGCCCGTCGTCGTTGCCGAGCCGCCGCTCGACGACACGCCCGTGTACAGGCTGGCGGGCAGATCGGCGTCGTAGATGATGTAGACGTAGGTGTAGCCGGCGTCCACGGCACGCCCCGAGCGGTCAAGTCGGTTGATGCTCTCGTTGCAGAAGCGCTTGCCGTCGGTGCCGACGTGCAGGGCCTGACCGCAGTGGTCGCAGTTGCCACCCTCAAAGTTCTTGTACATCAGGCCGCCACCGCCGTGGGTGCACACCTCGGCGCCGAGCTTGATGCCCTCGCGAACCGCAAAGCCGTCTCCGCGCGTCCACAGCAGCTCGCCGCCGAGCGGGCCGGCGCAGGGGATGCGCGTGGCATAGCGACGCAGCAGCTCGTCATCGCCGCCGAAGCCACCGGTTGCGAGCACCACGGACCTGGCGTTCACGACGATCTCGTGGCCGTCCTTGGCCTGGGCGCGGGCGCCCACCACGGCTCCGGACTCGTCGGGGATGAGCTCGAGCACCTCGGTCTCGTAGCGGCAATCGACGCCGGCGGTGGCCAGGGAGTCCTCGAGAGGCTTGGTGAGGGCGCTGTAGGCGTCGCGGCCGTACTTGGTCACCAGCGTGCGGGCGGGGATGGCGAACGGCTCGGGGCTCGAGGTCTCGGCGCGGCTGAACTCCACGCCGTGGTCGGAGAGCCACTGGATCATCGAGGCGGTCTGCTGGGCGCAGAACAGGGCCATGTCGCGATCCTGGTCGGGATTGTCCTCGTAGTGGACGAGGAAGTCGGCGAACTCCTCGGGGGTCTCGTGATTCTCGAGCGCGAGCTGGAAGTCCGTCTCGCAGGCGGCGATGCTGTGGGCGTTGCCGGTGGCGAAGGCGTTGCGGTCGAGCAGGAGCACCTGGGCGCCCGCCTCGGCGGCGCTGATGGCGGCGGTCATGCCGGTGGGGCCGCTGCCGAGCACGCAGACCTGCACGTCGATGATCTCCTGCTCTCCGGTGAACTCGACGGCGCCGTCGGTGCTGTCTGCCTGATCCTCGGCGCCTTCGGCTTCGGCAGATTCCTCGGCAAGGGCGCGGCTCGCCCCGGCCGAGGCGAGACCGGCGGCTATACCGGCACCGACAAGGCCCGTGGTGGCCAGCAACGAGCGGCGCGAGATCTCTGCGACTGGCGCGGTTGACATGCGTGTGGTCATGACGTGCTCCTCCTCGACATATCTCGATACAATATGCGCGCGTGCATCGGGCGGGTCGCCGCGTGGCGACGGATCGCCGCGCCCCTTCGCATGCCGGGCTTGCCCATGCATGCCAGGCCTGCCTGCACGGTGCGCGCTGTGCGATGCCAAATGTAGCGGCGCGGCGAGCGAGCGCTTCGGGTCGAACGGTTGAAATGTGATCTCAACCTTTTCGGTCGAACTGGTCTACCTGCCGTTTTGCAGAATACGGCTTGCGAGGTGGCAGCCGACGCCACGGACGTTTTTGCTGGCGGTGACGAATGTTTTTTGCTGGTGGTGACGATGGGGCGGCAGCCTGGAGAGGGGCGGGGTCGGTCATGGGCATGACGTATCGTTCGTTCGTCATCGTGCTTGGCGCTGCCTGTGCCTGTGCTCAGACGCTGCTCGACCGCTCGGGGGTCGTGGTGTACGGAGGGGCCGCCTCGACCCTGCCGCAGGCGGCGATATGGGCGGCCCTCGTGCTGACGGCGCTGATCTGCCTCGGCATCGTGATCGTGGCTGGCGAGAGGCGTGCGCTTGGCGTCGTGGCTGCGCTGGGAGTCGCGCTCACGCTCGTCGGATGCCTGCTTCTCTTCCTGCTGCGCATGGGCGTTCTGTCGGACACGGCGTCTGCGCTCAACGTCGCCACGCTCGCGCTTGTTTCGGCGCGCGCCCCCACGCTCCAGATCTGGGTGTGCCTGCTCGTTGGTGACGCTCGAGCGGTGAGGCTCATCGTCTATATGATGGTGCTGACGGCGGCGATCACGCTGGTCACGGTGTCTCTGCCGTCGTCGGACATGCAGCTGGCGGGCTACGTGCTCGTCTCGCTCGTGGCCGCGTGCCTGGTGTTCGTTCCGTTGTGCGGGTCGTTCGACGCTGGGGCCGCGCCTGGCGGTGGCTGCGGCGGCCTGCTGTCCGCGATGGGCGTGCGGTCGCTGGCGTGCTTCTGCGGCCTGCAGATGCTGCCGACCGTGATTTCGGGCATCATGAGCTCCCTGGAGATCTACGTGCCTCTGGACCTTGCCGTATGGCGTCAGATCGCCTCGTTTGTGTCGGGGGCGTTGCTCGTCATCCTGTTGGGGGTTCTCGCCGGCCCTGGCCGGGTTCCCTCGGTGGTACTGCCCCTCGTCCCCCTCATGATCGCCCTGTGCGTCGTGGTCCCCCTGGGGGCGTCCGAGTCGTTTTCCATCAAGCCGCTGTTCATCCTGGCAATACAGTTCGGTGGGGTGTTCGGCATCTTCAACGTCCATCGCGCCGTGGAGGCCCATGGCGTCTCGCCGGTGCGCATGGCGTTTCTCGGGCAGGTGCTGCTCTTTGGCGGGCTGCTCGTCGGGTCAAGCGCCGCCGCCGCTGTGTTTGACGCGCTTGACATGAGCGCCCTTCCCCAGGGCATGTATACGACGCTCGCGCTCTCGGGGATGCTTCTTTTGCTTGCGGGGCTCATCTTCATGATCATGCGCGCACAGGATGGCTGGGGGTTCCTCGACGCCGATGACGTTCAGCCCCATGCGGGTCCGTCTTCTCTGCCGGTGCGCGCCACCGCCGGCGAAGGCGTTGCTGCGGGCGGCGATGACGCCGCGGCATCGCGGAGGGCGCTGCGCTCGAGCCAGGACGCCGTCAACGCGATGGCGGTGCGGTATGGCCTGACGACGCGCGAGCACGACATGCTCTCGTTTCTCGCCCGCGGCTTCTCGCGCCAGCGCATCGCGGACGATCTGGGACTGTCCACCTCGACCGTGAAGACGCACGTCAACAACCTGTACGCAAAGCTCGACGTGCACAAGCGCGACGAGTTACTCGATCTGGTGAACGAGTTCCGCCGGGCCTGACGGGCGGAATGTCGACGATGCCCCGCCGGTGACGATGACATCCCGTTGGTGCCGCCGATGTCCTATAATCCTGTGCGCCGTGTTGTCTCGCCTGATTGGAGCCCCCGTGTCCGCCTACAAGGCAAAACAGATGATCGTTATGCGTCGCGACCTCAAGATGCGCAAGGGCAAGATCGCCGCGCAGGCTGGTCACGCCTGTGTGGAGGCCGTGCTCATGGCGCTGGTGCGCGAGGGGCGCCTCGACCAGGTTCGCCTCACCGAGGATGGCAGCTGGATCTATCTGGACGAGGGCGCCGGTATCGAGGGCGGCTCCGAGGGTGCCGAGCGTTGCTCTGTTCCTGGCGCACCTGTCGGCCCAACGGCGCTTTCCGACTGGTTCGATGCTGGGGTGGCCAAGGTCTGCGTGTACGTCGACTCCGAGGAGGAGCTGCTCGACCTGCACCGCCGGGCGCGAGAGATGGGCTTTGTCTCGGCGCTCATTCGCGATGCTGGCCACACCGAGTTCCACGGCGAGCCCACCTACACCTGCTTGGCGCTGGAACCCCTCTACGCCGACCAGGTGGACCCCCTCACAGGCGACCTGCCGTTGTACTAGGCCTTCCCGATCACCCGATCGCTGGTCAAGAGGACGAGTTTTGTGTTCCGTTGGTCAAGATGCCGAGATCTGTGTCGCGATGGTCAGGATCTCGAGTTCTGTGTGACCCTACTGAAAAGGTAGGGAAAGCGCCGAGGCCTCTGCCTGCGGTGATACGACCTGGCTTTACGGTAGCATCAAAAAACGGGCCAAGAATGCCCGTTTTGGCGCACAGAACTCGCCATCCTGACCAGGTGGGCATGCGCCGGCGACACAGAACTCGCCTTCTTGACCAGTGGCCGCACAGAATTCGCCGTTCTGACCACATCTCTGCCACTGCCGGCGTCACGTTGGACGCCGTTGGACACAGAACTCGTCATCCTGACCACCCGCTGGGTCTGTCGAAGTCTCCGGCCTCATCCCAACCGCCCGGCCCATCCCGGCCGCCTGGTTGCTCGCCCCTCCAACCTCCGCGCCCGCCCATGCGCCCGCCCGTGCGCCTGCCCCTACGGTCCCCGTGCCCGCCCATGCGCCTGCCCCTGCTTTTTCCGCGCAGCCTGCGTGGGGGTGGTGTGGTGCCTGCAATGCGCATGGAACGCTGTGGTACATTAGTTTCCGTATGCGATGAACCCGATGGACCCAGCGTTGGGCGACTGCATGCGCCTGTGGACTGCGAGTGGCCGCCTGAGGCCGCGGGCTGCCTTCTGCGGGCGCGTGGTCCCGGCGCGCATCAGCTAAGGACATCATGGCAAACTTCTTCACAAAGCTGCTCTCTCTCGGCGCGGACAAAGAACTCAAGAAGTTCGAGAAGACGGCGGCCCACATCAACGAGATCGAGCCGACCTTCACGGCCATGTCCGACGAGGACCTGCGCAACCAGACGTTCGAGCTCCGCCAGCGCTACACCAAGGGCGCGACCCTCGACGACCTGCTGCCCGAGGCCTTCGCGACGTGCCGCGAGATGTCCCGCCGCGTCATGGGCATGCGTCACTTCGACGTGCAGCTCATCGGCGGCATGGCCCTGCACTCCGGCATGATCGCCGAGATGAAGACGGGCGAGGGCAAGACGCTGGTGGCCACCCTGGCCGCCTACCTCAACGCCATCTCGGGCAACGGGGTGCACGTGGTCACGGTCAACGACTACCTGGCCCGCCGAGACAGCGAGTGGATGGGCAGGCTCTACAACGCCCTGGGCCTGGACGTGGGCCTGCTGCAGAACGGCATGCCGCTCACCGCCAAGAAGCCGGCCTATCGCGCCGACATCACCTACGGCACAAACTCGGAGTTCGGCTTTGACTACCTGCGCGACAACATGGTGAGCCGCGCGAGCGACCGCGTGCAGCGCGGGCACGCCTTCGCCATCGTCGACGAGGTCGATTCCATCCTCATCGACGAGGCGCGCACCCCGCTCATCATCTCGGGCGCGGGCACGCGCTCAAGCGACACGTACAAGAAGTTCGCCCATGCGGTGCGCGGCCTGCGCGAGGGCAGGGACTTCGAGATGGACGAGGCCAAGCACCAGATCACGGCCACCGACGAGGGCCTGCACAGGGTCGAGGTGGCCGTGGGCATCGACAACATCTACGACGACATGTCCGGCCAGCTGGTCAACCACCTGCAGCAGGCGCTCAAGGCGCAGTTCATGTACCACCGCGACAAGGACTACGTGGTGCAGGACGGCGAGGTCAAGATCGTCGACGAGTTCACCGGCCGCATCATGGAGGGCCGTCGCTGGTCGGAGGGCCTGCACCAGGCGGTGGAGGCCAAGGAGGGCGTGCTGGTGCGCGAGGAGAACCAGACCCTGGCCACCATCACCCTGCAGAACTACTTCCGTCTGTACAAGAAGCTCTCGGGCATGACGGGTACGGCCCTCACCGAGGACGCCGAGTTCCGCGAGATCTACCACCTGCCCGTGCAGCCTATCCCGCCCAACAAGCCCGTGATCCGCGTCGACCACGACGACCTGGTGTACCGCACCATCGACGCCAAGTTCGCCGCCGTGGTGGAGGACGTCATCGAGCGCCACAACAACGGCCAGCCCATCCTGGTGGGCACCGTGTCCATCGAGAGCTCCGAGCGCCTGTCGCGCCTGCTTGACAAGCGCGGCATCAAGCACGAGGTCCTCAACGCCAAGCACCACGAGCGCGAGGCGGCCATCGTCGCGCAGGCGGGGCGTGCGGGCGCGGTCACCATCGCCACGAACATGGCCGGTCGTGGTACGGACATCCTGCTGGGTGGCAACCCCGAGTTCTTGTCGCGCGACCTTCTGCTGCAGCGCGGCATCGTTCCCGAGGAGGCCACCGAGGAGCAGCAGGCCGACGCCCTGGCGCGCGCCAAGGAGATCTGCGCCTCCGAGAAGCAGCAGGTCATCGCCGCGGGCGGCCTGGCTGTCATCGGCACCGAGCGCCACGAGTCGCGCCGCATCGACAACCAGCTGCGCGGCCGCTCGGGCCGTCAGGGCGACCCGGGCTCCACGCAGTTCTACCTCTCGCTGCAGGACGACCTCATGCGCCTGTTCGGCGGCGACAAGATGGACAGCATCGGCGCCCTGATGCAGCGCGTCAACATGCCCGACGACATGCCCATCCAGGCAAAGCTCGTCACCCGCTCGGTCGAGGGCGCGCAGCGCAAGGTCGAGGACATGAACTTCGCCGCCCGTAAGCAGGTGCTCGAGTACGACGACGTCATGAACAAGCAGCGCCAGACCATCTACGCCGAGCGCAACCAGATCCTGGACGGCAAGGACCTCTCCGAGCACGTGGAGGAGGTCATGCACGACACCGTGGAGCGCGAGGTGGCCAACTTCGTGCCCGATCGCGCCCCGGTAAGCGAGTGGGACGTCGAGGGCCTGACCAACTGGGTGTCCCAGCTCACCGGCGTGTCCGAGCCTGACCTCGACCTGGACCTGGACGACGAGGACCCCTCCGAGGTGGTTGAGGACGTCTACGAGTTCGTGGAGGACGCCTACGAGAAGAAGGCCAAGGCCCTGGGCCCGGAGATGACGGCGACCCTGGAGCGCCAGGTCATGCTGCGCGTGATCGACACGCGCTGGATGAACTACCTGCAGGAGATGGACTACCTCAAGGCGGGCATCTTCCTGCGCGGCTACGGCCAGCGCGACCCGCTCGTGGAGTACAAGGAGGAGGCGTATCGCTCCTTCGGCGAGCTGGTGAGCACGATGTATGAGGACTTCCTGCGCACCATCCTGCGCATCGAGCTGGCTCGCCCCGAGCAGATGGGCGCCGCCATGCCCTCGCCGCTGTCGGGCGTGCGCTACTCCGGCCCTGCTGAGGTCGACGGCGACTCCGGCGCCCGTGCGCGCCTGCGGCCCCGCGTTCCCGCGGGCGCCCGTCGCGGCGGCGCCCCCGCCGGCAACCCCGCAGAGGCGGGCGCGGGCAAGGCGCAGACCTACGTCAAGTCCGAGCACGATCCCTACGCCGGGGTCGGCCGCAACGACCCGTGCCCCTGCGGGAGCGGCAAGAAGTTCAAGAACTGCCACGGAAAGCGAGCCTAGTCCCCATGCCAGTCGAGTCGCACGCTGACCAGATAACACACCTGCGCGAACGCCTTGCCGAGGTGGAGCGCTACCTGTCCATCGATGTCAAGCGGCAGGAGCAGGCCGCCCTGGAGCAGAATTCCGCCCAGCCCGGCTTTTGGGACGACCCGGCGGCCGCCCAGCGCGTCATGGGGGAGATCGCGCGCCTGCGCGACGACATCAAGGCCTACGATGACGCGGTCGACCTGCTCAGCGAGGCCGCCAGCGCCGACGAGCTGGCATGCGAGGCCGACGACGAGGAGACCGAGCAGTACGCGGTGCAGGTCATCGAGCAGCTTTCGGCGTCCCTGGACGACCTGGAGCTCTCGAGCTGGTTCACCGGCGAGTTCGACCACGGCGACGCCATCGTCACCATCAAGCCCGGCCAGGGCGGCCTGGAGTCGCAGGACTGGTGCGAGATGCTGCTGCACATGTACCTCAAGTACTGCGAGGTGCGTCACTGGAAGGTGCAGGTCAACGACGCCCCCGTGGGCGAGGTCATCGGGCTTGACCGCGCCACCTTCACGGTGAGCGGCAAGAACGCCTACGGCATGCTGCGGGCCGAGGCCGGCGTGCATCGCCTGGTGCGCATCTCGCCGACCGATGACAAGAAGCGCCGCCAGACGTCGTTCTGCGGCGTGGAGGTGCTCCCGATCCTGCCCGACGACATCGAGGTCGACATCGCGCCCGACGACCTGCGCGTCGACGTGTACCGCTCCTCGGGCCCCGGCGGCCAGGGCGTCAACACCACCGATTCGGCCGTGCGCATCACCCACCTGCCCACCGGCATCGTGGTGACGTGCCAAAACGAGCGCAGCCAGCTGCAGAACAAGGCGGTCGCCATGCAGATCCTGCGCTCCAAGCTCTACGAGCTGGAGGAGGAGCGCCGCGCCGCCCAGATCGACGAGCTGCGCGGCCCCAAGAAGGACATCTCGTTTGGCAACCAGATCCGCAGCTACGTGCTTTATCCCTACCAGATGGTGAAGGATCTGCGCAGCGGCTACGAGACGAGCAACGTCGAGGCGGTGCTCTCCGACGGCCAGCTCGACCCGTTCGTGGTTGCCTACCACCGCTGGCGCGTGCTCAGCCAGTCGCAGCAGCAGACCGATGACGACGCCTGGGCGCAGGGGGAGTAGCCACATGGTTCACGAGAAGCTCTCACGCGTGCCCGAGATCATCAAGGCGTCGGGCAAGGACTACCTCACCATCGCCCTAGGCACGTTCCTCACGGCCATCGCACTGGACTGCTTTCTGGTCCCCGGCGAGCTGGCCGCGGGCGGCGCGTCAGGTTTGGCCACCATCATCTATCACGTCACCGAGCAGCTCCTGGGATTCCCCTTCCCGGTTGGCCTGCAGACCCTGGTGATGAACGCCCTGCTGCTCATCCCGGTGTACCGTTCGGGGGGCTTTCGCTATGCCTCGCGCACGATCTTCGGCATCGTGTCGCTGGCCGTGTTCACCGACCTGCTCGCCCCCTTCGTGCCGGCGCTGGCCAGCGACAACGTGGTGCTGCAGGCCGTGTGGGGCGGCGTCGTGTCCGGCCTGGGGCTTGGCCTTGCGTTTCGCGTGGGCGGCAACACCGGCGGCACCGACATCCTGGCCCAGCTGCTCGCCAAGCGCAGCTCGGTGTCGGTTGGCACGTGGATGCTGGTGGTGGACTCGCTCATCGTCATCGCGTCGATCCCGTTCTTCTCCATCGAGGTCGCGCTGTGCGCCGCGCTCGCCATCATCGTGACGAGCCTGGTCATCGACTATGTGGTGGACGGCCCCTCGACCGAGAAGGCGGCCTGGATCATCAGCGAGCGCCACGAGGAGATCGCACAGGTCGTCATGGCCCAGCTGGGCCGCGGCTGCACGCGATTTGATGCCACCGGATGCTACACTGAGAAGGCACGGCCGGTGCTTTTCGTGGTACTCTCACGTAAGGAGATTGGCGATCTCAAAAAGGTGATCGCTCAGATCGACCGGGATGCCATCGTGGCCATCTCGGATGTACACGAGACGTTCGGCGAGGGATTCAAGGAGATCGGAGTCCAATGAGCCCACTGCAAGGCCATACGGCCCAGGCGCCCTTCGATGCCGAGAAGGTGCGCGCAGCCGCTGCCCAGATGCGGCGCGACATCGTGACCATGCTCGAGAAGGCTGGCAGCGGCCATCCGGGAGGATCGCTGTCGGCAACCGAGATCATGGCGACGCTCTACTTCGGCGGGGTGCTGCGGCATAACCCCGACGATCCGGCTGACCCCAGCCGCGATCGCTTCATCCTCTCCAAGGGCCACTGCTGCCCGGCGCTCTACGCGGCGCTGGCCGAGTCGGGGTACTTCCCCCGCGCGTGGCTCGACACCCTGCGCAAGCTGGGGTCGCACCTGCAGGGGCACCCCGACATGAACAAGTGCCCGGGTGTGGAGGTGTCCACCGGTTCGCTCGGCCAGGGACTGTCGGTCGGCTCGGGGCTGGCCCTTGGCCTGCGCTGGGACGAGTCCGACGCCACGACCAGCGCGCAGACCCCGCAGGTCTTCGTGCTCATGGGCGACGGCGAGCTGCAGGAGGGCCAGGTGTGGGAGGCCGCCATGTTCGCGGCGCAGAACCACCTGGGTAATCTCGTGGCCATCGTGGACAACAACAACCTGCAGATCGACGGCCACCTCGACGACGTGGTGGGCCTGGGTGACATCTGCGCCAAGTTCGCGTCGTTTGGCTGGCACGTGATCGAGTGCGCCGACGGCAACGACGTGGAGCAGGTCCACGACGCGCTCACGCAGGCAGCGGCCTACGAGGCCGGCCCCGCCGTCGTGGTCGCCCACACCGTCAAGGGCAAGGGCGTCTCGTTCATGGAGGACCAGGCCGGCTGGCACGGCAAGGCCCCCAACGCCGAGCAGCTTGCCCAGGCTCTTGCCGAGATCGACGCCGCCGAGGAAGGACGTGCCCATGCCTAACGAGAACGAGAACCAGGCCCGTCCGGCCCGCGCGACGCGCGAGGCATATGGCGCGACCCTTGTGGAGCTTGCCCAGGCGGGCGTGCCCGTCGCGGCCGTCGACGCCGACCTTGCTGGGTCGACCACCACGGCCAAGCTCGCCGGCTTTGACAAGCGGCTGCTCGTGGACGTGGGCATCGCCGAGCAGGACATGGTGGGCGTCGCGGCTGGCCTGTCGCTGGCGGGGCGCATCCCCTTCACGGCGTCGTTTGCCGTGTTCGGCACCGGGCGTTGCTACGACCAGATCCGCAACACCGTGTGCTACCCCAACCTTAACGTCAAGATTTGCCCCACGCACGCGGGCCTGTCGGTGGGCCCCGATGGCGGCAGTCACCAGATGCTCGAGGACATCGCCCTCATGAGCGCGCTGCCCAACATGCGCGTGCTCGTGCCGGCCGACTACGAGGCTGCCTGCGCCGCCATCCGCCTGGCCGCCGCCGAACGCGGCCCGGTGTACGTGCGCATGGGCCGCGCCAAGGTCCCGCAGGTCTACGAGCCGGGCTTCGAGATGAAGCTGGGCGGGTCGCGCACCCTGCGCGAGGGTGCCGACGTCACCCTGGTGGCCTGCGGCGTCGAGGTCGACGAGGCGCTGAAGGCCGCCGAGACCCTGGCCCAGCAGGGCATCGAGGCCGAGGTGATCGACGCCTACAGCATCAAGCCGCTCGACGAGGAGGCCGTCCTTGCCTCGGCCGCCAAGACCGGGCTGGTCGTGACCTGCGAGGAGCACAACGTGGTGGGTGGCCTGGGTTCCATCGTCGCCAGCCTGCTGTCCCGCAGGCAGCCCACGCGCATGGGCATGGTGGGCGTGCAGGACGTCTTTGGCACCTCGGGTGAGTTCGGCGAGCTCATGGCCCACTACCACTGCGACGCCGCCGCCATCGTGGCCAAGGTGCTCGAGCTGCGCGGGTAGGGACGGTCGCGCGGACGGAAGCGGTTCTGCCTGCGGTTCTAGCCGTGCTGACAGATGTGTCATGCAAGTCATGCGTGCGGGTCGCGGGCTGCGAGCCTGCGGCCCGCACGCTTGTGTTGAGCCGACGTGCGCCATTGCCCGTGTGTGCGCTCGTGTGTGACGAGAGGAAATCCCATCCATGTCACCGAGACGCTACTTTCCAGATGTCCGCGCCCTTGTGCGGGGCAACGTCGTGCCACTTGTGTCGGTCGTGGCGGCGCTCGTGACGTGCTGCATCGTCTTGCCCGACGCGGGCTACGCGGGATACGTGGACTGGGGCACGTTGGGCCGCCTTGCCTGCGTGCTGCTCACGGTGGCCGGACTGCGCGAGTCGGGCGTCTTCCAGGCGCTGGCCCTGGCCTTCGCGCGGCGCTGCGCCGGGGCGCGGGCCATGGTGTTCGCCCTGGTGGGGGCCACGGCGCTGGCGTCGATGTTCGTGACCAACGACATGGCCCTGCTCGCCTTGCTTCCCCTGTCCGCGGCGTGCCTCATCGCCGCGGGCCGTCGCGACCTCATCGGACCCACCTACGTGCTGCAGGGCGTGGCCGCCAACCTCTGCGGCATGCTCCTGCCGTTCGGCAACCCCCAGAACATCTACCTCGCCGCCTGTTACGGCATCGGCTTCGGTGACTTCGTGGGCACGATGCTCGCGCCGTTTGCGCTGTCGGTGGCCATCGTCGCCGTGGGCTGCGTCGCGGCCGGTAGGGGAGGGGTGCGTCCCGAGGGGGTGCACCAGCCGGTCGACCGCCGCGGGGCGCTTGCGTTTGGCTTGCTACTCGTGGCGTGCGTGCTGTGCGTGCTGGGGGTTCTGCCGGTGTGGGCGTGCGTGGCCGTCGTGGCGCTCGTCACGCTTGCGGTGGACCGGCGCCTGCCCCTGCGCACCGACTGGGGTCTCATCGTGACCTTCGCGGCGTTCTTCGTGTTCTCGGGCAACCTCGCGCGCATCGAGGTGGTGAGCGACGCCTTCGCCTCCTGGATGGCTGCCGGCGCGTTCGTGCCGGGCGCGGTTCTCTCGCAGGTCATCAGCAACGTGCCTGCCGCAATCGTGCTCTCGCGCTTCACGGGCGACTGGGCGGGGCTGCTAGCCGGCGTCAACGTGGGCGGCGCGGGCACACCGGTGGCCTCGCTGGCCACGCTCATCGTGGTGACGCAGTACCTGGCGCTTCGGCGCGGGCTGGAGAGGGGAGGGGCGAGCGGAGGCTCCGGGCAGGGCGCGGGGCCCGACCGCGCCGTCGGAGCCGGGGAGGTTGCCGACGAGCCAGACGCCGCGCTCGCCTCACCCGGTGCCGGCACGCCCGCGGCCAGCTCCCCTGCGGGGCGTCTGCAGCCCACGGGCCGCTTCATGGCGCTGCTGGTCGGTGTCAACATGGGCGCGCTCGCCGTGCTGCTCGTGGCTGGCGTGCTGCTGGGGTGGTAGGGCACGCGGGGTGACGTCGTCCTTAGATCTACAGACAAAAATCTACCTCGTATTACACGATGCCGTGACAAATGGAAGTGCAGGTTGGCACTTGGATGCGCCCGACTTCGGTGCCTGCACGCAGGTTAGTGTGGCTCCGTGCGCGAAAAAATCTGTATGATGGACAAACTTTTCGGTTGGGAGAGACTTCGAGTGGCGGACAATGCTTTCTGACCGGCAAAAAATCGGCCGCCCACTCCATGTCGGGAACAAAACCGCAGCTCATAGAGAAGTGACGCAATCGGCTGGCTCAAGGTTTAGGGCTTGCATCCACGATGACCTTCTCCCAACCGAAAATTCTGTCCATCGCAGAGAGATTTTGGAGCGCGGGGATCTCTGTCTGCTTATAGGCTGGCGATTGCCTTTCACTCGCACGCCTTCTTCATACCGCAGCGCCGCGAGTTTGCTACACTACATCATAGCCATGCGTCTGCCTTGCCGACGGATTCGTGGCAAAGCAGACCGACATGCAGTTAAGACGAACCAACGTCTGCGATCTGATTGGAGTCGTCCGTGCCTCAACATTTCCAGGGTGACCCGTCCCAGGGACGGCAACCCCAGCCCAGCGCCGGCACCACCGGCCAGCAGCGTCCCGTGGCGCAGCAGCGTCAGCGCGCCGCATCGCTTGGCAGCATCCCGCCGACGATCGCCATGCGTCACGTCTCGGTGGTGTATCCTGCCCAGCCCGACAAGCCCGCCCTCGACGATGTCTCGGTCGACATCATGCCCGGTGACTTCTGCTTCTTGGTGGGGCACTCGGGTTCGGGCAAGTCCACGTTCATCAAGACCATCATCCGCTCCATCAAGCCCACGAGCGGCAACATCTACGTGGCCGGCCAGGACCTCTCGCGCCTGCGCGACCGCAAGGTGCCCTTCCTGCGCCGCCAGATCGGCTGCGTGTTCCAGGACTACAAGCTGCTGCCCAAGCGCACCGCCTACGAGAACGTGGCGTTTGCCCTGGAGTGCATCGGCAAGTCCAAGAACGTCATCCGCGTCCAGGTCCCCGAGGTGCTGCGCCTGGTGGGCCTGGAGGAGAAGATGGACAAGCTTCCCGACCAGCTCTCCGGTGGCGAGCAGCAGCGCGTGTCGGTGGCCCGCGCCATGGTGAACCGCCCGCCGCTTCTGGTGTGCGACGAGCCCACGGGCAACCTCGACCCCGCCATCTCGCTGGGCATCATGAAGCTGCTCGAGCGCATCAACCGCACGGGCACCACGGTGCTGGTGGCCACGCACGACCGCGAGATGGTCGACTCGATGCGCCGCCGCGTCATCGCCCTGGAGAACGGCCATATCGTCCGTGACGAGCAGAACGGAGGGTACGGCTACTATGGTGCCCTATAACTTCGGTTATTCCATGCGCGAGGCCGGCAGCCACTTCGCGCGCAACTGGTCCACGAGCCTCGGCGCCGTGGTCACGATCTTCCTGTCGCTGTTCATCATCGGCCTGTTCGCCATTGCCAGCCTCATGGTCAACAGCATGCTGGGCGACGTGGAGTCGCGCATCACCATCCAGGCGTTTCTTGCCGACGACGCCGACCAGACCATGGTCGACCAGCTGCAGGCTGACATCGATACGTGGGAGGGCGTGGACAGCGTCACCTACAAGAGCAAGGACGAGGCTCTGGAGGAGTACCGCAGCACCATGGTCTCGGCCAACGCCGAGGACGCGGTGGCGGCCCTGGACGGGCGCAACCCCCTGCCTGCCTCGCTGGTGATCACGCTGACCGACGCCGACCTGGCCGAGACGGTGGCCCAGCGCATCATGGCTGACGACCTGTTCCTGTCGGTGTGCGAGGATCCCGACATGCCCTCGGCGTCGGTGCTCTACGCGGCCGACACGGTGAATCGCCTGCTCGACGTGACCAACATCATCCGCATCGCCGCGGCCGCCCTGGTCGTGCTGCTGGTGTTCGTGGCCTTCGTGTTCATCAACAACACGATTCGTCTCTCCATCATGGCGCGCCAGACGGAGATTAGCATCATGCGCCTGGTGGGCGCGTCCAACAGCTTCATCCGCGGGCCGTTCCTCACCGAGGGTATCCTGCAGGCGCTCATCGGCTACATCCTTGCCGTGTGCTCGCTTGTGGCGATCAGCACGTTCCTGCTGCCGCGCATCACCAACAGCCTCTCGTTCCTGAACCTCACGATCGCCCCGAGCGCCTACTACGTGGTGTACGGCATTCTGCTGGTGCTGGGCATCCTCATCGGCGTGGTGGGATCCGGCCTCGCCATGCGCCGGTACCTCAAGGTCTAGCGAGGCGCCCTGGTGCAGGACGAGATAGAGGCACGCGAGCTGCGCGAAGAGGATATCGCCCCCGAGGACGCCTCCGAGCAGCCTGCGCGCTTCGTGCACAGACATCCTCTCGCGGCGGCGCTGGCCATCCTGGTCGGTGCCGCCGCGCTCGTTGGCGGCGGGTTCGCTGCGGGGACGGTCTATGGCGAGCGGTTGGTTGCCTGGCTGTTCCCCAGCGTCGTTGCGGTGCGCGATGAGCCCGTGACGGAGCAGGTCGAGCTCGAGGACGGATACGGGGGAGCGCTGGCTCGTCGGGTCTCCGCCGCCGCGGGCGACGTCGCCGCAAACGCATACGAGCCGCCGACGCTCGACGAGGCGACGGCGGGCGCCATCGAGGGGCTGCTCGCGTCCATGGGCGACGAGGGCTACACCTACCTGAGCCAGCAGGAGTACGAGGGGTATCAACTGCTGGCCTCCTCCGAGCAGACGGGGATTGGCGCCACGTTCGTCGACACCGAGCAGGGGCCGACCGTCGCCCTCGTCGCGTCCGGGTCTCCCGCCGAGCGCGCGGGCCTCGTACCGGGCGACGTCATCGTGGCGGTCGAGGGCGAGCGGGGCGCGTGGAGCTCGCTTGAGCTTGCGCTCGCGCTTTCGGGCGAGGCGGGCGACAGGGTCAGCCTCACCTGGCGCGACGCCCCCGTCGCCTGCGATGACGACGGCTCGCAAGGTGACGGCGGCTCGCAGGCCGACGGCGCCGCGCAGCCCGCGGGCGCATCGCGGGTCCAGGGCATCGTGGAGTCCAGCGCCATGGTCGACATCGCCGAGGTGTCGGCGCCGCTCGTCGGGTCGTATCTTGAGGGCACGGTGGGCGTCATCGTGGTGCCGCGGTTCGTCGGAGGCACCTACGAGCAGGCGCTGGAGGCCGTCGAGAGCCTCACCGAGCAGGGCGCGACGTCGCTCGTGCTTGACCTGCGCGGCAACGCCGGGGGCGATCTGGGCGAGGCCGTGCGCGTGGCGTCGCTGTTCCTGACGGGCGGCACCGTCGCCAACGAGGTGACGCGCGCCGGTGCCCAGCGCATCGAGGCCACGACGTCGCTTCACGCGACGGACCTGCCGCTTGCCGTGCTGGTTGACGGGGACACCGCGCACGCGGCCGAGGTGGTGGCGGGTGCGATACAGGACCACGCGCGCGGGCACGTCATCGGGTGCGTCACCGCCGGTAGGGGAGGCTCGCAGGTGGTAAGGACCCTGTCGATCGGCGGGGCCATCGTCTACGCGACCGCACAGTACCAGACCCCCGACGGGCACGACATCCAGGGGCGTGGCATCACGCCCGACGTGGAGGTCGCCATGGACGAGGACCT
Organism: Coriobacteriia bacterium; assembly: GCA_963930185.1. Lineage (GTDB taxonomy): Bacteria > Actinomycetota > Coriobacteriia > Coriobacteriales > UMGS124 > JAGZEG01. The sequence continues at coordinate 4,801 of CAWVLT010000089.1, read as the reverse complement.
GCGCTATGCGCGTGACGCCGAGCGCGACGCCCAGCTCGCGGCCGCAGTCGACGCGCTGGGCGGTGACGGGTCGCAGGCCGATGCCGAGCAGTCATCCCAGCCGCAGGAGCAGCAGGGACAGGCTCGGCAAGACGAGCCGGACGCACAGCAGGAGGCCGAGCAGGCCGCGCAACAGGACGCCGAGCAAGGCGAGCAGCAGGACGCGCAGCAGGAAGCCGAGCAGGACGAGCAGGTGCCACCGGCCGAGCCGGAGCAGCAGGACGAGGAGGGTCGCCCATGAGTGCGGGACGCAGCAAGCGGTCGGGCGCGCGGCGCTCGCGCCATCCGGGCACGCGCTCCCGCCACCATGGGTTTCTCGGTGGCGTCCTGCGCATCGGAGCGCGCGGCGCCGGTCAGGTCGAGACCGCCGAGGGGATCTTCGTCATCCCCTCCCATCGCATAGCCGAGGCCATGTCCGGCGACACGGTGCAGATCAAGAGCCTGGGCGTGTCGGGATCGGGCCAGATGACGGGCTCGGTGGTCGCGGTCATCGAGCGCGCGACCACCACCTTCGCTGCCACCTACCAGCAGGAGGGTGCGCTGCGCGTGCTCGTTCCGCTGGACGACCGCCTCGCGCACGACTTCGTGCTCGACGCGCGCGACGACGCGCCGCGTCGGCTGGGCGTTGCCACGGGGGACGTGGTCGCCGCGCGCATCACGAGCTACCCGTCTCGCCGCGAGGCGGGCGTGGCCACCGTCGAGCGGCGCATCGGGCGCAAGGGCGACGAGGACGTGCCCATCGAGACGATCATCGCCTCGCACGGCCTGGCCACGCAGTTCTCCCGCGAGGTGCTCGCCCAGGCGGAGAACCTCGCGCTCGACGTGGACGTCGCCCTGCGCGAGCCCCTGCGCCGCGACGTGCGCGACCGGTTCCTCGTGACGGTCGACCCGGCCGACGCGCGCGACTTCGACGATGCCGTCTCGCTCGAGGAACTGCCGCAAGGCGGCTGGCTGCTCGGCGTTCACATCGCCGACGTGTCGCACTACGTCCGGGCGTCCTCGCCCATCGACCTCGCCGCACGCGAGCGCGCCACGAGCACCTACCTGGCCGATCGCGTGCTGCCCATGCTGCCCGAGGCCCTTTCCTGCGAACTCTGCTCGCTCAAGCCCGGGGTAGACCGGCTCGCGATGACGGTCGACCTCACGCTCGACGCAAGCGGGCGCGTCATGTCAAGCGACCTGTACCCCTCGGTGATCCGCTCGCGGGCACGCCTGAGCTACGACGAGGTCGACGCGCTGCTGGCCGGGCACGTCCCGGGGGGCCGCGTGGTGGAGGGGCGCGACCTGCTGCCGTTCTTCTCGGGGCTCGACCAGGTGAGCCGCCTGCGCCAGCGCCTGCGACGCGAGCGCGGCTCCATCGAGTTCGTCACGACCGAGGCAAAGCTCGTGCTCGACGACCAGCACAGGCCCGTTGACGTCCGGGTGCGACGCAGGACCCCCGCCACCTCGCTCATCGAGGAGGCCATGCTCGCCGCCAACGAGGCGGTCGCGCGCTATCTCGTCCGCGCGCATGCCCCGGCGGCCTTCCGCGTGCACGAGCCCCCTGCCGCAGACTCGCTGGCCGGGCTGGTCCCCGTGCTCCAGCAGCTCGGGCGCCTCGAGGGCGTGTCCAAGACCGGCGTGTACCTGGGTGACGCGCATGCCCTGCAGGCGGTGCTCGACCAGGTGCGGGGCGCGCCCGAGGAGGTCGTGGTGAGCGCCGTGATGCTACGCGCGATGCGCCGGGCGACCTACGAGCCGCGAAACGCCGGGCACTTTGGGCTGGGGGCGAGTGCCTACTGCCACTTCACCAGCCCCATCCGCCGCTACCCGGACCTGGTGGTCCACCGCAGCCTCAAGGCGCAGCTGGCCGGCGAGATGCGCGGAGAGCTGAAGCGCGAGCTCGCCGAGGCGATGCCCACCATCTGTCGGCACTCCTCGCGCATGGAGCGCGTCGCGGCCGAGGCGGCGGCACAGAGCCAGGCCGTCAAGATGGCCGAGTACCTGAGCGCCTACATCGGCCAGGCGCTTCCCGGCATGGTGGTGTCGGTGCTTCCGTACGGCATGTTCGTGCGGCTGGACCAGACCACGGCCGAGGGTATGCTCCACGTGGGCGAGCTCGACGGCTGGCACGACTTTGACGAGCGCACCCACGAGCTGGTGAGTGCCGACACCGGGAGGCGTTGGGGCATAGGCCAGCGTCTCGAGGTCGTGGTCAAGGCGGTGGATCCCATGCGTGGCCACATCGATTTTGCGCTGCCTGACGACAGGGCCCTGTAGGGCGCCGACGCGTGCGGCGCCTTGTGATACGCTGTTCACGGACAAAACGCGGACCAACAGGGGCGGTCCGGCCGTCTGCCTAGCGCCGCCATGCGGGGCGGGGCGGCGCGCGGGCAGCCGTCCCAACGAGGAGATGCCATGGCACTATTCACGATCGAGCAGCTCGAGCGCGCCGAGAGCTACCTTGCCGACGAGAAGTACGACACCATCCTGCCCGCCTTCGAGGGCATGGTCGCCGACATGGAGGTGTACATCGACGAGATGTGCCCCACCTCCGACGAGGTGCAGTGGTTCTCGTTCGCCTCGCCGTTCGAGCGACTGACCTACCAGCGCGTCGAGAGCGACCCGCGCGAGCTCAGGGACGTGCCCGTTCCCTTTGACCGTGCCTACGCCGACCTGGCCTTCTGCCAGATCAACCTCGAGCGCTTCGATGAGGCGGCCGCCAACCTCAAGCAGGCGGTGCGCTGGAACCCGATGAACTGCTCGCACCGCCTCAACCTCGCGGGCGTCCTGCGCCACACCGGCGACTACGAGGAGTTCCTGCGCCTGTCCTACTCGGTGTTCGCGCGGGCCTCGCACTCCTGGCACCTGGTGCGCGCCTACGACAACTTCGCCGACTACTTCATGAACTGCGAGCAGTACGACACGGCCGCGGCCTGCGTGAAGTGTGGCCTGCGCCTGAACAAGGACGACAAGCGCCTGCTCGAGCGCGCCGAGGAGCTGCGCGAGGAGCGCCAGTGCGACCCCGCCACGCAGACCGACGAGCTGACCGAGGCGCTGCTCGACCCGCAGGGCATTCCCGAGGGGGCAAACGTCGAGGTGGTCCTGAGCGCGCTGCTGCTCGCGGACATCGCCGCCGCCCGCAAGGACATGCAGACCTGCGCCGACATGGCCCAGATCGCCGTCGACCTGGTGGGGCAGCATCGCGCCACCGCGCTTGCCCGCATGGTGAGCGAGGCCGCGCAGGAGGCCTATCCCGAGGAGGGCGACGACGAGCCGCCCGTGACCTCCGACGTCGCCGACCCCAACGCGGCGGCCACGCTCGACGCCGCCGTCGCTCGGGCGCGCGGCGCGGCGGGGGTGCAGGCCGGCCGGGTGGCGGGCGCCGACGCGACCGACGCGTCCGCCGGGCACGCCAAGGCGGGTGACTAGCATGGCGGCCAAGAGCGTGACGAGGACGGGCGGCGCCCCGGCCAAGGGCAAGGGGCATGACATCAAGGTCATCGCCAAGAACCGCACGGCCAGCCACGACTACTTCATCGACGAGACGCTCGAGGCGGGCCTGGTGCTCACCGGGACCGAGGTGCGCTCCCTGCGCGAGCGCAACTGCCAGATCACCGACGCCTTCGTGCTCATCCGCGGCGGGGAGGCCTGGCTGCACGGCGTGCACATCCTGCCGTTCTCGCACGGCAACATCGCCAACGTCAATCCCGACCGCAAGCGCAAGCTGCTGCTGCATCGCAGGCAGATCGACTACCTCAACTCCAAGGTGCAGCAGCAGGGCGCTGCGCTCATCGCCCTGCAGATGTACTTCGACGAGCACAACCGCGTCAAGCTCGAGATAGGCCTGGGGCGCGGCAAGAAGCTCTACGACAAGCGCGCCGACATGGCAAAGCGCGACATGGATCGCGAGATCGCCCGCGTCATGAAGGAGCGCAGCCGCGGATAGTCAGCGACGCGCCGCATACTAAAAAGTCGAGCCACGAACACGGCCGAGCCGCCGCCTGCGAGCCCGGCCGAGAAGGGAGCCAAGGAATGGACACCAAGGCGCTGCGTCAGTTCTCGTACGGGGTGTACCTGCTCACCACCCGCGACACCGATGGCAGGAAGGTAGGCTGCGTCGTCAACACGGGCATGCAGCTGACCTCGAGGCCCTATCGCGTGATGGTGGCCGTCAACTTGGAGAACGCCACCTGCGAGGCGATCCGTCGCTCGGGCAGCTTTGCCCTGAGCTGCCTCTCCACGAAGGCCGACATGGGGTTGGTGGGCACCTTTGGGTTCCACAGCTCAAAGGACACCGACAAGTTCGCCGGGCTCGACGTGCGCCAAACCGCCCAGGGCGTGCCCTACGTGGCGGATGCCTCCTGCTCGGTGGTGGGCTGCAGGGTCGTGGACAGCCTCGAGGTGGGCACGCACGTGATCTTCGTGGGCGAGGTGGAGGACGCCGAGGTGCTCGACGCCGGTGCCGAGTCTATGACCTACGCCTACTACCACAACACGCTGCGCGGCACGACGCCGCCCAAGGCCTCGGCGTTCATCGCCGACGAGCAGGCGGAGCCAAGTGCGGCCGGCCAGCCTGGGGACCAGGGGACAGCCGATGGCGAGGCCCCGGCGACGCTGCACCACTTCCGTTGCAACCTGTGCGGATACGTCTACGAGACGACCGACGAGGAGCTGCCCGGGGACTTCCGCTGCCCGATGTGCGGCGCTGCGGCCGACATGTTTACCAAGATCGACTAGCGCACGGCAGGCACGTGCCGCCTAGCGTCCCACGAAGGCCGCG
>CAWVLT010000088.1:0-4195 GCA_963930185.1 Coriobacteriia bacterium | reverse complement strand
GGATTGATGTTGAAGAAAGCGGCCCGGCCGCTTTGGCAGACCGAGCCGCTACGGATTTGTGGGCTTAAACCTCGAACTGCCCTTCTTCGAGCGCCTGGAAGAGGGCCTCGCGGGCTTCGAGCTTGACGCCGGCCTGGGGCGCAGACACAATCTGCTTCAACGTCATGGGGAGGCCCATCTTAATGTAGGGGCTATTGACGTCGAAGTCGGGAATGTGCTTTTCGAGGAGCGCCAGAACATCCTCGTTCTTGATTGCGTCTTTCAGCTTGGTGTTCTTGCCAACAACCGCCATAGTGTTCCCTCTCTCGTCGAAAGCGGATACATGATGGCCATCCTCTGCTTCGATTCTAACGATCGCATTTATGCAGCTCAACCAGCAAATCACAAGCAATAAGCCGGTTTCGATACGACGAATGTGCTCGTTGTCGGAACCTCAACAAACGGAGAGTCATTTGGATGAAAATGAGGCAAATTCTCGAAAAGTGTTGCACTAGTTTCAAAGACGCCTTCCAGTGTTGCGAATCAGACTGAGTAGTAACCCGTTTTGGTACCAGCAATCAGCAAAACTTGGTACCGGCAGTCAGCAGGCTCGGTACCGCGAGTAGGGGAAGCTGGTACCGTCTCCCATCGAGTCTAGAATTCCGTGTTGCGCGCCCAATCCGGGGCGCGTTCTCATGGAAAGGGGCTTGATGCCTATGTCTAAGAACAAGAAGATCCTCATGATGCTTGCGAAGGGAGGGGTCAGCCAGTCGGACATCGCGGCGGCGCTACACGTGAGCAAGCGCGACGTGTCGGCAGGCGCCAAGGCGATACGCGAGTACGGGCTGACGTTCGACGCCGTGAGTTCGATGGACGCCGACGTGGTCGACGACTTGTTCTTCCCGAAGGAGGAGCGCGAACCGAACGGCGCCTACCTGCAACCCGACATGAAGGCGCTGGTGGAGCGCAAGAAGAAGAACAGGAAGCTCCCGGTGAAGCTGTTCTGGATAGAGTACTGCGAGCGCCGCTGCCGAAGAGAAGCTCGCCTACGCCTACCAGACGTTCTGCGAGATGTCCGCCGACACCGCAGACAAGATGGACGCGACCAGGCACTTCGCCCACGAGCCGGGAGCCAAGTGCTACATAGACTGGGCCGGCGATGTCGCCCACCTCACCGACAAGCTGCTGGGGGCCAAGACGAAGGTTTACGTGCTGGTCGTCACGCTGCCCTTCTCGGACAAGTTCTGGGCGGAGGGCTTCTGCGACATGAAGCAGAAGTCTTGGCAGGAAGGCCAGATGCACGCGTTCGAGGAGTTCGGCGGCGTGCCGCGCATGTGGGTGCCCGACAACGCCGCCACTGCGACCGACCGGACCAATGTCCCGCGCGTCACGCTCGTGAACAAGGAGTACGAGCGGTTCGCAGAGCACCACGGCGCGGCCATAGTCCCCGCGCGGGTTAGGAAGCCGCGCGACAAGAGCGTTGCCGAATCTGCCGTTGACCTGGTGGAGCAATGGATAATCGGCCCCGCCGACGAGATGACATTCTACACCATAGAGGAGTTCAACGAGTTCTGCGCCGAGGGGGTCGCATGGCTCAACGCCCGTGACTTCTCCGCCAAGGACGGCTCGCGCGACTCGGTCTTCGAGGAGGAGGAGCGCATGCACCTGATGCCGCTGCCTGCGGAGCGCTACGAGATGTGCGAGTGGCGCAGCGCGAAGGTTGCGCCCGATTACCACGTCACCGTCGACTACATGCATTACTCCGTCGACCACTCGCTCATCGGCAAGCAGGTCGACGTGAAGCTGACCTCATCGACGGTCACGATGATGCACGGCGGGGCGGTCGTCGCCGAGCATCCGAGGCTGCGCGGCCGCAAGGGGCAGTACTCCACCATCGTTGACCACATGCCGGAGAACCACGCAGCACTGGATGACCCCTGGTCGCCGGACCGGTTCACATCGTGGGCGAGGAGAATCGGGCCCGAGGCTGCGGCGGCGATCGACCGCGTCCTCGCCAGCCACGCGATAGTCGAGCAGTCGTTCGTCTCCTGCCGCAACATCCTCGGGCTGTCGAAGACGTACACGCCGGCGTTGCTCGAGCGCGCATGCGCCAAGATGAACGCGGCTTCGGCGCTCCCCAGCTACACGGGGCTGAAGAACGCGATCCTGGCCATGAGGGCTGCCGACGCCGACGCGCGGGCAAGCGGCCGGGCAATCCCCGGCGAGCGTCCTCCCGTTCTGGTCGATCGTGCCAAGTCCGCAGGTCGGCTGCGGGGAGCCGAAGCGTACAGGAGGGGCGGTGAGCGGGATGCTGACTGAGGAGCACTTCGAGCTGTTCAAGCAGTTCAGGATAAAGGCCATGGGCGACAAGCTGCGCGAGATGGTCGACGACGAGTCGTACGACAGGCTCACCTTCGAGGAGAAGATCGAGATGCTGTTGGACGCGGAATCGACGGCGCGGCGCACCAGGAAAGTCGACAAACTGGTCAAGAATGCGGGATTCAAGGATCCCGCGGCATGCGTCGAGGAAATCATCTACCCGCCCGACCGCACGCTGGCCAAGGACCGGATAACCCGTTACGCGGAATGCAAGTGGGTCGAGGACTGCGAGGTGGTCGCCGTGATCTCGAAAACGGGTTGCGGCAAGTCGTATCTCTGCCAAGCCCTGGGCAACGCAGCGTGCCGCAAGCTCGTCGACGTCCGCTACACCCGGCTCTCCGGCATATGCGAGGACCTGAACCGCGCCCGCGCCGCATCGGACGGCAGCTACTACGAGCTCATGGACGAGCTGAAGACGGTCCCGCTGCTGATCGTGGACGACTTCATGACCACGCCGATATCCACGCAGAACGCCGTGGACCTGTTCGAGATCATGGAGGCGCGCGAGAACCTCTGCGCCACGCTCATCGCCTCCCAGCTCGAGCCTAATGAGTGGTATCTGCGGATCGAAGGCGAGCTGATGGCTGATTCCATCCTCAACCGCATCGCCACCGGCGCTCGTTACATAGACCTTGAGGGGCCGAACATGCGCGAGTACTTCGCTAAGAAGAAGCAAGCTGATTAGCGGTACCAAGAACAGCTTACTCGCGGTACCGTTTTTTGCTGACTGTCGGTACCAAGCTAGGTGATTGGCGGTACCGCGAGAGGTTACTACTCAATCAGACGCAATCACATTGAAAATGTCTAACGCATCAAGCTGTAAACAATATGAAATATACTTATAATTTGAGATGAAGCCAGATTTCGTTTTGGTGCAAAGCCAAATGAGGGGCGCATAAAATGGCAGAAGACTTGAGATCTCGGCTCACGAGGCAAATCATAATCAGCAGTTTCTCGGAATTGCTTCAGACGACTCCGCTCGCCAAAATTACCGTGAGCGCAATTTGCGCGAAAGCATCCATTAATCGCTCGACGTTCTACCGATATTACGAGAACCCGCTGCAGTTGTACGAGAGTATTGAAGACTGGTTCTTCAGCGAGATAAGCGAATACGCCATCGAGGCAATCGATACGCGTACGGAGTCGGAGTTATTCAAAAAGCAGCTCGAAAGCATCTTGCAATTCTACAAGGATAACTATCAGGTCGTCCTTGCGATGAAATCGAAGAACAGCAATGAAGACTTCGAGTACAAGCTGCTCACATCGACGTTTTCCTTCATGTCAGAGGTCAATCCGGCGTTGAACAGGGGGTTGTCTGATTCTGAAAGCCGGTTCATGTATCGCTATATGGCTTTCGGGTCGGTCGCGATCGTGTTTGGCTGGCTTGACGGAAACATGCGAGAGCCCGTCGAGGATGTGGCAGAGTTCATCCAGACATGCTCAAGCGGCATCCATGCCGCATTCAAGCAGACCCGCCCTTCCTTCGAACTCTAGCCGGAATGGTGAAGAAATCGACGATGTCAGGAGATATGCCCCAGTCGGGTTCGTCCGCGTCGCCTATCTCGTCGTGGCCGACCTCGAGCTCCACGGTCAGCCAGGGCTTGCCGTTGTAAGACAACTTAACCGCGAATGGCCTCATGACGTATTGCGGCGGCACGTCCCTCGGGCGGGCCGGGCGGCCGGGGACGAGGCGGCCGGTAAAGCCGTTCCACCCATGAGCTAGCTGTTATGTGCCAATAGGTTGTTTACGCCGACGATGCGCGACATGGGAGGTCGGCCCCCGCATGCGCTGTGCGGACGGTCCCAATTGTAGCGCTCCAGGTAGGCGGGCAGGGCC
>CAWVLT010000087.1:0-24917 GCA_963930185.1 Coriobacteriia bacterium | reverse complement strand
TGAGGGCGGCGCCAAGATCAACGCCCTGGACGGGGCGAGCTTCTCCGTGGAGAAGGGCGAGCTCGCCGTCATCCTGGGGCAGTCCGGTGCGGGCAAGACCACCGCGCTCAACATCCTGGGCGGCATGGACCGCGCCACCTCGGGCCAGGTGCTCATCGACGGCACGGACATCTCCCAGGCCAGCGACTCCCAGCTCGTGGAGTACCGCCGCACCGACGTGGGCTTCGTCTTCCAGTTCTACAACCTCGTGCCCAACCTCACGGCCCTAGAGAACGTCGAGATGGCCACGCAGGTGTGCAAGGACGCCTTCGACCCCACGCAGACCCTGGAGAAGGTTGGGCTGTCCGAGCGCATGGACAACTTCCCGGCGCAGCTCTCGGGCGGCGAGCAGCAGCGCGTCTCCATCGCCCGCGCCGTCGCCAAGAACCCCAAGCTGCTGCTGTGCGACGAGCCCACCGGCGCGCTGGACTACAAGACCGGCAAGCAGATCCTGGCGCTTCTGCAGGAGATGTGCCATCGCGAGGGCATCACGGTGATCATCGTCACCCACAACTCGGCGCTCGCCCCCATGGCAGACCGCCTCGTGCGCTTCAACAGCGGCAGGGTCGTCGAGATGCGCGTCAACCGCAACCCCGTGCCCGTGGAGCAGATCGAGTGGTAGGCGGGCGGGCGCGGACGCGAGACGCGCGGGCGTGAGCGGCGCGCGGCCCAGGCGCACCGTAGGCCCGCGATAGGCGCTTCTGACAGACCCAGACACGATACGACCAGACGGCAGGCAGGACCCCCAATGAAAGCATTCGGCAAGGACATACGGCGCACCATCGCATCCAGCAAGAAGCGCTTCTTCTCGATCGCGCTCATCTGCGCCCTGGGCGTCACCATGTCGGTCGGCCTGTCCGTGGCCTGCCTCGACCTGCGCAGGTCCGCGAACGAGTTCTTCACCGAGCAGGGCCTGCACGACATCGCCGTCATGTCCACGCTGGGGCTCACCGACGAAGACGTGCAGGCGCTGGAGGAGCTCGACTCCGTGGCGGTGGCCGTGGGCTCCTACGAGCAGGCGGTGCGCACCGAGATCGACGACCACCAGGAGTCCGCCAGCGTCAAGGCGCTCTCGGACGCAGGCATGGACGAGCCCTACGTAGTACAGGGACGCCTCCCCCAGTCCGCCGACGAGATAGCCGTCACCCAGGCCTACCTCAACGACACCGACAAGCAGATCCTCGACACCGTCACGTTCGAGCCCGACGTGGAGGGCGCCGACGACGCCTCCGGCGACGCAGATGCGAGCGAAGACGACGCGCAGGACTCCGGCGTCATCATCGACGGGGGAACCTTCACCATCGTAGGCGTGGTCGTGGACCCGACCAACATGATCTCCCCCGAGGGGCCCACTGCGTTTCGCAACTCCACGAGCTCCGACTACACCTTCTGCGTGACCGACGACAACGTGCAGGGCGACACGTACTCCTCAGTGTACCTGCGCCTCGCCGCGACGGAGGGGCTCTCCTGCTACTCGGGCGAGTACGAGCAGGCCGTCGAGACCGCCCAGGACGAGATCGCCGGCATCCAGCAGCAGCGCGAGCAGGCGCGCACCGACAAGGTGCGCGACGACGCCTTGGGGCAGATAGACGAGCAGCAGCAGGAGGCCGAGGCTCAGATCGCCGACGCGCAGGCCCAGATCGACGACGCCCAGGCCCAGATCGACCAGGGAGTCCAGACCGCCGCCGAGAGCAGGGCGGCCCTTGACGAGCAGGCCCTGTACTACGACTCCCTGCCCGTCGAGGCCCAGCAGCAGATCGACGCGGGCTACGCCCAGCTCGCCCAGACCGACGCGCAGCTGCAGGAGAGCCAGGCCCAGCTCGACGAGCAGCGCGCCGAGCTCGAGGAGCAGAGCGCCGACGCGCAGCAGCAGATCCAGGACGCGCGCGACGAGGCGGACGCGATCGAGCCCGCCCAGTGGTACGTGCAGGACCGCTCGAGCATGGGCGGCTACGCCAGCATCGACAGCGACGCCGGGTCCATCGAGACCATCGCCGCCGTGTTCCCCGCCATCTTCCTGATCGTGGCAGTCCTTGTGAGCCTGACCACCGCCATGCGCATGGTGGAGGAGCAGCGCGGGCTCATCGGCATCTACAAGGCACTGGGGTACTCCAAGCCCCGCATCATGTGGAAGTACGTCTCCTACACGCTGCTCGCCTGCCTCCTCGGCTGCGTGCTGGGCAACCTGCTGGGCTTCTTCGCGCTGCCGGCGTTTCTGTTCGGCATCTTCGACACGATGTACCTGCTGCCCAACCTGAGCTTCCACTTCGACGCTGCCTACGCCCTGGGCAGCAGCGCGCTGTTCCTCGTGTTCATCGTGGGCGCGGTGGCCATCGCCTGCAACCGCGACCTGCGCCAGACGCCCGCCCAGCTCATGCGCCCCAAGGCCCCGCGCGCCGGCAAGCGCATCCTGCTCGAGCACACCGGGCCCCTGTGGCGGCACATGTCGTTCCTCGGCAAGGTCACGGCGCGCAACCTGTTCCGCTACAAGGCGCGCTTTCTCATGACGGTGTTCGGCATCCTGGGCTGCACGATGCTTCTGGTCTGCGGCTTTGCCATCAAGAACACCGTGGACTCCCTGCCCGAGCGGCAGTACGGCGAGGTCAGTCAGTATGACCTGCTCGCCGTGACGAGCGCAGACGACCTTCCCGCCGCCCACGCCGACCTCGCCTCCGACGAGCTCGTGACGACCATCCAGGACGTGTACGTCGACAACGTGACCGTTCAGAGCGGCCAGGAGAAGCTCACGCTCCAGCTGTTCGTGGTGCCCGACGGCGAGAGCCTCGATGGGATGGTGAGCCTCACGAGCAAGGACGGCAGCCAAGAGGTCAGCCTGACCGACGAGGGCATGCTGCTCAGCGCCAGCGCCGCGCAGGTGCTAGGCGTCGAGGACGCGAACGGCGTCCAGGTGCGCACGAGCTCGCTGGCCGAGGGAGACGTCACGGTCACGCACGTGGTGGCGGGCTACCTGGGAGATGCGGCCTACATGTCGCAGACGGCCTACGAGAGCGTGTTCGGCCCGGTCGAGCCCAACGCGATGCTCGCCACGCTCGCCGGTAACGCCACCAGGCAGATCGACTTCGCCGACGTGCTGGCGCGCGATGACACCTACCTGTCCGTCACCTCCACCGAGAAGCTGCGCCTGGACTTCTCCTCGGCGTTCACGCTCATCAACGGCGTCGTGTACGTGGTCATCGTGCTGGCGGCCGGCCTTGCGTTCATCGTGCTGTTCACCCTGTCCACCACCAACATCTCCGAGCGGCAGCGCGAGCTGGCGACCCTGAAGGTCCTGGGCTTTCGTCAGAAGGAAGTACGCCACTACGTGAACCGCGAGACGATCCTGCTCACCGTCATCGGGATCGCGCTGGGCCTGCCGGCTGGCCTTCTGCTCAGCAACAGCTTCAGCGTGCTGCTCAAGCTCCCGGGCATCTACTTCGCCACGTACGTGAACCCGTGGACCTACGCCATCGCGACCGTCATCACCCTGGTGTTCGCGCTGGCCGTGAGCCGCGTCACGAACCGCATGCTCGACGACATCAACATGGTGGAGGCGCTCAAGAGTCCCGAGTAGGCGCGACTCCGGAGGTTCCGCTCGCCTGTTGCCTTCAGGCCGACGCCATCCCCAGCGCCGCCGTACGTCGCCGCGAGAGCGGGCGTGCGGCGGCGCTTCGCATTGGGCGGAGTGTCGTCGCGCCGCCTGTCAGGGTTAGGACGGCCCCTGCGATCCCATCCGCCTTCATGGTCATCGTGCAATACATGTTGTGATACAATTGTCTTACATCTCGCATCAAGGGAGGACATGTGATGAACGTGGAATTGACCGTCACGACGCCTGCCGATTCGAGAGTCTCCGTCTCCATGCGACTGCCGCGCAACATAGTCCATGCTGTCGAGGATTACGCCCACGCGCATGCGATGAGCAGGACCGACGCCTTCCTCCATTTCTTGAAAAAGGGGATCAACTCCGCGAAGAGCGATGACCAGGCCGAACTCCTTCATCGCATTGACCTCCAGACGGCCGAGATCCTGCGCCTTCTCAAGACACAGCAACTGATGAGCAGCGACGTGGCCCCTTCTCTCGATGACGTCAAAGAGGCCATATGCCGCACCGCCCGGCAGTTCCCGGCAATACGCAGGGCCTATCTGTTCGGCTCGTTCGCGCGGGGCGCAGCCGGCCGCGCAAGCGACATCGACATCCGTGTCGAGCTCGACAAGGACAGCTTCTTCAACCTGCATGACCTAAGTCACTTCTCGAAGCTCATCGAGCAAGCCACCGGCCGACCCGTTGACGTTGTCTCCGCTCGAACCATAAAGAACAAGGCCCTGTTTAACGCCATCGAAAGAGAGAAGGTGCTGGTCTATGATCGCGAAGCGCAGTGACCTAGGGCGGATTCAGGAAATCCATGACGTGATCGTCCAGACACAGGCCCAGATGAGCGAGCTCGGCATCACGAAAGAGCGGTTCCTAAATCCTTTGAGCGCGCAGGATGACCTCATTGCCGAAGGCATTACAAACAGGATCCTGCGCATCACCGAAGAGGCAGGTCACATCGACGACGAAGTGGCCGCGCGCTACGACTTTGACCGGCGCGGCGCCGTAGGCGTCCGCAACCGTCTTGCCCATGCGTATGGCGAGGCGGACAGAGACATCCTGTGGCAGGTGATTGAGGAGGACTTTGACGCACTCCTCGCCTCGTGCCAGTCGTTCTGTGATGACAATGGCCTTGAGCTGGAATAAGAAATGGCGGATGGAACCAAACCCGAACACACCCCTACCGCAGGCGCATCCGCTGGCGTTTGAGCTCGCGCATGGCGAGCCTCACGCCCCTGGGAGGGGTGCACGACCTGATGAGCCTTGCCATAGATGGGGCACTTTTCACGAACGAGGCCATCATGCCCGCCCTCGTCACGCTGGTGTGGATCGTGATCGGTGCCGTGCTGTTCGCCGCGCTCTTCCGTCGCTTGGCGCGCGATAACTAGTGCCATGCACACGGCCGGCGCGGGCGAACGTAGGCATGCACGCCCTCGCCGGTTGCGCGAGCCCGCGCCAACTCGCATGCCTGCGACGCTTCTGCACGTTTAGACGACCGAAAGCGTGCGTAAGCGTCGCGTGACTGCAGGAGAGACAACGCCGGTCGTCACATACATGCCACCTCACCAAGAAGCCATCCTTGAGCAGGTTGCGCAATACGGCGTTAGTATCCCGAAGAATGCTCGTGCTTCACCACCATTGCCAGCTCGAAGGCGTCCTTCTCATCGCCGTGTCTCGATGGATCGGCGTACGTCGAAAGGCTTCCCCTCGTTCGGACTGTGACCGGACGTGCCTCCGGAGCAGGAGCAGCGACCGCCGTCAACCAACCGTCGGAAAGCTCGTCCCTCGATGGCCTGAATTATCGAGGAGGATTGGAAGCGGAAAAGAGATGTAGCGCCATGCGTGTCAGATCGCTATAATTGCTCACGTTGCATTGGCGCCTTGCGCACACCACTTGCCCCCATAGCTCAGCTGGATAGAGCAGGGGACTTCTAATCCCAAGGTCGTAGGTTCGAATCCTACTGGGGGCGCCAGAGAAACAGCAACGGGCCAGATGCCTACTTGGACATCTGGCCCGTTTTTGTATGCGACAAAGCCCGAAAGCCGCCCCCGAACAGCAAGGGACTGTGGCTGCGGCCCTACCCCAGCAAGCTGCCGACAAGACCGAGGGCGTCGAGGCCGGAGTCGGGATCGAAGCTCGACACCGAGTAGTCGCCGACGATGCCGCCGAGCTCGGCGGCCTTGTCAAGGGCGTCCTGATAGGTGCCCACCTGGTCGATGAGGCCCATGTCAACCGCGTTCACGCCGAGGTACGTGGTACCGCTCGCCCACTCCTGCGCCTCCTCGACGCTCACGCCGCGGCCCTGCGCCACGCGCTCCACGAACATCTGCGTGGCCTGGTCCACCTTGTCCTGCAGCAGGGCCCTCTCCTCCTCGGTGAGCGGCCGCGAGCTCGACCCCATGTCCTTGAGCGCGCTCGACTTCACCGTCTCCACCTCAATGCCGAGCATGTCGAAGAGGTCGGCCAGGTTGTAGGACTGCACGATCGTGCCGATGGAGCCGACCTCGCTCATCTCGTTGGCCATGATCCAGTCGCCCTCAGCGGCCGCCATGTAGGCAGCCGAGGCGCACATGCTGCCGACCGAGAACACGACGGGCTTGGAGAAGTCCTGCACGTAGTCGGCGATCTCCATGCCGGCGGCAGCCTCGCCGCCAGGCGAGTCCACACGAATAACGAGCGCCTTGATGCTCGGGTCCTCCTCGGCACGCTTGAGAACCAGGCGCACCTCCTCGGGCGTGATGCCCGACGTCGAACCGATCGACTCGTCCATGTGATACACGGCCACGCCGTCGGGGGCGATGAGCGACGCGTCCATGCCGTCGTCGCCCAGCGCGCTCACGAAGCCGCCCACCGCCGTTCCCCCGATGACAGCGCATGATCCGAGCGTGAAGATGGCAAGGCAGAGCAGCACGATGAGCGTGATCATGAGGCCGCGGGGCTGGCGCGGCTGCTCGATGCGCACCACCACCGGCGTCGCCTGAGCGGCATGCTCGGACGGCGCAGCGGGCGCGGGTTCGGCCGCGGCGCGCGATGCCCCCAGCTCGTCTGCCGCCTGGACACACATGCGCCCCTCCCCCGGACGCTCCTCGCTAAGGTCCCTCTCGTCCATTCGGACACTCCCTTCTTAAGGCCGTGTGATTGGTCGTGTGGCCGGGCGGCTGCTAGGCGCCCGTGCCGCGCCACGCCTGCGTGTCCTCGACACGGATGACCGAGGCCACGCGCCTCACTCCGCCGAGCTCACCGATGCGGCCGAGCGCCGAGTGGACCTGGCTCTCCTGGGCGTGGTGCGTCACCACGACCAGCGATGCCGGGTCCTCGGGCGAGTGGGCGAGCTGACGCACCTGCTCCAGGGACACGCCCTCCTCGGCGAGGATGCCCGCCACCTGGCCGAGGATGCCCGGACGGTCGTCGAGCTCCAGGCGCACGTAGTACTTGTCGCGCAGGCACGCCACCTCGCGGATGGGCAGGACGCGCCGGAAGGGCTCCGCCTCGGCGATGGGCATGGTGCCGCGCGACATGGGCGTGGCCAGGGCGAGCACGTCGCCCATGACGGCGCTCGCCGTGGGGTTCGCGCCGGCGCCGGCGCCGTAGTACATGGTCTCGCCCACGGCGTCACCCACCACGTAGACGGCGTTGAACACCCCGTCCACGCTCGCGAGCTGGTGGCCGCGCTCGATCATCGCGGGATGGACGCGCACGTCCAGGCCCTCGGACGTCTGGCGCGCCACGGCCAGCAGCTTGATGGCGTAGCCGAACTCGCGCGCCTGCGCGACGTCCTGGGCGGTGATGTCGCGGATGCCCTCGACAACCGACACGTCGTCCATGGTGACGCGCGTATTGAAGCCGATCGTGGCCAGGATGGCTATCTTTGCCGCCGCGTCCAGGCCGTCGACGTCGGCGGTGGGGTCGGCCTCGGCGTAGCCCAGGCGCTGGGCGTCGGCGAGGACCTCGTCGAAGGAGAGGCCCTCGTGCTCCATGCGCGTGAGCATGTAGTTGGTGGTGCCGTTCATGATGCCGGCGATCGTGAGGATCTGGTTGCCGGCCAGGGCGTGCTCGAGGGTCTCGACGATGGGGATGCCGCCCGCCACGGCAGCCTCGCACTTGAGCTGGACGCCGTGCTCGTTGGCCATGCCGGCGAGGTTGCCCATCTCGTAGGAGAGCATCGACTTGTTGGCGGTGACCACCTGCTTGCCGGCGGCGAAGGCCGCCTTGTGGATCTCCAGGCAGGGGTCCATGCCGCCGATGAGCTCCACGACGATGTCGACCTGTGGGTCGTCGACGACCTCGTGCCAGTCGCACGTGAAGCACGCCGGGTCGAGCCCGAGCTCCTCGACGTGCCGGGAGCTGCGCGCGCACGCGCGTCGCAGGCACAGGTCGATGCCGTATGAGTTGAGGTACAGGTCGTGGTTGCGCTGCAGCAGCCGCACAAAGCCGCCGCCCACCGTACCCAGGCCGATGAGGCCGACGTTGACCGTGCGCATGGGCGCATCTCCTTCCTACATGCGCTGCGGGGCGCTCACCCCGACCAGCGACAGGGTCAGTTCGAGCACGCGGCGCGTGGCGTCGCAGGCGCACAGGCGCGCCCGCGTGAGGGCCTCGTCCTCGGTGAGCACGTGGCAGTTGTGATAGAAGACGTGGAACGCCGCCGCCAGGTCGCTCGCGTAGTGCGTCAGGCGGAAGGGCGCCATCTCGCGGGCGCAGTTAGCCACGGTGTCGCCGAAGCCGGCGATCATGCGGGCAAGCGCCAGCTCGGCGGGGTCGGTGAGCAGCGAGAGGTCGGGCGCCTCGCCGATGAGGCCGGCCGCGAGCTCGTCCATGTCCAGCACGCCCTGCTCCTCGTCACGCCCGGCGGCGCGGCGCAGGATCGAGCAGATGCGCGCGTGGGCGTACTGCACGTAGTACACCGGGTTGTCCGAGCTCTGGCGGGTCGCCACGTCGATGTCGAAGTCGATCTCCTGGTCGCTGGAGCGCGAGAGCAGCGTGAAGCGCGTCGCGTCGGCACCCACCTCGTCGAGCAGCTCCTCGAAGGTCACCATGGTGCCCTTGCGCTTGCTCATGCGCACCGGGACGCCGCCGCGCAGCAGGTTCACGAGCTGGCCGAGCAGCACGTCGAGCTGGCCCTGGTGCCCCAGCGCCGAGACCACCGCCTGCATGCGGGGCACGTAGCCGTGATGGTCGGCGCCCCAGATGTCCACGCAGCGGTCGAAGCCGCGGTCGAACTTGTTGGCGTGGTAGGCGATGTCGGCGGCGAAGTACGTGTAGGCGCCGTCGGTCTTGACCAGCACACGGTCCTTGTCGTCACCGAAGTCGGTGGAGCGAAACCACGTGGCCCCGTCCTTCTCGTAGAGCTCGTCGGCGGCGCGCAGCTTGTCGAAGGCGCGGGTGATGGCCGTGGCGCCGTCCTCGTCGGCCGCGTGCAGCGTGCGCTCGGAGAACCACACGTCAAAGTGGACGCCGCAGCGCTCCAGCGCGTCCTTGATGTTGGCCAGCATCATCTCGTATCCGCGCTCGCGAAACGCCAGCGTGCGCTCCTCGGCCGCAAGCCCAAGGTCATCGGCGCCGTCCTGCTCGTAGAACGCTCGGGCGACGTCGACGATGTAGGCGCCGCCGTAGGAGTCGGGGCCCAGCTCGGCCGTGAAGTCATCGGAGAGCGGGTGGGTCTGGGGGCGCTCGCCGTCAGGGTCGTCGAGCATGGCGACGCGGTCCGCCTCGAGCGCCTCGCAGGCGCCTTCGAGCGTGGAGCCCGCCGCGACCAGCTCGCAGATCTGGCGATAGCGCTTGTCGATGGAGCGCGCGAAGACGTCCATCTGGTTGCCCGCGTCGTTGATGTAGAACTCGCGCGTCACCTTCCAGCCGGCGTGCTCGAGCACCCGGCACAGCGAGTCGCCCAGCGCGGCCCAGCGGCCGTGGCCCACGTGCATGGGACCGACCGGGTTGGCGGAGACGAACTCGACGTTCACCGAGCGACCCTCGCCCAGATCGCAGCGCCCGAAGTCGGCACCCTGGGCGCGCGCCTGCCCGAAGACGCCGCAGACAGCGCCGGGCGTCAAGCGGAAGTTGAGAAAGCCGGGACCCGCCACCTCGACGCCCGCGATGCAGGGGTCCTGCGGCAGGTGGGCGCAGATGGCCGAGGCCACGTCGCGCGGGGCGCGGCGGGCGGCCTTCGCGCAGCGCAGCGCCACGGTCGAGGTCCAGTCACCGTTCGCGGTGTCCGCAGGACGGGCTATCCCCAGGTCGGGCGCGTCGATCTGGGGCAGGTCGCCGGCCTCGCAGGCGGCGGCGAGGGCGGCGCGCACCAGGGCGCCTATCCTCTCGCGCATGCCCGCGTCGTCAAAGGCCTGCCCGGCCTGGTGGTTACCGCTCAAACAGCTCATGTCCTGGACCTCTCTGCTCGTTGTGCCATCGGCCCGGCGCACGCCAGCGGGCGCGCCGGGCCGTTTTTTGCTCTCAGTAGATTCTTGCATGTTTGCGTCGACCGTAGGTCAACAAGCTGTGGTGTTTTACCGGCATGGGGACAAAGCGGGCGCGCCGCCCGCCCGTGGCCGCGCCCGGGCTACCTCCACGTGCGCGAGGGCTGCGCCCGGCGCGCCTCGGCTATCATGCGCCCGCGCAGCTCGGCAAGGCTCCGCTCGATGCCCACCGGGTACACCTGGGGGTTCAGGAAGCGCTTGCACGCCGGCCTGAGCGCCTCGAGCGCCGCGCGGGCCCGCTCGCGCGACGCGCGCACGTCGCCGCAGCAGCCCGGCACGACCTCGCCGTCGCTCACCATCGGGGTGAGCATGGGCCTGCACTCCAGCCCGCACAGCTCGGAGGTCAGCAGCGGGTCGTTCACGTCCACGATGTGCGCCGGGGCGTCGAGGGGGTAGTCGCGCTCGCAGATCATGTCGGCGACCTGGTGCCCGTCGGAGCCGTAGAAGCGGCGCAAGTCCTGGATGCCGGGGATGGTCCGCTTGTACACCTGCTCGCTCACCTTGATGACCGGCTGCCACTGCTCGCCCGGTATGCGCTTGGCGCTCATCTTGTAGACGCCCGCCAAAAACGGCTGCCCCGCGCAGGTCGTGAGCTTGGTGCCCACCCCGAAGGAGTCGACCTCGGCGCCCTGGCCGAGCAGCGACTGGATGAGCCCCTCGTCCAGGTCGTTGGACAGCACGATCTTGACGTAGCCAAGGCCTGCCTCGTCGAGCAGGGAGCGCGCCTTCTTCGAGAGCGTGCACAGATCCCCCGAGTCGATGCGGATGCCGGCGAGGCGCTCGCCGCGCGACTCCATCTCGCGGCCCACCGTGATGGCGTTTGCGACCCCGCCCAGCACGTCGTAGGTGTCGACAAGAAGCGTGCAGTTGGCAGGGCTCGCCTGCGCCCAGGCCCGGAAGGCGGACAGTTCGTCGGGAAACGCCATGACCCACGCGTGGGCGTGCGTGCCCGACACGGGGATGCCATAGCGCTGGCCGGCCAGGACGTTGGACGTCGAGGCGCAGCCACCCACGTACGAGGCGCGCGAGGCCGACAGGCCGCCGTCAGGCCCCTGCGCCCGCCTCAGGCCGAACTCCGCGACGGGCCGCCCCTCGGCGGCCAGGCACACGCGCGCGGCCTTGGTGGCCACCAGCGTCTGGAAGTTGACGAGGTTGAGCAGGGGCGTCTCTATGAGCTGGCAGTCGATCGCCGGCCCCATGACGCGGACGACCGGCTCGTGGGGATAGGCGAGCTCGCCCTCGGGAATGGCGTCGATGGAAAGGCGCGGCCGCCAGTCTGCCAGCCAGTCGAGGAACTCCCCCGACAGCAGGGGCCCGCCTGCGGGCGCCTGCAGCGAGCGCAGGTAGTCGACGTCCTGCGGGGAAAAGCGGAACCGCTCGATCATCTCGGCGATCTGCCCCGTGCCGCAGACGACGGTGAACCCTCCGCCATAGGGGTTCTCCCGGAAGAAGGCGGTGAAGCACGTCTCCATCTGGGCGCGCCCGCTCTTCCAGTAGCCCTCGGCCATCGTGATCTCGTACAGGTCGGTCAGAAGGCCGATCGTACCCACCCCGTTGGGGGAATATCCCGTCGGGCACGTGACCGACGGGACGCGAAGCTCATCCATTGCGGCGCTTCCTTCCTTGCTGCTCTGTCCGTGGCTGCCCTGCCGCACCCGCCTACGCCTCGGAAGCTCCCGCGGCGTCAAAGGCTGACGATGCCATCGCGGCGACGCCGTCTGTGGCCGGCGTCTTGTCGCTGGTGGAGTTGAAGACGACGAGGTACACGACCAGCAGCACCGCCATGGCCGCGAGGACGCCTAGGACGACCTTCTGCTTCAGGGGCATGGGGGGGACGTCGTCGACCGAGTAGTCGGGGTTCTCGCGCGCCTTCTCGCGCTCGGCCTTGCGGCGCGCCTTCTCGGCGTAGTACTCGGCGTCCTCCTTGGCGTACTTCTGGGCCTTGCGGAGACGCTCGAGCTCCTCGCGCTGCTGGCGGTCGCGCATGGTCTGCTGGATCTGCGCCTGCTGGGCCCGCAGCTGCTCGAGCTCCTCGCGCTCCTCGTCGGTCAGCGGCTGGACGTCGTCGTTTGCCATGGTCCCAAGACCCTCCTTCTCGCGCCATTCGATGCCTGGCGCCTAGCTTCGTGATCGGTCAGATACCGCGGATTATACCCACGAGCGCCGCGGCGGACGCACGGGCGTCCCGCGTCAGGAGAGGATCTCCCAATACACGAGGTTGAGCATGACCGCGAGCGCGCTTGCACACACCAGGGCGGCGGCGAGAAGCCTGCGCGGCTCGCGGCAGGTCCCCCGCCAGCGCGTGACCCCCACCCAGACGAGAAGCACGCACGCCACCACGCAGTAGGCGATGGCGACGGCCCTCGTGGTCGCGAGCGACGCCAGCGCGAGCTCGGCGCCCGGCCCCAGCAGGATGCCCGCCACCCACAGGGAGACGAGTCCGGTGAGAAGAGCGAGGACCGCGCAGGACGTCTGGATGTGGCGGCGGCGATGCAACAGGCGACTGCGCACCACGGCGACGATAGACGCCAGCGCGTAGCACACGCTGAAGGCCGTCCCCATGACCACGCCCGCGAGCAGCGCGACCTCGATTACGACCGTCGAAAGCGCGACCTGCACGTAGTCGCTGGTGACGCGGGAGAACGCCACGCCGCTCGCCAGGCTGACGTGAAAGTCGTAGGGCATGGCCGACGCGTCCCCCTCGACCACGTACGTCCCGCCCCCCAGCGAGTCGGCATGCCGCAGGTCGATCACAAGGCCGCCCTGCGAGTCACGCCACACGATGGTGCACCCCAGCGACGCGAGCGTCTTGACGGCGCCGTGGCTGGGCAGGCTCGTGTCTCGGTAGAAGCCCGCCCAGGTGCCCTCGTCTCGCTGGTCCGCCTGCTGCGCGGCGCCCCCCAGCTCCTCGTCCGTCCCGAAGACCTGCCTCATCACCGCGAGCGCGAGGTCCTGCATCGAGGAGCCCGCGATCATGACGACCGCGCACGTCGAGGTCTCGGGGTCGACGAACGCCGCCGCCGTGAACCCCGAGGCGGAGCCGTACGAGCCGAACGTCCCCTGCGTCAGCGGCAGCGCGAACAGTCCGTGCGCCACCCGCGCGTCACCGCTCGCGGGATAGGTGCGCGTCACCTCGAACAGCTCGTCCGCTGTCGACGGGCGCTCGAACAGGGCGGCGCGCCCCTCCTCGCTGACGAGGGCCTCGACGAGGCGCAGTGCGTCGGACGCCGGGCCGACGCAGGTCAGCGCCGGCCGGTCGAGCGAGGTGGCGAGCGACGCCTGCAGGGCGTCGGGGCTCGAGAGCAGCCCGCTTGCGACCTGGGCGACGTAGGCGTCCTGCGACAGGCGCATCTGCGAGGGACGTCCACCCACCACGACGGCCGTCGACGAGATGCCCAGAGGGTCGAGGATGTGCTCGTCGATGTACGCGCAGACGTCCCGCCCGCTCACCCGCTCCACGACCATGGCGGCCAGGACGACGTCGTAGGGAGAGTAGGAGACCAGCTCCCCCACCTCGTAGCCGCCTCGGACGTCGAAGCTCCTCAGGAGGCCCTGCGCCGAGGACGAGCCCGTCTGCGGCAGCGCGCTGTTCACGATGGGCAGTACGTCCAGACCGGTTGTGTGGTTCATGAGGTTCAGCATGCTGATGGACGAGTAGCCCTGCGGCAGCTCCACCGCCCCGGAGAGCAGCGTGGACACCGGGTCGGCGAGCTCGATGCTCCCCTGCTCGACCAGCTGCATGACGGCGACCCACACCAGCATGTCGGAGACGTGGCCCCAAGCAAAGGAGGCGTCGGGGTCGGTGGAGACCGACGCCGAGCCGTCGACGGCGTCGTAGTAGCCCTGCGCGAGCGTCTCGCCGTCACGGCTGACGAGGACGGCGGCATGCGCGCCCTCGCAGGCGTCCATGAGCGCGTCGATCGCGTCCGCAAGGCCCTGGTCGCTTCCGGCCTGCTCCTCGATGGGATCGTGGCCCTGCGTGTCCGTGGGCACCCCCTCGGGCTGCTCCTGCGACGCAAGGGCGAGCGTCGCGCCCCGCGCGGGGAGAAAGCCGCACGCCAGCAGCGCCAGGAAGAAGACGACGGCGCCGCGCACGAGGGCGGCGAGACGGCCGCCGGCGACGCGGGCGGGCCGCGTGGCCGCGGATGCTCCGGTCCCCGTCATAGGCAGTCCCCCGCCCTGGGGGCCACGGGCAGCTCGGGACCCTCGACGCCGGTCGCGTCGAACGCGGGGATGAAGCTCTCCGAGACCGTCCCTCCCTGCTGCCACCACATGTTCTCGAAGCCCAGGTCGTCGGCATGGTCGAGCACCGCCTCGTACTCCTGGTCGCCCACCGCCCGCGCGAGGTCGGGGAAGTCGCCCAGGACAGCGCCGAGCAGGCGGGGCTGGGGCGTGTACTGGTTCATGACCGAGATGTCGATCCCGTTGCCGAAGCGCTCCCAGAGGGCGTCGAGAGCGTCGAGCGAGTTGCGCACCTGCCCGGGCAGAACCAGGTGGCGCACGATGACGCCGCGGCGCATGATGCCCTCCTCGTCGACGAGCCTGCCTCCCGCCGCCTCGACCTGGGCCACCATGCGCCCGATCGCGTCGAGCGCGACCTGGGGGTAGTCCCGTGCCGCCGAGAGCCTGCGGGCAAGTGCGGCGTCGGCGTACTTGTAGTCGGGCAGCCACACGTCGACCGTCCCCTTCAGGGCGTCGATCACCCCGGAGAGCTCGTATCCCGACGTGTTGTAGACCACCGGCACGACGAGCCCCGCCTCCCGCGCGAGACGCACCGCCTCGCGGACCTGGGGGGCGTAGTGGGTGGCCGTCACCAGGTTGACGTCATGCGCGCCCTGCCCCTGCAGCTCGAGCAGGATTTGGGCCAGGCGGCCCACCGTGACCTCGCGGCCAAAGCCGCCCGCCGATATGTCGGAGTTCTGGCAGAACGCGCAGCGCAGCGGGCAGTTGGAGAAGAATACGGCGCCCGACCCGCGCTCGCCCGAGATGGGAGGCTCCTCCCAGAAGTGTAGCGCGGCGCGGGCAACGCGCACGGCCGCGCCGGCGCCGCAGTAGCCCGCCGCCCCGTCGAGACGACGGGCACGGCAGCGCCGCGGGCAGAGCTCGCACGCCTCCAGGGCGTCGGGCAAGGCGAGCAGGTCCGGTGTGTTGTTCGCAGCAGGCACGGCACCCACCTAGGCGAGCTTCTCGGCCCAGGCGTCCTCGCGAAAGCCCACGAGGACGAAGTTGGCGCCCACGACGATCGGGCGCTTCACCATCATGCCATCGCTCGCCAGAAGCTCGATGGCCTCGTCATCGGACATGCCCGCGTCGAGCAGCGCCTTGACGCCACGCTCCCGATAGAGGCGGCCGCTCGTGTTGAAGAGCTTGCGCACGGGGATGCCCCCCAGCTTTGACCACGCGCGCAGCTCCCCGGCCTCGGGCCTGTGCTCGACGATGTGGCGCGAGACGAACTCCACGCCGTGCTCCTCGAGCCACGCGCGCGCCTTCTTGCAGGTGGAGCAGGGTGGGTACTCGATGAACTCCACCGGGTGCCGCTCGCCGTCCCTCGTATTCTCGCTCACGCCTCGGCCCTCCTCATCCTCTCGCACATCACGTCATTTGCCGCGAGCTCCTGCGCGTCGTCGAGGGGGGCGAGCTCGACCTCCCTGCCGAGCCTGCGCTCGAGCGCCCGCGAGATGAGCCAGTCGGCCACCCCTGGGTTCTTGGGAAGCAGCGGCCCGTGGATGTAGGTGCCCACCACGTTGCGGTAGAGGCACCCCTCCTCGCCCGACTCCCCGTCGTTGCCGAACCCCGACAGCACCCGGCCGAGCGGCCGCACGCCCGCGCCGAGATGCGTGCGGCCGCCGTGGTTCTCGTAGCCCACGATGGGCTGTGCCTGGATCTCGCTTTGGATCATCACGTTGCCGATGAGCCGCGGGGAGCCCCGGTCGGTGTACAGGTCGACGAGGGACAGCCCCCTGACCTGCTCCTCCCCCATGGTGTAGGTGTGTCCGAGCAGCTGGTAGCCGCCGCAGACGGCGAGCAGGACGCCGTCTGACTCCACGAAGGCGCGCAGCTCGTCTCCCACCGCCAGCAGCTGGTCACACACGATGCGCTGCTCGCGGTCGCTCCCCCCGCCGATGAAGGCGATGTCGACGTCGGAAAACGAGGGGGTCTCGCCGTAGTGGACGGGCATGACCTGCACCTGGATGCCGCGCCATGCGCAGCGCCTCTCGAGCACGATGATGTTGCCGCCGTCCCCGTAGAGGTTGAGCAGCTCGGGGAACAGGTGGGCGACGCGGATCGTCACGTCGGCCAGCTCGGGGCACGCCTCGGCGGCGGTGCGTTCGTTGACCATGCTCACAGCGCCTCCCCTATGCGTTCAAGCTCCGCCTTTGCCGGCCAGAGCGCCGAGTAGTTGGTGAGGACGTAGAGCCTGCAGTCCGCCGGCAGGTCGCCTATGGCATCCAGGACCTCGCCGACGCCCTGGGCGATCGGGGCCTCAAGGCCGGCGTACTTCAGACGCACCTGCATGTCGTTGGCGCGGTGGCCACCCACGAAGACGCGCCGCGGGCTGGCCTGGACCATCCGCTCGAAGTCGACGTCCCACAGCCACGAGACGTCCTTGCCGTCGTTGTAGTTGTCGTTGATGATGACGTACACGGCCTTGGGCGCGGGGTCGGCAAGCAGAAGCGACATGTTCTGGTTGAAGCCCGTCGGGTTCTTCGCGAGGTTGAGCGTGACCTTCCTGCCCTCCACGTCGAAGCGCTGCAGCCGGCCGTTCTCCGGATGATAGGTGTCCAGAACGCGCTGGAAGGCCTCGGCGCCCACGCCCGCCTCGCCGGCGGCCGCGAAGGCCGCGAGCAGGTTGTACACCATGTAGGTGCCGCCCCAGCTCGCCTCGAGGCACACGGGCGCCGAGCCGGGCACGTGCGCGACGAACGAGACGCCGTCCTCCCCCACCGTCACGTCGCTTGCGTAGTAGTCGAGCTCGGGGCGGGAGAAGTCGCAGTTCGGGCACGTGTAGTCGCCAAGCTGCCCGTACTGGCGGTACGCATAGCGAAGCGGCGCCCCGCACGACTGGCAGAACCCGCACTCCACCACGCGGTCCGCGCCCAGGTGGAGGTTCTCGGCGATGCCGAAGGCCCGCGTCGCCACGCCGGCGGCGCGCGCCCTCATGGCCACGCCCTCGCACAGCGGGTCGTCGCCGTTGTAGAGGAGCGTCGTCTCGGGCGACCCCTCAAGGGCGGACACGATCACGTCCTGCACGCGGTCGAGCTCGCCGCAGCGGTCGAGCTGGTCGCGGAACAGGTTGAGCAGCACGAGGAAGCGCGGCCTCAAGGAGGGCACGATGCGCACCGTGGACAGCTCGTCGTTCTCGAACACGCCCCAGTCCGCCGAAGAGCCGGGCAGAAGCGCCGTCGCCACGCCCGACTCCATGTTCGCGCCCGCCCAGTTGCACAGGACGCTCGACCCGCCCTCCTGCACCGCGCGGGCGAGGATGTTGTTCGTGGTGGTCTTCCCGTTCGTGCCGCACACGACGATCGACCCCTGGCGGAGCTTGCCCGCAAGGCCCGCTATGAGGGCGGGGTCGACGTCGAGGGCAATGCGCCCCGGCAGCGTGGTGGCGCCGCGGCGCATCAGCCGCATGCCCTGCGAGACGGCAAGTCCCACCCCGCGCGCAAGCTTCGTTCTCATGCCCATGCGGGCACCACCTCTCCTCGGCCGGACCGTCCGTCAGGCGACGCGCGCCCCGCGGCGCGACATGCGGCCCTACAGCCCGTAGATCTCTCGATACTTGCCCGACAGGTAGCTGACGTAGTGGCTGGCGTCGAACGGCCCGCCGCACGCCTCGCTGATGAGCCTCGACGGGTCGATGGCGCTGCCGTGGCGCCAGATCCGCTGGCGCAGCCAGTCGTTCACGGGCGACAGGTCACCGGCGCGCTCGGCGCCCCCGACGTCGACCTGCGCCTTCATGACGTCCATGAGCTGGGCGGCGTAGGCGCTGCCCACCGCGTAGGAGGGGAAGTACGCAAAAGACCCGCCCGCCCAGTGCGTGTCCTGCAGGATGCCGTGGGCGTCGTCGGGGACGTCGATCGAGAGGTACTCGCGCATGAGCGAGTTCCACAGCTCGGGAGCGTCATGGGCAGTGCACTTCCCGTCGAACAGGGCCTTCTCGACCTCGAAGCGCACCATGATGTGCAGCGGGTAGGTGAGCTCGTCGGCCTCGGTGCGGATGAGCGAGGGCTCGCTGCGGCAGACGGCCTGGTACAGCGCGTGCGCGTCGACGTCGTCGAACGTGCCCGGGCAGCACTGCCGCATGAGGGGCAGCAGCGTGGCGCAGAACGCCTCAGAACGCGCGATCATGTTCTCCATGAAGCGCGACTGGCTCTCGTGCACGCCCATGGACACGCCGCCCCTCAGGCACGTGTAGTCGTATGCCGGGTCGATGCCCTGCTCGTAGAGGGCGTGACCGCCCTCGTGGATCATGGAGAAGAGCGCCGAGGCGACGTTGTCCTCGTGGAAGTGGTTCGCGATGCGCACGTCACCGTGCGAGAACCCGTCTGTGAAGGGATGCTCGGTCTCCCCCATCGAGAGGGCGGCGCGGTCAAGGCGCATCACGTCGGCAACGCGCCAGCACAGCTCGCGCTGCTGCTCGACGGGAACGCGGCGGTGCAGGAAGGAGTCGTCGGGCTGCCAGCCCTTCTCGCGTATCGCCTCCACCACCGGCACCACACCCGCGCGGACCTGGGCAAAGAAGGCCTCGAGGCTCGCGCGGTCCATGCCGCGCTCGTACTGGTCGAGCCACACGTCATAAGGGTCGCGGCTCGCGTCAAGATAGGACGCCTGGCGCTTCAGCGACTCGATGATGCGCTCGACGTAGGGCTCGAACATCGAGTAGTCGCTCGCGGCCTTCGCGCGCTTCCAGGTCGCCACCGCCTCGGTGGTGAGGCGCGAGAACTCGGCGCACTCGCGCGCCGGGATGCGGCCCGTCTCCTCGAGGTCGCGCTCGTAGACGCGCAGCTCGTCGCGATGCAGCTCGTCGAGCTCGCCTATGCGTGTGGCCAGCTCGCCCACCAGGGTGCTTGCCTGCGGTCCGAACGCCAGCTCGTGCTCCCTGCCGGCGAGCGTGCCCATCGCCTCGCTGCGCGCGGCCACGCCCTTGGCGGGACCGACCGTCTCCCCGTCGTAGGAGATGACCTGCTGGGCGTACTGGCAGGCGAACACCTCGCGCTGCAGGTCGTCGAACCTCTTGACCAGCTCCTGCGTGGGCTGCTCGGACAATGTCTGCGTGCTCATGTGTTTGATGCCTTCTTTCGTGTCGACAGACGATGGTGCCTCGTGCCGGGCGGGCCCGGGCACGATCACTCCTCGGCCTGCTCCTGGTCGTCGGCCTGGTCGGCCTGCTCCCTGCCCTTCTCCCTGTCGCGCTCGTGAGAGGACTTGGACTTCTCCGCACGGCGGCCGCCCTCGACCTCCTCGCGCGTCATCACGTTGACGACGCGCACGTTGACGGCCTTGACGCCCAGCCCCGTCATGTCGGTGATCTTCTCGGTGATGCGGTCGTGCAGCTCGGTGAAGATCTTCTTGGCGGACTTGCCGTACTCCATGATGATGGAGACGTTCACCACGCAGGCGTCGTCACCGACCATCTCGACCTGCACGCCCTTCGTGACGTCGGTCCCGCCGAAGCCCTCCTGGATCGAGGATATGAAGTTGCCCTTCATCTGGAGGATGCCGTCGATCGAGCGGCAGGTTATCGCCACGATCTTCTCGACGACGTCGGAGTCGATGACCAGCGTGCTGGCGTCCTGGTCCTGCCCGTCCTGCTCGTTGACCATGGTGATCTCGCCGTGCTTGGCCTTCTCGACGTCAGCCTTGCCCATCAGTTCCTCGTTGGACATGTCGCCCTAACCCCTTTCGTTCCAGACGAGCCAAAAAGCTCTGCTGCCTGTCAGTTCCCTAGGCTCGCGCAGCGCGGCCGTGGCTGTCGTCATCATCCTCGGCGCGCGTGGACGACCCGTCGTCCCCGCAGTGCGCGGCCGGCCCGCCGGCACCCGCGAGGTCACGTGCGGCAGACGCCTCGGCGTCGGGCTCGGTCGCCTGGCCGTCGGCCCCAGTCGTGGGTGCGGGGACCTCTGCGTCCGGGCGAGCAGACGCCGCCGGCGCGCCCGGGGCGCCGCCGGAAGCCTCCTCCACGACGTAGGCCTGGGTCTCCACCTCCTCGTCCGCCTCGAGCCTCTCGCGCAGGCTGGAGATGCGGGACTTGACGCGATCCAGAAGCGAGCCGCCGGCCTCGCCCTCCTTGGCATCGCGGCCACCGAACGGCAGCGGCGAGCCGAACGGGGCGCCTGCGGCCTTGGCCTGCGCCGTCCCCCCAAAGGAGGCTCCCGCAGCGGAAGGGTCGGGAGTCGAGGCGCCGAAAGCCGTGTCCTTGGGCTCGTGGGGCCCCGCGTCGCGAGGCTCCTCCCCAAAGGTGGAGCCGGCGAAGGCCGTCGCCGTGCGCGACGTCCCCTCCGTCGCGGCGCCAAAAGACGAGGAGTCGCTTCTCAGCCTGCGCGACTCGACGAAGTTGACCGCCACGTAGCGCACCTCGTGCTCGGTGAACGTCTCAATGGCCCGCTTGGTGGCACCCTGGATGCGGCCGGCCAGCGCCATGAGAGAGTCGGTGCCCAGCGGCACCGCCGTCACCGACAGGTCGATGACCGCCGTGTCACCGCGCGGGATGACGTCCACCTTGACGTCCTGCACAACGACGTTGTCGATGTCGCCGAGTGCGCGCGCGGCGGTCGAGACGAGTGCGCCCTTCTCGATCGAGATGGACCCCGTCTCGTTCGCGCCGAGCCGCGCCGCCGTGTGCGTGTAGGCGTGGACGATCACGACGACGCCGGTCAGCACCAGACCGGCCAGCATCGCGATGCACGCGAGCACCAGCAGCACGGCAAGCGGCGTGCACCTGCGCAGGAAGTCGAGCATGGGCAGGCCCGCGGGCACGAGAAGCATGCAGGCGAACAGGACAAGAATGATGAGCGAACAGGCAACGTACACGATGAGGAGCGTTCGTCTAAGCGTGCTCATGCCAACCCCCTGTCAGAATGGCGCCTCGTTGATCTTTCCGTCTATCTGACCCATTGTACCCACTCGCCCGCCAATCCGGCCAGCGAGGGGCCTCCTGACGAAAAAAGGCGGGCTTTGCCATATGCAAAGCCCGCCTTCCCGTCAAGCATACGTGGTGCGGAACATCCCGGCCTACTCGTCGGCCTCCAGGGCCTCGGCGATCTCGTCGGTGACGTCCATGGTGTGGTAGACGTTCTGCACGTCGTCGAGTTCCTCGAGACGATCAACCAGACGCATGACCTTCTTGGCGTCAGCCACGGAGACGGTCGTGGGGGTGGTGGGGATCATCGTGAGCTCGGCGCCCTTGACCTCGATGCCCTGGCTCTCCAGACCCTTCTGGACGTCCTGCATCTGGTCATAGGCCGTGTAGACGGTCCACTCGTCGCCGTTGTCCTCGTAGTCGTCGGCGCCTGCCTCGGCCACGGCGATCATGAACTCGTCCTCGTCGACGGCGTTCTCGCGATCCGGCACCTTCTTGTCGTCGCTCTTGATGACCTTCTCCACGACGACCGTACCCTTACGCTCGAACTGGAAGGCCACCGAGCCGGTGGTGCCCAGGCTGCCGCCCGAGTGAGAGAAGGCGCTGCGGACGTCGGCGGCCGTGCGGTTGCGGTTGTCGGTGAGGCACTCGACGTAGACGGCGACGCCAGCGGGGCCATAGCCCTCGTAGGTCACCTCGTCATAGGACGCCGCGTCGGCGCCGGAGCCAAAGGCCTTCTTGATGGCGGCGTCGATCTTGTCCTTGGGCATGGAGTTAAGGCGGGCCTTCTCGACCGCGGCCGCAAGCGCGAAGTTGTTGTCAGGGTTGGGATCGTTGCCCTGGCGTGCGGCGACGGTGATGATGCGCGAGAGCTTCGAGAAAAGCGCCGAGCGCTTTGCATCCTGGGCGAACTTACGATGCTTTGTAGTAGCCCACTTGGAGTGTCCGGACATGCATGCTCCTTAACTGACTGACCCATCATGATGGGATGACGCGTATTCAACTCGTTCATGACGGGCTGAGGGTACGCCACCTAGCAAAACAGATGTACTTTACCTAAAAATATCGGAAGATAAAACCCTTTTCGAGACGTTTGCCCACGATTCCGGCAGTCCGTCACACTAGCCCCACCGCTGAGGCACGAGCGACTGCCCGCTGCGGAAGTGCCGCGCCGCCACCAGCACGACGACGCCCGCCACGATCAGGGGTACGCTCAGCAGCTGACCCATCGTGATGGGACCGAACAGATAGCCGAGCTGCTCGTCGGGCATGCGGACGAACTCGATGAGGAACCGAAACACACCATACAGCACGAGAAATGTGCCCATGAACGTCCCTCTCGGCCGGGCGGGGACCTTCCTGGACAGCACGATGAGAACCAGGAAGATGACGAGCCCCTCCAGCAGTGCCTCGTAGAGCTGGGAGGGATGGCGCATGACGCCTCCGCCCGTCTCGAACGCCACGCCCCACGGCAGGTCGGTGGGCTTGCCCCACAGCTCGCCGTTGACGAAGTTGGCGATCCTGCCAAAGAACAGCCCGAGCGGGGCGCCTATCACCGCCAGGTCGGCGATCGTGACGAAGGAGATCCGCAGGCACCGACAGGCCACGTACCCGCCCACCAGCGCCCCCACGAGCCCCCCGTGGAACGACATGCCCCCCTCGGTGAACATGAACACGTGCAGCGGGTGCGCGAGATAGTACGGCAGGTTGTAGAACAGCACGTAGAACAGACGCGCGCCCACGATCACGCCGAGGGCGACGCTGACGATGACCATGAGGACGTCGTCTCCGCGCAGGCCGAGCCTCCAGCGGCGCCCTGTCAGGTACATCGTCAGCCCGGCCAAGATGAACCCGGCGATGTAGGCGAGGCCATACCAGCGGACCTGCACCGCCCCGATGGAAAAGGCGACGGGATCCAGCGCCTGATAGATGTCGTTGAGCAAGGACGTCTCCTTACGTCATCAGGTCCGCATCACTTCATGAAGAGGCAGCTTGTCCAAAAGAGACAGGCCTCTAGAAGAGGTGGATCTTGAAGCGGTTGTCCTCCTCCGAGGTGACCTGGTCAGGGGCGACATTGGCCAGCGAGCCGTCCTCCCCCACGCGCGGGGCAAACCTGAGGAAGTGCTCGCAGAAGCGACAGACCACCTTGATGGTCGAGGATCGGTCGACGGTGGGGTCGAGCACGAGGTCGACGGAGGTCGCAACCTTATGCCACGCCCTCTGGCATGCGGTGAAGTTGCAGTCAGCGGGACATGGCGAGTAGCAGTCCGTGCGCGCGTGAGGACATTCGTCCGTCATGTTGCCGGTAAGACCCGGCAGACCCTCGCAGCCCCGGTGTTCCCAGCAGCGGACGGGCTTGCCGTTGCGAAACCCCTCGTCGGCACAGGTGGCGTTGTTGAGTTCAGCGGTATCCTGGGGCATCAGGCCTACCATCCTTTCTGGTGACGAGAAACATGCCGGCCGGCATCCGTCGCGACCCAGACG
The DNA here is from genome assembly GCA_963930185.1 of Coriobacteriia bacterium. GTDB lineage: Bacteria > Actinomycetota > Coriobacteriia > Coriobacteriales > UMGS124 > JAGZEG01. The sequence continues at coordinate 1,251 of CAWVLT010000087.1, read as the reverse complement.
CCGCCACCGTGCCAGGGATACGGATTCGCGCGCGACGCACGCATGCAGAGCGGCACCGCATCGTATGCGGGCGGCGAAGGCAGGCAACACAGCCTGGCTGGCCTACCTCACCGAGTCAGATTCGGCGGAAAGCAGGCTCGAGGGCGTTGCGCCGACCTGCCCCTGATAGTGGCTGCCGAGCTGTGGTGAGCCGTAGGGGACGTCGACGGGCGTGGACATGTAGGTGAAGGAGATCTGGCCTATGCGCATGCCCGGATACAGCAGGATGGGGAGATTGGCCACGTTGGCGAGCTCGAGGGTCAGGTAGCCATCCCAGCCGGGGTCGACATACCCGGCAGTCGAGTGGATCATGAGGCCGAGACGACCGAGGGTCGACTTGCCCTCGAGGCGGCCCACGATGTTATCGGGGATGGCCACGCGCTCGAGGGTCGTCCCCAGGGCGAACTCGCCAGGGTGGAGGACGAAGGCGGTGCCGTCGTCGACCATGACGTGCTTCGTGTAGTCGACGCCCTTAGCCAGCGGGTCAATGAAAGGATGCTGGGAGTACTCGAACACGCGGAAGTCGTTCCCGAGGCGCAGGTCCACGCTTGAGGGCTGCACATACTCGCTGACGAACGGATCGATGACGATACGGCCGGCCTCGATCTCTTCCTTGATGGTGTGATCGGACAGAACCATGGAAGCCCCCTTGCCCTAGATGGCTTGAACACGCGTGACGCCCGGGACGCGCTCCTTGAGGATGCGCTCGACTCCCATGGATATGTCGGCGCCCGCAAAGGCGCACTGTGCGCATTCGCCAGTCATCTCCACGGAGACGACGCCGTTCTCATCGATGTCGATCAGCTCGAGGTCGCCGCCATCTGCCTGCAACGCCTCGCGCATGACCTCGATGATCTGCTCGACTTTCTCTCGATCTACGGGGATCTTCTTCTCGTCAGCCATGTAGAACCGTCCTTAATCACTCAAAGAGAGGCGAGCCAGCTGCCCGCCTCGATGGAATGCCGAAATGAGTATAGACGAAACACAGCGACCTGCGAACAAAACAAGGTGCCGACCATACGGCCGACACCTTGCGATGGGCAAACTGGGACTGAGCAGTCTAACAGTGACGGCCCCACTAAAGCGAAGAGGGGCCCCTCCCATACGGGAGAGGCCCCTCTCTCTTCAAGCGCCCCTCGCGGGCCGGCGGCGCCCTGCCCTCCCGCGGGGTCGCCCCCGCAGTACTCTCGGCGCTGGCGGGCTTAGCCTTCG
>CAWVLT010000086.1:0-9144 GCA_963930185.1 Coriobacteriia bacterium | reverse complement strand
CCCCACCCCGACGCGCGCGACGCCCGCCTCGACGATGGCGTCGGTGCAGGGAGGCTGGTGCCCCTGATGGCAGCAGGGCTCGAGCGTGACGTACAGGGTGGCGCCCCGCGGGTCCTCGCCGCGCCGAGCGCAGTCCGCCAGGGCGTTGCGCTCGGCGTGGGCGTGCCCGAAGCGCTCGTGGCACCCCTCGCCAATGACTTGGCCGTCGCGCACGACGACGGCGCCGACCTGCGGGTTGGGGTTGGTGCGCCCCCGGCCGCCTTGCGCCAGCGAGATGGCGCGACGCATGAAGGGGTCGCGGGCGGACGTCACACCCCGCCCGGCGGCGAGCTCCCCCAGCGGATCGCCGACCCTTCCCGACATACCCATCACGACCCTTTCCGCGCGCATGGCAGATGGTCGGCCGGCTCCCCAGGGCATGAAAAAGCCCACCGGCACCTGCCAGCGGGCTGTGGATTCCTAGGAATGCGTTTATCGGCGGGGCGCGGATGCATTTCCGCCCTCGTCCTGAAACGTCATTCGCTGCTCTTCCATCCGGACTGTAACCGTTGGTCCTGGATTCTCACCAGATCCTGCCCCTATTGGGGCTCGCGGACTCGCGGGGACGCTCCCCCGATCACCGCCAGTGAGGATTTGCACCTCGCCCTGAACAGATGACTATGTTGGCACGCATCCTAGACCCACCGCGGCACTTGCGCAAGAGGCAATTTCGATCTTTTTCGCAGATGGTCTCTGAACGTGCCTGAAAATTCGAACCTTACATGTCAACTTAATGCTGGTTACCTGCGATGTTGAGACGCCGGTACTGCCGTTCATCACCTAGGTCAAGCTAGAGCAATCCTTGCATCTAACCTTATAGTTTACTGTTACTATTTGGTGAGGCGTGACATTTATGGTATCGCGGAGACAAAAAAGCGGGAGCCGATGCCCACAACCATCGACTCCCGCCCAATAACCTCGTCTAGAGGGAAAGCCCTCGACCAACGAGCTTATGAGGTATTACTTTGGAATCAGCTCCTATCTACCGACTGCACTCAAACACTTCGATGTCCACGTAAACGCAGTTACCTTAGTACGAACAGATGAGACTCACGCTCAACTCGTAACCGAAACATAAGGTCAGAACCAAGAAACTGCCATCAACGAACACGTACGAAGCGTACAACCGCAACTCGGAAGATCCGCCGCCACCTTACTGGCTACGACCGCCGGGAGATGGCGGCAACCCTGCCGGGCTCAGTGCCCTCGCCGCTGGCGAGCTGTGATCCGGTCATGGGAACCACCTCCCCTCCGTAGAAGCACTCAAGAGACCTGAAGCGAAAACCACTTCTTACTGTTCCTGTCAAGTGGTTTTCCTTAACCCATACTATATACACAGTCTGTTCAATCGTCAAGTGATTGCGCGAAAGATTTTGGGCGCACCTTGCGATCTGCGATCTTGCCCCGATCTTGCGCCCGGCTGGGACCTCGCATGCCCGCATGCCTGCGCCGAGGGTGTCACTGACCCTTCGACGACCCGGGGCGACCCAGGCCGTCAAGCCAGCGAAGGACGCCGAAGCGCTCGATGATCGCCGAGTAGCTCACGCGCTCCGACGCCAGGTTCATGACCACCAGCACGACGAAGACCGCCGCCAGGCCGGGCAGCGGCATCGAGCACGCGATGATGAAGCCAAGGTACGCCCCCATGGCATTTGAGCCCGCGTCACCCATGAGCCCTTGCTCGCGCGCGTCATAGGGCCACACGGCGAGCACGGGCCCCAGCGAGAGCGCCGCGACGGCGACGACGGCGAGGATGCCCTCGGCGTTGGCGGCAAGCAGCGCGATGACCAGGCAGCTCAGGGACAGGATGAGCACGTAGGCCTTGATGGCGCGCGCAGGCCGCAGGTCGAACAGGTTGATCTCGTTGGCGCACAGCGCCATGATCGCGGCCCTCAGCAGAATGCCCGCCACGTTGGAGGCGGTCCAGGCAGGCTCGCCGGAGGTCTGGGCCGCAGTCGCGAGGGCCAGGATGCCAATCCCCACGAGCTTGAGCATGCCCGTGGTGATCTCGCCGCGCCGCAGTGCGCTGAAGTGGCCGCGAAAGCCCTTTGCGCGGTCGCGCTTGCCGGCGAGGTCGTCGAACATGCCCAGGGCGCACGTCCCCATGACCAGCGGAGCGGCAGCCACCAGCGTCGAGAGCCACTCGGGGGAGTCTATGGGAAGCGCCTCCAGGGCGTGGCCCCCGAGCATGAGCAGCGCCATCCAGATGACCCACACCACGCCGAGCCCCGTGAAGACCTCGCGGCCGCGGTAGTTGCGGACCCGCGGCGCGCTGCGTGCCAGGCGCGGGGCGAGCATGCGCATGATCACGACGGGCGCCACCATGCCGAAGAGCGAAAGGACGAGGAACTGTACGAGGACTTGGGTCATCTGGACACCGCCCCCGGCGTCATCCCGTCAAAAGGCGAGGCGGATCGGGCCATGCCCGCGTCCAGCGACAGGCTGCGCGCCCCCACGACGGAGGTGGCGGCGGCGTCGAGGGACGAGGAGGCGGATGCGCCCGTCTTATCGGCTGCGGGAACCTGCGGCCACGCGTCGTGCCCGTCGACCCCGTACGCGTCGGGCTGCGCGCCGCTCAGCAGGGCGACCAGGCCATAGGGGCCATACGCCCCGTCAAGCTGCGCGATGCCCGGCACCCCGAGGACCCAACCGTCGGAGACGAGCGTCCCCTCGTCACCCGAGAGCTGGGCCGTCGCGACGGAGCGCCCCGCCTGCGCGAGGCCCGAGGCGAGCGACAGGCCAAGCACAGAGAGCTCCCCGCCGTCGGAGGACACGTCGACGACGGCGTCGGCACCGACGATCTCGCCAAGGCCCGCGTCGCAGGCAAGGGCCCCCGCGGCGCGCAGGTAGGCCGTCAGCGGGCAGTCCTGCTCGGTGGGTTCCCCGTCGATGCCGCCGGCCGCCGCCCACTCGGCGGCGAGCGCAAGACCAAGCTGCTCGGCCAGCTGCTCGCCGTCGGCCGAAGCCTGGCCGATGAGCCCCTGCTCGAGCAGGCCCTGGGCGAGGTCGGCCAGCCCGCCGTCGGCCGAGTCGGGGACGGCGAGCCGCACCCCCACGGTCGACCCACCGGCCGCGGCGACGGCCTCGTCGACGATCTGCGCGCAGGCGGACGACCCCCCGTCGTAGACCACCAGCACGCTCGCCCCCGAGAGCCGCCCGTCCACCCAGGCCTGGGCGAGCATGGCACCGAACTCCTCGGCCGACCGGCTGCGCTGCTCGAGCGCGTCGTTCTCCTGCTGGATCGTGTCGAGGCTCTCGTTGAGGCTCTCGACCAGCGAGTCCGTCGTCACCTGGACGGCGTTGCTGCGACCGACGGCGACGCCGAGGAGCAGCCCTATGGCGAGCGCGATGAAGATCGACGTCACCGTGATGATGTGGTAGCGGAAGTTGTACATCGACATTCTCCTGCGATGCTAGAACAGTACGTCGAGCTGGGCGCGAACGGTGAGCACGAGCAGCTGGAACGCCGAGCGCAGCGGGTCCGAGAGCGCGATGACCAGCGCGATGACCGCAAGGCCGGCGACGATGACCGGGACCACGTGGCGCGGGCGCGGGACCAACCGGTAGAGCTTGCTCACCCCGCGCGCGTCCATGAGCTTGTCGCCCACCTTGAGGCGCACGATGAAGGAGGACGAGGCGCCCGCCCTGCCCTTGTCGAGGTAGTCCGAGAGGCTGGTGTGCGAGCCGACCGCGACGATGAGCTCCGCATGCGAATGCCAGGCGAGCAGAAGCCCCAGGTCCTCGCTCGTGCACGGAAGCGCCCACTCGGTGTAGGAGAGGCCCAGCGCGTCGAGGCGCCCCGCCGCCGGGCAGCGGCCGTCGGCATAGGCGTGCGCGATGAGCTGTGCCCCGCAGCGCAGGCCCTCGTCGGAGACCGAGTCCATGTCCCCGATCACCACGTCAGGGACGATCCGCTCGCGCAGCAGCACGTCGGTCGCGCCGTCCACGGCGATCACCGCCGGGTGCGTCTCGGAGATGTACCCGCGCAGCGCCTTGAGGTCCTCGGCAAACGAGGGGCCGCGCGTCACCACCAGCGTCTGGCGGCCCGCTATCTGGTCGCGCGTCACGGGCACCTTCATGTCCGAGAGCAGCACCGCATGCTCTTCCTTGAGGTACGACAGGGTGTTGCGCACGAACTCGTCGAGCCTGGCGTCCAGAGAGCCCTCGGCAAGGCGCATCAGGCGCTCCACGACGGGCCTCGTGAGGGGCGTGCCCGAGCCGAGCGTCTGGCCCTCGTGGAGGATCACGCCGTCCTTGACCGTGACGATCTGGTCCTCGTCGAGCTCGTCGAACAGGGCACGGCCCGTCTCATCGACCAGGGCCACGCCGGCGTCGAGCAGGATGGAGGGCCCCTGGTTGGGATAGAGCCCCGAGATCGAGGCGGAGGCGTTGATCACCACGCGCACGCCTGTGGCGACCAGCGCCTCGGCGCTCACGCGGTCGAGGTCGACGTGGTCGATGAGGGCGATGTCACCGGGGACGAGCCGGGCGACCAGGTTCTTGGTCCGCGCGTCCTTCTTGACCGTCCCCGTGTACTCCATGGCAGGGCACCTACTCCGCGCGCGCGGGCGCGGCGCCCGCGGCCGTGCGCCCGGCGTGAGCCTGGGCGAGCAGCGTGCGCGCGTGCTCGAGCGAGGACGCGTCCTCGTCGCCCGAGAGCATGCGGGCGATCTCGCGGACGCGATCCTCCCCCTCCACCGGCGTGATGCGCGTCTCGAGGCGGCCGTCTTCCGCCGACGTGCCCTTGCTCACGACATACTGCCGCTGGGCGACGACGGCGATCTGGGCCAGGTGCGTCACCACGATGACCTGGTGCGTGCGAGCGAGGTCGGCGAGGACCGCCGCGACCGAGCGCGCCGTCGAACCGCCCACGCCCGCGTCGATCTCGTCGAAGACGAGCGTCTCCACGTCGTCATGGCTGCCCAGCGCCACCTTGATCGAGAGCATCACGCGGCTCACCTCGCCGCCCGAGGCTATCTTGGCAAAGGGGCGCGCCGCCATGCCGGGCCCCGGCTGGTACATGAACTCGACGCGGTCCGCGCCCTGACGGCCCCACTGGGCGCGGGGCAGCTCCTCCACGCCGACGACGAGCCGCGCGCCCGACATCTCCAGGCGGCCCATCTGGGCGCTCACCTCGTCAGCGAGAAGCGGGGCGGCCGCGCGGCGCGCCTGCGACAGGCGCCCGCCCGCCGCGCGAAGCGCGTCCTCGGCGGCATCCAGGCGCCTGCGGGCCCGAAGCTCGAGCTCCTCGGAGTCGTCGACCATCGAGACGAGGCGGGCGGCCTCCTCCCGGCGGTCGAGGACGTCCTGCATGTGGGGGCCGAACATGCGCGTGAGGCCGATGAGCGCGCTCATGCGCTGCTCGGCGCGGTCAAGCGCCTCGGGGTCGAAGTCGACGTTGTCGCGGTACCTGCGCAGGTCGCGGCTCGCGTCCTCCAGCGGGAACACCAGCTCGCCGAGGGTGCCGGCCATGCCCTCGAGCTCGGCGTCGTAGCCGCTCACCTCCTGCAGCGACGAGACGACCTCGCCCAGCGCGTCGATGATCCCGCCGTCACCGGAGAGCGCCTCGTAGGCGCCGTTGGCCGCCTCCGCGAGCGAACTCGCGTTGCGCAGGCGCGGCAGGCTTGCCTCGAGCTCCTCGTACTCCCCCGCCTGGGGGGCCACCTCGTCGATGCGCGCCAGCGCGAACCGCGCGTCCTCCACCCGCGACGCCTCCTCGTTGCGCGCGGCGAGCACGTCGTCGAGCGCGCGCGCCGCCTCGGCATGCTCCCTCCACGCCGCGAGGTACGCGTCGCGCGCCTCGCTGGCCGCCGGTCCGGCCCATGCGTCGAGAAGGGGCAGGTGGTTCGCGGGGCTCAGGAGGCGCTGGTGGTCGTGCTGGCCGCACAGGTCGACCGTCGATCCCAGCACCTCCGCCAGCTGCGCCACGGTCGCCATGGCGCCGTCGACCGTGCAGCGGCTGCGCCCCTCGGCGCTCACGCGGCGGCACGCCACGTGGCCGTCGGGGAACTCCTCGTCCTGGCCGCGCAGGAAGAAGCGGCCCTCCACGCTCAACGCATCGGCGCCGTCGCGCACCGCGTCGCCCGAGGAGCGCTCGCCCACGAGCAGCTTGATGGCCGAGAGCAGCGCCGACTTGCCGGCGCCGGTCTCGCCGGTGAGCACCGTGAGCCCCTCGGCCGGGGAGAGCGAGGCGTCACAGATGAGCGCCAGGTTGCGTACGTGCAGCTCGTCAATCATGGCAGCCCCCTATCGACACGCGCCGTAGAAGACGCGCGACACCGAGCCGTAGAAGTCATCGGGGTCCTGCGTGAGCAGGATCACGTCCGAGCCGCCCCGGCGCACCTCGAGCCGCTCGGGGACCATCTCGCCGGCCAGGTCGTTGCCGTCGACGAACACGCAGCGATCCAGGGAGCGGGCGTCGGTCACGTCAAGCTCCACGACGTCGGATGGCGAGGTGAGGAAGGCGCGCGCCGTGATGGTGTGTGGGGCGATGGGCACGCACACCATGCCCTTGAACTCGGGCGTCACGATGGGCCCGCCCGCCGACAGGGCGTAGCCGGTCGAGCCGGTGGCGCTCGCCACGACGAAGCCGTCGCCACGCAGGTCGTCGATGGCCCGGCCGTTGACCTTGACGTCGAACTCGACGATCTTGCCCGACCCCCCGCGCGAGAGGACCACCTCGTTGAGGGCGAACGCCTCGCGCGTCACCTCGCGGCCCTGCGAGTCCACGCCGCACAGCAGGGCGCGCAGCGTCGTGCGCCGCGAGGGGTGCATCTCCCCCGCCAGCGCCTGTCCCACGACGGAGAGGATGTCGGTGCCCTGGTCGTTGCAGGTCAGAAAGCCGAGGTGCCCGTAGGACAGGCCGAGGATAGGCACCTCCGGGCTCTCCGAGGTGCCCACCAGGCGCGCCGCGCGAAGCAGCGTGCCGTCCCCGCCCAGCGAGACGACCAGGCCCACGCCGTCGAGGGTGCACGGCCCGTCGTCGCCGAACGCCGGCGCCCACACCACGTCGACGAGCTGCTCGTCGAGCCAGTCGGCAAGGCGGCGCGCGTCGGCGACCGAAGCGGGATAGAGCTTGTTCGGGACGAGCATGACACTCTGCATTGTCGGATCAGTCCTCCATGCCTGCCTGGTCTGAGCGGCCAGGCCCCCACGCCGTGGCCACCACGCCGTCGATGTCGAGGTCGCACGCCTCGGATGCGCCCTGCGCCAGCAGGAAGTACTCGATGTTGCCCTTCGCCCCGTGGATGGGCGAGACGCACAGCCCCCGCACGTGCAGGGGGCCGCCCGCAAAGGCGTCGACCACGCGCTGGAGCACGCGCACGTGCACGGCGGGGTCGCGCACGACGCCGCCTGCGTCCACCTCTTCGCGCCGGGCCTCGAACTGGGGCTTCACGAGCGTGCACAGCATGCCGTCGGGCGCAAGCAGGGCGCACACGCTCGGGAGGATGTGCCCGACCGAGGTGAACGACACGTCGGCGACGGCCAGGTCGAAGGGCGCGCCCAGGGCCTGGGGGTCGGCGTCGCAGATGTTGGTGTTCTCGAAGAGGCTGACGCGCGGGTCGCACCTCAGCGACCAGGCGAACTGCGCACGCCCGACGTCGACCGAGCACACATGGTCGGCCCCCGCCTTGAGCAGGCAGTCGGTGAAGCCACCCGTGGAGCACCCCACGTCGAGGCAGCGCATGCCGGCGGGGTCGATGGCGAACGCCCGCAGGGCACCCTCGAGCTTGAGGCCGCCGCGCGACACGTAGCGGCTCGCGCCGCGCACGTGCAGCTCGCATCCCACGCGAACCTGCATGCCGGGCTTGGTGAGCCGCTCGCCGCGCGAGGACACCTCCCCCGCCATGACGGCGCGCATCGCCGCCTCGGCGTTTGGGTAGAGCCCCTGCGCCACGAGTTCCTGGTCGAGCCTTCTGCGCTGGGCCATACGCTACCCGCGCGCCGCGCGCAGACGGCCGAGCCGCCCCTCGATGGAGGAGGCGACGCCCTGCGCGTCAAGTCCCAGGCTCGCGTACAGCTCCTCGGGCGAGCCGTGGCCCACGTAGGAGTCGGGCAGGCCCAGCCGAAGCACCGGCGCGCAGCGCTCCTCCTGCGCGAGCAGCTCGAGCACCGCCGAGCCAAAGCCGCCGGCAAGGCAGCCGTCCTCCAACGTCACGACCAGCTCGCAGGAGCACGCCCTCCTCACCGCGTCGGCATCGACGGGCTTGACCCATCGCATGTCCATCACGCCGCAGGAGATGCCGCGTTCCTCGAGCAGCTCGGCCGCCTTGCGGGCGGTCCAGACCATCTTGCCGATCGCCAGCACGCACACGTCGGTGCCCTCGCGTATCACGCGCGCCTCGCGCGGCAGCTCGGCCGCCTGGTCGGGCAGCTCCACGCCGCAGGCAGCGCCGCGCGGGTAGCGCACGGCGACGGGCCCGTCCATCGCGACGGCCGTGTGCAGGGCGCAGGCGAGCTCGGCCTCGTCGGAGGGGCTGATGATCGTCATGTTGGGCAGCGGGCGCAGGTAGGCGATGTCGAACGCGCCGTGATGCGTGGAGCCGTCCTGCCCCACGAGGCCGGCGCGGTCCACGGCAAAGACCACGTGCAGGTTGGGCAGGCACACGTTGGTCGATATCTCGTCGAACGCCCGCTGCAGAAACGTCGAGTAGACGGCCACGACCGGGACCTTGCCGCCGATCGCCAGGCCTCCGGCCATGGTGACGGCGTTTTCCTCGGCGATCCCCACGTCATGGAAGCGCGCGGGGAACTCGCGCGCGAAGGGCGCCAGCCCCGTGCCCTCCGACATGGCGGCGGTTATGGCCACCACGTCCCTGTTCGCCCGCGCCTCCTCGACGAGCGCCTTGGAGAAGGCCTGGGTGTAGGTCATCGGCGCGGGGCCGGGCTTCTTGATCACGGTGCCCGTGGCCGGGTCGAAGGGCCCGACACCGTGGAAGAGCTCGGGGTTCGCCTCGGCGGGCAGGTAGCCCTTGCCCTTGCGGGTCACCGCGTGGATCACGACGGGGCGCCCCATCTCGAACGCCCGCTCCATGGTCTCCTGCACGATGTCGACGTTGTGGCCGTCGATGGGCCCGAGATAGACCAGGCCCATCTCCTCGAAGA
>CAWVLT010000085.1:0-8572 GCA_963930185.1 Coriobacteriia bacterium | reverse complement strand
AGCTGGGAGAGCGCTTGACTGGCAGTCAAGAGGTCAGGGGTTCGAATCCCCTTATCTCCACCACCGAGACCGAGCGGGCCGGGTCTTACACCCGGCCCGATTTCTAGCGGGGGTCGTCGCGGGGGTCATGATCGGGCGATTGGCTCAGGGGTAGAGCACATCCTTCACACGGATGGGGCCGCAGGTTCAAATCCTGCATCGCCCACCACATGGTAAGCAAAGGGGCAGCACGGGTGTGCTGCCCCTTTTTGCTGCAGAAGGCTTACGCACGGCTTATGGCAAAGGGGCACCCGCCTCGATCCCGACCGTCAGCCGCCGCGTCCGAGACGACGCTTGCGGCGGGTCCGGCTGACGCTATGATGGTGACCGGTCCGTCTTGCATGCCCACTTCTTCCGGTCACAGGAGGTGCGACGAGTTTGTGTGCGGGTGCCGAGCGTATTGGCTTTTCCCTGCGGCTTTCGGCCATGTACGTCGAGCTGCTGCGTCTTGCCTCCTCCTTCGTGCATGACGACTCGGGACTGACCCTCACCGAGTGGGAGGTCGTCGTGGGCGTGGCGCAGTCGCCTCGTCCGCTGCGCGTGCGCGAGCTCGCGGACTTTCTCGTGCTGGAGGTCGCCACCCTGTGGCAGCTGATCCCGCGGCTGCTCGACGAGGGGCTCGTCGGGCAGGCGAGCGACGGGGAGGACCGCCGCATGCTGCTGCTCGTCGCCGACGAACGGCAGCGCCTCCATGCCGCCGACTGCTTTCGCTCGCTGAGTCGCCATGTCGCGGGAATCACGCTGAGATATCTCCCCACGGAGGAGTTCGACATGCACATGGCGCGAAGCATCGGGGCCTCCCTTGACGTGCTGCGTGGGCATCCGGCCGACGTGTCCCTTCCCGTCGCGGGCGGCTACCTGCGCCTCGAGTTTCTCGTGTTCGCGCGCGTCATCATCGATCGGTGGCGTGCCGTCATCCGCAGAAGCTGCGGGCTGTCGCTCAGCGAGTTCAGGGTGCTCGATGCCCTGTGCGGCTCGCAGCGACTGCGCGTGCAGGACCTCTCCGAGCTGCTGCTGCTCGCCCGAAGCCAGGTCTCGGCCTGTCGGCGTGCGCTTGACGCCCGGGGGCTCGTCAGGACGGGGAGGAACCCCCTCGACGGCCGCTCCGTCCTGCTTGCCGCAACCGAGAAGGGGCGCTCTCTCGTGGCGGGCGCCCTGCCGGCGCTTGACGAGCTCACGGAGCGCGCGCATCGTCCCGACACCGAGGGGGGCGTCATGGTGCTCGATGCCTGGCATGCGCGCATGTACTATAACCTCAAACGCTACCACGAGGAGACGGGCGGGTCGTGCGGGCATTCGAAAAACTAGTCGAGTCAGTTTAACAAACCGGAGGCATCCGTCTTTTGCCCGGGCTCATGACCTGCCGTTTCTGATGCCGTGACACGTCGTGCCATGTCGTTGCTGTCTCATTTCCCACCGCCTAGCATCTGCATTCGAAAGCGCGGCGCCCGTTGTCGCGGGCGCCGCGGCGGCAGAGAAAGGGGAGGGAGCGAACATGGAGGCTCAGGTTTCGCGGCGGGCGTTCGTCGGAGGAATGGTGGCGGCGGCCGCGCTGGTCGGCGCCCACGAGGCGATGGCCGAGGAGGGGGACGTCGCTCGGGGCGCGGCCCTGGACGCAGACGAGGAGCTGGAGTGCGACGTCCTCGTCGTGGGGGCCGGCATGAGCGGCCTGGCCGCCTGCGTGCAGGCCGCCGACCTGGGGGCGCGTGTCATCTGCCTCGAAGGCACGCAGATCGTGGGCGGGGGGACCAACGGCGTCGAGGGCGTCTTCGGCGTGAACTCCAAGATCCAGCAGGACCAGGGGATCCAGGTCGCGATCGGCGACCTCATCAGGACCGAGCTCGAGCAGAACCAGTACCGCAACAGCGGCATCGTCCTCCACGACCTTGTCCACGACTCGGGGGAGGACATCGACTGGCTCGTAGAGCAGGGGGTTAGGTTCGGCGTCGTGGACAACTACGTGGGATTCCACCCCATCTTCCACTGGTTCGAGACCAAGACGGGCGCGGAGAGCTACGTCGTGCCGATGCAGGCCCGCGCTGAGGAGCTCGGGGTCAGGTTCGTGATGGGCGCGCATGCCGACCAGCTCATCCAGGGGCAGGACGGGGCGGTCTGCGGGGCGATCGCCTCCACCGACGGCGGGTCGATCAGGGTGAGCGCCCGCGCGGTCATCCTCGCGACGGGCGGATACGCCGAGCGCATGGACTATCTCGCCGACTTCGGCTACACCGAGGAGAACACCGCGCCGGGTGGCTCCATGGGCGGCGACGGGAGCGGGCATGACATGGCAGTCTCCATCGGCGCGGCGAGCAACAGGGCGAACACGGGCATCCTCGGCGGGGCCACCGTCCCCGAGATGCCCCAGTTCTACGAGGGCGGCTACTTCTGCTCGGTCATGAACAGTCTGTCCAACATCCCCTGGGTCGTCTGGGTCAACCAGGATGGCGAGCGCTTCTGCAACGAGGACCTCTCCCTCTCCAACCACATGGTCAGCGGCAACCCGGTGCGCATGTACCCGGTGACCTGGATCATCATGGACGGCTCCATGATGGACGAGTACGTCGCCGGCGACGAGCAGGGGCTCACCGAGCTGGCCGACGGCCTGCAGAGGGGGGTCATCTACGAGGCGCAGGGCTGGGACGCCCTTGCCGAGGCGACGGGCATGGACGCCGACGCCTTGCGTGCGACCGTGGAGAGCTACAACGCAGGGTGCGCGGCCGGCTCTGACGACGACTTCGGCAAGGACGCCCAGTACATGCGGGCGCTTGCGACCGAGGGCACCGTCTACGCGGTCTCGCTCAAGGGCAGCGTCGGCAAGACCATGGGCGCGCTCAAGACGGGTCGCGACTTCCACGTCCTTGACGAGACGGGCGCGCCCATCGAGGGGCTCTACGCCATCGGCACCGAGGGTGCTATGATCTGGGCGAATGTGTACACGATGAACATATCGGGCTCGTGCGCCGCGCATAACGTCTACTCGGGACGCATCGCCGCGCAAAACGCCGTCAACGGGCTCTAGATTTCGCATCGGGGAGGGGTCGGGCCCCTCGTCGGCCACGCCCCGGGATGCGCGCCGAGCGCGTCCCGGGGCGTTTTCCCCTACGCCCTCGTGGTGCTGACGGCGGGACCGACCTGCCTCGCGTGCCCCTCGAAGTACTCGCCTGCGAACAGGCAGAAGTCCCGCGCCTCCCGCTTGCCCTCCCTTCGATACGCGAGCCCCAGGTGGGAGGTGACGCAGGGCTCGATCGGTATCGCCACGAGGCCGCCTGTCGGCGCGAGCAGCGAGGACGGCCTCACCGGGCGAACCGTGACGCCGCGCCCCGCCGTCACGTTGACCTCGATCTCCGCGTTGCTGTCACAGTAGTGGATGGCCCGCGCGGGGACGTTCGCCCTCAGCTCCCCGGAGAAGTGGCCGTAGGTCGCGAGGTAGCTGTTGGCGGCAAGCACCAGTATCTCCTGCGACTGCAGCATGTCCCAGGTGACCAGCCTGCTGGACGCGAGGGGGTGGCCGGTCCCGACGACGCAGGCGCGCCGCACCTCGAACAGGGGCACGTGCTCGAACCCCGGGGTGCTCAGGGTGTCCTCGACCAGCGTCGCCGCCACGTCGAGCTCCCGGCTGCCGGACACGCCGAACCTCTCCACCCGGTCGAGGATGACGATCTCGCACTCGACCTCCCCGTACCGCGAGCCGTGCGCGGCGATGAGGTCGAGGATGGTCTGTCGCTCGCATATGGGGGGAGGCCACCCGACGAGGAGTCTCTTGTGGTCGGAGTCGTGCGCGGCCTCCCGAGCGCGGGCTATGGCCTGGTTGAGCCGCGTGCCGATCCTGGGGAGCTCGTCTTGGAGGACCGCCCCGGCCGCCGTGAGCGTCACGCGCTTGCCGTCGCGCTCGAAGAGCGAAAAGCCGAGCTCCTCCTCCAGCGAGCGTATCTGGTAGGTGATCGCCGGCTGGGACATGAAGAGCCGCTCCGCCGCCTGGCGGAAGTTCTGATAGGTCGCCGCCCAGATAAAGCATGCAATCTGCTTGTCGTTCATCGTCTGCCCAGCCTCGCCAGAGCCGATTCGGGTCGGTTGCCGCCCCCTGATCAACGTTTTCTATTATAGGCTGCCAAACTATGAAACGTCGGCGCGGGGGCCCGGGGCGTACGATGGTCGCGTCATCCGGAGGTGGCTGGGGCACAAGGGCGCTCGTTGCCTCGAGCCCTCGGCTACCACGAGAGCAGGGAGGGTTTGCCATGGGTGTTACAGGCGCGACAATGACCAGGCGGGGCTTCGTCTCCGGCGCGGCTGCGGCTGCGGGGGCCGCCACTGCGGGCGTCCTTGCCTCGACGGCCCTTGCCGAGGGGGCGTCCTCGTCCTCCGACGCGCCGGCCGCCTCGTCGGCCGCTTCCGGCACGGCCGGTGGTGCCGACTGGCTGGGCACCGCCCCCCAGATCGCCGAGGACCAGATCGCCTCGACCGAGGAGGTCGACGTGCTCGTGATCGGGGCCGGGCCCGCCGGCCTCATGTGCGCCGCGATGTCCGGCGAGCTCGGGCTCAGGGCCCTCGTCCTCGAGAAGACCGAGACCACGGGCTCCTTCCGTACCGACATCGCCAGCATCGGCGGCCGCCAGCAGGTCGACCTGGGCATCGAGGTGGACAAGGGAGCCATCATCCACGAGATCCAGAAGTATTCCTGCGGCGCCGCCAACGCGCGCCTGTGGAAGGTGTGGGTCGACGAGTCAGGCGAGGCGGTCGACTGGATGATCGACATGCTCGAGGAGGGCGGCGTGCCCTGCTACTTCGAGTCCGACCCCGGCTCGGAGGACATGGTCTACCCCGAGTGGCCCGTCACCAACGGGTTCAACGACGCGGCGGCGGGCATGGAGGTGCTGCTGTCCCGCCTCGACTCGGTCGGGGCGCAGGTGCGTTACCAGACCCCGATGGTGAAGCTCGAGCGTAAGGACGGCGGCCGGGTGACCGGCGCCATAGCGCAGGACCTCACCACGGGCGACTACCTGCGCTTCAACGCCTCCAAGGGCGTGGTGGTCGCCACTGGCGGCTTCGCCACCAACGACGACATGCTCAGGGCCCTGGTGCCCGGCCCCTTCCACCAGTGCACGATGAAGGAGGTCACGCCCAGCCAGGACGGCGACGGCATCAGGGCAGCCCTGTGGGCCGGGGCCGCGATGGACGAGGACGGCACGATCATGGCCTTCGAGCGCGGGTGCGTGCCCTTTGGCCCCGAGTACGACGGCCCGAGCCCCGACGCCCAGATCTGGTGGCCCGGCAGCCAGCCGTTCCTGCGGGTGACGCTGCAGGGCGAGCGCTTCTCCGACGAGTCGGTGCCCTATGACTTCTCCATGTACGCGATTCGCACGCTGCACCAGAACAGCTGGGCGCAGATCTTCGACGCCAACTGGAAGGACCAGATCGCCCAGTTCAAGACCGTGGGCTGCTCGCGCATCGTGGACCCCGGCACCATGCCCGGATGGGCGCCCAACATTCCGATCGACGCCATCGAGGGGATGCTGCAGGCATACGTCGAGGGCGGGCTTATCCAGCAGGCGGACACCATCGAGGAGCTCGCCGGCAAGATCGGCTGCGACGCCGACGTGCTGGGCGCCACCGTGCAGCGCTATAACGAGCTGTGCGAGGAGGGCTATGACGAGGACTTCTACAAGGAGTCCTCGCGCCTGGCCCCGCTCACCACGCCGCCCTTCTACGCGGCACGCATCGGCGGCATGCTGCTGGCCACGATCAGCGGCCTGACCGTCAACGAGGACATGCAGGTCATGGGCACCGACGGCGGCGCCATCGAGGGCCTGTACGCCACGGGCAACGACTGCGGGAGCTGCTACCTGCACACCTATCCCTCGCGCATCGCGGGGCTGCACATGGGGCGCAACGTCACGTTCTCCTGGCACATCGCGCACCATCTGGCAGGGCAGGAGGCCTAGGCCTGCGCGCCCGGCGCCGCATGCAAGGCGTGACGGGCGCCGGGCGACGAAACCGGCAGGGGGGCGTGTTGGCGGACGCTGCGGCGACGGGGCCCTTGTTGTCTGCACGCGCTTTTGCGCACAGCCTCGGGAGAAGAAGGGCGGTCCCCTGCGCCGCCCTTCTTCCATTTTGTCCAGAGGGGTGCGCTCGGGTGGCGCTGGGAAGACGTGAAGGGGCCACTCTGATGCCCCCAGCCTCACAAAGGCCCGGCTGCAAAATGCCAGCTGCTTGAAGCCGTGCGACAAAAACTGCTCGGCAGCCGTCGGGTGTGGCGTTAGCACGTTGGCCCTGATGTCTTAGGCGAGATTGCCGAGGCTCGACCGGATGCCCCTGACGGCTCCCGCTGCCGCCTTCCTTCCCCGACAGGCCATTTCCAGGCTCATGCGCGACTCGCCAAGCTCCCATGCCTTGCGCAGCTGTAGAGAGGGGAGGGCCGGGCCGCATCGAGACGAGTTGGCCATGGGTGGTCATAGCGACCGTCCCTGAACGGAGGAGGGATGCCATATGGAAGTACCGGTTAGCAGAAGGGGATTTGTTGGGGGAGTGGGTGCCGCTGCCCTTGGGGAGTGCCTCTATTGGTCTGGCCAAGAGGCGAGCCGCCGCAGAAGAGGTCGCCGGCACCTCGTGGGAGCATGCGAAGTGGGATGCTGAGGCGGATATCGTTGTCGTTGGGTATGGCGGATCGGGCGCGTGCGCAACCATCGCGGCCATTGATGCGGGCGCCTCTGTGATCACTCTCGAAAAGGCCCCCACACGTGAGGGCGGCAACATGGCATGCTCGGGCGGTCAGCTGCATGAGACGAGCGAGGATGTCGACGCATGGTATAGGATGTATGTGTATGGCGCGTATGGTGCAAGCGCCGACGAGGAGATTTCAAGGGCCTATATCAGCTTCGTGAACGAGATCCCGGCTTGGTTCGATGAGCACGGCATCGCCATGACGTGGCTCGAGGCCGAGGGAGACGGTTACAAGACGCCGTTGAAGTACCTCACGGGGCTTGTCGACAGTCCCGACGGCTTCGGCGGCGCCGAGCTATTCGACGCGCTGGATGCGGCGGCAATGTCGCGCGGGGTTGATGTGAGGGTCGCGCCGCAGGCGCGCCGGCTCGTCCAGAATCCGCAGACAAAGGAGATAGTGGGCGTCATTGCCGAGGACGCGGAGGGCAACCGGCTGACGTTCAAGGCAAAAAGACCGTCATCCCCGCATGCGGGGGTTTCGAAAATGACCCTTGGACGCAGTATAACTTTGGAAAGCCGGGCATACGATTCTATCCCGAGGGCACGCCATACAATACCGGTGACGGCTTTCCCATGGCAGCTGAGGCTGGCGCGGCATTTTGGCATATGGGGCTGATGGAATACTCTGACTATGTCTATGTTGTCCCGTCTGAGCTCGGTGGTTTTGGATACATGGTCGACCCTGGTTCATCGCATAGCTATGTGTTCGTTGGCCGCGACGGCAAGCGATATCGCGATGAGACCAGCTCGATAGTTCACAGACATCCAAATCTGCCTGAGATGGACTATGACGACAAGCTGTACCAATACAGGCATCGACCCATGTTCATGGTGTTCGACCAGGCGCTGTTCGACGCCCTGAACCCGCTCTGGGACATGCCCTCGAGCTATCCAAAGATCCGTCTTGCAAAGAATCCGGGAGAGGCGCTCGCGGTTGACTGGTCAAGCAACGAATCGGCTGTCGAGCGGGGTTGGCTCTTCATGGGCGAGACGCTTGAGGAACTCGCGGCGAACGTTCGTGGCAACGAGGCGTGCGTTTCATCGGAATGTGGTATCTACGAGGTCGATGGCATTGACGCCGAGGGTCTCAAGAAGACCATCGAGGACTTCAATGCGTACTGCGAGGCGGGGGAGGACGAGGAATTCGGACGTCCGATTGACGAGATGGCCCCGTTTGGATCAGGACCCTATTATGCCATCGAAATCACCAATGGCGTCATGAACACCAACGGCGGTCCGATGCGCAACGAGTATGCCCAGACCTTGAACGCGTACGGGGAGATAATTCCACGCCTATACAATACCGGTGAGTTCGGGTCATTCAACGGGATGCTGTATAACTTCGGCAATCTCATGGAGGCCGCCACCACCGGCCGCGTGGCCGCCGAGCACGCCGCCGGGCTCGAGGCGTGGGAGTCTGAGGACTTGTTGTCCAAGGAGCTGGACGGGGTCTATGGGGCACGGCGCTGAAAGGCCGGTCCATATCGGCTCATTTCGATGTGGCGTCCCTGCCTGCGGCGCGTCCAAAGGCGATGACGCGACGGTCGTGTCGCTCATGAGCGTGCCGCGATACTGGTCCACTCACGGTTCATTCGCGGCGCCGGGTTATGTATAGATGGAGGCTCTGTGATTTGCTGGCGTTTATGGGGTGTTGCCGAAGCTTGTTCTTGACGCTTCACCTATCAGGAGGTATCTTTACTTTCGCACTTCGCGACCGGGGGTATAGCTCAGCTGGGAGAGCGCTTGACTGGCAGTCAAGAGGTCAGGGGTTCGAATCCCCTTATCTCCACCACCGAGACCGAGCGGGCCGGGTCTT
>CAWVLT010000084.1:0-13532 GCA_963930185.1 Coriobacteriia bacterium | reverse complement strand
CAGGGAGCTCTCCCTGCGGGCCGCCACCGCCCTGGCCGTCCTGCGCGTCGTGATTCCCATCCTGTACGTGGTGGGCTTCTACGCCTGCGCCTTCTATCTGTCCACCCGCTTTGTCGTCCTGGTCATGGGCATCATGGTGCTCGTGGCGTGCGCGTGGTTCGTCGCGTGCCTGCGCGTGCCCGACGATCGACGCACGAGCCACCTGGCCCGTCACGGCTTCATCGCCAAGGTGTGCACGCTGCCACTTGAGATCATCGTGTTGATGGTCTATGTCTCGGTGTTCCTCGTAAGCCCCGACATGCTCCACCCATGGGCGTGGGCCATGCTGGTGGCCGTCCTGTACCTGGGCATCCTGTGCAGCTCGATCTACGTGATCGGCGCGGCGCGCGGGGCGTTCGCGCAGGGGCTGATCTCGCGTGCCTGGCTGCGCGCCTACGTGGTGTGCTCGCTCGTCCCGGTGGCCGACCTCGTCGCCGGGATCTTCCTGTGGTTCGCCCTGCTGCGCGAGCGCCTGCGCGGCGAGGAGATATAGGCGCACGGCCAAGAGGTCAAGAGACCGAAAACCAGGATCGCAGGCTAGCCAGAAGATCGGCAGGCCACTTATGCCATGCTGCGCGGCACAAGGTCCAGCAGGTCAATCGGGGCACAGCACAGTACCTTGGCAAGCCTGACAAGCGTCTCTCCCGCAGCCTTGCCAAGGTCCTTCCGCTGCTGTTCGTATTGCTGGATCGTCCTCAGAGGCACTCCGGCCAGCTCAGACAGCTCTCTCTGAGTAAGGCCCACGGCACAACGGCGCCGTTTGAGCCTCGCATCGGGAAACGCCCCCAGATACAGGCTGTTCATCTCGTCCACGAACTGGCGAATGTCCATCTCGTGATACGGATGATACAGCCCGACGATCCGTTCAACGGGAACTGCCTGGTCTATTTCCGAAAAGGGCAGCGCCGTGTCCCATTGATAGTAGGCAAGTGCCCAGCCCGCCCAGTATTGCTCGCTTCTGCCTTCCGCATACCTGGCAGGCGCAAGGCGCGTGGCCGGAAAGGCGTCGAGAAGAACCGCGCGGGCAAGCTCGACCCCCGAGACTCCGACGACGACACCGGCGTCACCGCGCTCGAACTGGGGGGCGTACAGGGAGCTGAGAAACGCATCGTAGAATGTCCGCAGGTCGAGATGGGCGTCATACACCGCATATTCAAAGGCACGCCCGAGCACGGTGCGAGCGCATGCCAGGTAGGTCTTATCGTAGGCGCGGATCACCAGGCAGCATCCCCTCGTCTATGATTTGCGGAATATAGAGATCTCCGGGCTGTCGTCGATTGCGCTCGACGTCAAAGTACTCTCGCCTCGCAGATCGATCACGTGTGCTCTTTCGTGGATACCATTCGTCCGCCTCCGCCCGTCTCGCCCCCACGAACGTGATCCTGTCAAAAGCGGTCCGGCTCTTGAGAACAAACTGCAGGCCAAGCTTCCCAAGATGCATGGCGCGACCAAGCTGCCGCAGGGAGATGGTGCCGTTGATAAAGTCCTGCGCGAACGAGAAGTAGCTGTCGTCCGCTCGATACCCAATGATCGCGTCACGCTTCTGATACGACGGAAGGAAATGCGCGAGGAGGTACTCCTTGGCCTCCATGGCGAGGCCCGAAGGGATGTCGAACTCGCGGTTCTCGAGCAGAATGCTCAGCCAGCTCAGGATTCCATACTCCGGCAAGTTGAGATCCAAGATGTCAAGCCCGTCGCATTCGAGCTCGTACTCGTTAGCATAGCCATCCCTGTCGCGACCAACCGCCCACTCCATGGCCATATCGAGCTGTTCGGTGCAGTAGAAGCCGCGCCCGTAGTCGTTATATGGCTTCCCGCCGCCGAACACCGGCTTCTCTATTTTGAATTGCGAGCCATGGAACAGACGCCGGATCATGCAGCCTCCCATCAGGTTAGTACTCCTCTAGGAGTATATCACAATTCCACAGACATAACGGGTGCCCACAACACGAGCAGGTGGCACCTATCGGCCGCCGCTCCATGCGGCGCGTCACCGACTCACGGCCCCCTCGTCGCGCAGGCGCTTGAGCAGGCCCACGTTGACCTCGTCCTTTTCGGGCATCTCGCCGGGCATCTCTACCACCACGTTCACGCGGGCGAGCTCGGGAGTGCGCACCATGTGGGCAAAGCCGTCCAGGCCGATGCGGCCGCGGCCGATCCACTCGTGGCGGTCCTTGCGCGACCCCCGCTCGTGCTTGCAGTCGTTGGCGTGGATCCACATGAGGCGCGCAAGGCCGCCCGAGGCGTCGTCGAGCGGGGCGCACAGCTCCTCGATCTCGCCGAGCAGCCCGTCCCAGCCCGCCGCGCAGGACAGATCGTAGCCAGCCGCCCAGGCGTGGCACGTGTCGATGCACACCCCCGCCTCGCATGCCGGCCGGCCCAGGCGCTCCAGCTCGTGGAGGATGGCGGCGAGCTCGGCCACCGTCGTGCCGAAGGTGGCGCCCGCCCCCGCCGTGTCCTCGAACACCACGGGCAGCTCGTTCGCCCGCGTGCCCGCCATCTCCTCGGCCAGCTGCCGAGCACGCGCCACCGTAGCGGCTATGCGCGCGGCGACCTGCTCGCGCGGCAGCTCCTTGGACGAGCCGGCATGCACGTTGAGCGCCGCGGCACCCATGGCATGGGCCCGCACGATCTCCCCGGCGAAGGACTCGCACGACTTGGCGAGCTGGTCGGGGTCGTCGGACGCCAGGTTGATGAGGTAACCCGCGTGCACCAGGATCGGCGGGCAGGCGGGGCTGGCACCCGGCGCGCGCAGCTCGTCGAGCTGGCGGCGGGACTTGTCGGGCAGCGGCGGCACGGCGTAGGAGCGCGGCGAGCAGCTGAACACCTGCACGCACTCGCACCCCACGCCCTGCGCATACGCCGCCATCTTGCGAAAGTCCCCCATCGTGGGGACGTGGGCGCCTATGAGCACGGCAGCTCTCCCTCCGCCGGGTCCGGGTCGAGGTAGGGGGCCGCGAAAGCCGGCACGGCGCGGGCGAACACGCGCGCCATCATCTTAGGGTCGCGCTCCATGTGGTCCTCGGCCCATAGCCTGGTCATGTACGACGCCCCCTGGATGAAGAAGTCGAGCTCCAGGCCCTCCTCCTCGGTGAGGGGCGTACCGCGCTTGCGCTCGATGACCCGGCGCAGGTGGTCGTTCATGTAGCGGCCCGCGTGCTGCAGCGTCGAGTGGTAGCCTACGGATTCCAGGGCGCGGGCGAAGAACTGCCGGTGCTCGGCCAGCGCCTCGAACTTGCGCAGATGGGCCTCGTAGCAGCCATAGAGCTCGCCCATCCTGTAGAGAGTGCTCGACATGAGATGGTCCCACGCCCAGATGGCCACGTCCTGCACGTTGGCGAAGTACTCGTAGAACGTGGTGCGCGAGATGCCGACCCTCCTGCACAGGGAGACGACGCTGATCTCCGAGATGGGGGCGGAGCTGGTCATCTCGCCCAGGGCCTGCACAACGGCGAGCCTCGCGGCGACTTGGCGCGGCCCTCCCTGGGAGGCACCCCACTCGGAGCCGGGGTTACAATCGGCCACTTCTGTCCACCTCCCATCTCAAGCTGAACACTTGCCGATGATTGTAACTTTACCGAGGCCGCGTTGCATGCATATACTCAGAAATGGGATGAGGGACGGCCGTGCTGGCCACATGCCGGCAGGTGCCGCACCTCGCCCGGCAAAGAGGCGATGCGGGGGCATCGGCCTTTCCGCGTTGCCGGAAGGCATCCTTACAGAAGGGGGACTGACATGGAGAAGAATCTTACCCGCAGGCAGTTCGCCGCCACCGCCGGCGTGGCGGCAGGCGCCCTCGTGGCCGCCCAGGGGGTGGCTGCGCTGGCCGAGGAGGCCTCCGAGGAGAGCGCCGAGCCCGCCGAGGGCGCGGCACAGGCACCTTGGGACGAGAAGCCCGCAAGCGTCGCCGACCAGGTCTCGGCGACCGAGGACCACGAGGTCGTCATCGTGGGCAGCGGCAACTCGGGCGTCATCTGCGGCCTTGAGATCGCCCAGCTTGGCGGCGAGGTCATCACCCTGGAGCAGTCCGGCGCCAGCACCATGTGGGCCGGCGACATCGACGCCTGCGACAGCCAGCTGCAGAAGGACCTGGGCGTCACCGTCGACAAGGAGTACGTGATCCACGACCTGGTGCGCTACGCCTCCGGCAAGTGCGACGAGAACCTCATCCGCCTGTGGGCGTACAACTCGGGTGCCTTCGTTGACTGGTACCAGCAGCAGCTTCAGTCCAAGGGCCTCGACGTGATGGTCGACGTGCACAAGAAGCGCTTCTACCCCGACGGCTTCTTCTTCACCAACGTCTATCACACCGCCTACAAGCCGCCGCTGGAGGAGACTGCCAACCCCATGGGCTCCGAGGTGGCCGTGCCCGCGCTGCTCGAGCTCTATGCCGAGGCCGGCGGCGTCACCCAATACAACACCAAGGTCGTCGAGCTCGTCCAGGGGCAGGACGGCACCGTGACTGGCGTCATCGCCCAGGTCGAGGATGGCTCCTACGTGCAGTACAACGCCTCCAAGGGCGTGGTGCTGGCCACCGGCGGCTTCCTGGGCAACAAGGACATGATGGACCAGCTGGGCGTCGTGGCCCACAAGTTCTGCTCCAACCACACCGGCGGCGAGGGCCGCAACGGTGACGGCATCAAGCTCGCCCACTGGGCGGGCGCCGCGATGGACGACTCCTTTGCCGGCTCGATGCTGATCTTCGACCGCGGCTGCATCACCGCCGGCGGCGACGGCGACCTGGGCGGCCAGGGAGGCGCCAACCCCGCGCTGTGGTGGCCCGGCTCGCAGCCGTTCCTGTTCGTGAACGCCCGCGGCCAGCGCTTCTGCAACGAGGACGAGCCCTACGACTTCAAGTTCAACCTGGTGACCATGCAGCCCGGCCACTACGCCTGGCAGATTTTCGACGCGAGCAGCTGGGAGGACGTCGTGAGCTTCGACACCACCATCTGCAGCCGCGTCGTCGCCAAGCCCGGCGCCAAGAACTGCCTACTGCTCGGGCAGTTCTACCCCTGCCGCGACGCGCAGGAGTGGGACGAGGTCTACATCAAGCCCAACGTGGAGAACGGCAACCTCATCCAGTGCGACACGCTTGAGGAGCTCGCCGACGCCATGGGCTTCGACGAGGAGGCCAAGGCCAACTTCCTGGCCACGGTGGAGCGCTACAACGCCAACGCCGCCCTGGGCTGCGATCCTGACCACGGCAAGGCGCCCTGGCGCATGTCCTCCCTCGACGAGCCGCCCTACTACGCCGCCAAGCTCGCCGGCTGGGCGCTCGCCACGCTGGGCGGCGTGCGCGTCAACGCCAACATGCAGGCCATCGACGCAAACGGCAACCCGATCAGTGGCCTGTACATGTCCGGCCTCGACTCGGGCGGCTTCTTCAACGGCAACTACCCGCAGCTCTACGGCGGCCTGTGCATGTCGCACGCGCTGACCTTTGGCTGGCTGGCGGCCCACACCGTCATGGGTGAGGCGTACCCCGTGCCCGTGGAGAGCTGCCACGCGGCCTACGGGGCGTAGGCAAGCTCCGCAAGAAAGGCACGGCCGAAAGGGCGCTGTAAACGTCATCGCGCCGACGCATCGTCACCAGCGACAACCAGTGACGATGCGTCGATATGCCTGATACCATGATCATGCTCTGCCATGATAGGGGCGGCCCCGTAGGGGTCGCCCCTATTCGTTGATTGAGAAGGACCCTCGTCACGCCCCAGCCAGGCCGTAGCGCTGGTGCGGGCTGTACTTCACGTCGGTCGGCGCCAGAATGCCCCGCTCGATCAGGGCGCGCACCCCCTTGGTCGCCGTGGTCCTCGAAACCCCAGCGCGCTCAGCGATGTCTTGCATGCGCAGCGGCCCGCAGCGCCTGACCTGCTCGAGGATCCTCGCCTGAGACGCGGGCATGTCACCGGCCCCCGCCTTGCCCGACCGGCCCTCGCGATCCCGCACGTCACGGGCAGCGGCCCCCTCACGGGAAGAGAGCTCGCCGCAAGAGGCCGCGCCGCCGAGATCGTCCTCGCGCCGCCTCATCGTAAGCGTGAAGAAGTTGATCGAGTCGCGCGGAACGGGATCGGGCATGCCCGCCTCTCGCAGCGCGCTCTGGATGATCCTGTAGCCCGTCCCCCTGTTCTCGCAGACAAAGCCGCCGGAAGCCAGCGGCGTGCTCTCGAGAATGTTCGCGAGGAACTGGTTGCGCGTCGAGCTCGCCTCGGTCGTGCCCAGCGTCGCGATGGTCACGGCGCCATACAGCCCGCCGGGATTGATGATCTCGAGTCGGTCGGCATACAGGTCGACGCACACGGCCGACCCGCACCCCTCGTCGGAGTAATCGCGATGCATCAGGGCATTCACCACGGCTTCGCGCACGGCGACGAGCGGGTAGTCGAACACGTCGTAGCGCAGGTCCGACTCGATGCGCCCGCCCATGCGCATGTTCCTCACCACGGCAGTCAGGCAGTCCTCGAGCATGTAGGGGATGGGACCCGTGATGGTGAACGCGTCGAGGAAGCGGCGCCCGTCAGGCAGGACATCCGTCTTTGAGGTGCCCGGATAGCTGCTGAAGGTGATGTTGAGGCGAGGGAAAAACTCCTGGGGATAGCTGCCCAGCGCGACAAGCCCCGCGATCGTGGGCCGCAGGACGCCTGCCTCGTCCTCCCTGAGAACGCGGAGCTTCCTCAACACGTCCTGGTCGTCGAGCCCCCTAAACCCCCGCTCGTGGAGCAGCCGCTCCCTGCGGAGCAGCCCCGCGACAAGCTCGGGGTCGAGGTCCTCCGGGCGCGCGTCCGAGACGATGCGTATGTCGTGGCGAGGCTGCTCGTGCTCCTCGAGCAGGCGATCGACCTCGTAGCTCGAGAGGCGGCAATCCCCATCGCCCGTGCGGATGAAGGAGCCTCCGTAGACCCCGCTCGCCGTGACGTAGCACGGCTTGTCCTTTGGTCGCATCTCGGGAATGTAGGCAACGAGAACGGGCGCCTCATCCAGCAGGCATATCTCGATGATGGGCCGGACTGGCGGGGTCATACGCTCGGTGCAGCACTGGGCAAGGGCGTCCTGGATGCGCTTGGCGTCGAAACCGGGAACGGGCGCGAAGCCCCTCGCCTCGTCCAAGCCGCACAGGACAACCCCGCCGGAGGCGTTCGAGAATGCCGAGAGCGTGCGGGCTATGTCCTTCGTGAGGTCGTGAGCGCAGGCCTTTACCTCGAAGGCCTGCGTGTCAGTGCCAGCCGCCCTCATGGAGGCGATCGACTCGAGCAGCTCGTCTATATCCGGAATGTGATCCATAGTCCCTCCCCGCGCGATCAGCATGCTACGCCACCATTGTATACCACAACTTGGTAGGTTCCCAAGAAAGTTATGAGGTTAGCTTATTAGGTTGCGAGGTTAGGTTATGAGGTTTACTGCTGAGTTATTAGGTTGCGAGGTTATGAAGCCGCCGGGTTATTAGGTTGCCCGCAGGATCACGGGACGCTACAGGTCGCCTGCGGGATCGAGGGACACCGCCTTCCCCGGACGAATTTCGACCGCCTACCCGCTCCCAGGTGCCCGCATGCGGCCCGGTAACCTGCATGTTACGTTGCACCCCTATGATGAGGCTCCCCTGGCGGGGCCCCGCCAGGCACACGAGGGAACAGGGCCGTGCGGGCGCCACACGCAGACATCGCGGCCGCGACCGTGCCCTCGCCACCCCGGTGCTCGCCATCCCGATGGGAGGATGACCCATGCGCGTCGCCAACTTCAACGCCGGACCCGCCGCGCTTCCCGAAAGCGTGCTGCGCACCGCCGCCGACGAGATGCTCGACTATCGTGGCTGCGGCATGTCGGTGATGGAGATGAGCCACCGAAGCCCCGAGTTCAGGGAGATCATCGAGACGGCCGAGGCCGACCTGCGCGAGCTGACGGGCATGCCCGACACCTACCGCGTGCTGTTCATGCAGGGCGGAGCCACCGGCCAGTTCGCCGCCGTCCCCATGAACCTCATGCGCACCGGCGTGGCCGACTACGTGGTGTCGGGGCGCTGGTCGCTCAAGGCGAGCCAGGAGGCCGCCCGCTACGGCACGGTCAACGTGATCGCCTCCAGCCAGGACGGCGGCTTCACGCGCCTGCCCGACTGCGCCGACCTGCCCGTGACGCCCCAGGCCGACTACGTGTACCTATGCCAGAACGAGACGGTCAACGGCACGTATTTTGCCGAGCCGCCCGACACCAAGGGGAAGCCCCTGGTGGCGGACGCCTCGTCCTGCCTGCTCAGCGGGCCCGTCGACGTGAGTCGCTACGGCGTGCTCTACGGCGGCGTGCAGAAGAACGTGGGGCCGGCCGGCATGGCCATCGTCATCGCACGCGACGACCTGGTGCGCGACGAGGCGCTTGCCTGCACCCCCACCATCCTGTCCTGGCGGGTGGCCGCCGAGAGCGGGTCGCTGCACAACACCCCGCCCTGCTGGAACATCTACGTGTGCGGCCTTGTGTTCAAGTGGCTCAAGGAGCAGGGCGGGCTCGAGGAGATAGGCCAGCGCAACCGTGAGAAGGCGCGCCTGCTCTACGAGCGCATCGACGCAAGCGACCTGTTCCGCGGCACCGCCGCGCCCGACAGCCGCTCGCTCATGAACGTGACGTTCACCACCGGCAGCGCCGAGCTCGACGCCGCGTTCGTGCAGGCGGCCGAGCGATGCGGCCTGCGCGGCCTCAAGGGCCACCGCAGCGTGGGCGGCATGCGCGCAAGCCTCTACAACGCGGTGCAGGTGCGCGATGTGCGCCGGCTCATCGCCTGCATGGACGCCTTCGAGCTGAAGCACTCAGGCTCGCGTGGCGCGGCGCCCGCACAGGGGTAGGGCCCGCCACGTAGCCGGCCCCGGGCGTCGCGCTCACCGTGCCCCAACGCCATCGACACAGCGCACCAATCGCACAAGGAGCAGACCATGCAGACCACCACCCAACCCGTCGCGCAGACAGCGCAGACAGGCGCGCAGGTCGGCGCACGGACCGACGCGCGGCCGCCCGTCCGCCTCATCAAGACGATCGACAACATCACCAAGGACGGCCTCACGGAGCTGGGCGAGGGGTACGCCCTCACCGACGACATGGAGAAGGCACAGGCCATCATCATCCGCAGCTCGAGCATGCACGAGATGGAGCTCCCCCGCGGCGTCCAGGCCGTCGCGCGGGCGGGGGCAGGCTTCAACAACATCCCGATCGTGCGCTTCGCCCGCGAGGGCGTCGTGGTGTTCAACACCCCCGGCGCCAACTCCAACGCCGTGAAGGAGCTCATGGTGTGCATGTTCATGCTCGCCAGCCGCGACGTGCTCGGCGGCATCGCCTGGGTGCGCGAGCACGCCGACGACCCCGACGTCTACAACGCCGCGGAGCGCGCCAAGAAGGCGTTCGTGGGGCAGGAGATCATGGGCAGGACCGTGGGCGTCATCGGCCTGGGCAACGTGGGGTCCAAGGTTGCAAACGCCCTGGTGGGTCTGGGGATGCGGGTGTACGGCTACGACCCCTACATCGCCGTGGAGAACGCCTGGCAGCTCTCGGGCAGCGTGGTGCGCGTCAACGACCTGGACGAGCTGTGCCGCGCCTGCGACTACATCACCATCCACGTGCCGAGCGACCCCACCACCGTCGGGATGATCGGGCCCGAGCAGATCGGCGAGATGAGAGACGGAGTCATCTTCTTCAACTACTCGCGCGAGACGCTGGTGCAGGAGCAGGCCATGGCGCAGGCGCTGGAGAGCGGCAAAGTGCGCCTGTACGTCACCGACTTCGCCACCCCGGGCGTCATGCGCATGCCCAACATCATCGTGACGCCCCACGCAGGCGCCGGCACCGGCGAGGCCGAGGCCAACTGCGCGCGCATGGCGCTCGCCGAGCTCAAGGGCTACCTGGAGCGCGGGTGCATCAAGAACTCGGTGAACTACCCCGACATCGACCTGGGCCCCTGCCGCGGCGCGAGCCGCCTGGTCACCCTGCATGCCAACGTGCCCAACATGATCGGCCAGATCACCGCCGTGCTGGCGGGGCGCAACGTCAACATCCAGCGCATGGCAAACGACGCCCTGGGGAACAACGCGGTGACGCTCTTCGACACCGACGAGCCCATCGACGACGAGGTGGCCCGCCGGCTCGAGGCCATCGAGGGCATGTGGCGCGTGCGCGTGGTGAGATAGCAACCGGGCGCGGCGCGCCGCGAGCCGACCGGCGCGTGGCAGAAGTTGACGAGAGGATGACACGAGAGAGCGAGGCCCCTCATGCACGTGAAGCCGTTTGCCTGCGTACGCCCCGCGCCCGACGTGGCGGCGCAGGTGGCCGCCCTGCCCTACGACGTGTACGACCGGGCCGAGGCCGCCCGGGCCGTCGCGGGAAGGCCGCTGTCGTTTCTGAACATCGACCGGCCCGAGACGCAGTTCCCCTCGGATCATGACATGTACGCGCCCGAGGTCTACGCCCGCGCCGGCGAGCTGCTGCGCGAGCGCATCGAGGACGGCACCTTCGCGCAGGACGACGAGCCCTGCTACTACCTCTACCGCCTGGCCACGGGTGCGTCGTCGGCCGGCACCGGGGAGGGCGGCGCGCCCGCCCACGTGCAGACCGGCTTCGTGGGCTGCTGCGCGATCGACGACTACCTCGACGGCACCATCCGCCGCCACGAGAACACGCGCGCCGACAAGGAGCTCGACCGCGTGCGCCACATCGAGGCGCTGGACGCCCAGACCGGGCCCGTGTTGCTGGCGTTTCGGCACAGCGAGGGACTCGCCCGCGTCGAGCGGCGCGCGTGCGCCGGCGAGCCGCTCTACGACTTCGTCGCTGACGACGGGGTGCGCCACACCGTGTGGCGCGTGGGGCGGCCCGAGGACGTGCGGGCGGTGGAGGAGGCGTTCGCCGAGGTGGGGCGCACCTACATAGCCGACGGCCACCATCGCATGGCGGCCGCCGCGCGCGTGGGGCTCGACCGGCGCAAACGCCGGCAAGCGAGTGTGGGTGAGGCATCGGCCGAGGTGGGCGTGAGTGGCGGCACGAACGACGGCGGCTCCCCGCTCGCCAGCAACTACGCCCTGGCCGTGCTCTTCCCCGCCGAGCAGCTGCGGATCCTGCCCTACGACCGGGTGGTGGGCGACCTGGGACAAGCCTGCGCGCAAGGCGCGGGGGATCCGGGAGACGCAGGAAACGCAGGGGGCACGGCCACCCGAACGCGCACGCCCGAGGAGCTGCTGGGCGCCCTGCGCGCCGCCGGCTTCGGCGCCCGGCCCAGCGCCACCCCCGTGCGGCCCAGCCGCCCGGGCACCTTCGGCATGTACCTGGACGGCGGCTGGTGGGAGCTTGACGCCCCCGCGCTCAGCGAGGCCGAGGCGGCCGACCCCGTGGCGCGGCTGGACGCGTCGATCCTGCAGGAGCGCCTGCTCGGCCCCGTGCTGGGCATCGGCGACCCACGCACCGACGCGCGCATCTCGTTTGTGGGCGGCATACGCGGCCTGGGCGAGCTCGAGCGGCGCGCGACCCAAAGCGGCGGCGTGGCCTTCTCCCTGCGCCCGACCAGCATGGAAGAGCTGCTCGCCGTCTCCGACGCCCGCCTGCTCATGCCGCCCAAGTCCACCTGGTTCGAGCCCAAGCTGCGCAGCGGCCTGTTCATCCACCGGATATAGGGACCCGGAGGCGCACGCAGAAACGCGCGCGCCGGCATCGGCGCCGCGGAGCGGGAAACGCAACCTGGCATGCCCTTTCTGGAGAGCGCCTCGCCTCGGAGAGCTTCCGCGCGCTCTTCCGCGTGCTTTTCATACACGTTTTGCTCCACATGGCAGCCAGCAGGCAGTGAGACGCGCACGAATGGTCGTATACTGCGCATAAGGAGTACGTAAGAGGTTTGCACATCAACGTGCCCGGCCCTTGGGCCAGGCCGCGCGGGCTGCGGCGGGGCCAGCCGGGCGAAGCGAACAAGGCCGTTGGACAACTGTTCGAAAGGAACGCACGTGGGCGGATTCTTTGGCGTGGCATCCCACCGAGACGTGGTGCTGGACGAGTTCTTTGGCGTTGACTATCACTCGCATCTGGGGACGCGCCGGGCAGGCATGGTCGTACTCGACCACGACCGCGGCTTCCAGCGCCAGATCCACTCCATTGAGAACGCCCCGTTCCGCACGCGCTTCGAGCGCGACATCGAGGACTTCCACGGCACGAGCGCCATCGGCTGCATCAGCGACAAGGACCCCCAGCCCCTGCTCGTGCGCTCGCAGCTGGGCACGTACGCCATCGCCACCGTGGACGCCATCAACAACACCGACGAGCTCATCGGCAGCTGCCTGGACAGCCACCAGGGGCAGTTCATGGCGATGAGCTCGGGCGACGTCAACTCCACCGAGCTGATCGCCGCGCTCATCAACCAAAAAGAGTCCCTGGTCGAGGGCATCCTGCACGCGCAGGAGATGATCGACGGCTCGGTTACCCTCATCATCATGAACCGCGACGGCTCGCTCATCGCGGCGCGCGACAAGATGGGACGCCTGCCCATCCTCATCGGCCATGACGACAACGGCTACTGTGTCTCGTTCGAGTCGTTTGCCTACCAGAAGCTGGGATACCACGACGAGTACGAGCTGGGCCCCGGCGAGATCGTGCGCATCACGCCCGACGGCTACGAGACGCTCTCCCCCGCCCGCGACAAGATGAAGATCTGCGCCTTTTTGTGGGTGTACTACGGCTATCCCAACTCCAACTACGAGGGCGTCAACGTGGAGGTCATGCGCTATCGCAACGGCGAGATCATGGCGCGCGACGAGGCCGCCCGCGGCTGCCTGCCCGACGTGGACTTCGTGGCCGGCGTGCCCGACTCGGGCGTGCCCCACGCCATCGGCTACGCCAACCAGTGCGGGACGCCCTTCGCCCGTCCCTTCATCAAGTACACCCCCACCTGGCCGCGCTCGTTCATGCCGAGCAACCAGGAGGTGCGCAACCACGTCGCCAAGATGAAGCAGATCCCCGTGCCCGAGCTGATCGACGGCAAGAAGCTGCTGTTCGTGGACGACTCCATCGTGCGCGGCACCCAGCTGCGCGAGACGGTGGACTTCCTCTACAAGGCCGGTGCCGCCGAGGTCCACATGCGCTCGGCCTGCCCGCCCATCATGTTCAGCTGCAAGTACCTGAGCTTCTCGCGCGGCAAGTCGGACATGGACCTCATCGCCCGGCGCGTGGTTCAGGAGCTCGAGGGCGACGAGGGCCAGAAGCACCTGGAGGAGTACGCCGACGCCACCACCGAGCGCGGCAAGTGCCTGCTGCGGACCATCTGCGAGCAGATGGGCTTTGACTCGCTGAGCTACCAGTCGCTCGACGGCATGCTTGAGGCGATCGGCATCGACCGCGACAAGGTGTGCACCTACTGCTGGAACGGCAAGGAGTAAGGCAGCAACGACGCGGGGCCACAGGGGGCCGCGGGGGCCGCGCGCAGGGGTCGCACAAGAACCGCAGGCGGTGGCGCCGAAACGCGCGGTAAACCAAGACGAGCCGACGGGCCG
>CAWVLT010000083.1:0-24132 GCA_963930185.1 Coriobacteriia bacterium | reverse complement strand
CCCCCGGGCCCGGTCGTCATGATAGGCGCGGCTACTCGTCCGCCTCGTCTTATTCTGCACCCTCTTGCGCTGCGTCGGTTGTCCCGGCCTCTTTCGGGGTCTCGCCGGCTCCAGCAGCGGCGGGCCCTGCCGCCTTCGCAGCCGCGGCGGCCTTCTTCTTGGCCATCGCCTCCTCCTTCATGCGCTGCGCACGCGCACGCTTCTCGGCCTCGGCGGCCTTGCGGGCGGCGCGCGACTCCTCGCTCAGCGCGAAGACGTCCACGTGCTTCTCCGAGGCGCTGGGCGCGTAGGTGTTCTCCATCGTGAGTGCATTCTCGACGCACACGTTCACGCAGTTGCGGCACTGGATGCACCTGAAGCGGTTGATCGCCCAGGTCATCTCGGCGCGGTCCACCTCCAGTGCCTCGGTGGGGCACAGCATCGCGCAGCTGCCGTCGAAGCGGCACTTGTCGATCTCGATGGTGACATGCCCCTTGGTCTGGGGGAAGTACTGGCGCGGCTCGACCGGGTACGCCTCGGTCGCGGGCTTGGAGAAGAGGCTGCGCAAGGTCATGCGCCCAAGCTTGAACTCACCCATTTCGCTCATGCCTCCTTAGCGCTCGCCACAGCTGATGCACGGGTCGATGGTCAGGATGATGTTGGGGACGTCGGCCAAATCGCAGCCCCGCAGCGCCATCACCATGCCGGGGATGTTCGTGGAGGTGGGGGTGCGTACGCGGAAGCGCTCCAGGTACTTCGAGCCGTTGCCCCGCACGTAGTAGAACGCCTCGCCGCGCGGCTGCTCCACGCGCATGACGGCCTCGCTGCCGTCGGCGGGGTTGCCCTTCACGGTGGCGCGGACCTCGCCGGCCGGGATCTTCGAGACGAGCTCGGAGATGATGTCGACCGACTGGCGCACCTCCTCGATGCGCACCTTGCAGCGGGCGTAGCAGTCCCCGTCGGCGTCGGTCACGGGGACGAACTCGGACAGATCGCCGTAGGCGCCGTCCCCGAGCATGCGGATGTCCAGGGCGAGGCCGGAGGCTCGGGCGAACGGGCCGACGGCGCCGTACTCGACGGCGTCGGCGCGGCTGAGCACGCCCACGCCGCACAGGCGGTTGCGCACCGAGGAGTCGTCGAGGAACGTCGCCGCGATCTCGTCGTACTCGCTGCGCAGGCCCTCGAGCATCTCGACGATGCCGCGCAGCTCGGAGTCCTCGATGTCCTTGAAGACGCCGCCGGGGGTGCACACCGACAGGATGACGCGGCCGCCGGTGGTGCGCTCGAACACGTTGATGACGCGCTCGCGCAGGCGCCAGCAGTGCATGAACAGGCTCTCGAATCCAAAGGCGTCGGCGGCCAGGCCCATCCACAGAAGGTGGCTGTGGATGCGCGACAGCTCGTGCCAGATCACGCGCAGGTACTCGGCGCGGCGGGGCACCTCGATGCCCATGAGCTGCTCGACCGCCTGGCTATAGCCCATGCTGTGGCCGAAGCTGCAGATGCCGCAGATGCGCTCGGCCACGTAGACGAAGCGCTGGTAGTCGCGCTTCTCCACGAGTTTCTCCAGGCCGCGGTGGATGAATCCGATCTGGGGGACGGCGTCCACGACGCGCTCGTCCTCCAGCACCAGGTCCAGGTGCACCGGCTCGGGCAGCACGGGATGCTGCGGGCCGAAGGGTACGATGGTTCTCTGTCCCATGGGTGTGTCCTCCTACTGCGCGCTCGGGGTGGCTTTGGCCGCCTTCTTGGCCGGTTTGTCGGCCGGGCGCGCCATGGGTGCGGGATAGTGCAGGTGATAGAAGCCGCCCTGGTAGTCGATCGAGATGCCGCTGACGTCGACGCCGAACAGGTCGTGCATCTCGTTTTCGAACATGAAGGCGTTGGGGTAGATCTCGCTCACGCTCGCGACGCCCTCGCCGGCGCCGAGGTGCACGCGCAGGTTGGCGAGCCTGAGATCGGTGTCGTCAGAGAACGTGTAGGTGAGGTCGAACGCCCCTGCGGGTTGCTCGTCGCCTGCGCCCTCGGCCGCGCGCTGGGCGTGGCACTGCACGAAGCGCCAGCCCTGCGCCTTGAACGACCGCACGCGCTCGAGCAGCTCGGGGGCGGGGACTTCGGTGAAAACCTGCTCGGTCATGACAGGGGCTCCTTGTCGCTGGTGTCGGGGGCGGGGGAGGCGGGCGCCTCGCCGGCGTCGTCCGCGCTTGCGGGCGCGCCGTCGGCGTCGATCACCTCGTCGGGCTTGCCGGGCACGTGCAGCACGCGGGTGGGCTGCGCCTCGTCGGCGGGCATGGTTGGCACCGGGACGGGCAGGCCCGCGGCCAGGGCGGCGCGCTTCTGCTCGAGGATGTCCAGCCCGCGCACCACGCCGTCGATGATGGCCTCGGGGCGCACGGCACAGCCCGGGACGTAGACGTCCACGGGGATGACCTTGTCGATGCCGCCCATGGTGTTGTAGCACTCCCTGAAGATGCCGCCCGAGCAGGCGCAGATGCCGCAGGCGATGACCACCTTGGGCTCCACCATCTGCTCGTAGATCTGGCGTATGACCGGCGCGCATTGCTCGTTGACCGAGCCCGTCACCAGAAAGATGTCGGCGTGCCGGGGGTTGCCGGTGTTCACGATGCCGAATCGCTCCACGTCGTAGAGCGGGGTGAGGCAGGCGAGCACCTCGATGTCGCAGCCGTTGCAGCTTGCGGCGTCATAGTGGATGAGCCAGGGCGACTTGCTGGCGAACGAGCCGCGCGAGAGCTTGTCCTGGATTGACATGAGCACCTCCTACCTCCTAGAAGAAAACGATCCCAGAGCTGCTCACGAAGTAGAACAGCGAGAGGTTGACCAGGCCGGCGGCCAGGGCCACGATCCACGAGCCGGCGAGCATGACCTGCCACTTGACGCGGGCGAACGTGTTGTCCACCCAGATCTCGAGCAGGTAGACCACCGCCACCGCCACGATGGCGAGCAGGATCGTCACCGGGTTGGCGGCCAGGAAGAACATGCCTACCCAGCCCAGGAAGATGACCGTCTCGTACCAGTGGGTGACCTCGAGCACGGCCAGCGTGAGGCCGCTCATCTCGGTCGTGGCGCCCTGGACGATCTCCTGGTGGGCGTGGTGGCTCGACGCGATGTCAAACGGCGACTTATGCAGCTTGATGGTGAGCACGAACAGAAAGCCCAGGAAGATGAGGGGCTGCCACACCACCATGGGCACGCTGGCGTTGGCGAGCGCCGCCACGTCGAACGACCCGCTGAACACGTAGAGGCCAACGCCCACGAGCAGGACCATGGGTTCGTAGCACATGACCTGCAGGATCTCGCGCTGCACGCCCGTCTGGACGAAGGGCGAGGGCACCACCGAGGCGGCCAGCACGTACAGAAGGCTCGAGAGGGTCACCAGGAACACGCAGAGCAGAAAGCTCCCGCCCGAGAAGAACACGAAGCACGCCACGATGGTGCTGAGCAGGCCCAGCGCCATGAGCAGGAGCTGCGCGAGGTCGTTTGCGCGGAAGTCCTTCGCGATGAGCTTGCGCACGTCGTAGTAGGGCTGCAGCAGCACGGGGCCCTTGCGGCCCTGCATGCGCGCCGAGACGATGCGGTCCGCTCCGGCGATGAGGCAGCCGAGCACGGGCGCCGCCACGACGAAGACGATGCCGAGCAGAATGCCGAGCCACGTCATCTAGATCACACTCCCCATGAACGCAACCGTCATGCCCAGCGCGCAGGCCACCAGGATGCCGGCGAGCAGCGCGCACACCACGGTGCCGACCAGCCCGATCCTGCGCTCGTCGAAGATGCTCTCCAGGTACCAGTTGCGCTGCTGGTAGGCAACCGGGGTGCCGAGCGACCCGGCGAAGGAGGCGTCGCCCAGGCCCACGCCGCCCATGTAGGGCTGGTGCTCCACCTGGTTTGCCGACAACGTCTTGCCGCGCAGGGCGTAGATCACCGGCAGGACCACCATGACGAGGGCCATCACGGCCATCACCACCAGGTCGGCGCCCGAGGGCTCGGCAAGCACGCCGCCCACGAGCTGCGAGGCGTACGGGGAGACGACGCCGGCTGAGATGGCGGGCAAAAGCACGGCGCACAGCACCACGAGCACCGCCATCGTGCCCAGCGACACCCACTCGCTGGCGTGGACGCTCCTCTCCACGTCGTCCGCGTCCCTCATGGAGCCGAGGATCTTGGCGAGCCACTTGGCCCAGAAAAAGAAGGTCGCGGCCGAGCCGAAGACCAGCATGATGACCACGAGGAGCACGCCGGAGTTCACGAAGGCGCCCAGCGCCGCCCACTTGGAGACGAGCATGCCGAAGGGGGCCACGAACATCCCGCAGATGCCCAGCGCCATGAGGCTGGCGAGCTTGGGCATGCGCGAGACCAGCGCGTCCATGCTCTCGATGTCGCGGCTGCCGATGTGGTGCTCGGCCGTGCCCACGCACAGGAAGAGCAGCGACTTCGCCGCCGCGTGGAAGATGAGCAGGAACACGGCAGCCCACACCGCCGCGGCGCTGCCGATGCCGGCGCACGCCACGATCAGACCGAGGTTGGCGATGGTCGAGTAGGCCAGCACCCGCTTGGCGTTGCTCTGGCTGATGGCCATGAGCGAGCAGAGCAGAAACGTGGTGGCGCCCACGAGCATGACGCCCAGGCCCACCGGGTTGATGCCCAGGCGCGTAAGGCCGCCCACGAAGGTCCCCATGAGCGGAGAGAGCTTGATGAGCAGGAACACGCCGGCCTTGACCATCGTGGAGGAGTGCAGAAGGGCGCTGGTGGGCGTGGGGGCCACCATGGCGCCGAGCAGCCAGGTGTGGAAGGGCATCTGGGCCGCCTTGGTGAGGGCGGCCAGGGCGAGGAGCGCCAGCGGCAGCATGGTGACGCTGGGCGCGAGCATGCCCATGCTCACGAAGCGGTCGAGCTCCATGACGCCCAGCGTGGCGCCGATGAAGATGAGAGCGACCGTGAAGGAGATGCCGCCGATCATGTTCATCCAGATCTGGCGGAAGGCGTTGTGCGTGGCCTCGTCGGTGCGCGTGTAGCCGATGAGGTAGAACGAGCACACCGTGGTGATCTCCCAGGCGCACAGCATCCACGCGAGGTCGTTAAACAGGACGATGCCGAACATCGCCGAGAGGAACACGAGCATGACGGCGAAGAAGAACGGCTGGCGATCCCCGGCGTGGGGCCTGCCCTGCTGGGCGAGCTCGTCGTCATGCGCCTGGAAGTCGCGCATGTAGCCGCACGCGTATACGCAGATGCCGCTGCCGATGATGCCGATGACGAGCACCATGATGGTCGAGAGGGCGTCGACGCTCACCGCGTGGCGCACGTGGATGCCGCCCACCACGCCGAACTCCAGCACGCACACGAGCAGCGCCTGCAGGCACGCCAGGGCGAAGACGCCGTGCCGTTTGGCCGACAGCGCCCGCCACATCACGTAGGCGCACAGGGCCAGCTCGATGGCGAGGAACACCCAGTTCAGCAGCTCATTGGAGTAGTTGAACGAGGTGCCAGGGCTAACGAGATGCCCGCCGGCGAAGGCGATGCTCGCGATGGCCGTGACGGCCGCCGCGACGTACACGATGACCTCTCGCGCCCGCCTGTCTCGCAGGACGAGGCACAAGCCCGCCGCGACGAGCGGGAAGACGATGAGGAACCAGATGATGGCCACGATGCCTCCGCTTCTCCTCTGGGGACCAGGCTGCCGTCTGCGCTTCCGCGTGATCTTGGGGGCGTGAGCGCGGCGGGCAACCAACATAATAGGATTTCATACCACGGTTTTAAGGTCTGGGATGTGCAGGGGCTGTGTGCGGTTCGTAAGAGGACGAAACAGCCGGTGGACGCGCATTGTCGGCCGCGCAACGGACGGCCAGCGTGTACAATGGCCGACGGAAAGCGGATCGTGCGGCTTCAGCGCCGGGACATCGTCGCGCACGATACCGGGCATTGGGATCGTTATGGATAGAGTGCATCATTTCGGACATTTCTGGGCGCAAAATCGTGCGATTCTGTCCGAAAAGATGCACTTTGCGCGATTTGGGAGACGGAGGCTTCGGTGGGATCTGCGAATAGGGAAGTCAACGGCGGGGGGCTCACCTTGGTGGGCACTCCCATCGGCAACCTGGGGGACCTCTCCGCCCGTGCCCGGCAGGCCCTGGAGGGTGCCGACGTGGTGCTGGCCGAGGACACCCGCGTGAGCGGCAGGTTGCTCGCCGCGTGCGGCATACGCGCCCGCCTGGAGCGCTGCGACGAGAACGTCATCGCGCGCCGGGCGGCGGGGCTGGTCGAGCGCATGGCGGCCGGCGAGCGCGTCGCCCTGGTCTCCGACGCGGGGATGCCGGCGGTGGCCGACCCCGGCGCG
This sequence comes from Coriobacteriia bacterium, assembly GCA_963930185.1. Classification (GTDB taxonomy): domain Bacteria; phylum Actinomycetota; class Coriobacteriia; order Coriobacteriales; family UMGS124; genus JAGZEG01. The sequence goes on along the minus strand of CAWVLT010000083.1, from coordinate 17,798 downwards.
CGCCTGGTCGATGCGTGCCGCGACGCGGGCGTCCCCGTCGACGTGGTCCCCGGCCCCTCGGCCGTGACCTGCGCGATTGCCGCTGTGGGCTTTGCCTGCGAGAGCTTCTACTTCGGGGGTTTTCTGCCTCGCAAGGACGCGCAGCGCGACCGGCTGCTTGCGAGCCTGGCCTGCCTGCCGGCGGTGTTGGTGTTCTACGAGTCGCCCCACCGCACAGCCGCGAGCCTGGCCGCCGTCGCTCGCGTCATGCCCGGGCGGCGGGCCGCCATGGCGCGCGAGCTCACCAAGATCCACCAGGAGGTGCTGCGCGCCCCCGCGCCCGAGCTTGCCGAGACGGTGGCCGCACGCGGCGAGCTCAAGGGCGAGGTCGTCATCGTGATCGACGCGCCGGGAAAGGGGGAGCCGTGCCGGGCGGTGCCGCCCCTGGCAGCCGGGGCCGCGGGCTGTGGCCCTGACGGCCGACCGGCCGACCAGGCAGGGTCGGGTGGTTCCTGCGGGCAGGATGTCTGGACAGCCCCCGCGCCGTTTGACCTGGACGCCGAGATCCGACGCGGCCTTGAGCAGGGCAGGCCCAAGAGCGCGCTGGCCCGTGAGCTCGCCGCCCGCTGTGAGCTCACCCGCGGCCAGGTGTACGACCGCATCTGCGAGCTGGCGGGATAGCCTGCCGGCGGCGCGCCGGCGTGTCGCCGGCAGGCGGGGCTTGCCGGACTGGGTCGGTGGGACGCGCCTGGCCGTCCAGTCGGGCCGGCCGGCCTGGTCGGGGTTGGCCGGACTGGCCAGGGCTGGTCGGCGAGGCTGGTCGAGTCGCTCGCGGCTGGTCAAGATTGGCGCTTTTGCGGGAGCATGGTCAGGATGGGCAGTTCTGTGTCGCCGGCGCTTGCGCACCTGGTCAGGATGGCGAGTTCTGTGGGGCATTTTGGCCCTTTTTGGCCATTTTGGCGGTGCTATGCCTTTGGGTATACGTATCACCGCAGGTAAAACGATTGCTGAAAATCGTACTAAAACACTCTGCTAACACAGATCTCGCCATCCTGACCAGTGGAACACACAACTCCCGATCTTGACCACCCATCCACCCATCCGCCCAAACACGCCTCCACCCATCCACCCATCCAGCCGAACACGCCTGCCGGGAACCGGGTGCCGGGCGCGCGTCGGCCGGCGCGTGGCGGTCAGCGCACGTCGTTTCGCTTTTCTTGTCGCAGGTGGGCTTATGCGCACATCGACATCGCGCGACGCGCCTCGGCAATGCTAGGATGCAGAGTCATGACTATGTAAGAGGAGTTTGTCGCCGCGCGCCGTGCCACATGCGGGCGTGCGGCCCGTTTCTGCGGAAAGGGAACCGTTTCATGGCTTGCGACTGCGGATGCGCCCCTGCGCCCAAGGGCTCGTACTACATCACCACCCCAATCTACTACGTGAACGCCGCCCCGCACCTGGGCACCGCGTACTCCACGATCGTGGCCGACGTGCAGGCGCGCTTCCGTCGCATGGACGGCTACGACACGTTCTTCCTCACGGGCCTGGACGAGCACGGCCAGAAGGTTGCCGACTCCGCCGCCGCCCATGACATGACGCCCCAGCAGTGGTGCGACTCGCTGGCCCCGGCCTTCAAGGGCCTGTGGGGCGAGCTCGAGATCTCCAACGACGACTTCATCCGCACCACGCAGCCCCGCCACGAGCGTGCCGTCCAGCACTTCTGGGAGGTGCTCAAGGAGAAGGGCTACATCTACAAGGGAAGCTACGAGGGCTGGTACTGCGTGCCCGAGGAGACCTACTTCACCGAGACCGACGTGCGCCACGCCAACACCGACGAGGACGGCAACTTCGACGAGACGGCCACCCCGCTTTGCCCCGACTGCAAGCGTCCCCTGGAGCGCATCAGCGAGGAGAGCTGGTTCTTCAGGCTCTCTGAGTTCCAGCAGCCTCTGCTCGACTTCTACGCCGCCCACCCTGACTTCATCGAGCCGGAGATCCGCCGCAACGAGGTGGTGTCGTTCGTGGAGGGCGGCCTGAAGGACCTGTCGGTCACCCGCACCACGTTCGACTGGGGCATCCCGCTGCCCTTTGACGAGAAGCACGTGACCTACGTGTGGTTCGACGCCCTGATCAACTACCTCACCGCCGTGGGCTACGGCGATCCGCAGGCCGCGGCGGCCGACACGCTTGCACGCCGCTGGCCGGCGCAGACCCACATCGTGGGCAAGGACATCATCCGCGTCCCCTGCGTGATCTGGCCCGCCATGCTCATGGCGGCCGGGCTTCCTGTGACCGAGCACGTGCTGGCGCACGGCTTTCTGCTGGTGCGCAACGCCCAGACCGGCAAGGGCGAGAAGATGTCCAAGAGCCGCGGCAACGCCATCGCGCCCCGCGAGGTCATCGACCTGCTGGGCGTGGAGGGCTACCGTTACTACTTCATGACCGACGTGGCCCACGGGCAGGACGGCGCCATCAGCTTCGAGCGCATGGCGCAGGTCTACAACGCCGACCTCGCCAACAGCTGGGGCAATCTGGTGAGCCGCGCCCTCAACATGAGCGCCAAGTACTTCGACGGCTGCGCCCCCCAGCGCAAGGACGGCTACGCCGAGCGTGACAGCGCGCTTTCGCAGGCCGCCGAGGGCATCTACGGGCGCTACGCCGCCAAGATGGGCGCCTTCGACTACCAGGGTGCCGCCGCCGACGTCATGGCGCTGGTCGCCGCGGCCAACCACTACATCGAGGACATGGCGCCCTGGGCTCTGGCCAAGCAGGCGGGCGAGGACCCGCAGAAGGCCGACGAGCTGCAGTTCGTGATGTGGGGCCTGCTTGAGGCCATCCGCATCGCCGCCACGCTGCTGTGGCCCATCATCCCGGCCACCTCGGCCGAGGTCATGCGCCGCATGTCGCTGCCTGACGAGGCGCCGCGCGACCTGGAGGCTGCCTGCGTGTGGGGCCAGCTCGAGGGTGGCGCGCCCGTGGCGAAGGGCGAGGCGCTGTTCCCGCGCCTTGACACCGCCAAGCTCCCCGGTGGGCAGGCGTAGGCGCCATGGCGAGCGCTGATCTCGACACGCCCGTCGCCCTGCCGGCCATGCCCGAGCGCGAGGCGTTCTTCGCCACGAAGAAGGGCGTGCCGGTGGCCTGCCCCGTGCCTGCCGGGCCCGTCGCCGACAGCCACACGCACCTCACCAGCCTGCGCAAGCTCGACCCGGCGCTCGCACTGGCACGCGCGGCGCTGGCCGGCCTTACGTTCGTGGTGACGGTGGTCGACCCCGCCGACGACGCAACCGACCCGGCCTCGCTGCTTGCGGATCTCGACGCCTGGCAGGCCGGGGCCCGCGCGCTGCTCGAGGCGTGGGGCGTCGCGGGCGAGGTGGCCGCGCCGCGCGTGCGCCTGCTCGTGGGATGCCACCCGCACAACGCGCGCCTGTTCGACGGCGCCGCGCGCGCCGCGATGCGCGAGCTGCTCGCTGCCCCGGTTTGCTGCGGCGTGGGCGAGATAGGCCTGGACTACCACTACGACCTCTCGCCGCGCGAGGTGCAGCGCGCGGTGTTCGAGGAGCAGCTCTCCTGCGCCATCGAGCTGGACGCGCCGGTGTCGCTGCACGTCCGCGAGGCGCATGACGACGCCTACGAGGTGCTGCGGCGGTTGGGCATCCCGGCGGCCGGGGCCGTGCTGCACTGCTTTGACCTGGGCGTCGAGGAGATGGAGCGCTTCTGCGAGCTGGGCTGCTCGTTTGGCATCGGCGGCGCGGTAACCTTCGCGAGCTGCGATCCCCTGCGCGAGGCCATGGCGCGCTGCCCGCTCGAGCGCATCCTCACCGAGACCGACGCGCCCTACATGTCGCCCGTGCCCCTGCGCGGAACGGCCTGCGAGCCGGCGAGCACGGCGCTCACGGTCGAGTTTCTGACCGGCCTGCGCCACGAGGCGCTGGGGGAGGACGTGGCCGAGCAGTACCGCGCCTTCGAGGCAAACGCGTGCGCCCTGTTCGACGCGCGCTCGGGCTTCGAGCTGCCGGAGGGTCTGCTGTGACCAGCGGCGCGACCGGGGTGGGGGGGACGCTGGCCTCCGCGCCGGGTGGGGCGCATGCGTCTGGTTCGCACCTTCGCCTGGGCGTCCTCGCGGGCTCGCCGAACGCGGGCAACTGTGAACGGCTTGCGCGAATCGCGGCCGTCGCGGCGGGACGCGCGACGGACGAGGCCTCCGATGCCCCCATGCCCTCCGTCGAGGTCACGCTGGCCCGCCTGCGCGACTTTGGGGTGGTCCCCTGCCGGGGGTGCAACGCCTGCGCGCGCACGGGCACGTGCGTGCTCTTCGACGGCGAGTCGCGGGCGCGGGCCTGCGGAGCCGCGGGTGGCGATGCGGGTGCGGCAGGCGCGGCGGGTGCGGCGGGTGCGGGACGCCCCGACCACGCGGCCTGTTGTGCCGGCGGAAACTTCCTCGACCTGTTCGCCTGGCTCGACTCGCTCGACGCGCTTCTGCTCGTCGCGCCCGTGTACTTCGCAGGGCCGCCCGCCCAGCTCAAGGCCGCGCTCGACCGCCTGCAGTTCCTCTGGGCGCGACGCTATCCCCTGGGGCTGACTCCCGCGCTGCCCCGCGAGCTGCGCCGGCCCCTCTCCATCGCGGTCGTCGGCTCGGGGGGCGATCCCTTCGGGCATGACGCCCTGGTGACGTGCGCGCGCTCGGCCCTGCGCATGGCCGACTTCGAGCTCGCGGACACGCTCGAGGTCATCGGCTACCGCGCGGCAGGCGCCGACCCCGCGGCCGACGAGGGGTTCGAGGCGCGCGTGGGGACGCACGCGGCGTCGTTCGCCCGCCGCGTGGCGGCGCGCGGGCCCTTCTCCCGCAGGGGTCAGGCGAACGCCGCGATCACGGCGGGCACCACGATCACGGCGAGCGCCTTGGCCACGCCATCCTCCCGTGCCGCGCGCATCGGGTCTGACGCACGAGAACAGGAGTTGTGACATGCCCCACTCGCCCTTCGCATCCGCCGGTGCCACGCGCGCCGTGCTCGAGGAGTTCGGCCTCACCGCAAAGTACGCCCTTGGCCAGAACTTCCTGGTCAACGATGACGTGGTGGGCCGCATCCTCGACCTGGCGCAGCTGTCGCCGACCGACGTCGTGCTCGAGGTGGGCCCGGGCATCGGCACGCTCACCAGGGCGCTGCTGCCGCATGTGGCCGCCGTTGCGGCCATAGAGGCCGACCGCGACATGCGCGCCCCTCTGCTCGCCGACTGCGCCGACTACTCGGAGCGCCTCGCCCTGGTCATGGGCGATGCCCTGCGCGTCACGCCCGACCAGGTCCGCCGCGCCCTTGCCGAGCTGCGCCCCGGCCAGCTGCCCGATTCGTGCGCCGGCGCCCCCACGTGCCTGGTGGCCAACCTGCCCTACGCGGTGGCGGCGACGCTCGTGCTCAAGCTGATGGAGTCACCCGACTGGGCGTTTTTGCGCAGCGCCACCGTCATGGTGCAAAGCGAGGTGGCCGACCGCATCTGCGCCGAGCCCGGCAGCAAGATCTACGGCGCGTACACGCTCAAGATGCGCCTGCACGCACGGGTGACCGGGCGCTTCCAGGTGCCGCCGAGCTGCTTCTTCCCGGTGCCGCACGTCGACTCCGCCGTCATCAGGCTAGATCGCGCCCCCGCCGCCGAGCGGCTCTCCCACAGGGCCGCCCGTGCCTGCGCCGAGGTCATCGACGCCGCCTTCGCGCAGCGGCGCAAGACCATCCGCAACTCCATGGCCTCCGCCCGTCGCTGGGGCAAGGCCCAGCTCGACGAGGCGTACGGCTCCTGCGGCATCGAGGGCACCCGCCGCGCCGAGACGCTGGAGCTGCCCGAGTACGTGGCGCTTGCCCGGGCGCTGTGCCCCGAGGCGTTCGAGGCACCCGTGGATCCGGACGCCCCGAACGCCCCCGCCGTCCTGCCGGGGGAGTGATCCGTCGTGAACGTGTTTGTCTCCGAGACGTGCTACCGGCAGGTCTTTGGCGGCAAGCGCGGCCGCAACGCCCGCCGCATCGATGACTTCAACCGCCTCGTGGCCCGCTTGCAGACGGCCACGAGCAGGCGCGACCTTCAGGTCAAGGGCCTGGGCACCAAGAAGTACCGCTCGCTTGACCATGACGTGTACGGCGTCGACCTCAACAACGGCCTCACGGCGGAGCGCGTGATCTTCCTGTTCGTCGAGCCGCAGGACGTGCAGGCCGAGCTGCGGTTCGGCCGGTATCGGCAGCAGGGGCAGGCCGAGACCGTGCTGCTCTGCTACTGCTCCGAGCATGACTCCCAGCATCGCCACGCTCAGCTCGTGGGAGAGGCGCACGCCCAGGGGGCCGTGCCGCAGATCGCGCAGGTGCTCCCCGACGCCCAGCTCGCCGAGCTCGAGAGCGTCGAGCGGCTCGAGGTGCCCTGGCGCACCTACGCGCCGGGCGACCTGGAGCGCTACGGCAAGCCGCGCACGCCGGTGCTCACCGAGGACAAGTTCCGCATCGTGAGCGACTTTCTGACCCTGGGTGCGCCCATGCTGGTGACGGGGGCCGCAGGCAGCGGCAAGACCGAGCTGGGCCTGCGCATCATAGGCGACTTCGTTCGCGCGCGGCTCTCCGACGGGGACGTCCCCGTGCCGGCGGGCACCCCGTCCGCGGGCGCGGGCCCCCGCGTGCTCTATCTCACGTTCTCCCAGCGCCTGCTCAGCGAGGTCGAGACGCGCTGTCCCGATGACGTGCGTCCGTGCTGCTCGTTTCTCACGTTCGACACCCTGCTGCGCGCCCTGACGGACACGCCGTCCCTGCGCTTCGCGGGTGCGGGCACCTTCGCCTCGTTTGTGGCGGCGCTGCGGGCTCGCCCCGCGATGGGCGGCCCCGAGCGCGCCCGCATGCTGCGCCTGCTTGACGAACGGGGCGTTGACTGCGCGTATGCGGAGGTCTACGGGGTGATCGGCGGAAGCATGGGGGCGGGGTGGGGGCGCCCCGGCCCCGCTGAGGGTGGCGCCGGCGAGGCTGGCGGCCTAGTCGCGGACGATGACCAGCCTGACCTGCTGCCCGAGCGGGACTACCTCGCCGTCCCCGACGACCGCAGCAACCTGGGCGACGAGAGGGACCGCGCGGCCGCGCACGCGCTGGCGCGCGCGTATCGGCGCTGGGTCGCCTCGACCGGGCTTGCCTCGAGAAACGAGGTGGCGCTGCGATGCACGCGGGCGCTGGCCGGCGAAGCCAGACGCTTCGACCTGGTCGTCGCCGACGAGGTCCAGGACCTGACCGAGGTGCAGATAGAGCTGCTCCACCGCCTGTGCGACGACGGGCCGGCGGCCGGCGGGGAGGCGCCCGGGGCCCCTGGCGGCGACGCCGCGCCCCGCGCGACGGCTGGCGCTCCCGGCCGCCTGTTCATGACCGGGGACGTGAACCAGGTGCTCGTCCCCACCGCTTTCGACGCCCGGCGCCTGCTGCGCATGGACGGCCGGCTGCTCACGCGCAGGCTCGAGGGCAACTTCCGCAACCCGGAGGTCATCTGCGAGCTCGCCAACGCCGTGGGCGAGGTCCGCGTGTCCTCGAGGCGCCTGCAGGCGCGCCGCGAGGCCGAACGCGCCCCCGAGCGATCGTTCAACCGCAGCGTGGGCCGGGCCATGTGGTGGGTGGGCGGCGACGAGGCCGCCCTGGCGCGCATGGCAGACGAGGCCGCCAACATCGCCCTCATCACCAACGACGCCACCTGCCGCCGGCTTGCCCCCACCTGCTCGAGCGTCTTCACCGTCGAGCAGGTCAAGGGCATGGAGTTTGACAACGTCATCCTCTACGACATGCTGGCAGGCAGCGAGCGTCGCTTCGACGAGCTGTTCGCCGCCGGGCCCAAGGACGCGAGCCTGCACCGCGTGGTCAACGAGCTCTACGTGGGCGTCACGCGCTCCTGCGGCAGCCTGCTGGTCGCCGAACCGCGAGGCACGCGCATGCTCGAGAGGCTCGCCGAGCTCGACGGGCACTTCGAGCGCGTCGCCTCCCTCGACGAGGTCTGCTTCGATCTGGACGCGACCGCCCAGGCGTATCTGGAGATGGGCCGTGCCCTCAGGGAGCAGGGGGCGTTTTCGGCCGCGTGCGCCAACCTGGAGCGGGCGCTTCGGGCCTCGGGCGTGCCGTCCGGGCCCGAGGTGGGCGTCGCTGCCCCGAGCCGGCGGGACGCTGCGCGCGACGAGGTGCCGGCCGCGGGCGCGCTCGTGGGGGCGCAGGTGGACGAGGCGCGCCGCCTGCTCGGCGCCTGCCGCATCTACGCCGCCCATGACCCGCAGGACACCCCCGAGGGCGAGCTGGCCACGCTGCTCGAGCGGGCGGGCCTGTACGAGGAGGCCCTGCCCCACGCCCGCGCCGCCCTGGACGCGAGGAGGGTGGCCCTGCTCAGCCTTGCCGCCGACCGGCGCATCGACGGGGCGCGCTACGGCGCCGCGGATCGCATCGCCGCCTTCGAGGACGCGCTGGCCCGAGGCGGCCTGGACGTGGCGGACCTGTACGGGGAGTCCGCCCTCTACGATGGGCTGCTCGACTGGTACCTCACCGACCGCTGCGACGACATGGAGCTGCTCGCCCTGGAGACCGCCGGTCACGTAGATGGCGCTCTGGCGAACTTCCGCCACGTGGCCCAGACGCTCGCCTCCATGTCGTACCATCACCATTGCGAGGCAGATGACGACCAGACAGCGACGGGAGGGGACTGAGATGCCTGCTGGCCAGGATGACTGCGACAAGACGGGCCCTGACGGGACGGGCATGCGCGCCGACGCCGGCGGCCCCGGCAAGGCGGGCGAGGCGGGCGCGTCGGCCTCGGCGGGGTTCGCCGCGCAGGCGGCCCGGCTGCTCGCGTGCGCCCGCACAAACGAGCGGGCCGTGCGCAGCCTGGAGGAGGCGTCCCAGATCCTCGCCGAGGGGGTTGACGAGCTCGCGCACGCCCAGGGGCTGGCCGAGGCGCTCGCGGGCCTGTCCGATCAGGTGGAGCTCGTGCGCGACGCCGCCCGGGAGGTGCGTGGCGCCAGCGCCGCCGCCGAGGAGTTCGCCCGGATGCGCGACGTCGCCGAGCGTGCCATCGACCACATGTCCTCCATCGAGGAGGCGCTTGCGGGCGTTGCCGAGCGCGCCGCCGCCCTCGACGAGCGCCTCTCCCGGCTTGACGGGCGCCTCTCGCAGGCGCTCGACCGCGTGGAGGGTGCCGGGCTCGACGCCACGCTGGAGCGCATCGAGGCGCTGGAGGACAAGATGGACCGCGTGCTCGAGCTGCTGGGCAGCCACGCCGACGCCTACGCCGAGCGTGTCGAGCCGCAGGTGGCGCGCCTGGAGGAGGTCGCCGAGCGGATGGACGCCCCGGCCGTCGCCGACGAGCTCGCCGACGTGCTGGCGACCAACTACCAGCTGTTCGAGGCCATCGACGCCATGCGCTCCGAGAACGCCGACGCCCAGGCGTACTGGGACGGCGTCATAGAGAAGTGGCACAGGCGCCATGGCGGGCAGTAGGGAGAGGCGGCCCGACCCGTCGGGCTCCCCTGGAGACGCCCCCGTCGCAGGTGGCCTGCCGAGCTTCAACTTTTTTTCGGGTCTGGTGGGCGGCCCGGGCTCCAGCGATGTCGGCACGGCCGGTCAGGGAGGCTGCGCGCAGGCAAGCTGGCTTGCGCGCGCCACGTTTGACGAGTATGACGAGCGGGGCTTCAACCAGGCGGGCATCCACAGCGAGACGGGCAGCCGCTATGACCTGGGTGGCTACGACGTCTTCGGCTACGACGTGCACGGGTTCAACGCGCGGGGCGTCCATCGCGCGACCGGCACGCCCTTCGGCCCGGACGGCTTTGACCGGCAGGGCGTGGACAGGGATGGCTACGACCGTTCCGGGCGCGACGCCGATGGCTACGACCGCGACGGCTACGATCCCTGGGGCCTCGATCGCTATCGCCGCGACCGCGACGGCTACGACCCGCGCGGCTTCGACGCGGCCGGCATCCACCGCGACACCGCCACGCGCTTCTCCCCGGCTGGCTACGACCGCTGGGGCCGGGACGAGGCGGGCTACGACCGCCGGGGCTTCGACGCGGCCGGCATCCACCGCGACACCGGCACGCGCCTTGCGCCCGACGGCTTTGACGCCCACGGTCGCGACGCGGCGGGGGAGTATCGCTGGCGGTCGACTTGATTCGCCGTACGTGCGGGGACGTCCGTTTCAAACGAAGGGAACACCATGGAGAGTCTGCAAACCATCCGCAAGGCCGCACCTTCCTTGCGTGCCATCTGCTGCGCCGCGCTTCTTGCGCTGCTCCTCGGCTTGGCGAGTGCGCTTTGCCCGAAGCAGGCCGCGGCGGCCGCCTCGGATTTCTATGACACGCCGTCCGGCGAGTGGTACGTGCAGGAGGGCTGGATCGACTACGTCACCGACAACGGCATCATGTCCGGCTATGCGAGCGAGGGGGTGCCGACGGGCGTGTTCGGGCCCGAGGACCAGATCACGCGCGGCCAGGTGGTTACCGTGCTGTTTCGCATCGCGAATCCCGGTGACCGGACGACCGTCGATCCCGACCAGTTCGCATCGACCTCGGGCTTCCTTGACGGCAACTACCCGGACTACTTCAACTCCGCGATCCAGTGGGCCTCGAGCCTGGGCATCGTCACCGGATACACGACCGGCCCCGATGCCGGGTGCTTTCGCCCGAACTACCCGGTGACGCGCGCCGAGCTCGCCACCATGGTGTGCCGCTTTGCCGGCGTGATGGGCATCGACGTCTCCTCGTATGACACCTCGGCCTTTTATGCGGCGGTCGACACCTCCGACGTCATGCCGTTTGCCGTCGAGACCATGATGTGGTGCGCCGATCGCGGCCTGATCAACGGCAACAAGCACGGGGAGAACGGCCCGCTCACGCTGGAGCCCCAGCAGGGCGCCACGCGTGCGCAGGCGGCCAAGGTGTTTACCGTGCTGCTGCGCGACGTGCTTTCCGGCACCGTGCACCAGCACCAGTGGCAGGCGCACGAGACCTGGGTTCCCAACATCGTCACGGTCGTCGACGTGCCTGAGCAGGTTATCCGTGGGGCGCAGTTCTACGTTGAGGACGGCGACGGGGATCCCAACACCCTTACGTCCAAAGGCGGCCCGATCTACTGGTTCGAGGACGGCTTCACGATGGACGACCTGGAGGAGATCATCATGACCGGCCTGCGCAACGCCGATGAGAATGGCCTGTACAACGGCGTGTATTACGGCAACTACGTGAACGTGGAGAAGACCATCCCCGCCCAGACCCACACTGAGGACCACGGGAGCTACCAGGTGGATTACTACTATTGTTCCTGCGGGGCCACGATGCCGGCGTAGGCCAGCGTAGGATGCCCCGAAGGCGAGGCAAGGCAAGTCGAACGGCGAAAAGGGCGGGAGCGACTCATCGGGTCGCTCCCGCCCTCCCTTAGGTGCGCGGTTCCTTGGCTAGGCTTTTCGCCTTACGCCTGAGCCAGGTACTCCACGGCGTGGATGCCGGCGAGGCGGCCCGAGGTGAAGGCCCAGCCCAGGGCGATTCCGCCATAGCCGGAGTAGGGCTTGTAGTTGGAGTAGAGCACGCCGCCCGAGTCGTTGCCGCAGGCGTACAGGCCGCCGATGGGCGTGGCGCCGTCGGCCTGCAGGACGTTGATGTTGGTGTCCACGTCCAGAGCCGCCGGCGTGGCATAGGGCGTCGGCTTCATCTCGATGGCGTAGTACGGGCCGTAGGTCAGGTTGTTCACCAGGTTGTCGGCGTCCTTGCCGAACTCCTCGTCGGTGCCCGACTCGCAGAACGAGACGTAGCGCTCCACCTGGCCGGCGAAGTCCTCGGCGGGCACGCCCATCTGCTCGGCGAGCTCCTCGATGGTCTCGGCCTTGTAGATAAAGCCCAGCTCAACGCCCGACTCGAGCACCTCGTAGATCTGGGGGATGGGATGCGCGCTGGGGTAGCCGCCCTGGCCCATGTAGTTGTTCGAGGAGGTGTAGGAGCCCTCCTCGCCCGGGAAGCCGCTCTCGGCGAGCTGGTCGATGACGTCGCTGCCGTAGATGGCGTAGCAGGTGGGTCCGGCGAACTGGAAGGCGAAGGCTTCGGCCTCGTTGAAGTGGCGCAGGCCGTCGGTGCCCACCATCAGGCAGTTGCTCGCCTTGCCCAGGATGTAGGGCACGTCGTTGAGCGTCCAGGCGTTCTGCTTGAACTTGTCCTTGTCCTTGCCGTCACGGTAGTACACGGGGTACTTGGTGAGGGTGAGCGCAGGCGAGATCTGGTGGATGCAGGGAGGCATGTCCATGTTGTAGGTGCCCGCGCCCTGCTGGATGGCCGACTCGATCATCTGGCCCTGGTTCTGGTACATGCCGTAGATCTTCCAGGGGCCGGCGAACTGCGGGTAGAGCGGGTTGGTGAGGTACTTGGTGGTCATGTCGCCGCTGCCGCAGAAGCCGCCCGTGCACAGGATGACGACCTTGGCGTTGACGGTGTACTCGTCACCGGTGGCGGAGCTTATGGCCTTGACGCCGGTCACCTTGTTGGAGGCGGCGTCGTAGATGAGCTCGGTGCAGGTCATCTCGGTCATGAGCTCGCCGCCGGCCGCGACGAAGTCCGAGGCGATGGCGTTGTAGTACTGCATCGTGGTCTCGTAGCGGTCGGTGAACGTGTAGCCGCGGTCGGCGTTGACCGTGGTGTAGTCGTAGGCGTCGTTCATGGTGCTGGCGTGGATCATGTTGTAGACGACGCGCCAGGTGTTGGCACCAAAGCCGGCGGAGGCGTCGGCGAAGATGAAGCCGTGCTCGAACTGCAGCCAGTCAACGGTGTTGCCCGACTCGTCGATGAACATCTTGACGCACTCGGGCTTGCAGGGGGTGCCGTCGCTGTAGTTGGCGATCCAGTCCTCGTAGAGGCTGTCGTAGTCGGCGTAGTCCTCGCCGTTGTTGTACAGCTCGCAGAGCCTGGGCGGGTTCATGGCGAAGGGCGCGCTCGCCTCGGCGGCGGTGCCGCCGACCTTGGCGGCGGTCTCCAGGGCCAGGACGCTCACGGGCAGGCCGGCCGCGGCCTGCTGCTCGGCCACCGACATGGCGGCGGCGCAGCCGGCGGCGCCCATGCCGCAGACCACGACGTCGTAGTCGAGGGTGACCTGCTGGGGGTTCTTCTCGGGGGTGACGGCAAAGGCGTCGATGGCGTCCTCGGAGCTGCCGCCGGCGGCCAGGGCCTTCTTTAGGGCGTCCTCGGTGGCCGTGCGCAAGCCCGAGCTCACCAGGGTCGCACCGGTGATGGAGTCCACGTTGAACGACTGGGCCTCCACCATGCGGGGGAGCATGTGCTCCTCGGCGGCCTTCAGGATGTTGGGCTCCTCGCGGATCAAGCCCTTCTCGATCACCTCGACCGAGAGCAGCTCGGTCTCGCTGACCTCGATCTTGACGCGCACGGGCTCGATGGGGTCAAAGCCGGCGCCCTCGCCCACGTAGATGCCCGGCTTCATCTTGACGCCGGTGCTCTCGGCGGCCGTGGTCTGCTCGGTGGCCTGCGACTCGGCCGCCTCCTCGGCCGTGGCCCGGGTTGCCAGGGTGCCCACGGCGCCGGCGCCCATCGCGCAGGCGGTGCCCAGGGCGGCGGTGCGTACGAACTCGCGACGTGCCATGGTACGTGCCATTATTCCTCCTACCGTAACCGTTCGTTGCACGTTCTTGCAGATCCCCGTCCCACGCCATAGACTTACATCCAGCGGCTTGCGCGCGGCGCGGGGCGGAGCCGGCGGCGCATGGGTGGCCGGCCGGACATCGACTAAGGTACGGGAGAAACGGAAGACGCATTGTCGGGCCGACTGACCATACTTGCCGAAATGCCTGTCGTACAGAAAGTACGACACGGGATCAGGGCGTCTCTGAGCAGCCCGTTCGCCGTCTCGAACGTGGTAGGCCTCGCGCTGTTCTACGCGTGGAACCTCCTGGAGATCTACCTTGAGCCGTACTTCGGCTTCGGCGACGGCCTCGGTGGCAGCGGGAGCTCGCCGGGGCTCGTGGTCCTCACGTCGGGGTGCAGCGTGCTGGGCTATCTCGCCGTGGCGCTCGCGTTTGCTCGCTGGCGGCGCCGGGAGGCGATCGCCTTCGTCACGGCGCTTGTCATAGGCGTGTGCGGGATCATCTCGTGGTGCGCGCTGTCGATGGGGCTTGCGTGGGCGCACGGCTTCTTCTACGTGTATCGCGCCGTGTCTCGGCTGCTGGTGGCGTGCACGGCGGTCGGCTGGGGCATACGCTACTGCACCCTGACGCCCCCGCAGATCACCGTCCAGTCGTTCGCGTCGCTTCTGCTCGCCTCCGCCATATGCCTGGCAAGCTCCGTGCTCAACGGCACGGCGTGCAGCGTGGTCGCCCCGCTTCTCATACCCCTCTCGGCCTTCGCGCTGCTCGCCTCGGCGAGAAGGGGCGCATGCCCGCAGGTGGATGGCCCGCGGTCCGGCGCTGACGACGGCGCCCACCCTCTCGCCGCACCTGCCACGGACGATGCGTGTCGCACGGCCGCCGCGGGTGGGGCTGGCGCGTTTGCACGCTCGGTTTGGCGCATCGTCGTCGTATTCTACACGTTTGGCATCGTCACCTGGATCGTGATGCTCGAGACTGGCTTCGGTACGGACAACTCGATGCTGCCGCTCGTCTCGCTTGCCTGCATGCTCGTCGCCCTCGTGCCGCTGCTGGGCGCGCTTGCGGTCTCCGGCTCCATCTCGTACCAGTTCGCGTACAAGATCGTCGTGCCCATCATGCTGTTCGGCCTGCTCGCAATCGCGACGTTCGGCGCCGACCTGAGCTTCGGGCCGATGCTCATCTTCGCCGGCTACACGTGCTTCGACCTGTTTTTGCTCGTGATCGTCTGCAATGCCTGCCGTGACGCCGGGGTGCGCCCCTCGCTGGCGATCGGCGTGTGCCGTGCCATCGAGAGCTCGGTGCCTCTGGCGGTGCTTGTGCTCCCGGGGCTTGCCGGAGGAGGGCTGCCGAGTCTGGACGGCGACATGCTCAAGTACGTCTTCGGCATAACGGGTCTGGTGATCCTGCTCGTCTCGCTGCTGAGCGACGGGAAGAGGATCGTCGTGCCAGAAGGGGATCAGGCCGACGCCGACGGGCAGGAGGCGCAGGCCAGCCCGCTTGGCGTCGAGATGCGCGACTTTGCCCGGCAGTTCGACCTGGCGGTGGAGCGCTACCAGATCGCCCCGCGCGAGGCGCAGGTCATGAGCCTGGTGGTGCGCGGCCGGACCGTTCCCTACATCGCCGAGTGCCTGTCCCTCTCCAGGAGCACGGTCAAGACCTACATCGCCCGCATCTATCAGAAGATGGGCGTGAAGGGCCGTCAGGAGATGCTCGACGTGATCGAGGCCGTCGAGCTCGCGCCCGAGGCGCCCGGGCCTGCTGCCCCCTAGGCCCGCTACCCTATGCGATGACGTCGAGGTCGTGCGGGTAGTGGTTGATGATCTCGCCGCCGCCGGGCTGCACGATGCACAGGTCCTCGATGCGCACGCCGAACTTGCCCGGCAGGTAGATGCCCGGCTCGATGGAGTGGCACACGCCGGCCTGCATGGGCTCGTGATGGACGGCCGACACGTCTCCCGGCTCGTGGTCGGTCATGCCGATCTGGTGGCCCAGCCGGTGGGTGAAGTACGGGCCGAAGCCCGCCCGCTCGATCACCTCGCGCGCCGCCCGGTCCACGTCGCTGAACAGCACGCCGGGGGCGACCAGCGCGGCGGCCGCCTCGTTGGCCCGGCGCACCGTCTCGTAGACCAGGCGCTGCTCCTCGGCCACGTCGCGGAAGAAGAACGTGCGCGTCATGTCCGAGCAGTACCCGCACCTCACGCACCCCACGTCGAAGAGCACCACGTCGCGCGGTCCCAGCGGGGTGTCGTCGGGCTCGTGGTGCGGGTCGGCGGCGTGCGCCCCGAAGCTCACGATGGGCGGGAAGGAATGCCCCTGGGCGCCGAGCTGGCGGTACACGTCGATCAGGGCGTCGGCGATCTGCCGCTCGGTCACGCCCTCGCGCACCATCGAGCGCAGCTCGGCCATGGCCTGGTCGTTGACGGCGCTGGCCAGCCGCATGAGCTGCTGCTCCTGGGCGTCCTTGATAGAGCGCGCCCCATCCACCGCTGCCGATCCCAGCTCGAAGGCGCGGGCCGCCCCCAGGTCGCGCAGGCCGAGCAAGAAGCGCGCGGCCAGGTCCTTGTCACAGCCCAGCGTCTGGGCGCGGTCGGTGAGCTCGGCCACCAGCGCGAGCGGGTCGTCCTCGTCGCGGTATCCGCGCAGCTGTGCCGCCACCTGCGCAGGCGCGGGGAACAGGTCGTTCACCACTAGGACGGGGTCGGCCCCCGCGCGCAGCACAAGGCCCAGGAACCGCTCGCCGGGCGACACGTAGAAGCCGGTGAGCCAGCAGATGGACATGGGGTCGCTCACGAGCATCTGCGAGATGCCCATGGTCTCGAGGTTGCCCATGACCCGCGCGAGGCGGGAGGCGTAGTCTATTGTCGGGGAAATGGCGTCTGTGCTCATCGTGGTGCTGCCTTTCGGGTCGTGGATGTTCGCGGCACGTGTGTTTCTGTCATCTTCGTTTGCTATTGTTAGGGGCCAAGGCGAGCTCGCGTGTCCGGTGCACCCGTCGCGCCGGACGAGCTGTGCGCCGCGCCGCCGCGCCGGGCCACCGTGGTCGCGCCTGCCATGGCCTGTTATAGCACGTTGCGATGCCTCTGAGGGGGAGATGAGATGACCTGGAAGGAAGAAGACACGGCGGGATGCGCCGGCGCCGGGGCGCCGTCTTGCGAGCTTGACCCCGCCGGCGGCTGGGTGCGCGTCTTTTCCCTCTCGATTGCCGGCATGCCCATGTACGTCGAGGTCAACCGCGCCTGGGCGGTGTTTCTGTGCGCGGTCGACGCGCTTTTGCCCTACGCCGACGTGCTGGGCAGGGCGCTTCACGAGCCCGTGCTGCGCTTTCTCCCCAGGCGGCTCGAGACGCTTGGTCGCGCTGACCTGCTCGACGAGTTCCGCCGCCTGCGCGCCCTGCCCGAGGAGTGCAAAGGGATCCTGCTGTGCGACGAGGGCGGGCGGCGCGCGTGGCGGCTCACGCAGCCGTCGTTTGCCAGCGGGTGGGATCAGCTGCGCGCGATCGCGCTGCAGCGCGAGGGCGTCCGGGCGCCGGCTCCGCTTTCCATGGTGGAGATGATACAGCTCTGCGAGGGGCTGGACACCGCGGTTGAGCCGGGGCCGGGCGGGCTGCTCTCCCGCATATGGGAAGTGGCGCTCGTCCGCGCTGCCAGCACGCCTGCCGGCGAGACGCACCGCATCGAGCTCATGGGCGCCGGCCGCGCCGACGGCCCGGGTGAGGGCCGCACGCCCGAGCACGACCCGCAGACCGGCGAGGTGCGGCCTCTGGGCGAAGCGTCCGTCACGTCGAGCGCCCGGTTGCACCCGGCGGGGGATCGGGGGGACATCGCTGTCCGTGGAGACACGCAGCCCACGACTGTCGGGCCGGACGTGACCGACGGGCCGGATGTGACCGCCGGGCTGGGCATGGCCACCGCCACCGATCCTGCTGAGTGGGGCGAACCCGACGTCGCCGGCGTCGAGGGCGGCGTCGACGCCGCGCCGCGTCACGCGCAGTTTTCCAAGGTGCTCCACTGCGTGCGCAACGACGTGCCCGCCATGCTCGTGGGACCGGCGGGCTCGGGCAAGAACTACCTGGCCAAGCAGGTGGCCGACGAGCTGGGCCTTGCGTTTCGCTATGCGAACTCCGTCACCGACGAGTTCAAGATCACCGGGTTCATCGACGCCGGCGGCACCTATCACCAAAGCGAGTTCTACCGCGCGTTCAC
>CAWVLT010000082.1:0-5343 GCA_963930185.1 Coriobacteriia bacterium | reverse complement strand
GCCTCTTCGCCATCTTTCCGCTCCTTCCCGGGGCCGACCGCCGGCCCCTCCGGGGGAGCGTTCCCGAACTCACCGCCGCGTGCGGCGATGAGTTCGGGAGGCGTAGCGCTGTGCTTGCAATTCAAACCATATGCGATCGCACGGGCGATCGCCGACAAGGTGCTTGCCAAACGCGATGGCGATGCCTATACTGCCGCTCTCAAGCACGCCACCGAGGCGTCGCCACGCCCAGGGCAGGTGGGGCGCGGTCACAACGGGCCATGCGCAGACCACAGTGGTTTTGTTCGTCTCTCGTCTGAATCGCCTGGCCAAGGGCAGGGGATCCCCAGGGAGCCCGGGCCCGCCTAGAGAAGGAACGACATGCGTTCTCGATCCGCGAAGGCACGGACCTCCAAGACGGGGACCGGGATCCCCCTCTCGCTTGCCGCCAGCCTCGTTGCCGTCGGCATCGTCTACGGGGACATGGGCACGAGCCCCGTCTACAGCGTCAAGGCGATCGTCAGCGGCCAGGGAGGCCTGGCCAACATGACCGACGATGCCGTCGTGGGGTTCCTCTCGCTCGTCATCTGGGCCATGACACTCATCGCGACCATCAAGTACGTGGTTGTCGCCACTCACGCCGACAACCACGGCGAGGGCGGCATCTTCGCCCTGTACAACGTGGTCAAGCGCCACTGGAAGGGGCTGTCGGTCATCGCGATGATCGGCGGCGCCACGTTTCTGGCCGACTCGATCCTCACCCCCGCCGTCTCGATCACCTCGGCGGTGGAGGGCCTCAAGACCACTCCTTTGCTCGACGGCATGGGCGACCACGGCCAGACGTTCCTCATCATGCTCGCAGTCGGCATCGTGGCCGTGCTGTTCCTGGCCCAGCACTCCGGCACCAGCCTCATCGGAAGGTTCTTCGGCCCGGCGATGGTGGTCTGGTTCGCCTTCTTGGCCGCCATGGGCGTGCTGAACCTCGCAGGCTGCCCGGAGGTGCTGCGCGCGCTCAACCCCGTCGAGGGCATCCGCTTTCTGCTCAGCGGCAACAACCTGGCCGGCTTTGCCATACTGGGCAGCATATTCCTGGCGATCACCGGCGCGGAGGCCCTCTACTCAGACATTGGGCACGTGGGCCGCGGCAACATCTATGCCACCTGGCCGTTCGTGAAGGTGGCGCTCCTGCTCAACTACTTCGGGCAGGGGGCGTGGATCATCACGAACCGCTCCGACGAGTCGCTGTGGGGCGTCTCCGACCTCAACCCGTTCTTCGAGATGATGCCCGACTTCATCCGCCCCGTCGGCGTGCTCATCTCCATCATGGCCGGCATCATCGCCTCCCAGGCACTCATCACCGGTGCCTTCACGCTCGTCTCGGAGGCCGAGGGCCTGTTCTGGCTGCCACGCCTGCCCGTCTCATACCCCGGCGAGGCAAAGGGACAGGTGTACATACCCGTCGTCAACGCCATCCTCTGGGCCTGCACCACGCTCGTGATCCTGTTCTTCCAGTCCTCGAGCAGGATGGAGGCAGCGTACGGCCTGGCGCTCACCGTCACGATGCTCTCGACGACCATCCTTCTGTTCTTCTACGTGTGGAAGATCTGGGGCAAGCTTCCCCTGGCAATACCCATGTGCCTGTTCTTCGGCGCGCTCGAGGGAATGTTCTTCGTCTCCAGCCTGGCCAAGTTCCTGGACGGCGGGTACGTCACGGTGATACTGGCGGCGGTCGTCTGGGCGCTCATGATGATCTACTCAACCGGCAGCCGCTTCGAGCACGTGCACCGCACGCGCATGAAGGTCGGCGAGGCGATCCCTCTGTTCGAGGCGCTCTCCAAAGACACGTCCGTACCCTTCGTCGCTGACAACCTGGTGTACCTCACCGCCGACAACGACATGAGCACGATCGACTGCGAGGTGGCGTTCTCGGCCCTCAAGGGTCTGGGCAAGCGCGCCAACGCCTACTGGATCGTCACGGTGGTGCAGACCGACTCCCCCTACACCTGCGAATACGCACTCGACTCGTTTGGCACCGGCCATTTCTTCCGCGTGCGCATACGTCTGGGCTACAAGATGCACCAGTACCTGCTGCAGAGCTACATGCGACAAATCATGGCGACCCAGTGCCAGGCTGGGACGATCCCCCTCCACGAGAAGCGCCTCAAGAAGTACGAACGGATCCTCGAGCAGGCACAGGTTTCCCCGCGGCCCGCGCTCACCCGCGGCCTGAGCAGATCGACAGACGCCGGGGTCGGCAGCGTGCGCTACGTCCTCATGAGCCGCGAGATCTCCCCCGAGTCCAACTTGCCGGAGCGCTATCGGTCGGTCGTGCGCATGCACAAGTTCATCCAGAAGCTCGCCAACTCACCCGTCAGGTGGTTTGGCCTCGAGCTGACCGACCCCATCATCGAGAAGGTCGTCCTCTACCATGGGCAGCAGGAGGATCCCGCCATCAAGCGCGTCGCGCTGCGCGGCCAGAAGCTTCCCTGTGGGGAGGACGCCCCTAGGAAGTAGGGGATCACGCTGGGGCCGTACCCGCGCCCGGAAGACAAGATTTCCCCGTTCTCGCCCCACGGGCCCGCCCGATGCGCTATCCTGCACTCGCGCTTCCGTTCAACGCACAACGGACAACCGACAGGAGCGAGGAAGACCCAAGATGCAGGCAGGCAACGAGCAGCACGACCAGAGGCCCGACCAGGCGGATCAGTCGCTCGAATGCGAGCAGCAGGCCGCCAGCCCCTCCGAGGCGCAGGGGCGCGTCGACCGGAGCACGTCCGGCCCGCAGTCTCCCCTGTCCAGCCCCTCGGCTCCCTGCGGGCATGTTGTCTGCCCCTTCGCCCCCGAGCTCGAGCGCGGAGCATCTCGCTTCCAGACGCCCGACGAGGCGCGACGGGGGGTCGAGGTCGCCCGCAAGCGCAGCGCGGCCCCCAGCTTCCCCCGCTTCTTCCTTATGCTCAACCTCGGCCTCATCCTCACGGCCGTCTCGATCGTCATTTTCAAGGCCCCCAACCACTTCGCCTTCGGCGGCACCTCGGGCGTCTCGGTCATCCTGAGCACGCTCTTCCCCAACCTCCCGGTCAGCGTGTTCATGTGGATCCTCAACGTCATTCTCGTGGTGCTCGGCCTCATCTTCCTCAACTTCAAGGTGGTCGGCTGGAGCGTGTACGCGTCGATCGCGCTGTCTGGCTACACCTCCCTCATCGAGCTCCTCTACCCCACCGTCCAGTCACCGACCGGCGACATGTGGCTCGACCTCTGTTTTGCCGTGATCCTGCCTGCCGTCGGCAGCGCCCTGGTCTTTGACATCGGCGCCTCGACCGGTGGGACCGACATCGTTGCCCTCATCCTCAAAGAGCACACGAGCCTGCAGATCGGCAAGGCGCTGTTCGTCGTGGACGTCGGCATCGTCATCGCCGCCGCCTTCCTGTACGGACCGCGCGTAGGCCTGTACTGCGTGCTTGGCCTGTTCGCCAAGACGCTCGTGGTGGACACCGCGATCGAGAACCTCCACCTACGCAAGGTATGCACCATCATCTGCTCGCATCCCGACCTGGTGGAGGAGTTCATCGTCCGCGAGCTCAGCCGCTCCGCGACGATCACCCACGGCGTGGGGGCCTACTCGGGCAAGCCCGTCACCATTCTCATGAGCGTGCTCACCCGGCGCGAGGCCAACCGGCTGCGCCTGTTCACGCGGCGCATCGACCCCGGTGCATTCATCACCATAGTCAACAGCTCCGAGATCATCGGCAAGGGCTTCAGGGGAGTTGCCTAGCCTGTGAATTACCGGCCAGTTGCCGCCTAACACAAAAGTGAGACGCCTGAGCGCTATACTGACGCGTCATGGCGCCGTGGAACCCTGACAGGCAGAGCGCGGCCACTGAGACATCTCCCCTCGTCCCCCGCGCTCGCCCGCGCGTTCATTTGCGTCGTAAGCACCATCACATTCGACTGGAGGTAGGCACTATGGCAACCACCATGGACATGAGCGACTACACGGTTGGCACCGACTGCTACGATCAGCTTCCCGCGATCCTCAAGACAAGACGAGCGCACGCCGTCACGCTCATCGGTGGCGAGAGGGCCCTGCGCTGTGCGGAGCCAGGCATCCGCTCCGCCCTTGCCGGCAGCGACGTCGAGGTCCTCGGCAGCTTTGTCTACGGCAAGGAGTGCACGATGAGCAACATCAACCGCCTGCTTGCCGAGCCTGCCGTCCAGCAGGCCGACATCATCTTCGCAGTCGGTGGTGGCAAGGCCATCGACACCGCAAAGACCACCGCCGATCTTGCCCACAAGGAGGCCTTTTCCTTCCCGACGATCTGCTCGAACTGTTCCGCGGCCACGGCGATCGCCGTTGTCTACCACGACGACGGGTCGTTCTCCCACTACCACTATCCGGCGTGTCCCACGCATATCTTCATCAACCCCCAGATCATCGCCGAGGCACCGGCTGAGTATTTCTGGGCAGGCATCGGGGACGCGCTGTCCAAGCAGTGCGAGGTCGAGTACGCAAGCTCAGGCAAGGAGCTCTCTCACACGGCCTAACTTGGCGTGGCGCTGGCAAGGCATGCACCGAGCCGCTCATAACCTACGGCCCCCAGGGGCTGGAGGACGTGAGAAACAACGTCGAGAGTCCAGCGGTCGAGGAAATCGCCCTCGACATCATCATCTCGACCGGATACGTCTCCAACCTCACCAACCAGCCCACGTTCTATTACAACTCCTCCATCGCCCATGCGTTCTACAACGCGTCCACCAGCATCGCACGTCCCGGAACATACCTGCACGGCCAGGTTGTCTCGTTCGGCGTGCTCGTGCTGCACGCCTTCACCGGCAACGAGGCCGAACTGGATCGCATCGCGCGCTTTAACTGCTCCATTGGGCTGCCGGTTACACTGGAGGAAATTGGCCTGACCGAGCAGGACCTACCAGAGATCGCCCAGGCAGCAACCCAGACGAACGAATGGAAGAACCTTCCCTACCCGACGAGCGTCGACCAGTTCGTGGAGGCAATCAGGAAGGCCGACGCCTACGGGCGCATGATCCTTGGAAAATAACCCCACAACCAGATGCCATAGGAGAGTGGCCTGTACTCGACTGAGCGCAGGCCACTCTCAACAGAAGAGCAACAGGGGCATGTCCGTCTGTCGGACATGCCCCTACTTTGTCAGACATGTGCAAGGTGACACTCGCTTGGTAAGGTGTCGGTGCGGAGAAACGGCCCCGCGCGCAGCAAGGGCCCGAAACGAAGAGGGGCCCCTCCCTCGCGGGAGAGGCCCCTCAAGCGCCCCTCGCGGGCCGGCGGCGCCCTGCCCTCCCGCGGGGTCGCCCCCGCAGTACTCTCGGCGCTGGCGGGCTTAGCCTTCG
>CAWVLT010000081.1:0-3740 GCA_963930185.1 Coriobacteriia bacterium | reverse complement strand
CCCCGCCGAGATCGTCGAGGCCAACGGCACCGAGGGCGTCGACGGCGTCTCCGGCGCCTCCGTGACCTCCAAGGCCATCTTCACCGCTGTTGAGGAGGCCCTCGAGGCCGCCCAGGCGTAAGTCTGAGCTTCTCATAGCACAGAGCGACGCGTCAGCGTCGAGCAGAAGGCCTCCCATCCGGGAGGTCTTCTTTTTTGTATACCGCACCCCCACCTCGGGTTTTTGCCAGTACACCGCATGCCCTGCGCAATGCGCGGTCATGCAGGTCATGCGTCAGTGGCAGCTGACGTGCATTCCCCGCCATACGCCCTCAGGCACACGCAAAAGCGACGCATGAAAAACGCCCGCCAGATACCTCTGGCGGGCGTCGCGATAGTCGAGAAAGGCTCTGTGACTTGACCCTAGGCGATATGCGTGCGGCAGTAGGGGCAAACCTGCCAGTCAGCGTCAAGCGGACGGTGGCAGTTGGGGCAGACGTTGCGCACCTGCGTGTCGCACATGGGGCAGACGATGAAGTCGCGGTCGATCGGCGCGCCGCAGGTCGGGCAGGTGCCGTAGTGCTGCAGCTCGTGCTCGCGCAGGGCGATCTCGAGTTCCTGCTCGTCACGGTCAATCGCATAGGACGTGGGGCGCAGGATGAGGTAGGCAACCAGACCAACCAGCGGGATGACCGAGATGATGCCCCATGCCCACCACAGCTGGGAGCCGCGCGCGCGGGCGTCCTTGATGACGTAGGCGATCGAAAGCAAGTAGAGCAACACGATTGCCACGCCGATGAAGATCAGGACCATGCGCACCTGCGGCGTGAATATGAGTGCAATAAGCTCGGACATGTGCTTCCCTTCTAGGCAAGGAGTCTGTCGGGGTCGACTACCCCGACGAAGCTTCCGTCCGGACATGCGAGGGGTCGAAGCGACTCGTGACATGCCAGACGCCTTCAGGCATTGTATCAAAGATGAGAGCGGCAGGCCCGCAGGCTATCGTCACCTCACGTCGTGGCAACACTATCTGCACGCACTGGACAACACCCGGCCCCGTCATAGACCGTCACGTTGACCGCTACATGGGCAAATGGCCAACGGTCGAGCAGAAAGACCCCGCTGTCGCACCATGCGAAAGCGGGGTCACAACTCCCAGTTGATTCAAGCTGACGACGAGGCGGTCACTCGGAGGCCAGGAGCATGCCCTTCACCTGGCCGATGAGCGTGATCGTGCCGCAGCAGACAAACGAGCGGGCGCGAAGATGCTCGAGCGCAGCCCCAAGGTCCGCAATCACCCTGAGGCTGCGGCCAGACTCGGACCGGGATGCGCCGACCTCCTGCACATCGTCCGAGTCGCCCCACACCTGGCGAACCTCGTCGGCGAGTTCCTCGGCGGGAAGCGCGCGCGGCGAGTCGCTCTGCGTGACGACGATCTCGTTGAACAGAGGCGCTATCACCCGCGCGATGCCCAGGTGGTCCTTGTCGGAAAGCGCCGCGAACAGAAGCGCCGGGCGCTGCGATCGCTCGGGGGCGACCTGCCTCAGGGCACGCGCGAACGCACGGGCGGACTGCGGGTTGTGACAGGCGTCGAGCAGCACGAGCGGGTCGGCGCGCACCACCTCGAAGCGGCCGGGCGTCGGACACTCGCGCAGCGCACGTCGGACGGCGGCCGGATCGAGCGGCCGTCCCATGAGGGCGGTCGCGAGCGCAAGCGCGCACCCCACGTTGGAGGCCTGGTAGACGGGGGCCGTCATGCGGATCCCGTCGTAGACGGCGCGGGAGCAAGCCGGGACGTGCACCTCGACCGAGAGCGAGAGCTCGTCACCCAGGGCATCGGGGCTGTGGCCAACCGTGACGCGCGTGGCGGGCAGCCCTCGCGCCTCGGCGCGATGCGCCTCCTCATCAGAGCAGCACACGACCGCGGGCACGACGCCCTGCTCGGCACAGCGCCCGAGCATGACCTCGGCCACCTCCTCGGGGCGCACGGCGTCAGGCCCGAGCACGCACGGGTTGCCCGCATGGATGACGGCGGCCTTCTCCTGGGCGATCTGCCCCAGCGTGTCACCGAGGACCCTCATGTGGTCGAGCCCGATGCCGGTGACGCAGCATCCCTGGGTAAGGACGGCACTCGTGGCATCCCAGCGCCCGCCAAGCCCGACCTCGAGCACGGCGACGTCCACCCCAGCCTCGGCAAAGATGACCGTCGCGGCGGCCGTGAGCAGCTCGAACTCCGTGCAGCCAAGGCGCGCCATCTCGGCGTTGCGCGCCTGGACGCGCTCCCATGCCGCGAGCGCCCAGGACACGCCGCGCGCGAAGGCCTCCTCGCTCACCGGGTGGCCGCCCACCTCCACGCGCTCGACGTAGCTCACCAGGTGGGGGCTGGTGTACAGGCCGCACAGCAGCCCCTCCCCCGCCAGCAGCGCCGCCGTGTAGCGCGAGGTCGACGTCTTGCCGTTGGTGCCCGCCACCTGCACGCAGCGATAGCAGCGCTCCGGGTGGCCGAGCTCCGCCATGATCTCCTGCGTCGTCTCCAGCGTGAGGTCGATGCCGAAGCACAGCGCGGCCGTGACGCGCTCGATGGCCTGCCCGAAGTCAAGTCGCTGATACTGCGCCAGCTCAAAGGGCGCCTCCCAGCGCCGGCGGCAGTCACCGGAGGCGACGCCGCCGGCAGTGTCGGAAGCACCCGCCAAGGGGGCGTCATGCCACTCGTCGCTACGACAGGTCACTGATCTGCGCCTCCAGAAGCGCGATGGTCTCCTCGAGCTTGGCCTGGCGCTCGTGCTTCTCGGCGATCACCTCGGCCGTGGCCTTGGCCATGAAGCCGGGGTTGCCCAGCACCTTGGCGACCGAGGCGAGCTCCTTGCGCGCTCCCTCGAGCTGCTTGGCCATGCGCTGGGTCTCCTTGGCGAAGTCGACCAGGCCCTCCAGACCCACGTAGATGCGCACGCCCGCCTCGAGCACGCCCATGGAGCCGGCGGGCTTGTCGGCCTCGCCCTCCACGAGCTCCAGCGAGCTCAGACGCGCCATCTGCGTCACGGTGTCGCGCGAGGCCTCAAGGCTCGCGACGTCCTGCGCCGTTCCGGCCACCGTCACGGCGAGCTCCTGCTTGGGCGAGATGCCAAAGCGGGCGCGCATGGAGCGGGCGGTGCCCACAATGGCGCGCACCAGCTCAAACGAGCGCTCGGCATCCTCGTCCACCCAGCCGGCGAGGGTCTCGGGCTCCGGCCAGCTGGAGAGCATGAGGAACTTGGACTGCTCGCCGGCCATGTGGGGAAGCTGCTGCCAGATGTACTCGGTCACGAAGGGCATGGCCGGGTGCAGCAGGCGCAGCGCCTGGTCGAGCACGAAGACGAGATTGCGCTGGACCTGCAGGCGCTGCTCCCCCTCGGCGCGCAGCGGCGCCTTGCAGCATTCGATGTACCAGTCGCAGAACTCGTTCCAGAAGAACGAGTACAGCTCGCGCGCCATGTCGCCGAACAGGTACTCGTCCAGGTCGTGGCGCACGTCGGCGGCCAGGCGCGCCAGTCGCGAGAGAATCCACGCGTCGGCTCCGCTTTGCACCTTGGGCTCGCCGGGCTCAAAGCCGTCCAGGTTGGTGAGGACGAACCGGCTGGCGTTGTAGATCTTGGTGACGAACGCCTTTGCCTGCTCGGTGCGCGGGCTGCCGATGAGCTCGTGGGTCTTCTTGTCGATGTCGGCGTCGAACTTGACGTCCTGGTTGTTGGTGATGAGCGTGAGCAGGTTGAAGCGCATGGCGT
>CAWVLT010000080.1:0-43665 GCA_963930185.1 Coriobacteriia bacterium | reverse complement strand
CCTCAACGGCAAGGACATCATGACGGTGTACTTCGAGTGCACCAGCGACGACCCGCTGCGCCGCCGCGACATCGAGGCGGCGATGGTGGAGACGTTCAAGAACCGTATCGGCGTGACGATCGTCCCCAAGGCCGTGGGCATGGGCGACCTGCCCCGCTCGGAGAAGAAGTCCACGCGCATCTACGACAACCGCTACTAGTGGCAGCCGCTGCTGGCTATCAGGGGGCCAGGAAGACCACTACGGGGGCGTCGGACGCACGGCGCCCACTGTGGTAACGACACGAGAAAGGATCTCGCCCATGGCAACGATCTGGCAGGATAGGAAGCGCACGCTGTTCGGTCTGCCCCTGTCCTTCACCAAGTACCGGCTCACCGAGGACCGCCTGTTCGTCGAGACGGGCTTCCTCAACAAGCGCGCCGACGAGGTGCGCCTCTACCGCGTGCTCGACGTGTCGCTCAACCTGCCGCTGTTCCAGCGGATCTGCAGGGTGGGGACGCTCAAGGTGGCGTCGAGCGACCAGATGCAGAAGGACTTCACGGTGGGCCCCGTCAAGAAGCCGCGTGACGTCGCGGAGCTGTTCTCGCAGACGGTCGAGGCGGCGCGGCGCGCCAACGGCGTGTCGGCGCGCGAGTTCATGGACGAGGACGGCGACGGCATCGCCGGCTAAAGACGAAGCCGCGCCGGGCCCCCTGCGTGTCCGGAACCCGTACGCATGAGCCTATATGCATGAATCAGCATGCATGAACCCATATGCAATATGCATGTCGAGATGGCGGGGAAGTGGGTGGCCCACTTCCCCGCCGCTGCGTTTTGGGCCCCGTTTGGCTGTCTCGTGGAGGCTTGTTGCAAGAAAGCCTGTGGTTAAGACCATTCATTCGCTAGGTGTTCATAAAAATCGCCATTCGTGGAAGTACCATACGCGTATACGGAATTCGTTTATGTGCGAATTTGCGACCATCACATCTCGAGACGCGGCTCCGGCGAGGGCTCGGCGTGCGCGGCAGAAGGAGAGGATCGACATGATCGAGACCGACTACACCCCCCACGGGGTTTGCTCCACCAACATCCACGTGAAGCTGAGCGATGACGGCTCCACCATCGAGGGCGTGCAGTTCACGCGCGGCTGCGCGGGCAACCTGCTCGCCATCAGCAAACTGGTGAAGGGCATGCCCACCGACCAGGTGATCGAGCTGCTCGAGGGCAACCGGTGCGGCAACCGTCCCACCTCGTGCGCCGACCAGCTGACGAAGGCCCTGCGCGAGGCAAAGCAGCTCGCCTGCGACTAATCCCGAAAGGCGTGCCCGGCGGGCGTCGGGCACGCGTTGGTATAGGCCATGACGGTTGTAGGCCAGGGGGAGGGCCCGCTCGGACAGCCGTTGGCAAGGAAACTTGCTTTGATTCACTGATCTGAGGAGCCGATGATGTTAGTTTCTACCAAGGGGCGCTATGGTCTGCGCATGATGATCGACATCGCGCGTCACCAGAATGCCGGCCGCGTCTCGCTGCGCGAGATCGGCGAACGCCAGGGCATCTCGTCGAAGTACCTCGAGCAGCTTGCGCGCCTGCTCTGCTCCGGCGGCATGCTCGCCGGCTCGCGCGGCCAGGGCGGCGGTTACGTGCTCGCCAAGGACCCAGGCGACATCCGCGTGGGAGACATCCTGCGCTCGGCAGAGGGCACGGTCGCCCCGGTTGCGTGCCTGGCTCACACCGAGCTGGAATGCCCGCGCGCCGGCGTGTGCGAGACGCGCGGGTTCTGGAACGGCCTTGGCAGGGTCATCGACGAGTATGTGGACAGCTACACGCTGGCCGACCTCGTTGCCATGCAGGAGCGCGAGGATGTCGTGCCCGGCCCCTGCATGGGATACAACGCCGCAGGCCAGGCTGAGGCCTAGGCCTGCGGCGCGTGCGCCCCGCCATGGGCCGGGCCCTGGCGCGGGGCGAGTGCGGGGCTGGTGGCGTCCGCGGTGTGGCTACAGCGCCTCGCCCGCGGCGTCCGCGTTGGCCTCGTCGCGTGCGGCGGTGAGCAGGTCGTGCGGCTCGTTGGGGTCGAGCGGCAGCTCGTCGCGCGTGATGAGCCCGCAGCTCACCAGGTAGGTGATGATGACCTCCGCGGCCTTGTCGGCGGTGGGCAGCTTCGTGGAGTTGAGCGTGAGGTCGAAGTTGTGCGGGTCGGCCCACTTGCGGTCGGTGTAGCGCTCGTAGTAGCTCGCCCTGCGCGGCGCGATCTGCTTGATGCGGGCGAGCGCGGCGTCCTCGCTCAGGTTGTTGCGTCGGGCGATGCGCCTGACGCGCGCCTTCTCGTCGGCGATGATCAGCACGTTCACGACGTCGACCTCGTCGTGGATGTCGTCGAGCACGTAGTCGGCGCAGCGACCGACGATGACGCAGCTGTGCTCGCGGGCGATGTCCTTGATGGTGTTCGCCTGGGCGATGAACAGCTGGTCGTCAAGCGGGATGCCGCCGATCGTCATGCTGTGCGGGGCGTAGGAGAGCAGCCAGGAGAAGCCGCGCCCCACCTCCTCGTGCTGGTTGACGAACGCCTCGGGCGAGTAGCCGGACTTCTCTGCCGCGATGTAGACGAGCTTCTTGTCGTAGTAGGCAACCCCCAGGTCCTTGGCGAGCATCTCTCCGACTTCGCGACCGCCGCTGCCATACTGGCGGCTAATCGTGACGATCAGGTTCTTCTTTCTGGGCATGGCTGCCCCCTCTCGTGTGTGGGCTTGTGTCCCGAGCCTCTCGCCAGACCCGCCCTGACGGCGGGCAGGATGGCGACCGGACGTCTGTTTTTGTTGCGGGAAGCCCTTTCCATGTCCGGGTAATAGTCCATTATATATCGAGACGCCCTGTCGGGAAAACGAGACGGGCGTGCGGCCGCCGTTGTGGAGGGGATGCGTCGCGATGGGACAATCGCAGGTTGGTCATGATATGTCTCGTGCCTCGAGCGAGGCGCAGGGCGGGATTTCGCCGATGCTTCGCCCCGGGGACGGGGTGTACGTCGGACCGTCCATGATGACGCGTCGCGAGTTCGCGGCCGCAGCGGCCGCGACCGCCGCCGCGGCGCTTGCGGGGTCGGCCCGCGGCGCGCGTGCCGACGAGGGCGGCGCGGAGGACCAGTCCCAGGCGCAGGCCGGCGACGCCGCGGACGGGGCCGATGACCAGGGGGGCGCGACGTCGGAGGGGGACGGCGCCACCAACATCCTGTACGAGTTCGAGGACGTCTCCGCCGACCTCCCCTTCGAGCCGATCATGACGTTCGACCTCCCCCTGGGCAGCCTAGTGAGCTGCGACAGCGACAGCTACGCCGCGGTGCTGCAGGCCAACGACTCGGCGCGCCCGCTCACCGTCATTGGCTGCCTGGACTACACGAACGGCACGTACTCGACGATCCTGGACGCGCCGGTCACCGGCGAGGACTACGCGCCTAGCGAGTGCCGCATCGCCAACGGGGTCATCGCATGGGTGGAGACCAACAACGCCACCGATGACTGGGTGCTGTACGCGGCCCCGTTCGACGGTGGTCCCATCACCGGCTCGGGGTACGTCACGCGGCTGGGCGAGGGCGACGCCGACTGGCTGCCGCCGCAGTTCGC
This sequence comes from Coriobacteriia bacterium, assembly GCA_963930185.1. GTDB lineage: Bacteria > Actinomycetota > Coriobacteriia > Coriobacteriales > UMGS124 > JAGZEG01. The sequence continues at coordinate 40,074 of CAWVLT010000080.1, read as the reverse complement.
CGTGTGGAACACGACCGTGGTGTGGCAGGTCATGCCCGACCCGAACGGCCCGCATGTCACCGAGTCCTCTCATGCCTACCGCTGGCAGGTGGGGGCGAGCGCCGCCACCACGGTCTATACCTCCCCGGGGCGCTTTGCCTGTGCGCCGACGATAAACGAGGGCGTGCTCACCATCGCCCCGCGCGTCAACGCCGACGAGGGGGTCTACTACGGGATCACGGCGATCGACCTGGTCAACAACGAGACCCAGCTCGACCAGCTGGTGCTGCCGGTGTCCATCAAGCCGTTCATGGCGGTGTACATAGGAGGGGCGCTTGCGTTCTCCATCGAGGCCAACTATGGCTACGGTGGCATGTTCGGCAACATGGGGTACTACATCGGCCCGAGCACGGGGCCGTTTTTGTCGCTTCCGCTCGAGCCTTCGGCCCAGGTTGGGTACGTCGGCGGGTACTACGTCATGAAAAACCAGCTCGTGTATCTTTTGGTTGACGCTCAGAGGCGGCGTTACGGACGCATCACCTCGGCCGGCGGCTGCGCGTCATATGGTGACTACCCTGCGACGACAGGTACCTCGCAGGTGTTCATGACATATGCTGCAATTAAGGATCAAAGTACTGGGATTCCTAATCGAGTACTTGTACGAGTGTTTTCACTGAGCTAAAGTAGGATAGAATAGGGGAGATGACGACCTGCCCATGGCGTATGCGAGCGTTTTGGGCACCCAGACGCCATCTTCGTAATGACCCTCGACACGCAAGGAGTTAGCGATGCCTCAAGACTCTCGCAGGATACTTCTCGTCGAGGACGAGAAAGCAATTCGTGACGCGGTGACTGCCTACCTGGAGCGCGAGAAGTACTCCGTCGTTGGCGTGGGCGACGGCCAGAGCGCCGTCGACGAGTTCGAGAAGCACCAGTTCGACCTGGTCATCCTCGACCTCATGCTCCCCAAGCTCTCGGGCGAGCGCGTGTGCCGCGCTATTCGTGACACCTCCGAGGTGCCCATCATCATGCTTACCGCCAAGGGTGAGGTCGAGGACCGCATCATTGGCCTTGAGCTGGGCGCCGATGACTATCTCATCAAGCCGTTCTCCCCGCGTGAGCTGGTGGCTCGCGTGCGCGCGCTGCTGCGCCGCACCCACCTCGACGCCGAGCCTCAGCTCGAGGTTCTCGACTTCGGTGACCTGGTGATCGACGTCTCCGGCCACAAGGTCGAGGTCGAGGGTCGCGAGGTCGAGCTCACCGCCTCGGAGTTCAAGCTCCTCACCACGCTGGCCCGCTACCCGGGGCGCGTGTACACGCGCATGGAGCTGGTCGAGAAGGTTCTGGGCTACGACTTCGAGGGCTACGAGCGCACGATCGACAGCCACGTGAAGAACCTGCGCGCAAAGCTCGGCGACGACCCGCGCAACCCCAAGTGGCTCTACACGGTTCACGGTGTCGGCTATCGCTTTGAGGCTCCCAAGAAGCAGGAGGAGCAGGCGGCCGCCGAGAAGAAGGAGTAACGCGCCCGCGAGCGCGCGAAAACAAGGAGGGGGGCCGTGTCGCGTATGCGCACGACCGAGAAGGACGACGAGGCCATGGCCACCGGTGCCCAGGGTTCCTCTGGCGAGGCCTCGGAGAAACGGCATAGTCGCACGAAGCGTCGCTCGCTCTCGTTCAGGGGGCGAGTGGCGCTTTCGTTTGCCCTGATGACGCTGTTCACCTCGATTCTGTTCGTGGTGGTGCTCTCGTTTGTGTGGAGCGGCCAGTTTGGCGCCTACACGCGCGAGAACATGGAGGAGATCGCCACCTCGACAGCCTCCTCCCTTGCGCACGAGTATGACCTGCGCAGCTACTGGGACGTCTCGGAGCTGCAGGGACTGCTGTCCGTGACCGACATGTTCGACGGCGTGGGCGTGCAGGTCCTCAACAGCGGCGGCGTGCCCATCTACGACAACACGTGGCTGCTCGACAGCAACATCTCGCTTGCCCCCGACTCCTCCTCGATGGTGAGCGAACCCATCATCAGCGAGAGCGGCACGCAGGTGGGGACGGTCAACGTCTGGGCCATGGGCTCCGACACCCTGCTCACCGCCAAGGACATGAGCTTCAGGCGCGTCTCCCTGCAGGGCATCGTGGGCGCGGCCGTGGCCGCCCTGGTGATCTCGGTGGTCGCGGGCTTCGTGTTCTCGCGCACGCTCACCAAGCCCATCCGCAGCATCTCGTCCACTGCCCAGCGCATCAAGGAGGGAGACCTCACCGCGCGCACCGGCGTGCGCGGGCCCGATGACATAGGGCAGCTGGGCGAGACGTTCGATGAGATGGCGGAGTCCATCGAGAAGGACCGCGAGCTGGAGAAGCGCCTCACGGCCGACGTGGCCCACGAGCTACGTACGCCGCTCATGTCGATCCTGGCCACGGTCGAGGCCATGGAGGACGAGGTCATGCCATGCGACCAGGAGCATCTTGCCCTGGTCGACGGCGAGACCAAGCGCCTGTCACGCCTGGTCGACAGCATGCTGCGCCTCTCGCGGCTGGAGAACGGCTCGGTACGCATGCACTTCGGGCCGATCGACGCGGTGGACTTTATCCGCGGGATCGCAAGCTCGCACCTCGCCCTGCTCGCCGAGAGCGGCCTGGAGCTCACATTCGAGAACCGTACCGGCCAGGACGCGTTCACCGTCGAGCTGGATCGCGACACCATCACCCAGGCGGTGACCAACCTTCTGTCCAACGCCATGCGTTACACGCCGGCACCCGGCAAGGTGACCATCTGGATCGACGGTGACACCGACGAGGTGCGCATCGGCGTGTCCGACACCGGCATCGGTATCTCCAAGGAGAACCTCTCGCGGGTGTTCGGACGCTTCTGGCGCGCCGAGGAGAGCCGCAATCGCGCCAAGGGCGGCTTGGGCGTGGGCCTGGCCGTGACCAAGGAGATCGTGGACAACCACCACGGGCATGTGGAGGTGGCCTCCGAGGTGGGCGTGGGAACCACGTTCACGATCGCCATCCCTCGCGAGCAGCCCAAGCACGAGGGCAAGTAGGCGCGCGCCGACTCTGCGCGGTGAACTTCAGTTGCATCTTAAATCTGGCGCGAATTGACGAATGCATGCGTGGCCTTGGCCGGGGGTGATCTGGTGGATTGCCTCTGATGCGCCCTGCCACTGCGAAGACGCGCGTTTTTGAGGAACACGCACGTTACCCTCGCCATAGCTGCCCTAGGGCCGTACAATAAATGCATCTGTATCTTGGCGCGGAACGTGGTGGCGCAAGGCCTCTTGGGCATGGAACGCCGGCTCTGCTTTCAGGCCCGGTTTTCCATCGACCGTCGAGGCTTGTGCCGTCTTGGTCGCGCCGATCATCGAGAGGAGACTCGTCGTGTCGCAGGTGGCATTGCGCCCAGACTCGCAGGGCAAGGTTCGTGACATGTATGACCTGGGTGATCGCCTTCTCATTGTGGCGACCGACCGCATCAGCGCCTTTGACTACATCCTCAAGGACGAGATTCCGCACAAGGGCCAGGTGCTCACGCAGATCTCGCGCTTCTGGTTTGACCGCTTCGCCGACCTGGTGCCCAACCACATGCTGAGCTGCAACGTGGCCGACCTGCCCGAGCAGTTCCAGCCCTACGCGGACTACCTGGCCGGTCGCTCCATGATCGTCAAGAAGGCCGAGCCCATCCTGGTCGAGTGCATCGTGCGCGGCTACCTCACCGGCTCGGGCAAGAAGACCTACGACGCCGACGGCACCGTCTGCGGCATCAAGCTGCCCGAGGGTCTGGTCGAGGCGTCCAAGCTCGACGAGCCCATCTTCACCCCCTCGACCAAGGCCGCCATCGGCGACCACGACGAGAACATCTCCTACGAGCAGCTGGTCGACCGCGTGGGCACCGAGCTCGCCACGCAGCTGCGTGACCTGTCGCTGTCCATCTATACCGCCGCTGCCGACTATGCGCGCGGCCAGGGCATCATCATCGCCGACACCAAGTTCGAGTTCGGCTACATCGACGGCAAGGTGACCCTGATCGACGAGTGCATCACGCCCGACTCCAGCCGCTTCTGGCCGGCGCAGGGCTACGAGCCCGGCAAGGTCCAGCCCAGCTACGACAAGCAGTTCGTGCGCGACTGGCTCAAGGCCAACTGGGACTTCACGGGCGAGCCGCCGGCGCTGCCCGAGGAGATCATCTCCAGGACGGCCGACAAGTACCGCGAGGCCTACGAACTCATCACCGGGACCACGTTCGATCCTGCGGGGAGCTGCTAGATGTCACGTCGTAACCCCATGAACGACCGCTACACCACGGAACGCGAGGGCGGGGCGAGCAGGCGCGGCGCTTCTTCGATGAAGCCCGTCCGCGCCGCCGCCTCCTCGGTGCGCACCGAGACGAAGCGGCCCACGGGCAACGCGCGACAGCGCGCCCTCGCCGAGGCGAGCATGTCCAAGGACGAGAAGAAGGCGCTCAAGGCCAAGCAGCGCGAGGAGGAGAACGCCATCTACACGGCGAGCTCCATCCTGTGCAACAAGGATCCCAAATACAAGAAGCTGCGCAAGTACTGGTGGGCGCTGCTCATCGGCGCGGTGGTCTTCACGGCGCTGTCGTGGGCGGGGCTTGCCGGGGCCGTCGGCATTGGCGGCGAGGTCTTCTCCATCGTGATCATCGTCCTGGCCTACGCGTGCATCATCGGCGCGCTGATCATGGACTTCACCGTGGTGCGCAAGCGGCGCAACTACTATCGCGACAAGGTCAAGGCCATGTCCAAGCGCGCCGTCGACCGCATCATCGAGGCGTCCTACCAGGAGCGCGTCGCCAAGGAGGCGGCCAGGAAGGCCAAGAAGGAGGCTCGCAAGGCGGGCAAGTCCTCGTCCGAGGCGAGCGCTGCCGCCGACGAGGCGTACGCCAAGGCCATGGCCCTGGCGACGGGCAAGATCGAGCTGCCCGAGGATGAAGAGCTCGACGCCAAGACGGCCAAGAAGGCCAAGAAGGATAAGCCTGCAAAGTCTGGCAGGGCCAAGGCCGAGGTCAGCGAGGTATCAGCCCAGGCCGATGCCCAGGACGCGCAGGGTGTGGCGGCAGACGCCGCCAACTCCTCGGGAGGTGCCGAGGGCGCCGACGCAGGCAAGCCCGAGGCCGAGCTGTCCGAGGAGGAGGCCCGCAAGGAGGCGGCCGCCAGGATCGCGCGCGAGTTCGCGGCCTCAAAGCGCAAGTAGTCGCAGCCGGCCAGGCGGGTAGTCATGCCTGGCCGGCTCTGCTCGTTTGTCAGGTGCTCGTTTGTCAAACGCAAGATAGCTGGAAGAACGGATAGAGCTGGAAGGCAGGCCCCATGGTCTCTCGCATCTACGTAGAAAAAAGGCCCGGTTTTGACGTCGAGGCGCAGCAGCTCCTCGCCGAGCTCCACACCGTCATCTCCGAGGGGCTCCCGCCTGCGGCGGGCCTTCGCATCATCAACGTCTACGACGTGGAGGGCATCTCCGAGGAGCTGTTCGACCACTGCGTTCCCACCGTGTTCAGCGAGCCGCAGGTGGACGTTGCCTCCCGCGAGGTGCCCGTTGAGGGCCTGCAGCTCGGCGCCGCAGGGTCGGGCCAGGGCATCGTCGCCGTTCCCGCCGGTATGACCGCGTTTGCCGTGGAGGCGCTTCCCGGCCAGTTTGACCAGCGCGCGGACTCTGCGGCGGAGTGCGTGCAGCTCATCTCGCAGGGTGAGCGGCCCACGGTGCGCTACGCCAAGCTCTACGTCATCGGTGCCGACCTTGAGCCCCAGGCCCTCGACGCCATCAAGCGCTACATCATCAACCCGGTCGAGTCGCGCGAGACCGACCTCGCGCTGCGCGACACCCTTGCGCTCGACGTTCCCGAGCCCGCTGCGGTGGAGGTCCTCGACGGCTTCACCGCCATGGATGACGACGCGCTCGCCGCGTTCATCGCCCGCCGCGGCCTTGCCATGGACCTGGCCGACGCCAAGTTCTGCCAGGAGTACTTTGCCAGCGAGCACCGTGACCCCACCATCACCGAGATCCGCGTGATCGACACCTACTGGAGCGACCACTGCCGCCACACCACGTTTGGCACCCAGCTCGACGACGTGGTGATCGACGACGCCGACGTGGCAGCCGCCTACGATCGCTACCTGCAGCTGCGCCACGAGCTCGGCCGCGACGAGAAGCCCGTGTGCCTCATGGACATGGGTACGATCGGTGCCCGCTGGCTCAAGGCGCAGGGCATCCTGAAGAACCTGGACGAGTCCGACGAGATCAACGCCTGCACCGTCAAGGCGAAGGTCGACGTGGACGGCCAGGAGCAGGACTGGCTCTACCTCTTCAAGAACGAGACGCACAACCACCCCACCGAGATCGAGCCCTTCGGCGGGGCGGCGACCTGCCTGGGCGGCGCCATCCGTGACCCGCTGTCGGGGCGTAGCTACGTCTACCAGGCCATGCGCGTGACCGGGGCGGCCGACCCGCTCGTGCCGGTGGCCGACACGCTGCCCGGCAAGCTGCCCCAGCGCAAGCTCGTCACCACCGCGGCGGCGGGCTACTCGAGCTACGGCAACCAGATCGGCCTGGCCACCGGCCAGGTGAACGAGCTCTACCACCCCGGCTATGTCGCCAAGCGCATGGAGATCGGTGCCGTGGTGGGCGCCACCCCGGCCGACCACGTGCGTCGCGAGGAGCCCAGTGACGGCGACGTCGTCGTCCTGCTCGGCGGCCGCACCGGTCGCGACGGCATCGGCGGCGCCACGGGCTCGTCCAAGTCCCAGGGCACCGAGAGCCTGGAGGAGTGCGGCGCCGAGGTGCAGAAGGGCAACGCCCCCGTGGAGCGCAAGCTCCAGCGCCTGTTCCGCCGCAAGGACGCATGCCGGCTCATCAAGCGCTGCAACGACTTCGGCGCCGGCGGCGTTTCGGTGGCGGTGGGCGAGCTGGCTGACGGCCTGTTCGTGCACCTCGACCGCGTGCCCAAGAAGTACGAGGGCCTCGACGGCACGGAGCTCGCCATCTCGGAGAGCCAGGAGCGCATGGCCGTGGCGCTCGACGCGGCCGACGTCGAGGAGTTCATCGGCTACGCTCACGAGGAGAACCTCGAGGCTACGCCCATCGCCGAGGTCACGGGCGATCATCGCGTGCGCATGGAGTGGGGCGGAGACGTCATCGTGGACCTCTCCCGTGACTTCCTCGCCAGCAACGGCGCGCCCAAGCACGCCCGCGTGCACGTGGAACGCGGCGGCAGCTACGACACGGCGCAGAAGTGGCCGGGCGCCACGCTTTCCGAGCGCATGCACGCTCTGGTGAGCGACATCAACGTCGCCTCGAACAAGGGCCTGGTGGAGCGCTTTGACTCCACCATCGGCGCCGCCACGGTGCTCATGCCCTTCGGCGGCACCCGCCAGCTCACCCCGGCCATGGCCATGGTGGCCAAACTGCCCGTCTTTGGCGAGACCACCACGGTGAGCGGCCTTGCCTGGGGCTTCAACCCCTACCTCGCCGAGGCAAACCAGTACAAGGGCGCCTACTTCGCCGTGCTCGAGAGCGTGTCCAAGCTGGTCGCGGCCGGCTTCTCTCACAAGTGCGCCTACCTGTCGCTGCAGGAGTACTTCGAGAAGCTGCGCGACGAGCCCGAGCGCTGGGGCAAGCCCGTGGCGTCGGTGCTGGGCGCGCTAGACGCGCAGATCGCCCTGGGCGTGGGCGCCATCGGCGGCAAGGACTCCATGAGCGGCAGCTTCGAGCAGCTCGACGTGCCGCCCACCCTGGTGAGCTTTGCCACGGCGCTGGGCAAGGTGGACAACGTTACCTCGCCGGAGTTCAAGGGCACCGCGCACCGCGTCGTGCTTATCGAGCCCATGCGCCGCGTGAGCGAGAACTTCCTGGCCGACGTCATCGACTCTGCGCAGGAGCCAGAGCAGGAGTGGACGGGCCCGGAGTGCGCCTGCCTGCTGCCCGATGACGAGGCCCAGCTTGCCGTGTTCGACATGGTGGAGAAGCTCATCTCCTCGGGCGCGGCGCTGTCCGTGAGCACGCCGGGGTACGGCGGCGTGGCCGAGGCCCTCTTCAAGATGTGCGTGGGCAACGGCATCGGCGTCGAGCTGGTCGATCCCGATCAGGGCGGCCTGGGTGCCGAGTGGCTCTTCGAGCCGTCGTACGGCAGCTTCATCGTGGAGCTGGCCGATGACGCCGAGATGCCCGCCGAGGTCATGATCGAGCTGCCGGGCAGCGAGGAGATCGAGGGTGCGGACAGCGGCGAGTCCGGCGAGACGGTGGGGGCCGTCGAGTTCGCGGCCGTGACGGTGACCCCGCTGGCCACCACCGTGGAGGCCTACGTCATGGACTGCGCCGAGACGGGCGAGTCCATCGACCTTGCCGAGCTGCAGGAGGTCTGGGAGGCCCGCATGGAGCCGGTCTTCCCGTATCGCCACGCCGGCGAGCAGGACGCCGACGCCGAGGCTGCCTCGGGCAGCTCGCGTGAGGTCGCGGCCGAGACATGGCGCGCCGCCGACCATGCCGAGGCGGCGCCCGTGCGCTATCACGGCCCGCAGCTCGCCCGCCCGCGCGTGGTCATCCCGGTGTTCCCCGGCACGAACTGCGAGTACGACACCGCCGCGGCGTTCGAGGCCGCCGGCGCCGAGGTCTCCACGCTCGTCATCAACAACCTCACGCCGCAGGCCGTGGCGCAGAGCACCGAGGAGCTCGCTCGCCTCATCGGCCAGAGCCAGATCGTCATGATCCCCGGTGGCTTCTCCGGCGGAGACGAGCCTGACGGCTCGGCCAAGTTCATCACGGCGTTCTTCCGCGCCCCGCGCATCACCGAGGCGGTGCGTGACCTGCTTCAGGCGCGCGACGGCCTGATGCTGGGCATCTGCAACGGATTCCAGGCGCTGGTGAAGCTGGGCCTCGTGCCCTACGGCGACATCCGTCCCATGGACGCCGAGTGCCCCACGCTCACGTTCAACACCATCGGTCGTCACCAGAGCCGCCTGGTGCGCACGCGTGTGGCCAGCGACCTGTCGCCCTGGCTGTCCAAGTGTGCGGTGGACGAGGTGTACACCGTTGCCATCAGCCACGGCGAGGGGCGCTTCGTGGCGAGCGACGAGGTTCTCGCCGGGATGCGCGCCGCTGGCCAGATCGCCACGCAGTACGTGGACGAGGCGGGCGTGCCGGGCATGGGGCTGGACGTGAACCCCAACGGCTCGGTACTCGCCATCGAGGGCATCACCAGCCCCGACGGCCGCGTGTTCGGCAAGATGGGCCACGTGGAGCGCCGCGGTGACGGCCTGTACAAGAACGTCCCCGGCAACAAGTTCATGCCGCTGTTCGAGGGCGGCGTGGCCTACTTCGCGTAAGGCGGGATCGCCAGGAGGATCGCTCGGCGCGGATGCTGGTGCCGCGCGGGATTTCATGCGAGACGATAGCGGCGCGTGCGGGTGGTGCGTACCACCTGTGCGCGCCGTCTTCTACTCCGAGGGTTTCACCAACGAGACCCACTCAATGCTGCCCTTCTACCACGAGTTCAAGGGCAACGGCGCCACGTTCAACGCGTTGACCGGGGAGGTTAAGCAGGGGGCTCAAGAGGCTCTCTACGAGACCCGCGGCACGCGTCTTATTTCAGATAGTCCGCTAGATGGGGCGCGGTGCACCCGCGCCCTGGCCAAATGCTATCCGTTATCGAATCGACTATCATTTCCGGGGCATAATACACTACAAGTAGACTGTCCAGCTTTTTTGGGGGGCGCATGCCAGAGCTCAGTAGGTTTAAAGGTCTTATCATTCGAATGTATTACGATGACCTGTCTCAGCATTACAAGCCGCACGTACATGTCTTCTATGGTGGGGACGAGGCGGTGGTTGGGCTGGATGGAGAAATGCTTGCCGGATCGTTGCCCGTAAAGCAATACAAGCTGCTCGAAGCCTGGCTGATTCTTCGCGAACGCGAGGTTTATGAGGCATGGAATAAGGCTGTTATGAGTGAGCCTTTCGATAAGATTGCGCCTCTGTCTTAATCAGGGAAGGGACTGTCCATGTATATTGCAAACGGGCGCGTATATGCAAGCAACCCGATCGACGGACTTAAAGTTCTGTCTGCGAGGGTGGTAGACGACTTGTGCCTGCTCGTGACATTCAGTACGGGCGAGACCCGTCTTTTCGATGCGAGCGAGCTTCTAGAGCTTGAAGCGTTTGCCCCGTTGAAGGATCGCTCTCTGTTCAACGATTTTTCAATCGAGCATGGGGTTTTGACATGGGCCGATGGCAATATCGATATTGCTCCCGAGGGTCTATATCGTAGAACATACGAGTACGATGGCGAGCGAATCGCCGTTTAGGGGCATCGAGGGGGGCGTGTCTGCGCTCATTGGGCTAGATCATCTCAAGCACGCTCAAAGGGACACGGCCGATTGGCTCGCGGCATGCTCAACAAATGATCAGAAGGCACTCTCGGATCTCAGGTAGTCCGCCAGATACGGCACGGCGAACCTGACGACCCCGCGCCTCGGTGCGTCGATGATGCCCGCCTCGATCAGGCGCCTTCTGTATTTCTGGGCATAGTCGGGCGTTACGCCCATGCGCTCGGCGACGTCCATCATGCGGCTCCCGCCGGATTGGTCGGGGTCGTGCGACATGGCACATAGGAAGTCGACGTCTCGCTCGGACAGGGAGGCGATGGTGGTCTTGCAGACGTCCTCCATGAACTCCTCGCGCGAGGTCTCGATGGCGTTCTGCAGGGAGGATTCATCGACTTCCTGGTCGCTTTTGGCGTAGACAACGAGGTTGTGCCCGACGAGCTGCAGCATGTAGGGGGAGCCTGACGTCGCTCGGGCCGCCCTCTTTCGGATCTCGGGGGAAACCGTCAGCCCGAGCTCCTCGAACGCTTGCTCGAAAAAGGCGTCGACGTCGGCGATTGCCAAAGGCTCGAGCCTGATCTTCTTGGCCCGATTGAAGAACGTGAGCACGTGGTCATTAAGGGTCGCCGAGATGGCGGCGGGCAGGCCTGCCATGACCATGGCGACGTCGAGCCCCTCGCCGACGAGCTCCTGGTAGGCGATGATCAGCTGCTTGAGCTCGGGGATTCTTGCCTGCGCCTCGTCAACGAGGATCAGGGTTCCATGTCCGAGTTCGGTGAGCCTGCGACACAGGCTCAGAAGCTTGTACTGGTCACTTTTGGTTTCCTGCACCTCTCGACTGAATTCCAGTCCCGCGGAGAAGCCGAAGGCACCGACGCCGCCGCCGACGAGCTTGGCTCTCTGCTTGTCGAGATGGCGGCTTCCGTCATCCTGAATCTTCTCCACGATACGGGCAAGCATGTTCTCACTGGTGACGGTGGGCGTTGCGACAACCCAACCCTTGTCGCGCGCCCGATCGGCCAGCTCCCAGAGAAGGACGGTCTTTCCCGTCCCCCTCTGCCCAAGCAGTAGTGTCGCCCGCTCCTTGCTTCCCGGGTTGCTGTCAAGTCCGGCTAGAAGAGCGCTGATGACGGCATCGCGCCCAACGAGCTGGCTGGGCCGGTTGCCGAAGGCGGGAGAGAAGACGGTGTCTCGCATGTGCCCTCCTCGCTGAGACGCGCCGGACATCGCGAGATGCCGGATCTGCAGGATGGTTTTCCTTTCTTTCCTATTTTTTCCTTTTTTTCCTATTTGTCAACCTGACAAGAGGTGTCGATACGTCAGGCGCTAACGGCAGCGGCTTGTGCGCCATGCGCAGCAGTCAGGGTAGTCGGGAGGAACAGCCGGGGGCAAAAATCGAGAAACTTTCTCGTTGGAAAGAGGGTGCGAAATGTCTCGATTTTTGCCCGCGTGGCCGTTTGCGGCTGTCGGTGCTTTTGGCCGTTTGCCTACATGCGGCCCTACGCCCCTATCCCCAGCGTCTCCACGCAGCGGGCGAGCTCATCGCGAATGGCGATGTGCTGCGGGCAGGCTCGCTCGCAGGTGCCGCAGCCCACGCACTCGTTGGCGCGCTTGTGGCCGTGGCCGCCGACGAGCCACCCCTCCTGATGCAGGGCGGCGGCCTTGTCTGCGTAGAGCGTGAGGTAGTTCATGGCGGTGAAGGTGCCCGAGATGCCGATGTCCTGCGGGCACACCTTGGCGCAGTAGTTGCAGGTGGTGCAGGGGATGAGCGGGATGCCGGCCAGGGCCTGCCGCGCCTCGTCGAGCGTGGCACGCTCTTGCTGCGACAGCCCCGCGAAGTCGCGCATGGCGGCGATGTTGTCACGCATCTGCTCCACGTTGCTCATACCGGAGAGCACCGTGATGACGCCCTCCAGGTCGGCGGCAAAGCGGATGGCCCAGGCGGCGGGGGAGCGGTCGGGGTCGGCCTTCTCCAGCACGTCGCGCACGGGCTGCGGTGGGTTGGCGAGCATGCCGCCCTTCACCGGCTCCATGACGATGACGGGCTTGCCGTGGGCACGCGCCACCTCGTAGCAGCGGCGCGACTGCACGGCGGGATAGTCCCAGTCGGCGTAGTTGATCTGCAGCTGCACGAACTCCATCTCGGGATGGGCGGTCAGGATCTCCTCGAGCTCCTCGGGCGTGGAGTGGAACGAGAAGCCCACGTGGCGGATGAGGCCCTGCTCCTTCTTCTCCTGCACGAAGGCCCACTGGTCGTAGTCGTCGAAGAACTTCGTGCGGCTCTCGCCGAGGTTGTGCAGCAGGTAGAAGTCGAAGTATCCGGCGCCTGCGCGCGCGAGCGACACGTCAAAACGCGCCTTGGCCTCCTCGGTGCTCGCGCAGTTGATCCACACGGCGTTCTTGGTGGCGAGCTGGTAGGTCTCGCGCGGGTAGCGCTCCACGAGCGCCTGGCGGATGGCGTCCTCGCTGCCCTCGTAGGCCCAGGCGGTGTCGAAGTAGGTGAAGCCCGCGTTCATGAACAGGTCGACCATCTCCTTGACCTGCTCGACGTCGATGACGGGGCTCGTGGGCTTGTCGGCGCCGCCACTTTCTTGGGTGGCCTGCAGCTGCATCTGTGGCAGGCGCATCAGACCGAAGCCGAGCTTCTTGATGCCTGCGCCGAGCTCGGGCTCGGTGGCGGGGCACTTGGCGGCGGAATTGCAACTGAGGGACATGCGTGCCTCCTGGTCTTCATTGGCTATAGTCGTGGTCGACCAATCATAACCATTCGAGTGCACTCGAAGTCATGGGCGCATGACGCCTCGCGCCGGCTGGAGGCGAATCGCCGCACGTCAATGTGCCAAGTCCATTTCGGAATCATGGTCATGCTCAAAAGAAGTAGTTAAATAAGAAATAACAGTCATGCTTATTCAGAATTTCACAAGAAGAACTCAACATCATAAATTATCTCAAGACAGACGGAGGACAGTGCCAAACGGGGCACGCTACCGTCAGAGAAATCACGAAAGGGGATAGCATGGAATCCATCACGCGTAGAAACCTTGTGGGGGCTGCCGCTATTGTCGGTGCCTCCGCTGCCCTGACGAGCGTCGCGGGTAGCGCGCTGGCCGAGGAGACACCTGCTGTCGAGCCTGGCTCCTATGAGGCTGGCATCACGTGGGATGGCCTGTACGACGTCGTTATCGTGGGCGACGGCGTGGGCGGTCTGTCCGCTGCCATCGAGGCTGGTCGCGCTGGTGCCAGCACGCTGATTCTGGAGAAGGCCCCCAATGGCCTGGACGGCGGATGCACCCGACTGTGCCAGCAGTGCGCATGGGCCCTGGTGGAGGGCAAGGAGGATACCGCCCGCGAGCATCTGCAGCTTGTCCGCGGTGGGTACGACAATCCCAGCGACGCCGTGATCGATGCCGCCATCGAGGGGCTGAGGGAAAACCCGTCTTGGGCCGAGAGCCTGGGTGGTACGGTATATACCTACAAGGAGGCAACGGGTAACGACGATGCCATCCAGTATCCCGAATATCCTGGTGGTGACTCGTTCTACACGTTCACTGTCGCCCAAGAGACGGGCATGGGTGCGTTCTTCAAGCTCATGAAGTCCAACGTCGAGGCCCTCGACAACGTGGCCATCTGGTACGAGTCCACCGTCACCGAGATCCTTCGTGACCCGGATAGCGGTATCGTCCTTGGCGTGTCAGCACAGATCAACGGCCAGACGGTCAATATTCGTGCCCGCAACGGCGTGGTGCTGGCCAGCGGCGGCTACGAGAACAACGAGCGCATCATGCAGGATTACGCCGACCTGCCCGGTATCAAGGCCATCGGCCCACAGTTTAACACCGGCGACGGCGTGCTCATGGCCCAGCGCATTGGCGCGCAGATCTCGGCGATGCCCAATGTGCTTGCCTACATTAGTGGCCTGTACGAGGACGGTGTGACCCCCGAGTGGGTCTCGGGCAACCGCATCGGTTCCTCGCGGTATACCTCGAGCATCATCTATGTGGGCTCCGATGGCACGCGCTTCGCCAACGAGGCGACCGGCACCCGACATGGTCACATTCCGTGGCACGGTGACTATATCCTGCAGCGTCAGCCCGAGGTGTCCTGGTGCGTGTTCGACGAGGCCGCCCGCACCTCCACGTACTTCTCGGACACTTACAACAACGATCCTGAGGACACGTTCAGCCTGGGTACCGACTACGCTGTCGAGTCAGGCCACTTCATCAAGGCCGACACCATCGAGGAGCTCGCGGGTCTGATTGACGTCCCGGCCGAGAACCTGGCTGCCACCATCGAGCGCTGGAACTTCTTCTGCGAGCAGGGCGAGGACTACGAGTTCCATCGCAGCCCCGAGGCAATGGCACCGTTTGCCGAGGAGGGTCCGTACTACGCGTTCCGTCTGGTCCAGTCGGTCCTGTGCACCGAGGGTGGCCCGCGTCGCAACGAGAACGCCCAGATCATTGACGTCAACGACCAGCCCATCCCGCATCTCTACGGCGCGGGCGAGTGCGGCGAAATGATCACCCACTGCTATCCGGGCGCCATGAACATGGGTGCGGGCATGGTATTTGGCCGTATCGCCGGGCGTAACGCCGCCGTTGCGAAGGAGGATGGCCAGCCTGCCGCCGACCTGGTGGTCTCCGGCTTCGCACCGGTCGTGGAGGAGCCTGCCTATGAGGCTGGCGAGAACCAGGTCATCGGTATCGCCGACGCCCATAACGGTAACCTGGTGCTGCGCCTCACCATGGACGGCGACACCATCTCACAGTGCGAGGCGCTGCAGAGCTACGAGACGCCCAACATTGGTGGCCGTGCGGTCACGATGCTCAGCGAGCAGGTCGTTGGCATGACCGCAACCGAGGTGGCCGACATCGACACCATTTCTCACGCCACCGACTCTTCGCGCTGCTTCAAGGCCGCCGTCGCCAACGCGCTGGCATAGCGAGGCGGCGGGCTTGTGCCCGCATGACAGCGAAGCAAGTAAACCGGCGGGCCCGATAACCCCGGCTATCGACGGTCATCGAGCCCGCCGGCCTCAACCTCTATGAAAAAGGAGATCAGCTATGGAACCCATCACGCGCAGGAATCTCGTGAAGTCCGCCGCCATTGGCGCCGGGGCGATGCTCGCGGCGTCTGGGACGTCGCTTGCCGTGGCTGACGAGGCCACCAGTCGGGCTGTCGCCGAATCCGGCGTTACTTGGAATGCGCTGTACGACCTAGTTGTCGTGGGAGATGGCTTGGCCGGCCTGACAGCATCCATTACCGCTGCGACCGAGTTTGGTGCCCATGTGCTCGTACTTGAGAAGGCGCCCGACGGCCTAGACGGCGGCTGCAGTCGCTTCTGCTTCCAGTGCCCAACCTTTGCCAACAAGGGCGAAGAGGAGGACTTCCTCGCTTATCTGCAGTGGCTGCGCGGGACCAATGGGCCCCTTGATAATCCTGACGACGACGCCCTGCGCGCCTTTGTGTACGAAAGTGCCAACAGCCGTGAATGGATGGAGAGCCTAGGCGCGACCACCTATACCTTTGACGAGGTGGTGGGCGAGTCCGCCAATGCCTACAGCAGCTACGTGATGTACCCCGAGTACGGTGGGAACTTCGGATTCAACGAGTTCATGCTATCCAAGCGATGGGGCGACGGCGCGATGTTCAAGTTCCTCAAAAAGACGATGCTCGCCAACGAGAACATCGACATCTGGTATGAGTCGCCGGCGACCGATCTTATCCAGGACCCTGCAACCGGCACCGTGCTGGGCGTGACTGCCAGCGTGGGAGGCCAGGACGTCAACATCCGTTCGGTCAAGGGTGTCGTGCTGTGCTGTGGCGGCTATGAGAGCAGCTCCGAGATGCTCTTCAACTTCATGGGGCTTACCCAGGCGGCCTCGTTTGATGTCATGTACAACACGGGTGACGGCATAACCATGGCCATGAAGGCCGGTGCCCAGATGTCGGCCCTGTACCAGGCAAACACCTATTGGAGTGCCACGTACAACGACGGAGCTACCCCGGTGTGGGAGTCGGGCACCCGCACTGGCCTTGCCAACAACACCACGAGTGAGATCTGGGTCGCCGGTGACGGCAACCGCTTCTCCAACGAGAATCACCAGAGCGTCTTTGGTTATGTGCCGTGGCATGCGGGCTATCACATCGAGTATCTGCCGATGAACTCCTGGTGCGTGTTCGACGAGCCCGCTCGCCAGGACACCGTCTTCTCGTGGAACCTCGACACGCCCGAGCGCTTCCAGGCTGCCCTCGATGCCGGCAATGTCATCACCGCCGACACACTCGACGGGCTTGCCGAGCAGATGGGTGTGTCTGCCGAGAACCTGACCGCAACGGTCGCCAGGTTTAACGAGTTCTGTGCCAATGGCGAGGACGTCGAGTTCCACCGCGATCCGGCGGCGATGCGCGCACTGGCGGAGGAGGGGCCCTATTACGCCTACCGGCTCGTCCAGTCCATCGTCAATACCATGGGCGGCCCGCGCAAGAACGCCGACGGGGCGATCGTTGACCGCGACTTCAATCCGATTCCCCATCTGTATGAGGCCGGAGAGCTGGGCAGCCTGTTCACTACGACCACGCAGGGCGCCACTGAGGCCGGCCAGTGCTTGGCCTTCGGCCGCATCTCGGCGCGCAGCGCCATGGCCAACGACGACTTCGTGCCTACCGATGACGTGGTGACCGAGCCCTTTACCTACGCCCCTGCCGAGCCCGAGTACGAGTGTGGCGAGAATCAGGTCATCGGTATGGGCGACGGCCATTGTGGCAACATCGTCCTGCGCTTCACGATGGACGGCGACGTCATTTCGCAGTGCGAGGTGCTGCACACCTTCGATACCCCTGGCGTGGGCATGGAGGCATCTGCCGCCCTCGCCGCTGGCGTTGCCGGCATGACTCCCGAGGAGGCTGCCAGCGTCGATACCGTGACGCACGCCACGATGACCTCCGAGGGCTTCCGTGCCGCTGTGTGTGACGCCTTTGACATCGATGCCGTCGATGATGAGGCCGCTGGTTCTGCCGCAGCGGACGCCGAGTAGGCGCACGGCCTTTGCGAGATTCTAGGCGCGTCGCTGTGATTGACGTGCCCAAGGCTTCCGGTCATCTGTTTTTTGGCGCCGTGGGTTGTTCGCCTGGGAAACTAGGTGAGCGGCTCACGGCGCCTTGTCGCTGACCGTGTGATGAGTGCTGTGCGGTGGCCAGGCGCGACTTCTCGTCAGCCTCCTACAGCCTCGCCTCCGCCCGGCGCCGTGCCGCGCTCTTTGCTGGCTGGGAACTGTGCTGTCTGTGCGAGGGTGCTGACGAACTGGAGTAGCAGGGCCGTGCTTTGGCTTGAGCGATACGTGGCCGAGATGGGGACGCTTAGGTGCTCCTGGAGGGGAACTTGGCACACGCGGAAGCCGATTGACTCGTCAGGTGCGCCGCCGAACACCAAGGCAAAGTCGTTTGGGCCAAGCTGGTAGAGGGCGTCGACAGCCTCCCCCATGATCGGGGCGATGCCGTGCATCTTGAACAGGCCCTGCACCATGACGCTCCAGGGGTATCGTGGGTTAGGCGAGCTGGGGCGAAACACCATGCCGTTTAGGTCGGAGATCGATGCCTCATCTGCGCCGGCGAGTGGGTTGGTGTTTGCAACCCAGAGATAGACAGGCTGTTTGCAGAGCTCGACGACCTCAAGATCGCCCCCGGCATTGTTCTCTAGGCAAAATCCCATGACAACGTCGCACCCTTTTGCGAGGAACTCAGGTGGCTCGCCGTTCATGCCGATGTCCACGACGCTGCACTGGAATTCGGGCAGCTCATGCACCGTGCGGTCTATCGCTGCCCTGATGACGCGTGAATAGAAGGGATAGATGAGAGGCACGCCGGCTACGATCTTATTGTTGCTGTCTTGACGTAGCTTATGCAACGCGGTGCTGTAAAGCTGGCAGATCTGCTGGGCGCACTCAAGAAAGCTCGCCCCTTCCTTGGTGATGGAGACCGACTTGGTGCCACGGTTGAACAGGCGCGCCCCCAGCTGTGTCTCGAGTTCCTTCACGTGCTTGCTGAGCGTGGGTTGCGTGATAAAGAGGCGCTCCGATGCCTCGCGGTAGTTGAGCGTCTGGGCGAGCGTGACGAACTCGTTGAGGATCTCGATCTGCATGTGCCCCCCTATCAGGCGTTTCCCCTATGCGAGCAGTATATACAAAAAGGATGACATGGTGTCGGCTTTAGCCTTGCGCTTTTTTGCTTTGCGGTTGCCCCCTAAAAGCGGAATGAATCTTATGCGGCTTCAGAATTTCACAAGCTCCCCTTCTCGGCGTACCGTGGCACATGTGATCTGGCAATAGCTGACCCAATACAGGGACAGGGTCGCAAGGTTGGGAGGGCACTATGGAGAACGTTTCACGTAGGGATCTCGTTAAGTCTGCTGTGATCGGCGGAGCCGGCGTTGCGCTGGCAGGTATGGCCGCGACGGCTGCGCATGCCGAGGAGGCCGCCGGGGCGGCCTGCGACTACGAGGCTGACGTCGTCGTCATCGGCGGTGGCGCCGCCGGCCTGATGGCTTGCGCGGTGGCGCTGACCGACGGAGCGTCTGCGCTTCTGATCGAGAAGGCCGGCAATGTGGGCGGCAGTTCCATGTACGCCGTGGGCGTGCAGGCGTGCTGGCCTGAGCGTCGCGTTGCCGACGGCGGCGCCGAGGACAGTCCTGAGCAGTATCTCGCCGACTGGGCGGGTGCCTTTGCGCGCTCGATGAAGGGCATGCGTGGTGACGAGCAGCCTACCGAGCACCCACACGCCGAGCGCTTCACGCAAATCTGGCCTGAAGTGGGCGAGTTTCTGAGCGGGCCTATCGGCATTCAACTTGACCCGTTCGGCCCCGAGGGCGAAGATCCGGCCGCTGATGGCTGGCTTACGACTTTCTGCCCGGGCAACGAGCTCGAGCCTTGCACCAACCCGCCCGTGGGGCGCTGCTGGTGGAATGCGCTGCCCTTTACTACGCCCATCGACGAATATTGCTCCGGGTTTGAGGGTTATACCGAGCTTTTGGGCTGCGAGGCCACGGATCTTGCCCAGGACGAGTCGGGCCGCGTCAATGGCGTGCGATTCTTTGACGCTGACGGTATTGTGCGTATCGTCAGGGCAAACAAGGGCGTGGTGCTTGCCACGGGCGACTTCTGTTCGAACCCTGGCATGATCTCGCAGTACATGGGTTCCGAGCTCGCTAGCTTCGAGACCTCGGGCGCCCACACCTGCACCGGCGACGGCATCACCATGGCGAAGAAGATTGGCGCGGGCCTGGTCGACATGGATCTGGGCATGCTTATCCAAGGCACGCCCGATGGTACGAGCGACGTTTTGATGTTCGATCACTACACGGGCAACTTCCATGGCCGCGAGGGCGCCCTCGCCGGGCATATTCCTGGCATCACGGTTAACGTCGAGGGGCAGCGTATTATCGCCGAGTCGCGCGGCAAGGCTGACATGATGAACGAGGTGGTTAGGCAGACCCAGGCAATCGGCTACTACATCAGTGATGCCACCTACGATACCTCGCCCTATTTCGATGGCTGCTCGTTGATTTATCGCGCCGACACCATCGAGGAGCTGGCCGAGACTCTGTGCATTGACCCTGCGGCACTTCTGGCTACGGTCAAGCGTTATAACGGTTTCGTGGACGCTGGCGTCGACGATGACTTTGCCAAGGAGATGGCTGGCACCACTAGGATCGAGACTGCCCCGTTCTGGGCGATTAGGCTCAAGCCGCGACCCTTCGTGACCTACGGTGGCGTTGCCACCGACGCCGATTCCCGCGTGCTCGACACTTCCGGTGCTCCCATCGAGGGCTTGTATGCCGCTGGCATCGTCTGCGGCAGCTACTGGGAGCAGGAGGGCCTGCCCTACAACGGCGGCTTCAACCAGGCGCTTGCCTTTGGCTATCAGGCCGGCCAGAAGGCCGCTGCGGAGGCGTAGGCCGCACGCGGTCGCTGCGGACCGTTTATCGGCTGCTCGCAAGGCGTCATTTGGGATCAATGCTCTCTTCGTGGGGCCCACATGCCAGCTCTGGCATGTGGGCCCTCGCGCTGGGAACCTCAATTTAGGATGTGAGGCTGTTCCGAGAAAACCATCCACACAATAGGTGGGCGATGCTCAGCTTTGCAGCCCGTTCTTTGCCTGGAATGATTGCTGTCCAGGTGCAGTGAGATCACAGAGGCCTGCTATGGCACGCGATTCGATTTAACCTACTCCCAAGGCTCGGCATTCGCGGCGGACTTGCCGGCGATACGCCCCAGCGTGAAGCAGCTCGTGCAGCTCCATCCCGTGTAGCACGACCATTCGACGACTTCGCCGCCTGCGTACAAACCGGGGATTGCCTCAAAGAATTCTCCATCATCTTCAGGGGCGACATCGTCGACGATGCCAACTCCCTTAGCACGTAGAACGACCCCGTCCATATTGGCCTTGAGGCCGCCGGTGGTCATGACGATCGACGGGGCGATCCTCATCGCGTGGAACGGACCCTCGGCAACGGCATTGATCGGGAAGTTCGACGTTCTCTCGCCATAGACGGGATCCACCAGCTCGCCGGCGTTCTCGCACATCTCGGCCGCCGACGCAGCGAGGTTGTCGGCGTCGACGCCCATGAGCTCGGCGAGCTCCTCGAGGGTGTCGGCATTCACGTAGTCATCGTCGCTCATGCCGTAGGTGGTGTTGTTGAGCTCGTAGAACTCCGCCGTCTCCTCGCTGCCGTCGCACACGAACCACAGGTAGTCCTCGGACTGCAGGGCAAACTGGTGCTCGAACTGGTTGATCAGGTCGTTGTTGGCGTAGGAGGCGCCGTCGTTGATGCAGCGCGAACCGCTCTGGTCGACGATCATTCCGCGATACAGCAGGTCGGCGGCGATGTTTTTGCCGGTGCCATACTGGCTGTTGGCGAGCATGAAACCACCGTCCTGGGTGCGCACGGTCACGGCGCCAAGCGCCATGGCCATTACCAGGCCGTCACCGGTCGAAGTCTCTCTGCCGCAGCCGGCCACGCCTCCCCACTGCTCGGAGAACATGCCGATGAGCTTGGAGTTTGCGGTATACGCGCCCGTGCAAAGCACGACCCCTCGCCTTGCCTTCACGAAGACCTCTTCACCATCCTGCATGGCTCGCACGCCGACGACGCGTCCGGTGGCATCGGTCACGAGTTCCACGGCTCGGGTGTTCATGAGCAGCTCCGCGCCGCATGACTCGAAATAGTTGGTCATGGGCGTGATGAAACCTGCGCCTCCGATGATGTCTTCGTAGGCGCACTGGAAGAAGATGTCGTACTGCGAGTAGTGCGACTGGATCTCGGCGCGCTGCCACTGAACGCCGCACTGTGCCATGAAGTCTATATTGCTGCCGCAGTTTCTAAAGACGTATTCGACGACGTCCTGGGGCGGTAGGCCGTGCGGGTTTTCGCCGCGCTCGAGATATTCGGCATAAACTTCATCGGCTGTGGCGGTGACGCCCATGGACTTTGTGTACTCGGTGTCATAGCCAGGCAGAAGTCCCTGACAGACGGCCATGTCACCGCCAAAGGCGCCGTTTTTTTCCAGCACGATGACGCTTGCGCCGGCCTCGATGGCCTCCCAGGTTGCCGCCCAGCCCGAGGCCCCACCACCTACGATCACGACGTCGGCATCGTAATCCCAGGAGATGCCGCTTGAATCTTCTGCCCATGCGGTTGCGGTCATCGTGCTGGCGCCTGCCAGTCCTGCTGCACCGGCGACAAACCCGCGGCGGCTCATGTTGTTTTCCATGATCATTACCCCTTCTCGTACGCCTTGCCATTGCCCCCTGAAACAGGGTAGCTCAGTGCGACAGAATCGGTTCCCGCACCTTCATCAAGGGCCCTTGCATGTTCTGAGAGTCTTCCATCCATGTTGTGCAACGTCTACGATGTCGAGTCATCAAAAGGTGGATGGTTTAGTACAATTTTGCTGCGACTTTTATTGGCCTGCCTGGAATGACGTCCATGGCATTGGGGGCTGAGGGGGTTAGTCTTGGATCTCGAGACGCTGCGCGAATTCGCCGTACTGGCCCGGCATCTTAATTTTGCGCGTGCGTCGGTGGAGCTAAGCATGTCGCAGTCCACGCTCAGCCGTCACATACGGGCGCTGGAGCGCGAGATCGGAACCTCCCTGTTCACTCGTGATAATCAGACCGCGCTTACCTTTGCGGGCAAGATCCTTCTCGAAGAGGCGGGGCGCATGTTCACTGTTGAGGAACGGCTGATGCGTCGTATTGCGGAAGCCTCTCGAGCCGTGCAGGGAAAGCTACGCTTGGAGGACTACTTCTTCTCGCAGAGCATAAAGAACTTCATGCTCATGGCAGCTCGCCGTTACCGGTCGATGTATCCGGGGGTTGGCTTTGAGTTCGTTCACGTTGGTTCAGGGTCGTCAATCGAAGGGCTTCTTCGAGATGACAGGCTTGACGTCGGTGTGCTCGTACACACAGGCCCTGAAGTCCCCTGGTTTTCAGAGGGGGACGAGCGCGTCGTTGCGCTGTGGCACGAACGCTCACGTATGGGAATCTACATGCGCGACTCGGATCTTCGACCTGGTGATGTTGTTGATGGGGAGATCCGGCTTGAAGTTCTGAAACGTCTGCCGATAGTTCTGCCTCTACGTCCCGAGTATGCAAACTTTCGAGCCGACATGTCTGTCCTGTGTGCGGCACATGGTTTTGAGGCGTCGTTCAAGCTCATCGAAATGTCCTCGCTTGAAGACCTCGCATTGCTCGATATGGACGGGTGTGCGCAGATTGTTCTCGAGAGCGATCTGCGTGATCCTGCAAGCCCGTTTCTTATTGACACGGGATGCACGTTTCGTCCCATTCGTGAGGTGTGCTGGGCCACGCCCTACCTGCTGTTGGCGCCGCGTGTGGACGAAGCGCTTCTCGCCTCTTTCAGGGACTTTCTGAATGAGTTGGCGGAAGAGTATGATGGTGGACGGTCCTGAGCGGCCGCCAGTGGATGTTGTGCGGCATTGACGGTTGCGATATGCGTCACCACACTGATCTGAACATACGTCTTGCGACGAGGGAGCGTCATGGACATTGAGAGCATTCGTCTGTTCACCGAGGTCATAGCACACGGGGGTATCAGCGAGGCTGCTCGTAGGAACAACCTCTCGCAGCAAACGCTCAGTCGCAGGATGATCGTGCTCGAGGAAGAGCTCGGCGCCAAGCTGTTCGAGAGGGGCCAGAGCGCCGTGCCGACAGGCGCAGGCAGGGCGTTTCTCGATTACGCGTATGAGGTCAAGGCGCTCACTGCGAGGATGCGTGCAGACGTGAGGCGCGCCGCCTCGGGGGAGCCCGGCAGGCTCAGTCTCAAGCGATATGCCACGGAGTCGTTCTTTCAGCTGGTGACCCGCGCCGTGGATAAGCTCGAGCGCGAGCGTCCGGGCCTGGTGGTCAACATGGTGGACAAGAACGAGGACGACGTGTCGCTTCTGCTCGACGGTGCCATCGACCTGGGATTCGTGCGCGAGATAACGCGGGCGGGCGAGCGGCCCTGCGAGTCGCGGGGTAGTCTGCGGTGCCGGCGCCTGCGGTCCAACTCGTTTCCTCTGGTGTTCGGCGTGCCCGAGAGCCATCCGCTGGCGAAGGAACCGCGCGTGACGCTTGCCGACGTCGCCCGCTTCCGCATAGCGACACCCTCGTTTGCCAGCAACGGCCCCATTCCCCGCGCTACCGAGGAGCTCTTTGCGCGCGAGGGGCTCGACCTGCGCATCGACATGGTGATCTGCCACAGCATGCTGGAATACTACGCTTACGCCAGGCCCGAGAGCGTGGTCGTCTTCAATGAGTCGTTCCGCCCGGATATGGTGTCCGCCGGGCGTCGGCGCCTAGTCGAGATCAGGCCGGCCGACGGCCCCTTTGTCGTAGAGGCCCTGCTCATGTACAGCCCCGTCAACGGCAACCCCGTGCTGCCGGCGGCCGTGGACACCCTGCTCGCCGTTGACGAGGAGCTTGCTGCCCAGCAGGGGTGATCCGGCCTTGCGCGTGGGGGCTCGCCGGGACGGTTGCAAGGTGATCCGTGCCGTGTGGCCGGTGCCCGACCCTGCGTGCATGATGTCCGGTCCCCCGCGGACGCCCAAGCTACCTGATATTTTTGTGCCCGCATCAAAGTGAGCGTGTTTCTACATCCAACAAGAACTGTTTTTATTACGCGTGCCCACCCGCGTATCGTGCGACTCATCACAAGGGGCGGCCATGAGGGGTCGCCGCGCACGGACGAAGGGAAACGCTATGGACACCACCATGAACCGCAGGGGATTCATCGCCGGCGCCGCCGCGCTTGCCGCCATGGGAGGCATGGCTGGCATCGCTGTCGCCGACGAGGCCGCAGAGGACACGGCCGTGGACTCGGACGCCGCGTTCGAAACCACCATCGACTAGGATGCCGAGTACGACGTGGTAGTCGTTGGTCTGGGCGGCGCCGGCTGTGCCACCGCCATCACGGCGGCTGACCTCGGATCCAGTGTGCTCGTGCTCGAGAAGGCCAGCGAGGCCGAGTCGGGCGGCAACTCCAACGTCTGCATGCAGTTCATGGGATGGACCGACGACGCACCCCGCATGGTCGAGTACATGAAGTGGATGCGCGGCGACTACGAGACCCCCAGCGACGAGATGATTGAGGTCTACGTCGACGAGATGACCAGGAGCAAGGAGTTCTTCGAGAACCTAGGCGCCTCGGACACCACGAGCTTCAGCATGCCCGAGTTCCCCATGTGCGAGTATTCGGACGCTTACAAGCCCTTCACCACCAACGGTTACTACGGCGTGCGCCCCGGCGAGAACTTTGGCGGCGACGGCCAGACCTACGCCCTGCTCAAGCGCAACGTCGTTGAGCGGGCCGACCTCATCGACGTGTGGTACGAGGCCCCGGCCACCCATCTGATCCAGGACCCGCAGACTAGGATCGTCCATGGCGTGGAGGCGCAGGTCGGCGAGCAGACTATCAAGGTGCGCGCCAAGAACGGCGTGGTGCTGGCGTGCGGCGGCTTTGAGAACAACGTGCGCATGCAGCAGGACTACTTTGGTAACACGTTCTGGCCGTCTCTGGGCCGCGCCCTGTGGAACGAGGGCGATGGCATCCGCATGGCGCAGGAGGTGGGCGCGCAGCTGTGGCACATGAACAACCGCGCCACGACCAACGGCGAGTTCTACGACCCCACGACACAGACCCCCACGTTCGTGTTCGGCAAATACGCCGCGAGCTGCGGCATCGTGGTGGGTGACGATGGCACGCGCATCGACGAGTCGCATGTGCTCTTTGCCATGGGCAACCCCGCCCAGGCACACGGCAAGGTGTGGAACCACGGCATGTTCACCTGCCCTTCGCTTCCCGATGACATGTGGTACGTCTACGACCAGGCCATCCTGGACAAGGGCCAGATCCACGCCTCGTGGTCGGTTGACGGCAGCGAGGAGATGGCGCGGGGCTGGATCCAAAAGGCCGACACCCTTGAGGGAATCGCCGAGCTCATCGGCCTTGACGAGACGGCGACCGAGCGCTTCATGAAAACGATCGAGGACTACAACGGCTTCTGCGCTGAGGGCGACGACAAGCAGTACGGGCGCACCCAGTTCCTCGAGCCAATCGCCACGGCGCCGTTCTACCTCATAAAGCTCACCGCCTGCACCGTGAATACGCAGGGTGGCCCCGAGCGTGGGGTTGGTGGCGAGATCATCGACACCAACGGCGAACCGATTCCCCATCTCTACGAGGCAGGCGAGCTGGGCGACATCTGGAGCAACCTCTACCAGTCGGGCAACAACCTCGGCGGTGGCATGATCTTCGGCCGCATCTCGGGGCGCAACGCGGTGGCCGCGAAGGACGACGTGACCCAGGACGACCTGGTCGCCGAGGGCGAGGGCTTCCGGCCGGCCGTGGAGGAGGTCGAGTACGAGTGCAGCGAGAACCAGTACATCGGCCGCGGCCTGGGCAAGAGCCCCGCTCCCATTGTCGTGCGCGTCACGCTTGATGGCGAGAAGATCACCAGCGTGGAGATCCTGGAGCAGCACGAGACCCCCGGCCTCATCCGCGTAGAGCAGGCCCTGGAGCGCATGCCGCAGCAGATGATCGAGACCGGGTCGCCCGATGCTGACATCATCACTAACGCCACGCGAACCAGTGCCGGCATCATCGAGGCCGTCTACGACGCACTTGCGCAGGCAGGGCTGTAGACCGATAGGTATAGCCCCCTCAGAGGGCGATGGGCCGCAGACATGTGCACGGGCTGCGTGCATGATATGCTTACATACTTGGGCACGGGGCGCCGACGTTTGGAGTCGGCGCCCCGTGCGCGTTGCGGCATGATGTGCGAGGCCGCTTTGGGGTGCGATGCACCCGAGACGCCTCTTTCTGCCATAAAATTGAGGGCATGAATTTCATAGCGAATCACTTCTCGCTCGCATTTTGCCGCTCTTTTCAGAATAGTGTTACTGATTAGAGACCGACTGGCATACGCGCAGGTAATTTGTTGTGGCGATAACACTGCACTGGCAATATGCCTGACAATTTAAATCTGAGCAATACAATATGAAATTCATATCCTAAGAAAAATGGCAAGAAAGCGGTTTTTGGCTGTCGGCGAGTTTCTGCGGCCAATGAATACATGCCGGGTTCGGCGGTCGCGGCCAGTCTGGTCGCATGCCCTTGTTTCTCTCATGATCCCAATGCGTACATATGTTCTATTGGAAAGCAGGCATCTATAATAGGAGGTGCTTGTGAGTGTCTGTAGGCGCCTATGACGGCGCAGCTGTATGGGACGAGTTCGGGCGCAGCCTGCATTTCGGGCGTATAGTTGAGGGGAGGCGGATCTTGGCATGGGCGAGCTGGGTGCGCGACGCATCATCGAGCAGATCCTGTCTGACCCCAAGGTCCGCGAGAGCAGGCGCTTCGTCGACGGACGCTTCGCCTCGCGCGTCTACGAGGATGAGCCCATCCTCAAGACGGGCGCGGACCTGGTGGCCCAGCGTGCCGAGCGCGCGGCAAATCCCGAAAGATCGGCAGTCCCCGGGAGCGCGACGGCTCCCGAGCGAATGACGGCACGACACGCGACCCGGCAGGCAGCCCGACAGGCGACGCACGACGCGACGCAACAGGCGAGGGCCACGCAGCGGCCCGCTCCGGACGCGCATCCGACTGCACGTCGACCGTCGTCGCAGCTCGAGTTGCCTATCGACTGGTCGAGCCGCTCATTTGCCACCCGCCCCGGTTCCGACTCGTATTCGAATCCCTATGCCCGCCAAGAGGTGGCGCTTCCCGCCCAGTACGGCGACGTCCGTGCCATCGCGCTGAGCCACGGTGCCCGCAACAAGCCCGAGTCGTGGCTCTTCTACGAGCAGGGTATGCTGCTGGCGGATGTGGAGGATGACTTCGCGTTCTCCGGCTCGTTCATGTGCTATTACCCGACCTACCAGAGCATGTCGAACCGCCAGCTCAGAGGCTACATTAGCTGGCGCACCAAGGTCAGGCGCGGCGAGGTGACGCCCGTCTCGACGTCCTTTGCCTACGTGTACATCTACGAGCTGCTCAACGGGATCGGCGCTTCCTCGCCCCAGGACGCCTTTGCCAAGCTCCATGACTTCTGGGAGGCGTATCGCGACCTCGACCCCTCCATCAACCGCTACGTCAAGACGTGGCTGCGCGACCTCGTGATCTACCATGGCATGGATCGCTCGCTGATCGAGGCGGACCCGCTGCTGGGCGACGTCATCGTGTACGACGAGGCCCTGGCGACTCTGCTCGGCCCGGCCAGCCACACGCCCGAGGAGCGCTTCGGGGCGCTCTCCACGCTATCGACCTACCGTATCAAGAGCTCGCGGCTCTACAAGCAGGAGCCGCAGGCCACGCAGGCCGTGACGCTGGCGGTCGTCGAGCGGCTCGACGCCTACTATCGCAAGAACCGCAAGTATGACCTGTGCCAGAGCCTGTTCGGCGAGCACGTTGCGGCGCCGTACCAGATGTTTCGCGCCGCTGTGTTCCACGAGGCGCAGCCCCATGCGGACGCGACCTTCGAGCTCGACCCCATCCACCGCTACGCATGCGAGCGGGGACGCTGGACGTGCGAGCGCTATCAGGGCACAAAGTCCGAGAGCTCGCGGCTGGGCGCCATCCTCAAGTCGATCGACGCGCAGATGCGCGTGCGGCTGGACTTCCCGCATCCCCTGCATGCCCCAAAGACTCCCAAGTACCTGCTGCAGATCATCGACAAGGAGATCGACCGCTGGCTTGAGTGGAAGCGCGCCCACACGCCTCGTCGCATCGACATCGACCTGTCCAAGCTCGGCGGGATCCGTCGGGCGGCGGCGAGCACGCGCGAGGCCCTGCTGGTGGACGAGGAACGCGACGAGGGGGAGGGCGTCGGGACCGCAGGGGTGATTGAGGCGGCCGAAGGGATCGGGGCCGCCTGCGGGATCGGGCTGGCCGAAGGGGCAAAGGAGGCCAAGGAAGTTGAGACCGAGTGGGTTGGGAGGGCTACGAAGACCGAGGCACCGGACCTCGTCCTGATGTCCGTCGAACAGGGCAGGCTGTTTGATGAGGTCGTCGTGGCGGTTCCTTCGGCGCTCGTGCCCGCTCCCTCCCCGGCGTCGCCCGCGGTGCCGACGGCGCCTCCCGTGCCGACGATGCCTCCGGTTCCTTCTCAGGCGCCGTCTGCATGTGGCCTGACCGATGTCGAGATGGCGTTCGTGCGGTACCTGCTCGACGGGGCGCCCGATGGCGACACAATGGCGTCCGCTGGTCCGTCCGGCGGCTTTGCGAGCGTGGAGATGCTGGTGGACGGCATCAACGAGAAGCTGTTTGACGCACTGGGTGACACGGCGATCGAGTTCGTGGGGGACACCCCTGCTATCATTGAGGATTACCTGCAGGACGTACGGGACATCGTCTCGTCAGGATCGGAGCTTTGAGAGGCGCGGACGGCATGGAAATTCGTGCGAACGAGATGAGCCAGACGGGGACGAGCCGGGCAGGGATGGACCAGGCGGGGGCGGGCCAGGTCAATGGCGGCCAGGTGGAGACGGGTCGGGCGGGCGCGGGACGGGTGCCGGGCGGGGCTTCCGCCGCTCCGGGGTCGACCAAGGTTCCCCGGCGCATCGCGGCGGTCATCCTCAACTCGCTCAAGGGCGGCGTGGTGCCGCGCGTGGGTTTGCCCTACATCACGGTTGGGCGCACCGAGGAGATTGCCGCTCTGCTGCATGACCTGGACCTGGTCGCCGACGGCGGGGCTTCCTTCCGCTTCCTGGTGGGGCGCTACGGCAGCGGCAAGAGCTTCCTGCTCCAGACCATCCGCAATCACGCCATGGGCAAGGGCTTCGTGGTGGCCGATGCCGATCTCTCGCCCGAGCGCCGGCTGCAGGGTACCAAGGGGCAGGGGCTCGCGACGTATCGCGAGCTCATCGGCAACCTCTCCACCAAGACGCGCCCCGAGGGCGGTGCGCTCACCCTCATCCTCGATCGCTGGATCAGCAACGTGCAGGGCCAGGTCAGCCTGCAGGAGGGTCTGGGGCCCGACGACCCTGCGTTCTCGCAGCACGTCGAGGCGCGCATCCTCGAGGTGGTTCGCTCGCTGCAGGAGCTCGTTCACGGATATGACTTCGCCCGGCTGCTCACGCTGTACTTCCGCTCGCACCTCGAGGGCGACGACCAGACCAAGGCAAACGTCGTCAAATGGTTCCGCGGCGAGTACCGCACCAAGAGCGAGGCGCGCGAGGAGCTCGGCGTGAGCATGATCATCACCGACGATGACTGGTACGACTATCTCAAGGTGCTTGCCGCCTTCCTCAGGGGCGCCGGCTACGAGGGCCTGGTCATCCTCATCGACGAGCTCGTGAACCTCTACAAGATCCCCAACGCGGTGTCACGCCAGTACAACTACGAGAAGATCCTCACCATGTACAACGACACGCTGCAGGGCAAGGCTCGCCATCTGGGCATCATCATGAGCGGCACGCCCCAGTGCATCGAGGACCGCCGCCGGGGCATCTACAGCTACGAGGCGCTGCGCAGCCGCCTCACCCAGGGGCGCTTCGGGCGCGAGGGCCTGCGCGACATGCTGGCGCCGGTCATCCAGCTGGAGCCGCTCACCTACGAGGAGCTGCTCGTCCTCATCGAGAAGCTGGCCGACATCCACGCGGGGTTCTTTGGCTACGAGCGCACGCTGGGCGAGGCCGACCTGGTGGACTTCCTCAAGGTGGAGTTCGGCCGTGTGGGGGCCGACACGCACCTGACCCCGCGCGAGGTGATCCGTGACTTCATCGAGCTGCTCGACATCGTGTACCAAAACCCGCAGGTCAAGGTTGCTGACCTGCTCATGTCAGGCGACTTTGACTTCGCGACGCCGCCCGAGCCGGGGGTGACGGGTGGCATGTTCGGAGTGACGGGCGTGGCGGGCGATGGGGCTGCCGGAGGCACCCGCCATGTGTCAGCAAGCCCGATGGCCAAGCGTGACGAGCGGGGGTTCGCCGAGTTCACGCTGTAAAATAGAACATGTCTTGATTATATCCGGACATGTCCCAAGCGAAATGGGTGCCCATTTGGGAGCGAAAGAGGCAAGAGGTACAGGATGAGGGGCCGACTTCGTTCACCAATCTGATATTGACAGGGTGAGGTATCCAGAGCTCATCATGAAGCTTGCGCGCCAGCAAGGCGGGACGATCAGAAAGCGCGACGTCGAGGGGCTTCCCTACATACCCGAGGAGCAGGCCTATCGAGAGCTCGCGAAACTCGTTGAAGGTGGTAGTCTCGAGCTGGTTGGGCAGGGAGCTGGCTCCCGCTGCCGCATCCCTTGGGCTACGTCAAGGAATCAGGACAAAATCAAGACGTATATTATTTAATTAAGACATGTCCTGATTTTGTCTTGTTGATTATCTAAGATGTTCGTGCTGAACATCGATCAGGGAGTGCCAGATGTTCGGCCAGTTCAATCTCAGGTAGGATCGGCGGCTTGGCGGTTTGCCGGCAAGAGGTGAAAAAGCGCGCGTGGCGCATGGGGAGGGGTGAACAGCGGATATGGGCGTCTTCGAACAGTACGCGCCGTTCGTGCAGGACTTCATCTACGAGCACAGCTGGGAATCGCTGCGGGCCATCCAGGTTGCGGCGGGCGACGCCATCTTCAACACGAACGAGAACGTGCTGTTGTGCGCCTCGACCGCCTCGGGCAAGACGGAGGCGGCACTCTTCCCCATCCTCACGCAGCTCTACGAGGACCCTCCTGTCTCGGTCGGCGCCATCTACATAGGCCCGCTTAAGGCGCTCATCAACGACCAGTTCGAGCGCCTGAACGACCTGTGCGCCCAGGCCGAAATCCCCGTGTGGCACTGGCACGGCGACGTGGCGCAGTCGCACAAGGCCAGGATGCTCAAGCACCCCTCAGGTATTCTGCAGATCACGCCGGAGTCCCTGGAGGCGCTGCTGCTGCACAAGCACTCCGCGGTGGCGCGCATTTTCGGGGACCTGCGCTATGTGGTGATCGACGAGGTCCACTCGCTTCTGCGCGGCGATCGCGGCGGGCAGACGCTGTGTCTCATCGAGCGGCTTTCGCGCATGGCGGGGGTGAACCCACGACGCGTCGGCCTGTCGGCGACCATCGGCGACCCCGAGCTCACGGGGCAGATCCTCTCCGAGGGGTCGGGCCGAGGCTGCGTCATCCCGCGCATCCAGGAGAAGGGGCGCACCTGGCGCCTGTCCATGGAGCACTTCTACGTGCAGGGGCCCCAGGCGGTGCAGACCGCGCGAGGCCCGCGCACCGAGGTCCGCGCCTCCGCCCAAGAACCGCTCGTGGGCGTGGAGGTCGCCGGCGTCACCGAGATCGCGGCGCTCGACGTGCGCGTGGAGGATCTCGCGGCCACCCAACGTGGCGCGGACGCCGCAGGGTCGGCCGCAACCGACGGCGGCTGCGCACTGGCCGTGGCGCCGGACGGCATCGGCGGCGAGGCGACCGGTGGCACCGGGGTCGGCGGCGTGGCGGACGCCCCGCACGTGCCGCTCGCTGCGCCTTCCGACACGGCGCCCGAGTTCGCCGACCCGGGCATTGGCTACATCTTCGAGCACACGCGCGACAAGAAGTGCCTGGTGTTCGTCAACTCGCGCGAGGAGTGCGAGGCCGTCACGACCACGCTGCGCCAGTACTGCGAGGCGCGCCACGAACCCGACCGGTTCCTCATCCATCATGGCAACCTCTCCGCGTCGTATCGCGAGACGGCCGAGGCCGCCATGAAGGATGACGAGCGGCAGATGACCACGGTGACTACGGCGACGCTCGAGCTGGGCATCGACATCGGCAGGCTCGAGCGTGCCTTCCAGGTGGACGCGCCCTTCACGGTCTCGTCGTTTTTGCAGCGCATGGGGCGCACGGGCAGGCGCGGCCAACCTCCCGAGATGTGGTTCGTCATGCGCGAGGAGCCGCCCGAGGCCCGCGCTATGCTGCCCGAGAGCGTGCCGTGGAAGCTGCTGCAGGGCATCGCCCTCGTGCAGCTCTATCTGGAGGAGCGCTGGGTGGAGCCGCCCCGCCCGCACCCGCTGCCCTACAGCCTGCTCTACCACCAGACCATGAGCACGCTCGCCTCGTGCGGCGAGCTGTCCCCGGCCGAGTTGGCCCGCCGGGTGCTCACGCTCAGCCCCTTCGCCCACGTCTCTCTCGACGACTTTCGCGTGCTGCTGCAGTATCTCGTGCAGACCGATCACGTCGAGCAGACCGAGGGCGGCGGCCTCATCGTGGGGATGGCGGGCGAGCGGCTCACCAACTCGTTCAAGTTCTACGCGGTGTTCCAGGAGAACGAGGAGTACACCGTGCGCAGCGAGTCGCAGGAGATCGGCACCATCGTGAAGCCGCCGCCCGTGGGCGAGCGCATCGCCCTGGCCGGGCACGTGTGGATCGTTGAGGAGATCGACCACAAGCGCCACCTCATCTACGCCACGCAGGTCAAGGGAAAGGTGCCGGCATACTTCGGCGACTGCCCGGGTGACATCAACACGCACGTGCTCGAACGCATGCGACAGGTGCTGCGTGAGGGGGACGACTACCCCTATCTCATGCCCAACGCGCAGGCCCGCCTTGCGCAGGCACGTCACGTGGCCGCCAACGCTGGCATCACGACCGAGCCGCTGGTGTGCCTGGGCGGGGACATGTGGTGCCTCTTCCCCTGGCTGGGCACGTATGCGTTCTTGGCCCTGGAGCGCTTCCTCAAGCTGCGCTGCGCCGGCCGACTGGGCCTGCGCGGCCTCGACCCGTCGCGTCCCTACTTTATGCAGTTCAAGATGGCGGTGGACGCGCCCACGTTCTTCCGGGTGCTGCAGGAGGAGGCGAGCCTGCCGATCGACCCCATGGAGCTGGTGTATCCCGAGGAGGTGCCCATCTTCGAGAAGTACGACGGCTTTGTTCCGCCCGAGCTCGTGCGCAAGGGCTTTGCCTGTGGCGTGCTGGGTATAGACGAGATGCGCGAGCGTATACTTGGGTGGGACGTGCCGGGGCTGGCGATGCGATAGCCGCCGGGGTACGGGCGAGGTCGTGTGGCGCAGAAGGGGAATCGGTATGGGAGGCACCATGGCTGGGACGATCATTTTCGGAGGCATCGGCCTGCTCTGCCTGATCTGGGGCATCGTGCTGTGCACGGGCCGGGGTGCCGGCAGCGTGGCCGGGATCAACACGGCGACTCCCGAGGAGCTCGCAAAATACGATGTCCCAAAGATCTGCCGCGCGACGGGCGTCCTCATGATCGTTTGCGCCGTGGCCTGCGGTGTCATGGTGATTCCCATGTACCTCGTGGTCGTTGGGACGATGGGGGAGGGTGGCCTCATCCCGTTCGTAATCGCGTTTGGTGCCGTGGTGATCGCGGGCTGTGCTGTGCTCATATGGTATGCCAACAGGCGGTGTCTAAAGGAAAAGACCAGCTAGATCCAATCTTTAGCGGCGGGATCACAGGATTGACGTCATTGCTGGCATGTCTGGGGGCAGACGGTTTTACCATGCTCGTTGCCTGAGTTCCTAGACATTGGACCTCTGGTGTCGATAATGGAGGGCATGCTACGTGCCAGGGGTGCCGCGTGCGAGGACGCGCGGCAACGCTGGCGGCAGGCGATGCAGACACCAGGAGGTCCAACATGCTCCTGCGACAGCTCGAGATATTCACCCGGGTGGCCGACTCGGGAAGCTTCGACCGGGCGGCGACGCAGCTGCTCATCACGCCCACGGCGGTCATGAGGCAGATGGGCGAGCTGGAGTCCCAGCTTGGCGTCAGCCTGTTCGAGCGCACCGGCCACGGCGTCGGCCTGACTGCGGCGGGCAGGGTCCTTCGCGACAGGGCCGTGCCGCTGCTCCAGCAGCGTGACGCCATGGTCAAGGACGTGCGTGACGCGGCGGGCGTCCTGCGCGTCTCGATTCGCGTGGGGTCATCGCCCGTCCATCCGATAAGCGCCCTGCGCCCGTTCCTCAACCGCGTGACGCACATGCACCCGGAATACGGCTTTGACGCGGTGTACTTTGACGAGACGACGGACGGCTCGCCCGAGTCGCTCCCCGCCATGGGCGAGGGTTGCGCGTTTGACTGCGTGGCGGGGGCGTGCGCCTGCGAGTCGGGCACAGACGGGCTCGGCTTTCTCAAGCTCGCGGACGTCCCGTTCAGGCTTGCCGCCCCTGCGGGGCATGGGCTTGCCTCGAGGGAGACCGTCTCCCTGGCGGACCTGTCGGGGGAGTGCGTGCTGATGGCGGGTGCGGGGCGGATCCCCCAGGTCGACATGGTCCGCGAGGAGCTCGTGAGGCGCGTGCCCGACATAGAGATCGTCGACAGCCCCGCCTGCTTCTACGATGGGCGGGCCCTCGACATGGTGACCCAGCTCAACGCCCTGCTGCTGACCCTGGACATGTGGGATGGCCTGCATCCCAGCTTCGTGACTCTGCCGGTGCGCTGGAGCCACGCGATTCCCTACGGGATCCTGTATCCGCGCGGTGCCGGCGAGAGCATGCGCGACTTCCTCGTCGCAGTCGAGGAGGCCGCGGATGGCGAGGACATGACGTTCGAGATGGCGTGAGCTTCCTAGGCGGTGCGAGCTTGCCGGGTTGTCGAACGGGGCCGAACAGGGCCGGACAGGGCCGAGCGGGGCAGAAGCGGCGTCCGTGCGGCAATTAATCCCAAGAACTCGTCGCGATGAGCCCGAAGAATGGGTACACTGGATGACACAGGTTCGTCATCTATCAAGAACTGCCTGGCGGTGAAGCCGGACGGTCTGTTGAAAGGGGCTTGTCATGATTGATCTGTTCGGACTCCAGATCCCAACCGTCCCGTTTGTGATCGTGGTCGTCGTGGTGCTGCTGCTCATCATCGGTATCCCGATGTACCAGGGCTATAAGAAGGAGATGTCCAAGAAGTCAAGCTCCAAGTCCTCCAAGAGCTCCTCGAGCAAGAAGAAGTAAGAGCGGAGATGCCCTGCCTGGCATGGGGCATGTTTCGCTTGCATAGATGAGCACCTGAGCGGCTGTGTGCGGCTCGCCAGCTCGTCGGTTTTCTGAATATCACGGGCGCCTCGCCTGGCCTGAGAGCCGGCGGGGCGCCCTTTTATGTGCGGGCGGGGGCTGTTCGGATTCTCGCCCATTTGCTCTACTTCGAGATGGCGTGGCCTAACGTGCTGGCCGCCAGGGAGAGCGGAAGGCACAGCTCGTCCATCTTTGCAAAATTGTCCGGCGATGCTGGTGCCGGGCGTGGCTGGGTTGCTTATACTGACGTTTGGCGACGTTGATCGACTTGGGGCATCGCGTAGTTAGGGGAGTCTTGTCCCGGTGTCGGTTGATCTTGCGGTGTCGTGGGGCGGCCTGTTATGGGGAGTGCGGGTAGTCGTCTAGGCCGTGGTGCATGGGGAGGGGGTTGGCGCAGTGGACGTGCATGCGCTCGAGGTGTTCGTGCGTGCGTACGAGAGCGATTCGTTTACCGAGGCGGCCCGCCGCGGCTTCGTCACGCGTCAGGCGTTCAGCAAGGCGGTGACCCAGCTCGAGCGTGAGATAGGCCCCCTCTTCGAACGCGAGGCGCGCGGCGTGCGCCCCACCGAACTCGCCGATGCGGTCTATCCCCATGCCAGGCGTGCGCTCGAGGAGATCCACGCCATCGAGGACGAGGCGCGCCGCTTCTCCGAGGGCCAGTCCGGTCATGTGACGTTTGCGCTCGAGACGAACGCGATGCTCACCCTGCCCACGGACATCATGGCCGCCTATGACGCTGCGCGCCCGCACCTTGGCCTCACCTCTCTGATGCTGCCTGGCGGGATGGTCTTTGAGGCGCTCGAGCAGGAGCGGGCCGACGCCGTGGTGGCCGGCCCGTTCCCGGTGCGCGGCTACGAGTTTTGGCCGATCCTCTCCAGTACGCTTGCCATCGTGTTCTTGGCTGACCTGTTCGCCGAGTCGGGCGGGCCGGACCCGGCAGGACATCTCGCGCGTGGCGATAGTTCGGCACTCCACGACGAGTCGCCAACCCTTGTCGGCGCGGACGTGCACGGGCGGTATGGTGGGGTGCGCGAGGCATCGGGCAAGCCGCTCGTCCTTGGGCCCGAGGCGCTTGCAGGCAAGACCATCTTTGGCGTCGCGCCGACCAACCGCGTGGAGACCGAGCTGGTGACCTACCTGGTGAACCACGGGATCGACGCGCGGGTGACGTACGCCTGTGCCGACACGGCGCTTGCGACCGCAGGCATGGAGGCGGGCGCGGGCGGTATCATCGTGGAGGAGTCCAGTGCCTTCGAGCAGTTCCACAGCTCGCGGTATGCGCTGGTCCCTCTATGCGGGGAGGACGCCCCTATCTGGGAGATCGGGGTGACGTGCAGGGAGGGAAGCCTCTGCGAGGCCGTGGCGCGGGACTTTGCCTCGTTCGCGCGCGATTACGCCCACTCCGTTCCCACGAAGGACCGATGAGAGGGATATGCCGGTGCCCGATGCACCCAAACTGGCCTTTCCTGCCAGATTTTGAAGGATATGAATTTCCTATTCGTATGATGGGAAATACCAAAGGTCGTGGTCATATAAAGATGATTATAGAATAGATACATATAATCAATAGTAACTGTATCAAATTGGTACTGAAAAGAAATCGCGCAAGTGTTGGAATGCGATCAGGTGCCCGTCTGAACAGATCGGGACGTACATATCCTCAATTTTCTGGCAGAAATCGGCGCGATCAGTGACGTGAGGACGCCATCGGCTTGCCGTTGCAACAAAACGGCCGAGTAGGCGCAACTTCTGAGTTGCGGATCTACGAAAAGGGTTGCTTCTCCTGCAGCGAATGACGTGGTTTGATGGATACGTGCGACAGATATTGGGGAAGTGCCGTGGATTGCGGGGCGTTCGCGGTTTTCTCCGCTGCCACTTTGTGGCCTTACGGCACGACTGTCGCACGTCTACTGAGGAGAGGAGTTCTACATGAGCAATTCCACGAACGAGGGCTTCACCACCAATGTCAGCCGTCGCGGCTTTGTCCAGGGAGCTGCCGCCGGCATGGCGGGGCTGGGCCTTGCGGCCGTCGCCGCGCCGGCGCTTGCCGAGGAGGCCGCTCCTGCCGAGTCCGAGGCTGCCGCGCCCGCTGATGGCGCGCCTGCCCAGATCAACCCGCAGGACTACAGCTACACCACCAACTCCATCACCGACTTCAGCCAGACCCAGCTGTTCTCCGAGTGGCAGCTCGGCACGCATACGCTGCACCACCGTATGGTGAAGTCCGCCGCCTTCCAGCTTGCCTTCATGGCGGCCAACCCCGACGAGTACTTTGCCTACTACGACCGCATGGCCAAGGGCGGCGTCGAGGTCATCTGGATCGAGGACGCGGCCAACTTCTGGGACATGACTGCCAGCCCCATGAAGCAGGACTACTCGGCCTATGACTTCAAGGGTCTTGTCGAGACCCTGCACGCCGACGGTGCCCAGATCGTTGGCTACCAGTTCGACACCATGGGCGCGCCCATCGGCCCGCTCGACTTCACCACGCCTTTCATCGGCGACTACACCACCGAGGAGGTCAAGAGCTGGCAGCAGGTTGTCATCGACCTGGCCAAGCAGCTCCAGGCCGACGGCTTTGACGCCATCGAGCTCAACATGGCCGCTAACAACATGGGCCAGTCGTTCTTCTCGCGCGCCCGCAACAACCGCGAGGACGAGTACGGTCCGCAGAGCCTGGAGAACCGCACCCGCTGGGCGGTGGAGACCATCAAGGGCATCAAGGAGGCCTGTGGCGAGGACTTCCTGGTCCAGGCGCTCATCAACGGCATCGAGATCAACGACACCGACCTGGGCAACGACAACGACTACGCCTCGATTGAGGAGACCAAGGCCATCGCCAAGATCCTCGAGGAGGCCGGCGCCGACTCGCTGCACGTGCGCATCGGGCCTGCCTACACCCACATCGCCCAGTTCGCCGGCGACCTGTACTTCTGCGCCAACGGCTTCGAGGGCATGAACTCCCACAGCGG
This sequence comes from Coriobacteriia bacterium, assembly GCA_963930185.1. GTDB lineage: Bacteria > Actinomycetota > Coriobacteriia > Coriobacteriales > UMGS124 > JAGZEG01. Next base: position 1,308 of record CAWVLT010000080.1, on the reverse strand, counting down.
CCGCATCGACTTTGACAAGCACTTCCAGGGCCTGGTGCGCGGCAACCACTCCGGCTGCGGCCTGTGCCTGGACATGGCCGGCGAGATCAAGAGCGCGGTGAGCATCCCCGTGGGCTGCGCCACCTACAACGACCCGGCCCAGGCTCCCGACTACTTTGAGCAGGCCCTGACCGACGGCAAGGTGGACTTCCTGGTGATGAACCGCCCGCTGTGCGTCGACCCCGAGTACGTCAACAAGCTGCGCGAGGGCCGCATCGACGAGATCGCTCCCTGCACGCGCTGCCTGCACTGCTTCTATGATCCCGACCACGCCGGCAAGCTCATGGAGCACTGCCGCGTCAACGCCGCCAACTGGCGCGCCTATGGCGAGGACATGCCCGAGGGCTTTGAGCCCACGCCGGCCGAGACTCCCAAGAACGTCATGGTCATCGGCGGCGGCCCCGCCGGCATGGAGGCGGCCCGCGTAGCGGCGCAGCGTGGCCACAAGGTGACGCTGTACGAGAAGAACGGCATGCTCGGCGGCTCGCTGACCCTGGCCGAGGCCATCAAGGGCCCGCACGAGAACCTGAGCCGCCTGGCCACCTACCTGTCCAAGGAGCTCGAGGTGTACGGCGTCGAGGTCCAGACCGACACCGAGGTCACGGCCGACGACATCACTGCCGCCGCGCCCGACTATGTGGTGCTGGCCTGCGGCGCCGCGGAGCCCGGCGTTGCCTACGAGTCCACCGCAAGCACGCAGGTCGTTGACTTCAACGGCATGATGTCGCTTGACTGCGGTCCTGAGGTCGTGGTGCTGGGCGGCAACGTTCGCGCTGTGGACTGCGCCATCTACCTGGCAAAGCAGGGCAAGCACGTCTCCATCGTCACGCCCGATCCCATGAGCCTGTTCGAGAAGGGCCACTCGGTCAACGTCCAGGGCTTCCTGCGCAACGCCTTCACCGCCAACGGCGGGCGCATCTACGCCAACTCCACGGTGAGCGAGGTGGGCGACGGCACCATCACCTTCATGCGCAACGACGCCGGCGTGGAGACCACCATCGCCGCCGACGCCGTGGTCGACCTGAGCGACATGCTGCCCAACACCGCCCTCATCGACGGCCTGGGCATCGACTGCGTGGCCGTGGGTGACTGCGCCGAGCCGTGGAACATCTCCGAGGCCATCTCCAGCGGCAACCTGGCGGCACGCAGGATCTAGGGGCCTGCGAAACTGTTCCCTGTGGAGTTCGCCTGATAATATCAGGGTCGGCGATTATCGCGCTGGCCCCTCATCAAGAGGCGCGGGGTCCCGGCTGATCCAATGGCCGGGGC
>CAWVLT010000079.1:0-3443 GCA_963930185.1 Coriobacteriia bacterium | reverse complement strand
TGGCGGTGGTAGGAGGCGTCTTCCAAGGCGGACCTTTCTTTCTTGGTTTATGTCTCCTCGATTATACCATATCTCGTGACGACAGTGCCTAGGATTCGCCATATTCAAAGCGAGGAAGATGCCTTTAGTTTTCGATAAACTTACTTTCATACATGCAATGTAAGATGTGTCTCGTGTGTCAGACGTACGCGACAACTCGTTCCAAACCCCGGAAACTTTCCAGTCGAGGGGCGTTTCGAGTGTTGTTTTGGCGTACGGGCACCGCTGCGGGAGTGAAGCGAGGGGGGCTGGACGAAGTCGGCGCTGCCTGCCTGGCCTGATTGTGGGGCATCTGTGGTGATGACGCCCCTGCGAGGGCTATCGGCTGCCTTTGGTACCTGCGAGTTGCCGCTCGGTTAATTCCGGAATGATTTTTCTGGACAAGCCCGCTGTTTTCGATAAAGTAATGCGGCGAGTACGACAGAATGCGACAAGCACGACAGTGCGACAAGTCGACAGGCAAGTGACGAGACGCGGAGACACGGAAAGGGAGGCAGCCATGCAGTTCAACACCGACGTCCAGGGAGTTGCCTCCATCATTACCCGTTCGCTCGAAGCTGTCTGCGACGCCCTGCCAGCGCAGGACAGGGACTCCATCGTGGAATCCTCCACCATCATCATTAGCGGCCCCGGGGCATCGGCACGGTAGGCTGCCGCCTCGGGGATAAAGCGAACGCCGCCGGACGGGGCAGCTGGCTGTCCCGGTGGTCACCGGCTGGCATCGCGCCTATAGAGAGCGCCCCCGCAGACGTGATGCGTCCAATGGGCGGGTGCGTTCCTTTCGCTTATCCGCCACGCAGCAGGCGGACGCCCTTCGATGCAGTGATGAGACGATGACAAGAGGATGCCACCCATGGAACTCGAACTGTTTGCTCAGCCTTACACCACACCTGCCACCAAGCCTGCCCGCAACCTCTACCAGCGGTTCTGCCACGAGTCCTTCGACGAGCAGGGCGTGCTCTGCAAGTTCGAGACGTGCTACCCGGACGACTTCAACTTTGGTTACGACGTGGTGGACGACATAGCCGCCAACGACCCCGACCGTCCCGCCATGGTGTGGTGCAACCCCGAGGGAGAGGAGCACGTCTTCACCTTTGCCGACATGCGCCGCTGGTCCGACAAGACGGCGAACATGCTGACGGCGGCTGGCGTGGGGCGCGGCGACGTGGTGATGGTGGCGCTGAGAAGGCACTACCAGTTCTGGTTCTTGGCGGTGGCACTCAGCAAGATCGGCGCCGTGATGCTTCCGGTCACCTTCATGCTCAAGGAGCACGACCTGCTCTATCGCCTCACCTCCGCCCGGGTCAAGGCCGTGGTCATGACCTCGCTGGGCGACATCGCCGACGCCTGCGACGCGGTGGCCGACCAGTGCCCGAGCCTTGCCTGCAAGATCCTCGTGAACGGCGCGGGCGGCGGGCTGACCCCGCGCGACGAGGACGGCAGGCTGGTCCCTCCGGCTGACGGCACGCCTGTGGGCGCGCGCCTGTCGGGCGCGCAAGGCATCTGCATGGCGCCGGCCGCCCGCGAAGGTTGGCTCGACTTCAACACGCAGGTGCGCGCCGCCTCTGAGAACTTCGCCCGCCGCGAGACCTCAGCGGCCGACCCCATGCTCATGTACTTCACGAGCGGCACCAACGGTAACCCCAAGATGGTAGAGCACGACGCTGGCTACGCAGTGGCCCACATCGTGACCGCCAGGCACTGGCATGACGTGCGTCCCGACGGCCTGCACCTCACCATCGCCGACACCGGCTGGGGCAAGGCCGTGTGGGGCAAGCTCTACGGCCAGTGGCTGTGCGAGTCGTGCGTGCTCACCTACGACTTCGACCGCTTCCATGCCGAGGAGATCCTGTCGCTGGTGGAGCACTACCACGTCACCACGCTGTGCTGCCCGCCCACGATGTACCGCATGATGATGCAGGCGGACGTGGACGCGCACGACCTGACGTCCCTGGCGCATCTGAGTACTGCCGGCGAGGCCCTGAACCCCGACCTGTTCGAGTTCTGGAAGGCCAAGACGGGCCTTTCCATCTACGAGGGCTTCGGCCAGACCGAGACGCCCCTGACCGTGGTGAACCTGGCCGGCTCTACGCCCCGGCCCGGCTCCATGGGAAAGCCGATGCCCCTCTACAACGTGGAGATCCAGCGCGCCGACGGCAGCCGCTGCGAGCCGGGCGAGCAGGGCGAGATCTGCATCGAATGCAGCCCGCGCCCTGCCGGCATCATGCTGGGCTACTACCGTGCCCCCGAGAAGACGGCAGAGGCCTTCCGGAACGGCTGGTACCACACCGGCGACGAGGCCTGGGTGGACGAGGACGGCTACTTCTGGTACGTGGGCAGAAACGACGACGTCATCAAGAGCTCGGGCTACCGCATCGGCCCGTTCGAGATCGAGAGCGTGCTGCTCGAGCACGGCGCCGTGCGCGAGTGCGCCGTCACCGGCGTGCCCGACCCCCTGCGCGGCAAGGCCGTCAAGGCGACGATCGTGCTGGCGGACGGCTTCAGGCCCAGCGACGCGCTGACCCACGAGCTGCAGCAGTGGGTGAAGAACCAGACCGCGCCCTACAAGTACCCGCGCATCGTCGAGTACGTGGACGAGCTGCCCCGCACCATCAACGGCAAGGTGCGTCGCGTGCAGATTCGCGCCACCGACAAGGAGAACGACGTTCGTTCCACGGCCGCCCTGGACGAGGACGACGCGCCGCGTGAGGTCGACACGCCGGTGAGGTCACTGTGAAGCTGGAATAAAATACCCTCTGCGAGGAACGAGCGTGTGTTTGGTGGCGTTGCGCCTCCCCATGCCCGACGATAGCCCCTATACTGGCCCAGTACGCGAATTCATGTGCACTGCGCCCTTTATGTATGGTGCGGTGGACAGACGAGGGAGAGGGGCCGCCATGGCAACGCTCGAAGAGGTCTATCAAAACGCTCTGTCCAGCGGCGAGGAGAGGGTGGCCTTTGCGGAGGCCGCCAAGACCGAGGAGGACCTCGCCGCCTTCCTCGCTGCCCGGGGCTGCGAGGCGACCCCCGGGCAGGCGCTTGAGTTTCTCAAGGAGAAGGTCGAGGTCGCCGGCGAGCTGGCTGACGCAGAGCTTGACGACGTGGCGGGGGGTGGCTGCGGCGGTGGCGGCGAGCACACTATGGACAAGCGCTGCCCCTCCTGCGGCTGTGTGGACTGCACGTTCACAAACGAAAGGGTTTACATGTACGGTCGTCGCACGTATGACGGCCACTGCAACGGCTGTGGCGCGAACTTCACCTACGTCGTGGGCTAGCGTGCTGCACGCGCAGCGCAGGGTATACGCCTCATCGCGCGCTGCGCTTGGAGTGCCACTGGCCGTGTGGTCGGGCCCCCGGGCGTGATGACGGTTTGACATGGCTCGCTTTCCAGGGGGTGCCCCGCC
>CAWVLT010000078.1:0-18850 GCA_963930185.1 Coriobacteriia bacterium | reverse complement strand
ATGAGGAAGCGCGCATGGACGTCGGAAACCAGATCAGGGAGCGCAGGCAGGCGCTCGGGCTCTCCCAGGATGAGCTCGCTCAGAGGCTCTACGTGAGCCGCGTCACGGTGAGCCACTGGGAGACCTCGAAGACCCTGCCCGACGTCCAGAGCATGCTCCTGCTCGCGAACCTCTTTGGCACCACGATCGACGAGATGGTGAGAGGGGACGTGGACGAGATGCGCCAGATGGTGGAGAAGAACGAGCAGAGGACGAGGGCGTTTACTACGGCACTGGGGGCGGTGGAGGTCACCGTCATCGCCGTGCTCATCATAACGTGGGCGGTGGGGCGCGCGTACCTGGAGCCGGTGCTGCGCCTGCTGCTTGCGGTGCTAGTGCTGGCGTCTGCCGTGGTTGCCCTTATTGCGCGGCGCCAGGAGGGCGGGCGTGAGGCCAAGAGCGCGGCCGAGCTGCTCGGGGCGGCGTCGGGCAACCCTGCGAAGGCGGCACAGGAGAGCGCCTCTGCCAACATCCTGCGGCTAGTGCTGCAGGTGTTCGTCGGGCTTGTCGTGGGTATCGGCGTGCTGGTGCTGGGCAGCCTGCTGCTTGACGCGAGGGAGTTTGTTGGGCTTGCGGCAACCGTCGGCGTCATTGTCGCATTGGCGGCGGCGCAGATGCTGGGCCGCCACGCTCGCCCCGTGTGGGCGGCCGGCATCCTGCCGGCGCTCTGGGTCGTGGGTGCGATTGCCCTCGGCGCGGCGACGGGCGGCCTCGGCTCGCCCCGCGGGTGGATCGCCGTCGCGGGCGGCGCGGTCTCGCTACTCGCGTTCTGGGCAATTGGGCGGCGGAGCCGCAGGGGGTAGGCGTGACATTGGCTTGGTCTCATAGGGCCATCTGGCGCCTCGTGGAAGTCTCCCGCAGGGCGCCTTCGCGTCCGAGGGCATCCGTGGACCTCGCGGTGACCTATGGTTTCGACGCCTTGCTCGAGGCGACTATCCCCGGCGTTGCAGAGGGCGTCCTTTTCGAAGTACGGGCGTTTCCGGATGGCATACGGGGGTAGTAGCCCGCTCACAGGTAGCGCCGCACGCGTCCCATGTACGCAGCATGCGGCTCCCCGAAGCGCGCGCAGCACCACCGCTCCTCGGCGAGCTTCTCTTGGTGGGCGTTGACGGGCATGGGCGCTCCTCTCATCCGGGTTCCGATCGCTCCCATTATCCCATGGGTGAGTCGGGGTCGGCGGCATGCTCGGTATAATCGAGGGCGTGAGCCCGACCAAAGGAGGCACGCCATGGACTTCTCCTGCTTAGACGTCCGTCTGCTCTCGCACCCTGGCGCCACGAAGGCACTCCACGAGAAGTGGGGCTGGATGGTGTATTGGGTAGGCGGCAGGCAGTTCGCCTGCGAGTTCGTGGCATCGCCCGACGCCAAGGCGCCCTACGCCGGCCGCCACCTGCTGTCGCTCAAGTGCGATCCCGACCGCATCCTCGAGCTGCGCGCCGAGCACCCGAGCGCGGTCCTGCCTGGCTACTACTCCGACGGTCGCACGTGGATCTCGATCGATCTTGACGCCGACCTGCCGGAGGAGCTGGTGCTCGACCTCTGTGACATGAGCTATGAGCTTGTCCTTGCCAAGCTGCCCAAGCGCGTGCGGTGTGAGATCGCGGGGGAGTAGGCCTTGCCTGCTACCCTCGCGCTCCGGTGTGTCCGGGGGCACGAGGGGGGCGAGGGGGAGTGGTGGCTAGACGCCGCTTGTCCGGCTACCCTACGAGCGCACGCAGCGAGTCGGCGGTGGCCTGAGACGTGAGGTGAAGCCTGAGACCGATGGGGCTCACCTCGAGCGTCACGACGGGCGATCCCTTGTAGGTGGTGACCTCGAGCACCTTGACCTCGCCGAGGTCGGCCGCATCCTGCCCGAGTTTCTGCGTCTGGGGCTGCCACAGCTCAAAGGCATATTCGGCAGGCTCATCGGGAGCGGAAGCAAGGCCATTTTCCCTTGTGAGCGGCTCGAAGGCCCGCTCGATCTCGGCTTGGTCGGTCACCTCGCGCACGATCTCACCGGTCGCGGCGTCTCTCACGACGAGGCGGGAGATCTTGCCCCACTCGACGTCCGAGAGCGTCTCGGCGAGCTCCTGCACCTGGGACGCGAAGCCTTCCGTCTTTTCGGCGAGTTCATCTGGGCCAGGCAGGCCGAAACAGCCTGTAAGTGATAGCGAGATGGCGACCGCGAGCATGGCGGCGACGAGCGGGCGGGTTCTCATGCGTCTCCTTACGACGGGACTTACGTCCTATTATGACCTTCTTATACCCTCCCGATTATCGCGTGTGATCTATCCGAAAGCAGGTATCATTTCCAACTTCATCATGCGGCCCATTGACATCTGGGCTCCAAAGCGAGCAGAATAGCGATAGATGAAAAAAACCTCCGGGTTTTGTAAGGGCGTGTCCGTGAGAGCGGATACGCTCTAGTTTTATCTGCATGACGTTTGATGCCTTGACTGCAGATTGGCTCAAACGCAAGTTACAAGCCCTCTGTTGATGAGGAAGCGCTGGGGACGTTGACAGCCGCCTACAACCATTGCGTCTTCTTGTGCCATCCTTGCTTGGGTGCCTTTTGGTTGGGCTTTGACTCCCTGTAGGTGGCATGTTACCGCGCGTTGCTTGTTGCAACGGCCGGGTGGCGGTGATAATCGGAGTCGTTGGGCGAAGGCGAACCGGAAAAGGAGACCCCGATGCTAAGCGAGAACATCAAGGCGATACGAGAGTCAAAAGGCCTATCCCAAGACGAACTTGCCGCCAAGCTGAACGTGGTGCGGCAGACGGTCTCGAAGTGGGAGCGCGGACTGTCGGTTCCCGACGCTGATGCGCTGGTGTCCCTGTCGGAGGCGCTGGGGACATCTGTGAGCGTCTTACTGGGGGAGACCGTCTCGGAGCCAAAGGCGGATGACCTGCGCTCCATAGCCGAGAAGCTCGAGGTGATCAACCTGCAGCTCGCACGCAGGCGCATGACGCGTCGCAAGGTGCTGCTCGGCCTCTTTGCGGCGATCTTCGTGGTGACGCTGCTGACCCTCGCGTGTCTGCTTGCGATGGGAAGCCCGTATCAGACGTGGGACTACGGCGATCCCGAGACGGCGGTCGTCGGCACCATGCTCCATGCGTTCGAGTGGGTCTTCGGCAGGGCGTGGCCGTTCTTGCTCGTTGGCTCGGCCGCAGGGTTCTGCCTGGTGTTGAGGAGGGGCGGGGCGGCGTGAGGGTGGGGGACTGGCTGCGGGAGGTCTGACGTTTTCTAGAGGAATGATAGGATTTGCAACTCAGCAGGCCGCATCGGGAAGAAGATGGGTGACGTATGCCGCCGACGGCGCACGCCACGCGGCGCCGGCACGCCTGACGCAACGCGCCAGACGTGCGGCGTCGGCAGTCAGATCAATGCGAAGACGGGAGACAGGCCATGTGCACGGGTATCAGGTTCAGCGACGCTGCGGGCAATATGTACTTCGGGCGCAACCTCGACTGGGAGTGCTCCTACGGCGAGCGACCCATCGTGGTGCCGCGCGGGCATGTGATCCGCTGGGCGTTTGACGAGCCAAGCGCCTCGCCGCGGGCGATCGTGGGCATGGGCGTGGTGGGGGAGGGGCTGCCCCTGTACTTCGACTGCGCCAACGAGGACGGCCTGGCGGTCGCAGGCCTCAACTTCCCACATCTCGCCAGCTATGCACCCGAGCCGGTCGACGGACGCACGAACGTGGCCGCCTACGAGCTGCCCCTGTGGGTCGCCAGCAGGTTCGCGAGCGTCGACGAGGTCGAGCAGGCGCTGGAGAAGGTGTGCGTGGTGGCCAAGTCCGCGGGCGAGGGCCTCGGCGTCGCCAACCTCCACTGGTTCATCGGCGACGCCCGGCGCAGCATCGTGCTCGAGTGCCGGACCGACGGCATGCGCGTGTTCCATGACGACGTGGACGTGCTCACCAACCAGCCGGGCTTTGACTGGCACCTGGAGAACCTGCGCAACTACATCACCGCGACGGTCGACGACCCCGCTCCCGCCACCTGGGGCAGGGCGACGCTTGCGCCCTTCGGTGCCGGCGCCGGCACGCGGGGGATCCCCGGTGACGCCTACCCGCCCTCGCGCTTCGTCAAGGCGGCGTTCGTCAACGCGAACTACCCGCAGAAGGACACGGAGGAAGAGAACGTCACCCGCCTGTTCAGGGCGCTTTCCAGCGTCGCCATGGTCGAGGGCATGGCGCGCATGGCAGACGGCAGCTTCGAGAAGACCGTCTACACGGGCGGCTACTCCACGCGCACGCGGCGCTACTACTGGTCGACCTACGATGACCCCACGCTGCGCTCGGTTGCGCTTGACGACTATGCCGCCGCGGGCACCGACCTGGTGCTGCCGTAGTTCGACGTGCCCGTAGCTACACAAAGGGGCGCGCACGAAGGGGCCTCTCGCCGGGCCCTGTCGTGCGCGCCCCAGGTTGCTTGCGGGCGGGCGTGCTTTGCTGGCGGATGCGCTAGTTGCCCTCCACCGCGTCCACGGCGTCGATGAGGGCGGCACGCAGACCCGCGCGCTCCAGTGCGGCCACGCCCCTGATGGTGGTGCCGCCGGGCGAGCAGACGGCGTCCTTGAGCGCCGCGGGGTGCTCGCCGCTTGCGACAAGCATCTCGCCGGTGCCCGCAACCATCTGGCCGGCGAGGCGGTAGGCCTGGGTGCGGGTGAGGCCGTGCTTCACGCCGGCGTCGCCCAGTGCCTCGATGAGCATGCACACCCATGCGGGACCGCAGCCTGCCACGGTGCCCGCCACGCCCATGTGTGCGGTGTCGATGCGCTCCACGATGCCCACGTGGGAGAAGATCTCGTCCACCAGGGCGCGCTCCTCGCTGGTGAGCGAGTCTGTCGCCTCGCACACAAAGACTCCCTTGCCCACGCTGACCGGGGTGTTGGGCACGCAGCTCATGTGGTGGGTGCCCGGCGCGAGGATGCCCTCGTAGGCAGAAAACGGCATGCCGGCGGCGACCGAGACCACGACCTTGCCCGCAAGGGCCTCTCGGATGGGCGCCACCACGTCGGCCACCTGATAGGGCTTGACGGCGATGACCACGACGTCGGACGCCTCGACCACCTCGCTGGCACTGCGGCAGGCCGTCACGCCGATTCGCGCGGCGTTGGCGCACAGCTTGTCCCAGTTGCGCGCGCAGGCGCAGATGTGGTCGGCCGGAAGCGCCCCGAAGGCCACGAGGCCCTGGGCCAGCGCCTGGGCCATGTTGCCAAACCCGATGAACCCGAGGTGCGTGCTTGCCGCTGAGGCGTCTGGTGCTTCCATGGGATGTCCTTTCGCTGAGGGTTGGGGTATTGCCACAAGGGCGGGATATGCCGCGGCCCAGCCGGCGGGGCGACTGGGCCGCGGACCATGCGATTGCTCGGGGATGGCGGTCGCTACTCTGCCTGGCTCTCCGTTGGCACGGGAGCCCAGGATATCGACGCCGCGCCGGCACCCAGGTTGCACGAGAGCACGGGGCCGCCGTCCTTCACGCGGATGCGAGCCTGCGGGAACGCCTCGCGCGTCGCGCGGAGCAGCTCGACCACCAGAGGCCCGCGGGCACCGTAGTGCGCAAGCGTCAGGTCGTCGGCGCCGGCAGGCACCTGCTTGACCATCTCGTGGGCGGCCACGTCGGTGCCGCGCGCCACGGCGGCGCAGGCGATGGCGCCGTCGCGGATCGTGAGCACGGGCAGGCGGTTGATTGTGGTGCTGACCGACTGGGGGAGCATGGAGAGCCTGCCTGCCGAGCGCAGCGGCTCGACGGAGAGCACCGAGAAGCAGATGCCCTGCCTCAGGCGCACGTCAACCAGATCGTCGACGATCCGCTCGAAGGTGGCGCCTGCGCGGTCGAGATCGCGCGCGCGGCGCACGAGGTACTCGATGCTCGAGAAGCCGCTGAGCGAGTCGAGCACGGCGATGCGCGGGCCCTCGGCGCTCAGGGTGGGCCGCAGCTCGTCGGCCGCCTTGCAGGCGTTGCGGTAGGTGCTGGCGAGGCGCGAGGAGAGCGTAACGCACAGCACGTTGCATCCGGCGGACACGGGGCCCTCGAAGGCGGAGCGGAACGCCGCGACGGTGGCGGCATGCGTGTCGGTGATGCGTCCGGCGCGCAGGGCGGCGTCGTAGTCGCCGTTCTCGTCCATGAAGGACTCCTCGCGCGGCGCGCCGTCGAGCACGTAGGTGTTGTTCACCAGGGTCACGCCGAGCTCGGTGGCCTCGGCGCGCGTGAGCATGGCGGTGGAGTCGGCGACGATTGCTAGCATGTCGTGGTCACCCCAATCGAGCGGAAGCGCTCGTAGCGCTGCTCGACCAGCTCGGGGCCGCTCATGCGCCCGAGCTCGCCGAGCGTGTCGGATAGGCCATGCGTAAGGTCGGCGGCAAGGGCGTCCACGTCGCCGTCGTGCTCCTCCACGATGCGGTCGATGATGCCCAGGCGCAGCAGGTCGTGGGCGGTGAGGCCCAGCGCCTGCGCCGCCTCGGCCGCCTTGGCGCTGTCCTTGTAGAGGATCGAGGCGCAGCCCTCGGGGCTGATGACCGAGTACACGGCGTTCTCGAGCATCCACACGCGGTTGCCCATGCCCAGGCCCAGCGCGCCGCCGCTTCCGCCCTCGCCGATGACGATGCTGACGATGGGCACGGTGAGGCCGGCCATCTCGGCGAGGTTCTCGGCGATGGCCAGGCCCTGGCCGCGCTCCTCCGCCTCGATGCCGCAATAGGCGCCCGAGGTGTCGATGAGGCAGATCACCGGGCGGCCGAACTTCTCGGCCTGCTGCATGAGGCGCAGGGCCTTGCGGTACCCCTCGGGGTGGGCGGAGCCAAAGTTGCGCGCGACGCGGTCCTTGGTGGAGGTGCCGCGCTCGGTGCCGATGACGGTGACGACCTGCGAGCCAAGCCGGGCGATGCCGCCCACCACGGCGCCGTCGTCGGCGAAGCGGCGGTCGCCGTGCAGCTCGACGAACTCGTCGAACACCTTGTCGATGAGCGTGAGGGCCGTGGGGCGCTTGACGCTGCGGGCGTTGCGCACGCGATCATAGGCGCTGGGGGCGTCGCCGCCGGCCTGCGCGTCCGCGGCGGCTTGGGCGCAGGCGTCTGCCTGGGTGCTTGCGGACGTGGCCTCGGGGTTGTTGGCCTCGTCTGCGGGCCGGGTCGCCGCGGACGCCTCGCCGCAGGTGCAAGGTGCACCGGTCTGCGCGGGTGCGGCCGTCGCCGTCGGTGCATGCAGGGCCAGCAGGCGCGCCACGTAGTCGCGCAGCTGGGGGCGCGCCACGATCTGGTCGACGAAGCCGTGCTCGAGCTGGAACTCGGCGCTCTGGAAGCCGGCGGGCAGCTTGCGGTGGATGGTCTGCTCGATGACGCGCGGGCCGGCGAAGGCCACGAGAGCCCCCGGCTCGGCCAGGGTCACGTCGCCGAGCATGGCGAAGCTCGCCGTGACGCCGCCGGAGGTGGGGTCGGTCAGCACGCACACGTACAGGCCGCCGTTGTCGGAGAAGCGGCGCACGGCCGAGGACACCTTGGCCATCTGCATGAGCGAGGTGGTGCCCTCCTGCATGCGGGCGCCGCCCGAGACGGTGAAGCCCACGACGGGCAGCCCCAGCTCTCCTGCGCGCTCGAACGTGCGGGTGATCTTCTCGCCCACGACCGAGCCCATGGAGCCCATCATGAAGTCGCCGCTCATGACGAACAGGGCGCAGTCGATGCCGCCTATCTTGGCACGGCCGCAGATGACGGCCTCCTTCTCGCCGCTCTTCTCGCGCGCCTTGGCGAGCTTGCCCTCATAGCTGGGGAAGTGCAGGAAGTCCACCGACGACATGTCGGCGTCCCACTCCGTGAAGCTTCCCTCGTCGGCGGTGATCTCCAGGCGGCGGCGCGCGGTGAGGCGCATGTGGTGGCCGCACTTGGGGCAGACGTCCAGGTTGTTGGACATCTCCTCGACGTCGACGATGCGATGGCAGCCCGGGCACTTCACGTACAGGCGGCGCTCGGCCACCTCGACGGGCACGTCGGTGATAGGGCTCTCGAGGGTGTTGCGGCTCTTCTTGGTGAGCTTGGCGAACATGTCCATCAGTGGCCCCCTTCCATGATGTGGCTCATGAGGTTGGTGTGGTAGACGCCCGAGGTGAACTCGGGGTTGTTCAGGATGTCGAGCTGCAGCTCGGAGTTGTCCGCGACGCCCTCGATGGCGAGCTCGCCCAAGGCCGAGCGCATCTTGCGGATGGCCTCCTCGCGCGTGCCGGCGTGCACGATGAGCTTGCCGAGCATCGAGTCGTAGAAGGGCGGCACGTTCATGCCCTGGTACAGGGCCGAGTCAAAGCGCACCCACGGGCCGTTGGGGACGTGCAGCATGGTCACCTTGCCGCAGCTGGGCACGCCGTCGCGCGTCTCGGCGTTGATGCGGCACTCGATGGCGTGCCCGCGCGTCTGGATCTCGTCCTGCGCGAAGGGCAGCTCGGCCCCGGCGGCCACGCGCAACTGCCACTTGACCATGTCGATGCCGGTGACCATCTCGGTGACGGGGTGCTCCACCTGCAGGCGGGTGTTCATCTCCATGAAGTAGTATTCGCCCGCGTCGGTGTAGAGGAACTCGATGGTGCCCGCGCCCGTGTAGCCCACCGCGCGTGCGATGGCGCGCGCCGAGGCGAACATGCTCTGGCGCACCTCGTCGGGCAGGCACTCGCAGGGGCTCTCCTCCAGCAGCTTCTGGTTGCGGCGCTGCACCGAGCACTCGCGCTCGCCCAGGGTCAGGACGTTGCCGTGCGAGTCGCACAGCAGCTGCACCTCCACGTGATGGACGTCCTGGAGGAACTTCTCCATGTAGCACGCACCGTCGCCGAAGGCGGCCTGCGCCTCCTGATAGGCCTCCTGGTAGGCAGCCGCCGCGTCCTGGGGGCTGTCGACGCGCCTGATGCCGCGCCCGCCGCCGCCGGCCCGGGCCTTGATGAGCACGGGGCAGCCGATGCGCTGCGCCTCCGAGGCGGCCTGCTCGGGGGAGGAGAGCAGGTCACACCCCTCCACCAGCGGAGCCCCGGCCGCGCGGGCCACCCGCCGTGCCAGGTCCTTGTTGCCCATCTGGGAAATGACCTCGGGGGAGGGGCCGATGAACACCAGGCCGCACTCGCGCACGGCGCGGGCGAAGTCGGCGTTCTCCGCGAGAAAGCCGTAGCCGGGGTGGATGGCCGAGCAGCCTGACTCGACGGCCACGGTGAGGATCGCGTCCTGGTTGAGGTAGCTGTCCTGGGCGCGCGGCCCGCCGATGCAGTAGCTCTCGTCTGCAAGGGCCACATGCAGGGCATCGCGGTCGGCGGTGGAGAACACCGCCGCGGTCTGCACGCCCATCTCCTTGCAGGCGCGTATCACGCGGACGGCGATCTCGCCGCGGTTGGCGATGAGGATTTTGGAGAACATAGGCACACACTTTCGGGTAGTCGAAAGGGCACGGCCGCCATCGGGCCGTGCCCCGCGCTGCGCTGGGACCTGCCGCGCTGTCGGAAACCTTACGCCCCGGTTACGCCTCGGCCTGGGGCTTGACGAGGGCAAACGAGAACTCGGCGCTCACGCACAGCTCGTCGCCCACCTTGGCGCAGCCCTTCGCGAAGCGAAACGGCCCGCGCGCCTTGGTGATGGAACAGACGAGCTCGACGGTGTCGCCGGGATGCACCGGGTGCTTGAAGCGCACCTTGTCCAGGCTCGTGTAGTAGGGCGTGGCCCCCTTGAGCTGGGGGTCGTCCGCCAGCAGCACGCAGCAGTTCTGCGCGAGCATCTCGCACAGGATTACGCCGGGGACCACGGGGTTGCCGGGGAAGTGCCCCTGCAGGAAGAACTCGTCGCCGCGCACGTGATAGGCGCCGTGCGCCTCCAGCACCTCTCCGTCCACCAGCGTCGCCTCGTCAAGCAGCAGCATGGGCTCGCGGTGGGGGAGGATGGTCTTGATCTGCTCTCTGTCCATGGACGTGCCTTTCGTCTCGTCGGGTGCCGTCGTCTTGGCGGGTGCGGCTACTGGGAGATCTTCATGAGGCAGCGGCCGTACTCCACCAGCTCGCCGTCGGAGACGCAGATGTCCACGACCACGCCGTCGCACTCGGCGGCGATCTCGTTCATGCACTTCATTGCCTCGACGATGCACAGGGTGTCGCCCTTCTTCACCTTGGACCCCACGGTGACGAAGGGATCGGCGCCCGGCGCGGGGGCGGCGTAGAACACGCCGACCATGGGGGCGTTCACGTCGGTGGTGTCATCGGCGATGGGCGCGGCGGCAGGCGCGGGGGCCGGCGCCTCGGGGGCGGGGGCCGCAGCGGGTGCCGCGGGTGCGGCGGGGGCGACGGCGGCGACAGGAGCGGCCGGCATGCCTGTCAGAACCGTGTTGAGCGCGCTGGCCAGCGGCACGGGCGCGGCGCAGGCGCGGTCGATCTCGATCTTACCGTCCTTGCCGTCCATCTTGATGTGGGACAGGTCGTGCTCGCTCATGATCTCGGCGATGCCGCGCAGGGTCTCGAGGTCCATCTCTTATGCCTCCTCGTACTTCTTGAACGTCAGTGCGGCGTTGTGGCCGCCGAATCCCAGTGAGGTCGACAGCGCCCAGCGCCCGTCGAAGGGGCGGGCGGTGCCGGGGGTGTAGTCCAGGTCGCACTCCGGGTCGGGCTCGGTCAGGCCCAGGGTGGGCGGGATGACGCCCTCGTGCAGGGCCAGCGCGCAGACCATCGCCTCCATGGCGCCGGTGGCGCCCAGCATGTGGCCGGTCATCGACTTGGTGGACGAGATGTGGGCGCTGCGGGCGGCCTGCTCGCCCAGGGCGAGCTTGAAGCCCTTGGTCTCGCTGGCGTCGTTGAGCTTGGTCGAGGTGCCGTGCGCGTTGATATACAGGCCCTCGGCGGGGTCGACGCCGCCCTCCTCGACGGCGATCCTCACGGCGCGCGCGATGCCGTCGGCGTTGGGGTCGGGCGAGGTCATGTGGGAGGCGTCGGCGGTGTTGCCGTAGCCCACGACCTCGGCGTAGATCTTGGCGCCGCGCTCGCGTGCGTGCTCGAGCTCCTCGAGCACGAGCACGACGGCGCCCTCGCCCATGACGAAGCCGTCGCGGTTGGCGTCGAAGGGGCGGCATGCCGTGGCGGGGTCGGGGTTCTTCGAGAGCGCCATGCAGCTGGTGAACGCGGCCACGGAGACGGGCAGCACGCTCGCCTCGGTGCCGCCGGCCAGGATGGCGTCGGCCACGCCCACCTTGATGGCGTGGAACGCCTCGCCCACCGTGTGCGAGGATGTCGCGCAGGCGGTGACGACCGGCAGGGTGGGGCCCAGGGCGTGATGGCGGATCGACACCATGCCCGAGGCCATGTTGGCGATCATCATGGGGATCATGAAGGGGGAGACCTTGCGCGGGCCGCCCTCGTGGAACTTGATGATCTGGTCGCTCATGGTCTCGAAGCCGCCGATGCCCGAGCCCACGTACACGCCCAGCCGCTCGGCCTCGATGTTGGGCTCGGGTGCCTGGCTGGCGTCCTGCCCCTGCTCGCCCTCGACGCCCTGCGCCGCGGGGGCGTGGGAGCCGGGGATCACAAGGCCGGCGTCGGCCACGGCCTGGTCGGCCGCGGCGATGGCGTACTGGACGTTGCGGTCGGCGTGGCGCGCCTCCTGCTTGCTGAGGTAGGCGAGCGGGTCGAAGCCCTTGAGCTCGGCGGCAACCTTCACCTTGAAGTCGGTGGTGTCGAAGTGCGTGATCAGGCCGATGCCCGAGACGCCCGCCTTGAGCGACTCCCACGACTCGGCGGCGGTGAGCCCCACTGGGGACACGGCGCCCAGGCCGGTTATGACTACTCTACGTTCCATCCATTTTCTCCAATGTCCTAAGGGCCCGGGGCCCTGCTACATGCGAAGCCCGCCGTCGACGCGGATGACCTCGCCGGTCACGTACCCGGCCTGCTCGCTGGCGAGGAACGCCACCACGGCGGCGACGTCACGGGCGTCACCCATGCGACCCAGGGGGATCTGCTCGTCGTAGTGCGCGCGGACTTCGTCGGAGAGCTGCGCGGTCATCGCGGTCTCGATGAATCCGGGAGCCACCGCGTTGCACGTCACGCCGCGCTTGGCGAACTCGCGGGCAACCGACTTGGTGAGGCCGATGAGGCCGGCCTTCGACGAGGCGTAGTTGGCCTGCCCGGCGTTGCCCATGATGCCCACGACCGACGTCACGTTCACGATGCGACCCGCCTCGGCGCGCATCAGGCTGCGCGAGAGGCCTTTGATCATGTGGAAGGCGCCCTTGAGGTTGACGTCGATCACGGCGTCGAAGTCATCCTCGCTCATGCGCATGAGCAGGCCGTCGCGCACGATACCGGCGTTGTTCACCAGGATGCTCACGGGGCCCATGTCGGTGACGATCTGCTTGCAGACGGCGGCGGACTGCTCGGCGTCGCCCACGTTGCACTGGTAGGTGCGCACGGCGGCGCCCAGCGCCTCGACGGCCTGGGCCGTCTGTTGCGCAGCCTGCTCGTTGCCTGCGTACACAAGCGCCAGGTCGCAGCCGTCGGCCGCGAGCTTCTCCGCGATTGCCCGGCCGATCCCGCGGGATCCTCCGGTCACCACGGCAAGGCGCCGCTTCGTCTCGCTCTGTTCGCTCATGCGAAAGCCTCCTCGCTCGGTCTTCTGATCGGGCCCTGTGTCCTCAGGGGGTGGTGTCGTTGCTCGGGACGTGCCCGTCCTGCGTGCCTACTCGGCCTCTTTCGGGGTATCGCTGCCGGCCAGCCCCAGCGCCTCGAGCACGCTTTCGAGGTCCTGCGGCGTCTCGCAGCTCAGGGCGCGTGCGTCGGGCAGGGTGCGCTTCACCAGGCCGGTCAGGACCTTTCCGGGTCCCACCTCGACGAAGGTGTCCACGCCCTGCGCGGCCATCGCCTCGAGCGTGCGCGTCCACAGCACGGGGTGCGCGACCTGGCGTGCGAGCAGGTCGCAGATCTGCTCGGGGTCGTCGGGGTAGGGCAGGGCGGTCGCATTGGCCCACACCTGCAGGGCAGGGGTGGTCGGGGCGTGTTCGGCCAGCACCTCGCGCATGCCGTCGCTTGCGCTTTGCATGTACGGGCTGTGGAAGGCCCCGGAGACAGCCAGCGGCATTGCGCGGCCGCCGGCCTCGCGCACCAGCGCGGCGAGCCGGTCGATGGACTCCTGTGCGCCGGCCACGACGGTTTGCGCCGGGCTGTTGTAGTTCACGGGCCAGGCCTCGCCCGCCTGGGCGGCGAGCTCCTCGACCTTCTCGGGGGCGAGCTTGAGCACGGCGAGCATGCTGCCGGGGTTTGCCTGGCAGGCGGCGTCCATGAGGCGGGCGCGCTCGCAGACGACCGAAAAGCCCTGCGCGTCGTCGAATGCGCCGGCAAACGCCAGCGCCGCCAGCTCGCCCAGGGAGAAGCCCGCCACGCAGGCCGGGCGCACGCCGCGGGCCTCAAGCGCGCGGGCGCAGGCCAGATCCATCGCATACATGCAGGGCTGGGTGTTGGCGGTGAGCTTGAGCTCCTCGGCCGTGCCCTCGAAGCACAGCCGGCTCGTGCCCGGGCGCACCGAGTCGCAGGCGTCAAAGACTGCCCGCGCCGCCGGCTCGCTCGCTGCCAGCTCGGCCCCCATGCCGGGGTGTTGCGCGCCCTGGCCGGCGAAGACGAACGCGACGTTGGGCAGGGCGCCCTCGCGGCACCCCGCTGCGGGACGCGACTGCTCGGCGGTTAGCGAATCCACTGGCCGGCCCCCTTCAGCACCTGCTCGGCGCCGCTCATCAGGTCCTCGACGATGGCGGCGGCGGGCTCCTCCTTGGTTACCATGCCAGCGACCTGGCCTGCCATGAAGTAGCCGTTGTCGGAGTCGCCCTCCTTGGCCGCCTTGCGAAGCGCGCCGGCCGAGGTGCCGTGCAGCTCCTCGTCGGTCTGGGCGGTGGCCTCGAGCTTGGCGTAGTTCAGGGTGAACGGCGTCTTGAGCGCGCGGACGGGATGGCCCGTGCGACGGCCGGTCACGATGGTGGAGATGTCCTTTGCCTTGAGGACCTTCTCCTTGTAGACGGGGCTCACGGTGCACTCGTCGGCGACGAGGAAGCGCGTGCCCACCTGGACACCCTGGGCGCCCAGCATGAAGGCGGCGGCGACCTGCCGCCCGTCGGCGATGCCGCCGGCTGCGAGCACGGGGATGTCCACGGCGTCGACGATCTGGGGGACCAGCGCCATCGTGGTGAGGTCGCCCACGTGCCCGCCGGACTCGCCGCCCTCGGCGACGACCGCCGTGGCGCCGAGGCGCGCGACGAGCTTGGCCATGGAGACCGAGGCGACGACGGGGACGACCTTGATGCCGGCCTGCTTCCAGGCAGCCATGTACTTGGTGGGGTTGCCGGCGCCGGTCACCACCACGGGCACGTGCTCGTCGATGACCACCTGGGCCACCTCGTCGGCATGCGGGCTCATGAGCATGATGTTCACGCCAAAGGGCTTGTCGGTCTTGGCGCGCAGCTCGTGAATCTGGTCGCGCAGCCACTCGGCGTTTGCGTTCATCGCTGCGATGATGCCCAGGCCGCCGGCCTCGGACACCGCCGAGGCGAGGCTTGCGTCTGCGATCCAGGCCATGCCACCCTGAAAGATGGGGTGCTCGATGCCGATGAGGTCGCACAGGGGGGTTCGGATCATGCGTGCTCCTTGGTTAGCCGTTCGGCCGACGCGCCATGCTCGGCACGCCGACCGTCGTTGTTGCGAGATCATGGATGCGCCCACCCGCGGGCGGCCGCGGTGTCGCGAGGCGCCTTCCCGCAGGTGCGGTTGCGCCACCGGACGTCACGCGACCACCCGCGGGCGGGCAGGGGCGCCTAGTTGCCGGCCAGGGTGCTCTCGACAAGCTCGACGAACTCGCCGACGGTCTTGGGGTTGGACTCGGGATCGATCTCGATGCCGAACTCCTCCTCGCAGGCCATGACGGCCTCGACGGTGGCCAGGCTGTCAAGGCCGGCCTCCTCGAGGGTCATCTCGGGGGTGAACTCCACGTTCTCAAGGCCGTCCTGCTCCTTGAGGACCTTCACGACGCGCTCGAACGTGCTCTCTGCCATTTGTTTCCTCCTCGTCCTGGGCCCGGTTGGGCCGTCCAAAACACACGTGCACTAGCAAACCATCTAATGTATCAGTAAGTGCCCGTCGGCACGTACTTTCATCCGGTGCGCATACGTTCTGCGCATTTCCGCGCATGCCGCGCGCGTCGCTACAGCCGGGGCTGCCAGCGCAGCAGCGTAGTCCCGGTCACCAGGCCCGCGCCGAAGCCGGAGAGCGCGACCAAGTCGCCTTCCTTGAGCTCGCCGTTGCGGGCGAGGGTGTCAAGCGATAGCGGGATGCAGGCGCTCGACACGTTGGCGGTCTGGGCTATGGTGTACACCACGCGGGCCGGCTCGATCCCCAGGCGCTCCACTGCGGCGTCAAGGATGCGCTTGTTTGCCTGGTGGAACACGAAGTGGTCGATGTCGGACAGCTCGACGCCGCACTCCTCGCACATCCGATGTATCTCCGCGACGATGGAGGTCACCGCGAACTTGAAGACCTCGCGCCCGCGCATGTGCAGGTAGGGGCTGTGCTCCGGGCCGCTGTAGTCAAGCTGGCTGAAGGGGCAGTTGCCGGCGGGGGTGGGGATGTTGATGGCGTCTCTGTTGCCCTCGGTGGTGAGGTGGGTGTACAGGGGGCTCTCGCCGCCCTGGCCCAGCACCGCCGCCGCCGCGCCGTCGCCGAACAGCACGCAGGTGGCGCGGTCGGTCCAGTCGCAGGTGCGCGACATCATCTCCGCGGACACCACCAGGATGCGCTCGGCTCGCCCGCGCACGAACAGGCCGTCCGCCACGTCAAGGGCAAAGACGAAGGCGGCACAGGCGGCGTTCAGGTCGAACGCGGGGCACGTCGCGCCCAGGGCCTGCTGGATCACGCAGGCCTGCGCGGGGGTGGTGCGCTCCGCCGAGACGGTGGTGCAGATGATGTAGTCGAGCTCCTCGGGGGTGACCCCGGCGCTTTCCATGGCCCGACGAGCGGCCTGTGTCGAGAGGTCATCGAGCGTCTCGGTGGTGCAGATGGGGCGCGACTTGATGCCGGTGCGCTCGGTGATCCAGGCGTCGTTGGTGTCAAGGAACTCCGACAGCTCGTCGTTGGTTACCTGTCGGGCGGGAAGCGCGCTGCCCGTGCCCATCACGTGGAACGACATGTGCTCTATACCTCCTGGTGCGTCTGGGTCTGCCCCGCGCCGGCCTGGTCGGTCGATGTGGAGAAGAACGCCTGTACCTTACGGATGCCGCTCACCAGCGCGTCGCACTCCTGCGCCGACAGGTCGTGCAGCAGCGCGTGCGCCAGCTGCTGATGAAAGACGGCATGAAGACGATACGCCTTTTCCCCCTCTCGCGTGAGGCTCAAATTGACAACGCGGGCATCTTTTTTACCGCGCGTCTTCTCGATGAGCCCCTTCGCGACGAGCCTGTTGACCGCCGCGGTGGCGGTGGGCGGGCTTACTCCCAGCGTTTCCGCTGCTAGAGTGACCGTGACGCCTTCTGGGTTGTCTCGCTGTGCCCGTGCGACCGCCTCGATGAAGTGAGCCTCGGCGATGGTGATGTTCATGCCACTCTGCTCGCGGAGCACGGACTCTTCATAGCGCTCGATGCTACGGAAGGTTGAGACAAGCAGGTTGTTGAAGGCACTCTCGAACGAGGTCATGCCGTCGGGGGCGGTGGTGGACACGGTGCCCCCGCTGTCGCTGCGCGCCTGCGGGTTCGGGCCGACATGGAACGAGGCCGATGGCGCCAGGCAGGAAACCGACGCCGGACGACCGAAGGCCGAGGCGGCGGTGGCTGTGACTGTGGCTGCTTGCGATTTCGCAGCGGGTATGGCGGTCATCGGCGGGACGGTCTCCTTGGTCGCTCGTGATCCGGGCGTGGCTGATGGCATGGTTTGAAATAGCCATTAGTTAGCCTAACTAACATTTTATCGCAACGAGCCTGCAGGATTGATGCGGGGGATCGGAAAGGGGCGTCACCACCTAAATTTCCACGTGACGATGGCCGCGTTTTTCGGCCCGTGCGCCAAAATTCTCCTGCGATGGACAAACTTTTCGGTTGTGAGGGAGTCTGTCGTCAAGCATGGCGTAGGGTGCTCATCAACTACTGAGGTTATTGCCCGGAACCGGCTTCTAGTTGGTCATTTGGCTTGTCCAAGTCCCTCACAACCGTCATTCCTGTCCATCAGGGCGGTTTTTTGGCGCGCGGAGGGTTCGGCGTGCCTCCATATCGTTATTCTTGTTACGTGCAAAAACATCCGGGCCCCGACGTGACGCGAGCGTCGCGCGGGGCGTTCGAGGGGAGACTCATCATGGGTGACGTGAGCGATGTGGTGGAGCGCTTTTTGCGCTACGTGCAGGTTGACTCGCAGGGCGTGCCGGCAAACGTGGCGCAGGTGCCGTCGAGCGCCTGCCAGTTCGACATGATCAACCTGCTTGCGCAGGAGCTGCGCGAGCTGGGTGCTCAGGACGTGAAGACCACCGAGCACGCCTATGTCACGGCGCACGTCCCGGCAAGCGCCGGCGCCGAGCACATGCCGACCCTGGCGCTCAATGCGCACGTTGACTCGCAGGCAGACGTGCCGGGCTGTGGCATCAAGCCCCACATCGTGGACTATCAGGGCGGCAGGCTGGTCATGGGCGAGGTCGATGGCAAGGAGGTCTACACCGATCCGAGCGTCAACCCCGAGCTCAACGATATGGTTGGTCGCCAGATCATCGTGACCGACGGTACCACGCTTCTGTCGGCGGACGACAAGGCGGGCATCGCCGAGATCATGGCGCTGCTTGCGCGCATCCAGGCCGATCCGTCCATCCCGCATCCCCGCCTGGCCATCAGCTTCGTGCCCGACGAGGAGATCGGTCACGGCGCCAAGCTCCTCGACCTCGACGACTACGGCGCGGCCTTTGGCTACACGCTTGACGGCGGCCCCATCGGCGTCATGAACTACGAGACGTTCAACGCCTGTCAGGTGAACGTGGACTTCAAGGGCTTCTCGGTGCATACGGGCACGGCCAAGGGGCGCATGATCAACGCCATCGACATAGCCTGCCACTACAACCAGCTCATGCCGCAGCAGGCAAAGCCCGAGTACACCGACGGCTACGAGGGATTCATCCACCTGTGCGAGCAGCGCGGTGGTTGCGAGCAGGCCAGCTCCGAGTACATCATTCGCGACCATGACCGCGCCAAGTTTGAGGAGAAGAAGCAGCTCATGCTCCAGGCGGCCGACTACGTCAACAGGCTGTATGGCCCGCACGTTGACGGGTCGCCCGTGGCGACGGTGCGCATCGAGGACACCTACTTCAACATGGCCGAGGTCATCGCGCAACACATGCACCTCATCGACAACGCGCGCGCGGCGTTTGCCGAGCACGGCTACACGATGTGGACCGAGCCGATGCGCGGCGGTACCGACGGCGCCCAGCTGTGCTTCCGCGGCTTGCCCATGGCAAACATCTCGTGCGGCTACCACAACGCCCACGGCGTGAAGGAGTTCATCGCCGTCTTTGAGCTCGAGGACATGGTGGACGTGCTTCAGACCCTGGTGGGCATCTATGCCAAGGGGCCGGTGCGGGAGTGAGGCCGATTGGAGGCGTGAGCAAGGAGAAAGATGGCTGCATTTGGTGCTGAGGATAACGCCGTGCCTGACGATGGCTTTCTTGCGCGCGCAAGCAGTGTAGGTGTCATCGTGTTCGCATGCTTGGGGATGGCTTCTCTGATATTTGCCTGGTTTGAATTGCAAGCACAGCGCTACGCCTCCCGAACTCACCGCCGCACGCGGCGGTGAGTTCGGGAACGCTCCCCCGGAGGGGCC
>CAWVLT010000077.1:0-22975 GCA_963930185.1 Coriobacteriia bacterium | reverse complement strand
CCCACGCCCGAGGGGCCGAGGAACACGAACGACCCGGCGGGGCGGCGCGGGTCTCGCAGGCCCGCGCGCGAGCGGCGGATGGCACGGCTCACCTTGGTGACGGCCTCGTCCTGCCCCACGATGCGCTCGTGGAGCACGGCCTCCATGCGCAGGAGCTTGTCGGTCTCGGCCTCGGTGAGGTTTGCGACGGGCACGCCGGTGGAGCGGGACACCACGGCGGCGATGTCCTCGGGCGTGACGTCGCTCACCCGAGTCTGGGACTCCTCGCGCCACGTCTGCTCGGCTGCGGCGATGCCCTCCTGGATCTGCTTCTCCTCATCGCGCAGCGAGGCGGCCTGCTCGTAGTTCTGGGACGCCGCCGCGGCCTCGCGCTGGGCCTGGACCTCGCCCAGGCGCCTCTCGAGCTCGTCGAGGGCCTCGGGGCGCGGGACGGCGTGGATGCGCGTGGCGGCGCCGGCCTCGTCGAGCAGGTCGATGGCCTTGTCCGGCAGGAAGCGGTCCTGGATGTAGCGGTCCGACAGGCTCACGGCCGCCTCAACGGTCTTGTCGCTGTAGCGGACGTGGTGGTGCTCCTCGTAGCGACGGCGCAGGCCCTCGAGGATGGCGATGGACTCCTCGGGGGTGGGCTCGTCCACCGTCACCGTCTGGAAGCGGCGGGCGAAGGCCGAGTCCTTCTCGACGTGCTTGCGATACTCGTCGAGCGTGGTGGCGCCGATGACCTGGATCTCGCCACGCGACAGCGCGGGCTTGAGGATCGAGGCGGCGTCCAGGGACCCCTCGGCGCTGCCCGCGCCGATGAGGGTGTGCATCTCGTCGATGAACAGGATGATGGTGGGGTCGGCCGCCACCTCGGCGACCACGCGCTTGAGGCGCTCCTCGAACTCGCCGCGGTACTTGGCGCCGGCCACCAGCGAAGCCACGTCGAGCGTCCACACCGAGCGGCCGTGCAGCAGCTCGGGCACCTCGCCGGCGGCGATGCGCTCGGCCAGTCCCTCGACCACGGCAGTCTTGCCCACGCCGGGGTCGCCGATGAGCAGCGGATTGTTCTTGGTGCGGCGGGCCAGGATCTGCATGACACGCTCGGTCTCGTCGTCGCGGCCGATCACCGGGTCGAGCCTGCCCTCGCGGGCGAGCTGGGTGAGGTCGCGGCCGTACTCCTTGAGCGCCGAGTCCTCCTCGCCGCCGCTGGGCGCGAAACCGCCCGAGGGCAGGCCCATCGCGCCCATGGCGACCGGCGCGGGCGGGCGCTTGGGGGCGAGCTCGCTGATGGCGTTGCGCACGGCGTCGGTGGAGACGCCCATGCGCGTGAGAGCCTCCATGGCCACGCCGTTGCCCTCGCGCAGGATGCCGAGCAGCAGGTGCTCGGTTGCTATGTAGGACTGGCCGCCCGACAGCGTCTCGCGCAGGGCGCTCTCCAGCACGCGCTTGGCGCGCGGCGTATAGGGTATGTGCCCGCCGGGGGCCGGCTCGTCCGGCTTGTCCGCGACCTGCTTGACCTGCTCGAGCGTCTCCTCATAGGTGACGTCGAGCTTGCGCAGGGCCTGGGCGGCGATGCCGTCCTCCTCGCGAATCAGGCCCAGCAGGAGGTGCTCGGTGCCCACGTACATCTGGCCGAGCTTGCGTGCCTCCTCCTGGGCAAGGACCATGACCTTGCGAGCGCCGTCTGTGAACTTCTCGAACATGGGCGCCTCCTATCCTCGGCTCGCGCGCGATGCGGGCCGGCGCACCTTGCCTCGCGCCGGCGCATCGCCACTCACCGATAGTCTACCTCGAATTTTCCGCCCTCATACCCATTCGGGGCGTGATCTGACACGCTGTCCTGTCAGATGCGGGCCTCTGCAAAGAATGACCATCCGCGAGCAGAGGACCGGCGACGTCCTAGCGGTCGCAGCCGCACTCGCAGGGCTGACCGTCGTGCTCGTGGCCGCAGCCGCAGCCGCACTCGTCGGACTCCTCCAGGCCCAGCAGGCCCGCGAGCTCGGCGGCCGCCTGGTCGAGCGCCACCACGCGCTCGTCATGGGTGCCCATGTCGCGCAGCTTCACGCCGCCGGCGGCCAGCTCGTCGGGGCCGATCACGGCGACCACGGGGGCCTGGAACTTGTCGGCCTGCTTGAACTGGCTCTTGAGCGAGCGGCCCTGGCGGTCGGCCTCGACGATGAAGCCGCAGTCGCGCAGCTGCTGCACCAGCGCAAACGCCTGGGAGGCGCAGGAGGGGTCGGCCAGGGCGACGTAGACGTCGGGGCAGATGGCCTGCGGCAGCGGCGCGCCGCACGCCTGCATGGCGAGCACGAGGCGCTCGAAGCCCGCGGCGAAGCCCAAGCCGCAGGTCGGCTTGCCGCCGGCGGTCTCGAACAGCTTGTCGTAGCGGCCGCCGCCCCCGATGGCGTTCTGCGAACCCAAGCCGTCGATGACCTGGACCTCGAACACCGTGCGCGTGTAGTAGTCAAGCCCGCGCACCAGACGGGGGTCCTCAATGTAGGCGATGCCCTGGGCGTCGAGGTAGGCCTTGACCGCCTGGTAGTGCTCGCGGCACTCCGGGCACAGGGCATCACTGATCTTGGGCGCACCCTCCATGACCTCGTGGCAGTGCTCGTTCTTGCAGTCGAACGCGCGTAGCGGGTTGGTGTCGGCGCGGCGGCGGCACTCCTCGCACAGCTCGTCGGCGTGCGCGTTGATGTAGGCGCTCACCGCGTCGCGGTAGGCGGGGCGGCAGGCGTCGTCACCCATGGAGTTGAGCAGCAGGCGCACGCTGGCCGC
The DNA here is from genome assembly GCA_963930185.1 of Coriobacteriia bacterium. GTDB lineage: Bacteria > Actinomycetota > Coriobacteriia > Coriobacteriales > UMGS124 > JAGZEG01. Next base: position 20,218 of record CAWVLT010000077.1, on the reverse strand, counting down.
GTCGATGCCCAGCGCCTCGACGAAGCGCATGAACATGATGATGACCTCGGCGTCCGCCGCCGGGTCGCTCGCGCCCAGGCACTCCACGCCGATCTGGTGGAACTCGCGCAGGCGGCCCTTCTGGGGACGCTCGGCGCGAAACATCGAGCCCGCGTACCACAGCTTGGCCGGCGCGGCGCCCTGCGGCACCAGGTTGTGCTCGATGGCGGCGCGCACGGTGCCGGCCGTGCCCTCAGGGCGCAGCGCGAGGCGCTGGTCGGCCTTGAGCTCGGCGGCGCGGCCCTGCGAGACCTTGGCGTAGCCGTCGGGCGACAGGACGGTGAACATCTCCTTGCGCACCACGTCGGTGGAGGTCCCTATGCCGTGGACGAAGACGTCGGCCTGCTCGAACATGGGCACCTCGATGGGCGCGTATCCATATGGCGTGAACACCTGCTCCGCCACGTCGCGCATGTAGGCCCAGGTGAGCGCGTCGTTGCCGATGAGGTCCTCGGTTCCCTTTGGCTTGTTGGTAGGCATGGAATCCCTTCCGTCCCGAAGTGATGGTGATGCAGGCTGCGTCCCCTCGCCGGACATGGCCGCGGCGAGGGGGCTGAGGCGCGGCCGACCCTAGGCCGTGGCGAGAAAGGCGCGATAGCCCTTGTACGCCTCGTAGACGTCGGCCTTGTTGACGACCTCCCACGGCGCGTGCATGGAGAGCACCGGGATGCCGCAGTCGATCACCTGCATGCCGTACTCGGCCAGAATGAAGGCGATGGTGCCGCCGCCACCCTGGTCGATGCGGCCGAGCTCGGCGGTCTGCCAGGCAACGTGGGCGTCGTCCATGACGCGGCGCACGAAGGCGATGTACTCGGCGTTGGCGTCGTTGGAGCCGCCCTTGCCGCCGCTGCCGGTGAACTTGTTGAACGTAAGGCCGCGGCCCAGGTACGAGGAGTTGCGCGGCTCGAACACCGAGGCGTACAGCGGGTCGTAGCCGGCCGACACGTCGCTGGAGAGCATGCGCGAGCGGGCAAGGCAGCGACGCAGCTTGAGGTCGCCGCCCTCGCCGGCCAGGGCCAGCACCTCGGCCATGGTGTTCTCGAAGAAGCGGCTGGTCATGCCGGTGGCGCCCTTCGAGCCGATCTCCTCCTTGTCGACCAGGATGCACACGGCCGTGCGCTGGGGCTGCTCGCAGGCAAGCTGGGCGCGCAGGCTCGTGTAGGCGCAGCTGCGGTCATCGTGGCCGTAGCCCAGGATCATCGAACGGTCAAAGCCCAGGTCGCGAGCGGCGCCGGCGGGGACGACCTCGATCTCGGCGGAGAGCAGGTCCTCCTCCTCGATGCCCAGCTGGTCGGCCAGCATCTTGAGCAGCATGGCCTTGACGGGCTCCTTCTCGGCGTCCTTGCCCTTGGCCTCGGCGTCGCCGGAGGGCGCGGCCTTGTCGTCGGCGGACTTGAGCACGAGCGGGCGGCCCGCGGCGAGCACGTCGAGGTTCTCGCCCTCGACGACCTCGCGGGCGGTCTTCTTCATCTGCTCGGCGGAGAGGTGCACGAGCAGGTCGGTGACGCAGAACACCGGGTCGGAGGCGTCCTCGCCGATGCACACCTGCCTGACGCTGCCGTCCTTCATGGCGACGACGCCGTGCAGGGCCAGCGGCAGGGTCACCCACTGGTACTTCTTGATGCCACCGTAGTAGTGGGTGTCAAGGTAGGCCATGTCGTTGCTCTCGTAGGCAGGGTTCTGCTTGATGTCGAGGCGCGGCGAGTCGATGTGCGACCCGATGATGTTGACGCCCTCCTCGAGCGGGCAGGTGCCCAGGTGCACGAGCATGACGGTCTTGCCGTCGCAGCAGGCCCACACCTTGTCGCCCGCCCTGAGAGGCTCGCCCGCGGCGATGCGCTCCTCGAGGCTCTCGTAGCCGGCCTGGCGGGCGAGCTCGACGGCGCGCGCGGCGCACTCGCGCTCGGTCTTGCAGGTGCTGATGAACTCGGTGTAGTCGGCGCTCAGGGCCTCGAGGCTCTCGAGGTCTTGCTCGTCATATGCCTTCCAGGCGTTCGGCCTCTCCATATGGGCGACTCCTTGGTTCGTCTCGGTTGTCTTTGGTCGGGCGACACGCCCGCGCTTCGTTGCAATGGAATATTGTACGGTCTGCGCGGCGCTCGTGCACCCCGACACAGGCGCGCTCCACATAAAAGGACACTTGGAGAAGGCCCCTGGAGAAGGCCGACGGCCCGCGACATGGCAAGATCGACAGGACATAACGCTGAGGGGCATGAGGGTTCGCGCCGCGACGCAAAAAATCGACTCGCGCCCCGCGCACGTGCAGCAAAATCGATCGATATCACCAGAAAACCGGGGATCGGACTACACCTGAGGCATGTCGAGCGCCATCGGCGCGGAGACAGCGAGAAGCCGCCAGGCCCACGATCACCGTGACCAGATCGCTGACCTGCGCTTTCTGTGACAATACCGCGACTCGCAACGTTTGTCTTCTGACTTCGAGCAGGCTCGGATGTAGTCCGATCCCTCTTTTTCCGGATGCATCGGGCATTTTGGCCGCAAGGAAGGACACCGCGCCTTACAATTCTACGGAAAACCGCTAAGCCAAGCGACATGGAGCCTTTGCACGCGCAGTCACATACGCGCAAGGAACGGAAGCGCCGCAGAGACGCCGGCCCCAAAGGAAGAAGGGAACCCGCCACCATGACGACGACCGAGCATGCGACATCGGTTATGACCGAGCACGAGGCGCCAACCACTACAGAGTGCACGACCCCGGCGGCGCAGCAGGCGCCCGAGCCAACGGTGCCCGCCGCGAGCAGGCTCCACCAGTTCACCAACGACTACTCCGAAGGCGCGCACCCCGCCGTGCTCGACGCCCTGGTGCGTACCAACCTCGAGCAGGCCGGCGGCTACACCACCGACGAGCACTGTGCGCGGGCCCGCCGGCTCGTTTTGCAGGCGTGCGAGCTCACCGAGGACGAGGCGAGCGTGGAGTTCGTGGTGGGCGGCACCGCGGCCAACGTCATCTCGCTGTGCGGTCTGCTCGAGCGCCCCTACGACGCCGTGGTGTGCACCCCCGACGGGCACATCAACACCCACGAGACGGGCGCCATCGAGGCGAGCGGCCACAAGGCGCTGGCCACCAGCGACACGGACGGCTTTGTGAGCGTGGCGGGTGTGGACGCCATCGTGCGGGCCAACGCCGCCTTCGGCAACCACATGACGCGCCCGCGGGTGATCTACGTGAGCGACACCACCGAGCTGGGCGGGGTCTACACCAGACAGCGCCTGGAGGAGCTGGCGGCCTACGCGCACGGGCACGACATGAAGCTGTTCCTCGACGGCGCGCGCCTGGCCAGCGCCCTCACCGCGCAGGGCAACGACCTGACGCTGCCGCAGGTGGCCCGGCTTGCCGACGCGTTCTACATCGGCGGCACCAAGAACGGCCTGATGTTCGGTGAGGCCGTGGTGATCCGCGACCCGCAGCTGCGCCAGGACTTCCCCTGGCTCATGAAGCAGCACCAGAACCTGCTCGCCAAGGGTCGCCTTCTGGGCGTGCAGTTCGAGGCCGCCTTCGAGAACGGAGGCGAGCTGTGGTACGCCTGCGCGCGCAACGCCAACGCCATGGCGCGCATGCTGGCCGAGGGGCTTGACGCTCTGGGCTACGAACAGTTTGCGCCCGTGGCCTCCAACCAGCTGTTCTATCGCGTGGAAACGCCGCGCGCACAGAGGCTGTGCGAGGCGCTTGGGTGCGAGGTGTTCTTCGACGAGGGCGCCACGCAGGTGATCCGCTTCGTCACCTCCTGGGCCACCACTGAGGCTCACGTGCGAGAGGCGCTCGAGTTCGCAGACTCGCTCGCGTAGGGCCCGGCGCCGCGCCCGTGTCGCGCACGCCCTGCCCGTGTCGCGCGCGTCCTACTCCAGCGTGAGCAGCTCCTCGACGAGGCGCTGGACCAGGGCGAGGTCGCCGGGCTCCACGTGCTCGCGCGTTGAGTGGGCCTCGCGCATGCCGTTGGCCATGACGATGCCGGGGATGCCGTAAGCGACCGCCACGTTGTTGTCACTGCCGCCGAAGGTGGGCTGGCCCTTCGCCTCCATGCCCAGGGCGCGGCAGGCGCGCTCGAAGCGCTCGACCACCGGGGCGTCGTGCGGGGTGCGGTAGGCATGGCACGCCTCGCTGAGCTGCGCGCTCACCTCGCCGCCAAGCTCCTTGGCCGCCGCCTCGAACAGCTCACAGACGTGTCGCGCGTGCGCCTCGGCCCGCTCGTGGACGTAGCTGCGCACCTCGCCGCGCACCACGCAGGTGGCCGGCACCACGTTGGTGCCCCGCCCGCCCGAGATAAGGCCCACGTTGACGGTGGTGTCCTCGTCGATGCGGCCGCACTCCACCTGCTCGATGGCGCGGGCAGCGATCTTGATGGCGTTCACGCCCCGCTCGGGATAGAAGCCGGCATGCGCCGCGCGGCCCAGGACCTCGATGGTGAAGTAGATGATGGTGGGCGCCTGGTAGGCGTACTCGTTGGGGTCGCCGGAGAAGTCGAGCGTGTATGCCATGCTCGCGCTGCAGCGGCCGAAGTCGAAGGCGCGGGCGCCCACGTTGCCGGCCTCCTCGGCGACCATGCAGGCGAGCTCGACAGGCCGGTGCGCCACGCCCCGCTCCTGCAGGTGGCGAACCGCCGCAATGACGCAGGCGATGCTTGCCAGGTCGTCGGCGCCCAGCACCGTGCTGCCGGCGCTAGTGATGCGGCCGTCCTCGTGCACCACGGCGCGCTTGCCCAGGGCCGGCATGACCGTGTCGAGATGCGTGATGAACAGGATGGGATCCTCGTGCGCGAGCTCGCCCTGGCCGGGCAGCGTGGCGAAGAGGTTGCCGCAGTCGCTGCCGGTGTGCAGCAGGCGCTTGAGCGGGTGCGACGGCCCTGCGAGCTCGCCGAAGCGCCGCGTGTTGACCAGCGACGTCACCATGCCGTCGTTGGTGCCCAGGGTGTCGTCCTCGGTGACGGTGAAGCCCAACTCATTCAGGCGGCGACGCACCTCGCGCGCCATGGCGCGCTCGTGAAACGAGGGCGAGTCGATGCGCACGAGCTCGCAGAACACCCGCTCGACGAAGGAGAGCTCGTAGCCGGGGGCGACGTCGTAGCCCGGGTCGGCCACCTGTGCGCCAGCGTCACCGACGGCCATCGTGGCGACGTGCCCGGCCGGTCGGGAGGCGACGTGCTCCCCCGCGCCGCGCGTCCCCTCGACACTACGGTCCTCTTGAGCCATGTCCCTGCCTGCCATGTGCAGCTGCCCCCTCGTCAAGGTAGTCAAAAGCGTGTCACTAAAGTGCGTCATCAGACCAGAAAGGCACAGCGGCAGGCCAGAGGCCTCATCGTCAGACAGCGCCGTCAGGTCGAATTACAGCTACCACGAAGCGGGGACCTTTGCAACGACGAACTCGGCCACCGGTGCGCCTCGCTACCTCAGGTCACGCCTTCGCAGCACGTCGACCACCTCGCGCGATGCGCGCTCGAGCCTGTCTCTGTCCCCGTCGCCGAGCGCAGAGAGCTTCTCACTCAGGTTCTGCAGGATGAGGTCGCGCCCGCGGTCGAGCTCGCGACGTCCCGCCTCGGTGAGCGAGACCTCCACCACGCGACGGTTGTTCGGGTCGCGCTCCTTGCGCACCAGGCCACGCTCGACGAGCGGCGCCACGGCGCGCGTTGCCTGCTCGCGCGAGACGGCCAGATGCTTGCTGATCTGCGTCATGTTCATCTTGCCGATGACGGCAAGGCCCAGCAGGGCGTCTGCCTGGCTCTTCGTCAGGCTGCTGCGCTCCTCCATGATGGGCGAGCGTGCGAGGTTGTCGAATGCGATGACAGCCTCAAGCACCGCCGTCTCCGCCCGCATGTCAGGCTGCGGCACGTCGGGATGCCGCCCGTCCAAAGCGTCGCACATGTCTTGGCTCCCCCATTTCGCCAGTCTCCCCGGCCGCGCCCTGCCCGGGCGCCTCCGGACGCCACTACATCCGGACGTCACTGCACCATAATGCCCGTCACCGCCGGCGGCTTCAAGCCCCGCGACGGCAATTTCGCCGCCAAGCCTGCAATTGTTGAAATTGTTTGATGAAGATCAACCGAGTGACTGCGATGGATATACCATTGATTAATATCAAGCAACTAGCCCAGCATACGCCTATCTTAAAAGCTTTCGCGAGAGAAAAGTGAGAGGAGAACATGCTCATGGGCCTTGGAATCACCAGAAAACAGCTCGTCATGGTCTGCGTGCTACTTGCCGGCACGTTTCTGGCCGTGCTGAACGCCACGCTGCTCACGCCGGCGCTGCCGTCGATCATGTCGCACCTGGGGGTGGCATCCACCACGGCGCAGTGGCTCACCTCGGGCTACGCGCTTGTCGAGGCGGTCGTCATCCCGCTGTCAGCCTACCTGATGGGGCGCTTCCCCACGCGTAGACTCTACCTGGGAGGTCTGTCGCTCTTCGGCGCCGGCAGCTTGATTGCCCTTGTGGCACCGAGCTTCCCGGTGCTCATGGCGGGGCGCGTGATGCAGGCGGCCGCCACGGGAGCCGTGCTGCCCATGGTGTCGAGCGTGATCCTGCTCGTGTTCCCGCGCGAGCGGCGCGGCAGCGCCATGGGCGTGATCGGCCTCATCATCGGCTTCGCCCCCACCATCGGCCCCACCCTGTCGGGCATGCTGGTGGACCACCTGGGCTGGCGGTCGATCTTCGGGATCGTCACGATTATCGCGCTCGTCATCATCGCGGTGGCGTCGCGCGCTCTGGAGGACTTCGGTCAGTTCGAGCGCACGCGCTTTGACGCGCCGTCAGTGGCGCTGTCGTCGGTGGGCCTGGTATGCCTGCTCTACGGCCTGTCGACGTTCAGCTCGTCGGCAAACCACGTGGTCACGGTGGTGCTCGTGGTCATGGGCGTCATTCTGGTCGCCCTCTACGCACGCCGGCAGCTGCGGCTCGACGAGCCCATGCTGCGCGTGGGCATCCTCGCCACGGCGCGCTATCGCACCGCCGTGGTCATCATCGCGCTGTTCCAGGCGGCGCTCATCGGCATGGAGACCGTGATGCCGCTCTACATCCAGGGCGTGCTGGGCGAGTCGGCCACGATGAGCGGCCTGACCCTTCTGCCCGGCGCCGTCATCGGCGCGGTGGTGGGCTTCTTCGCCGGGCGGCTCTTCGACCGTCACGGCGTGCGCAGGCCCGTGCTCGTGGGTGCCGCGGTGATCTTCGTGGCAGCCGTGGGCTTCGTGCTGCTGCGCGTGGACTCGCCGCTGGCGGTTGTCTCCGTCACGTACGCCGTCATGGCGGTGGGCATCCAGTTCACCATGACGCCGCTCAACACCTGGGGCGTGAACTCACTGCCCAACGACGCCATCCGCCACGCCCAGAGCACCTCGAACACCATCAACCAGGTGGCGGGATCGTTCGGCACGGCGCTGCTCGTGTCCATCGCCAACACGGTCTCGGGCGCCGCCACGGGACTGTCCGGGGTGGAGCAGACCTTCGCCGGCTACCACGCCTCGTTCAGCACCACGGCGTTGCTCACCTGCTTGGCGGTAGTGCTGATCTGCGTCTTCGTGCGCGACCGCAAGGGCGCCGCGGCGACCCCGCAGCCTATGGGCGCGCGAGGCGGCGACCAGTCGGCGGGCTGCGCAACCGGTGCGGCAGGCGCGGCTGGTGTGGCGGGCACCTCGGGCGGCGCGGTCGTCTGCGTGCGCGACGCGATGAACCCCGCGGCACCCAGCGTGCCCGCGAGCGCCACCATGTTCGACGTCATGGACGCGATGGAGGCCACGGACACCTCGGGCGTGGCGGTGGTCGACGAGCGCGGCGCCCTGGTGGGCTACGTGACCGACGGCGACGTGGCCCGCTACCTGGGCCGAAATGACAAGAGATACGCAAGCCCCTCGGCCAACATCTATGCGCTGTTCAGGGACAACGACGACGTACGCGACCGGCTGGCAACCCTGGCGAGTCTCAACGTCATGGCCCTTGCCAGCACCCGCGTCATCACGGTCGAGGCCGACCTGCCGCTGGACAAGGCGTGCGCCGTGCTTGCCGAACGCGACATCAAGAAGATGCCCGTCACCAGCGACGGCGTGCTCGTGGGAGCGCTGAGCCGCCGAAACGTCATGCACTACATGATGGGGCAGATGAGAGGGGATCGGGAGTCAAGGGGATAGCAAACGATCACGCTAACCCGTCGCATGGCAATCCCACCTAGGGCGCCAACACAGCGACGTCAACGGTAGCGGCACGGTGGCAACGCAGCGAATACGCTGCCGCCCCGCTTGCCTGCATAGACCGCGAAAGCGGCTACGAGCGCCATGACGTGATGCTCATGCGCGCTCGACGTTATAGTTATAGCCAATCACACGGGGCTGTTGACTGTAGGAGCGCATCTGACGAGGGACTACGTCGGAGTCGCGCATCTTGTTTTAGCAGAGAATAATAAAAGCCGCCAGTCACGATGGCTGGCGGCTTTAAGAGTCTTGATGGAGCCAGTTATCAGACTCGAACTGATGACCCCCGCTTTACGAGAGCGGTGCTCTACCAACTGAGCTAAACTGGCGCCTGCACCAACTGCGTGGATGCAGTGCCGGATGATAATATGGGAAGTCATCGCGAAATGCAAGCAGAAGTTTTGGCTTCTTGCAAAACTTCTCCTCGTCTACACGCGCCGGTCATGACTAGCATGCGTCGCGATGGCGCGCAAAAGGCCCAGCGAGACGCAAAAAGCGCAGGCCAGCTTTTCGTGGCAGCAGGAGACCGGCGCTCGCGCGACGCCTGAACGACAGCCCGCGCGACAGCTTGCGCGGCAGGCGATGACGCCGAAGTTGTGGGTTTGTCGCTATATCTGCACCGCGCTTGCCTTGAGTACGCTCCAACGCATCAGAATGGTGAGATCGGCTGCGATGGAAACGGCGAGAAGGAGGAAACCTTGGAGGATGAGCTGGGGAGCATCGCGCGGTTCAACCCGTACGCCGGTCTGGACAGAGACGCTCGCTACGGCCTTGCCTTCTCCGGTGGGGTCGACTCGGCCTACCTGCTCGCCGCGCTTACGAGGCAGGGGCTCGACGTGAAGGCGTACACCGTGTCCACCGCCTTCCAACTACCGCGCGACACCGCCGACGCCCTTCGGCTGGCCCGCGAGCTGGGGGCCGACCACGAGCTCATCGAGGTTGACGTCCTGCGCCACGCCGACATCTGCGCCAACCCGCCCGACCGCTGCTACCTGTGCAAGCGCCTGATATTCGGGACGATCCTGGAGCGCATGCGAGAAGACGGGCGCACCGTGCTGCTCGACGCCACCAACGCAAGCGATAACCCCTCGCACCGCCCCGGCTTTCGGGCGATGCGCGAGCTGGGCGTGGTCTCGCCCCTGCGCCTGGCGGGCATGACCAAGGACGACGTGCGCGCGGCGTCTCGCGAGCTGGGGCTGTTCACCGCGGACAAGCCCAGCTTCGCCTGCTTCGCCGTGCACGTGCCCGCAGGGGAGCCCATCACCGCCGAGGCGCTGGCACGCGCCGCGCAGTCACAAGCGGCGCGCGACGCAGGCGCAGGGGCGGACGACGACGTGCCGGACGACGGCGCCACCCGAGAAGCGGCAGGCTACGACGCCACATCAGAAACGAACGAAAAGCGATAATGCAGACGCAGACAGGGGACGTGCATGGACAGGCAGGAACTCACGACGCTCATGCGCCAGGTGGCGCGCGGCGAGGTCTCCCCCGAGGAGGCGGTCGCCCACGTGCAGACCGCGCCGTTCGTCGAGCTGGGGGACTACGCAAAGCTTGACACGCAGCGCGGCGTCCGCCAGGGCGTCTCGGAGGTTGTCTACGGCCAAGGCAAGACCGCCGAGCAGATCGCCGGCATCTGCCGCGCGCTCGTGCAGTCCGGCCAGAGCCGCGTGCTCGTGACCAGGCTCGACCCCGCCAAGGCGCAAGCTGTATCCGAGCTGCTGGGTGACGCGCCCGAGCTCGCCCTGACCTATCACGCCACCCCGCGCATCGCGACGATCGGCGACGTGCCCGAGCCCGACGGCGACGGTACCATCGTCATCGCCTGCGCGGGCACGAGCGACCTGCCCGTCGCCGAGGAGGCGGCGCTGACCGCCGAGATGCTGGGCAACCGCGTCACGAGGCTCTATGACGTGGGCGTGGCGGGCATCCACCGGCTGCTCGCGCACGTCGACGACATAGCCCGCGCGCAGGTGGTCGTCGCTATCGCCGGCATGGAGGGGGCGCTCGCCAGCGTGGTGGGCGGCCTCGCCAGCTGCCCGGTCATAGCCGTGCCCACGAGCGTGGGCTATGGGGCGAGCTTCGGCGGGGTGGCGGCCCTTCTCGCCATGCTTAACTCCTGCGCGAGTGGCGTATCGGTCGTGAACATCGACAACGGCTTCGGGGCCGGCTACCAGGCGAGCATGATCAACCACTTGGGCTCGCGGCGCAGCGGCTAGCCGACTGCCCATAGGTCCATCGACGTCTGAAACGGAGAGCCATCATGGGGTCCACCCTGTATCTGGAGTGCAACTCGGGAATCAGCGGCGACATGTTCGTGGCCGCCCTGCTCGACCTGGGCGCGAGCGGGCAGCGCCTGGGCGAGGTCCTCGCCAGCCTGCCCGTGGGCGGCTTCACCACCCACGTGAGCCGCGTGAGCAAGTCGGGGCTGGATGCCTGCGACTTCGACGTGCGCCTGGACAAGGAGCACGAGAACCACGACCATGACATGGCGTACCTCTTCGGGCACCTCGCGTGCGAAGGCGGCGTCGCGGGGCCCGGCGTTGACGGCCGCGCAGGCGAGCACGAGCACGGCGGGCACCATCATCACGAGCACGTTCACGAGCACGATGGCGCGCACGAGCACGGCGAAGCGCACGAGCACGAGCATGGCCACCACGGGGGTGCTCACGGCCACCATCACGAGCACCGCACGCTCGCTGACGTCATGGCCATCGTCGACGCCGCGCAGATGAGCAAGCGCGCCCACGAGATCGTGGCGCGGATCTTCGAGTGGATCGCGAAAGGCGAGGCCAAGGCGCATGGGACGACGGTCGACAAGGTTCACTTCCACGAGGTGGGCGCCGTGGACTCCATCGTGGACGTGGTGAGCGCGGCCGTGTGCCTCGATGACCTTGGCGTGAGCGAGGTCGTCATACCCGAGCTCGCCGAGGGGCGCGGCACCATACGCTGCGCGCACGGCATCATGCCCATCCCCGTGCCGGCCGTGGCAAACATCGTGGGCGAGGCGGGCATAGCGCTGCGCATGACGGGAGTAGAGGGCGAGCTCGTGACCCCCACGGGCGCCGCCATCGCCGCCGCCGTGCGCACTAGCGACCGCCTTCCCGAGCGCTTCGTCGTGAAGGCGGTGGGACTGGGCGCCGGAAAGCGCAGCTATCGCGGCTGCACCGGCGTGCTGCGCGCGGTGCTCATCGAGCCTGCCAAGAACAAGGACGTTCTGGCGGACCGCGGCGCCGCGCCTGACATGCAGGCGGCGGGCGCGGGGACAACGCGCGCGCAGGGCGAGTCGAATCCGGACGCCTCGACGGTCATGAAGCTCGAGACAGACGTGGACGACTGCACCGGCGAGGCTCTGGGCTACGTGATCGAACGCCTCATGGCGGCCGGCGCCCGGGAGGCCCACGCCATCCCCCTGGTGACCAAGAAGGGGCGTCCCGGCTTCCAGCTGCAGGTCATCTGCGATGAGCCCGACGTGACAAGGCTCGAGGGCGTGATCTTCGCCACCACCACGACCATCGGCATCCGCCGCCAGAGCATGGAGCGCACGTGCCTTCCGCGCAAAGAGGTCGCGGTGCGGACGGCCTACGGCGAGATTGCCGGCAAGCGGGTGACGCTGCCCGACGGGTCGGCGCGCACCTACCCCGAGCATGACGCCGTTCGCCGCGCGTGCGAGCAGGCGGGGGTGGGGTACCAGGACGCCGTCCAGGCGTTCTACGCGTCGGTGCGGGAATAGCGGGGGCAAAGGCCCCGCCCGAGACCCTACCAGCGGAGGCTTTGCGACACCCCAAACGCCGTTTCTTGCCATTTTTTGAAGGCTATGCACATCCAAAAAGCCGCCAAGCGTCGAAATGCATGGTGCTACAAACAGATAAGCTAGTATCACCACAGGTAAGTTAATGCGGCAATCAGTTAGCGAGGAACCGAGGTCCTCCCAAGCTCGTGCATATGCTTCAAAAAATGGCAGCCAGGCGCGCTTTCACTGCATCGGGCCGCCCGACGGCGCGGCATACGCCCCGACGGCGACCCCGGCACGCCGCCACGACGGGTCACCCTCAGTCCGCACCCTCGAAGCCCTCATCGACGATGCGGGTGGAGCGGTTGTCGGCCGCCGTGGTGGCGAGCTCGTCGCAGCGCTCGTTCTCGGGGTGGCCAGCGTGGCCCTTGACCCAGGTGAAACTCACCGAATGCGGCTCCTTGGCCGCAAGCAGGCGCTTCCACAGGTCGACGTTCTTCACCGGCTGCTTGCCTGCGGTCTTCCAACCGCGCTTGATCCACCCCTCCACCCAGTGCTGGTTGAAGGCGTTCACCACGTACTGTGAGTCGGACACCACGCGCACCTCGCACGGGCGCCGCAGCGCCTCCAGGCCGGCGATGACGCCGAGTAGCTCCATGCGGTTGTTGGTGGTGCGCTCGTATCCTTGCGATAGCTCGAGCACGTGAAGCTTGCCCTTGGTGTCGGTGTAGTGCATCACGGTGCCATAGCCGCCCGGGCCGGGGTTCCCGCGAGCCGAGCCGTCGCTGTACAGGGTCACGCTCATCATGGGCATAGGTCGGTGCTCTCCCCCACTCTCAGAGACGGCGGGCCCACCTAGGGCCGGGTCACGGGCAAACGAATCAGGGTGGCGCCATCTGGCGCAGGTGAAGACTCTAGCAAAACGAACGACCGCCAGCCTGCCCGCCAGCGAGCGCGCGTCAAAACGACAGACCCCCGCCCAGATGTGCTGCAGGTGTGCACCCCGTGTGCTCATGGTGGGCCCGCCCGGAAAATCAGAGGCGAGGAGGCGCTCTCGTAAGCCGGGGCGCCGCAAGCTGCTACCATGTGCGCAGGTCGCCGACGAGCGACCCCGAGCACCGCACGACGCACGCGGGCGCCCGCGCCTGACGGCACATGCAAGGAGGTACCACCATGGCCATCAACTACAACCTCGCCCGTTTCGAGCGGGCATGCTCCACCGTAAGCCAGCTGCCCGCCTCGACCATCCCCGAGGTGGTGTTCGCCGGCAGGTCGAACGTGGGCAAGTCCTCCCTGCTCAACAAGCTGCTCAACCGCAAGTCGCTTGCCAAGGTGTCGCAGACGCCCGGCAAGACCGCGACGATCAACTTCTACGAGGTCGAGAAGATCCACCTGGTGGACCTGCCCGGCTACGGCTATGCGAAGGTCGCCAAAACCGAGGTCGCCAAGTGGGCGAAGCTCATCGAGGGCTATCTCAACCAGAAGCGCCGCTTCGCGCTGGTCGCGTCGCTCGTGGACATCCGCATCCCCCCGCAGAAGCTCGACATCCAGATGATCGACTTTCTCAAGGCGCTCAACCTTCCGTACTGCGTGGTGCTCACCAAGGCCGATAAGCTCGGCGTCCAGGCGCGGGAGAAGCAGGTGGAGGTGCTGCGCGAGGGCCTGGGCATCGGCGAGGACGTGCGCATGCTCCTGACCAGCGCCGAGAAGGGCACGGGCATCCCCCAGCTGCGCACCTACATCGAGGAGTGCTGCCGCGCCGTCTAGGCAGGTCGACGGGGCGGATGCGGGATGCAGAAAGCATGATGTGAAACCGGCTTTTCCATAAAAAGTTGAGTCAACATGAGGTCGAAAGTCATTCAATATACTTTCATATAGTTTTATTCATGCATTTTCATGTCTCGATTAAAGGCGTGGTATAGTTCGCTGCTCGAAGGACACATCGAGTCTTAGCTTTTTTCGAAAGGGCGTTTTCCATGGCTTACGAGATTCCCAGCACCTGCCCCGCCTGCGGCCACGAGATGCAGGCCCGCGTTCTGTACTGCCCCAACTGCGAGACGCAGGTGAGCGGCGACTTCGCGCTCGGCCGCTTCTCGCACCTTGCCCCCGAGCAGCTCGCGTTCCTCGAGGTGTTCCTCAAGTGCCGCGGCAACCTCAAGGACGTGGGCGTTCGCCTGGGCATGTCCTACCCCACCACGCGCAGCCGTCTTGACTCGCTGCTCGAGGTCCTGGGCTACGCCGAGGACGACGGCGACACGAGCGCCGAGGACGCCATCCCGCCGGTGCGCCGCGGTCGCAAGCGCGCGAGCGCCATCGTGAGCACCGAGGTCGAGGCCCAGGACGAGCAGGCCGAGTAACATCTCGAGAAGCGGTGGGTGGGCCGACGTGCGCGATGCGCGGCTCAGGACTGGCAAGCGCGGGAAAAGGGCCAAGGCCCGTACTCAGCGCCAGCCCGCACCGGCCCACAAATAGCGACGGCCCATGCACGGCACCGACTCACTGGCACCAGCGTATATTACTAACCCATGGGGTGCGTCCCAAACGCGGGGCGTACCCCTTTGTATTGTCTAGATCCTAAATCGAGTTCATCTGGCTGAGCACCAGGTTGTACCACTCGTCGGCGTTGGGCGGGCAGTAGCTCAGGGCGTCCTCGTAGTCGAGCGTGGGGCCATAGCCGCGCGAAAGCCCCGCCACGTGTGCGTAGATGGCCTCCTCCCAGCTACTCCAGCTCGAGCTTCCCCATCCCCAGGCGTTGTAGGGCAGGAAGCAGTAGGCGCCCAGCGTGCTCTCGACAAAGGCGATGGCTGGAGAGAAGCGCGGGTCCACGCCGTAGTCCCAGGCGGCCGCCGCGAAGGTCGCCCCCTGCCCCGCCATGGGGGAACCGGCAAGATAGGCGTCGATGCGGCCCGCCCACTGCGCCACGAACGCGTCACGCTCGGAGGACCAGTCCACCGCGCCCGAGCCGTCGGCGGAGCCCTCGTCGCCCGAGCCCGTCGCGTCACCGCCATCCGCGCCGTCTGCCGCCTCGCCGACGCCCTCCCCGCCAGTGCCGGCATCGGGGGCGGGAGACTCGTCGACCACGACGGCGTCATCGGCTGCGGGCTGCTGCGAGCCGTTGTCGGCGGGAGCCTGGTCGGGCTGCGCCCCGGAAGCGGCGTCGGTAGCCGTGGCGCCGGCCTGGGTTGCCGCCTGCGCCCGGGCGGCCGCCTCGGCCTCGGCCCGTGCCTGGGCGGCGGCACGCTCCTCGGCGGCGCGGCGGGCCTGCTCCTCGGCCTGGCGCTGGGCCTCCTCGCGCGCGGCCCGGGCCTGCTCAAGCGCCTCCTGGGCGGCGGCCTCCTGCTCCTGTGCCTGCTGCAGCGCCACGTCGAGCTCCGAGCGCTGCGCGGTGAGCTCGGCCTGGGCGGCGGCCAGCTCCTCGATGTGGCCGACGCTGCTCTCCTGGGCGGCGTTCAGATACATGAGCATGGAGATGAACGAATCGAACGACTCGCTCGAGAGAATGAGTTCGACCAGCCCGCCACCGTTCTGCTGGAAGCGATACGTGGTCCGCATGGCCTCGGCGGCGCGCTCCTGCAGCTCGGGAAGCTGCACCTCGAGCTCGTCGATGCGCTGCTGGTTCTCGGCGATCTGAGCCTCGAGGTCCTCGCGCATGGCGACGGCCTCGTTGTACGCTGCGGCCGTGTCCTCGACGCGCTGTTGGATCTCGCTGGGGATCGCGTCGGTCACCGGGCTGCTCACGGACTGGAAGTCGATCGTCGCGGCATCGTCCGCCGCGGCGCCGGAAGGCAGCAGCGACGGTGCGGCAAAGCTCGCGAGGCAGCCGACGAGAGTGACCACGCAAGCCATGCGCAGCGGCGCCGGCACCTGTGCGCGCATCGACGGTGACTCGTTGCATGTCAGGCCCTTCGACGGCCCTGTGCCCGTGGTACGTTGGGTCCCTCGTTGCATGGAGCTCCCTTGGCTGCGTTGGGGCATGTTCGTCTCACTAGTCTACCCCAGGTGCAGCTCATATGGCAAAAACGGTGTGGCACCCTTGTGGAGGCCGGCTGAAAAGACGTCCGGACGCCACCTGGACAGCCGGGGCAAATATTCGGACACCCTACAGGGCCAGAAGCCGCAAAAGTAACCGGATATTTGCCCAGGGCCCCGGCCAGAGAACGTCGCAGGTCCCCAGTCGGCACGCCCCACGTGACCCCGGCCAGCGCGTGCCGCAGGCGCGTCGCAGCCGCTACATCACGCCCGCGAGCTCCAGGGCCGTCTTGACGAACAGCGCCGCGAGCACGACCGCGATGATGGGCCGCACCGCGCGGATGCCGCCCCTGAGGACCAGGCCGGCGCCGATGTAGTTGCCCGCAATACCAAAGACGCCCGCGATAAGGCCGAGCGACCACCAGATCTGCCCCGACAGAGCGAAGGTCACCAGGGCCGCGACGTTGCTCGCAAGGTTCACCGCCTTGGTCTGGCCCGAGGCGTCACGCACGCCCAGCCCGGCGAACCGGGAGAAGCACAGCAGCAAGAACGTCCCCGTGCCCGGGCCATAGAACCCGTCGTAGCACCCACATGCCAGCGCGCACGCCGCCATGACGAGCCCGCGGCGGCGACGGGACATGGGGAGCGTCTGGGGATGCAACGTCTTCTCGCGCAGCACCAGCACGGCGATGAGCGGCAGCGCCACCATGAGGATGACGCGAAACACCCCCTCGGGCACGAGCAGGGCCATCCGCGCCCCCACGGGACTCCCCACCAGGGCGCACGCGACCGCAGGCAGGGCGAGCAGCACGTCGATGTAGCCGCCGCGGGCAAGGCGCGCCGTCGCCACGAGCGTCCCCACTGAGCTCGACGCCTTGTTGGTGGCAAGCGCCATATGGGCTGGGACGCCCGCCATGAGGTAGGCGGGCAGCGTTATGATGCCGCCTCCCCCGGCGATGGAGTCGACCAGGCCGCCGAGGAACACGAGCGGGCACACGATGAGCAGCGTTGTCAGGTCGGGCATGAGCGGTCCCATCCGTTTCGTCACGGCGCCGAGGAGTCCGGCCGCGCGCTAGGGGCGCGCCCCCTTGTCCGACCCGTCGCCCGCCCACGGGGGCAGAACCACGCCGCCGCCGAGGCACTCCGGGCCGTCGTACACCACGACCGACTGGCCGGGCGCCACGGCATGGCGGTCCTCGCCGAAGGTCACGCGCGCGCCGCCCTCGCCCGCCGGCTCGACCAGGGCGTCCACAAGCTCGCCGGTGTGGCGGCACCTCACCAGGTAGCGCCCGGGCGCAGGTGCGGCGTTCACCCAGCGCACGTCGCCCAGCTCGAGCCGACGGCACCACAGGCCGGGACAGCGGGGGTCGTCAGTCACGGTAACCACGTTGGCGCGCGCGTCGGTGCTCACCACGTAGCGCGCGGGCCCCCCGCCCAGGTCGAGGCCGTGTCGCTGGCCAACGGTGAAGAGGAACGCCCCCTCGTGGCGGCCGAGCACCCTGCCCGTGCCCCACTCGACGATGTCCCCCGGCCTGCGCTCGATGTAGTCGAGCAGAAACGGCCGCAGGCCCACCGGCCCCACGAAGCAGATGCCCTGGGAGTCGGGCTTGTCCGCGACGATGAGTCCGCGCTGCGCCGCCATCTCGCGAACCTGCGCCTTGGCGGGGACGTCCCCTATCGGGAAGAGGGTGCGAGCGAGCACGTCGCCGCCCACGCGCCACAGAAAGTAGGTCTGGTCCTTGTGCTCGTCGGCCGCACGCATCAGGCGAGCGCGCGGAGGCGTCGCGGGGGCGTCGGCGCCGGCCACATCCGACGCAAGCGGCGCGGTGCGTGCGTAGTGGCCGGTGGCCACGTAGTCGGCGCCGGCCTCGAAGGCACGGCGGGCGAACACCCCGAACTTCACCTTCTCGTTGCACATGACGTCCGGGTTGGGCGTGAGGCCCCGTCGATAGCTGTCGACCAGGCACTCGACGACACCCTGGCGGTACTCCTCCTCGCAGTCCCACACCACGAGCTCGATGCCCAGACGCGCCGCCACGCGCTCGGCGTCGGCCAGGTCCTCCGCCCAGGGGCACTTGTGCCCGGGAAGATCGCGCGACCAGGTGCGCAGGTAGACGCCGGTCACGTCGTAGCCCTGCTCCACGAGCAGGGCGGCGGACACCGACGAGTCCACCCCGCCGCTCATTCCCACGAACACGCGGCCGGCACGGCCCTGGTTAAGCTCGCTCGCCATTGGGGACCTCCGTCTGATCCGTCACCGTCGTCGCGGCCGCCCCGCACGCACCGTACCGGGCACCGCCCGCCACCGGCGCGCCCATGAGCTCGTCGACGCCCAGCCGCGCGCACTCCTGGCGCACCACGGAGCAGATGGCGTCGAGCGCGTAGCGGACGTCGTCCGGCGTCGTAGGCCTGCCCAGCGTGAGGCGAAGGCTGCCGTTGGCCTGCTCGGGCGTGAGGCCCATGGCCGCAAGCACGTGCGATCGCTCCATGCGGCTCGCCGCGCACGCGCTGCCCGTCCCCACCGAGACGCCCAGCCCCTCGAGCAGCACCACCAGGCGGCGCGCCTCCAGGCCGGGAAACGCCACGCTCAGGTGCCCCGGCAGGCGCCAGCGCGGCTTTTTGGGGCCGCTCACGAGCATCCAAGGAAACGCCCGCAGAAGCTCCCGCTGCATGAGGCCGCGCAGGCCCGCCAGGCGCCGCGCCTCCTCGGCGCGCCGCTCGCACGCCAGCTCCAGCGCGCGGGCAAAGCCGACCGCGCCCGCCACGTTCTCCGTCCCGCTGCGCAGCCCAGCCTCCTGCCCGCCGCCGCGGACGAGGGGTGACAGGCGCACGCCCTCGCGCGCCCAGAGCAGGCCCACCTGCTTGGGGCCGTAGACCTTGGCCGCCGACAGGGTCATGAGGTCGGCGCCCAGGGCGGAGACCCCCACGGATAGGTGAGCCGCCGCCTGGGAGGCGTCGACGTGCAGCCAGATGGGCCGATCCTCCCCCGCCTCGAGGCGCCGGGCGCGTTCGGCCGCCACGAGAAGTGCCACGTCGTGGACCGGCTGGACGCAGCCGACCTCGCCGTTGGCGAGCGACAGGCTCACCAGCTCGGTGTCGGGGCGGATCGCTCGGCCCACCTGCGCGGGGTCCACGCGCCCGTCGTGGCCCACGCCCACCAGCGTGCACTCGCGAACGCGCGCGCACGACAGGACCGACTCGTGCTCCGTGGCCAGCGTCACGACATGGGCGTCGGGCGCCAGCCAGGCAAACGCGAGGTTGTTGGCCTCGGTGGCCCCGGCGGTGATGGTCACGCACGCGGGGCGCGCCCCGATGAGGCGCGCGAGGGTCGCGCGGGCCGCCTCGTAGTCCGCGCGCACGGCACGGGCGGCGGCATAGGGGGCCGACGGGTTGTAGAACCGGTCGGTGAGGTAGGGCAGCATCGCCTCGAGCACCGCCGGGTCCATCGGGGTAGCGGCGGCATAGTCGAGGTAGACGTCGCGATGCGCCGTCATGCCCTGCGTCGCCGACGTCCGGGACGTCGGAACCTGCCGCGAGGGAGACGCTGTTGAGTTGGGGTGAGGCTCTCGTGTGATGTTCATGGGACGAAGCGTACCGCATGCCGCCGCACGGGGCCAGCCCCCACGCCGCAACGCCAGAAAAAGACACCGCAGCCGTGCGCGGGCCGCCGTTTTCGGGTAGGCTTACGGCATACGCAACGCGAGCTCGGGCAGAAGGGCGCAGGCCCGTGCCGGCCATGCCCCGGGCGCCATGCCCGTGCGCCTCAAATAGAACAGGAGGAGAGCATGTCATATCTCGTAGGGGTCGCCACCTCTGACGGCGAGAACGTCAACGTGCACTTCGGCGAGGCGAGCAGGTTCCTCGTCGTGCGCGTAGACGAGCAGACCGGCGCCTTTGAGCCCGTGGAGTGGCGCGAGGAGCCCGAGGCCCCCGCGACGTGGGGCAAGAACGTCGCCGCGCCCTTCCTCGCGCCGCAGGGCCACGACGCGCATCAGGTGCAGCATGCGGTCATGGCGCAGGCCCTTGGCGACTGCGAGTACGTGCTCGTCGCCAGGATCGGTCCGCACGCCCAGAAGATCGTCGCCGCCAAGGGTCTCACGCCGGTCATGGACGAAGCGCCCATCGCCGAAGCCATCGCGCGCCTCAACGAGCGCCGCACGCAGGGGACGGCAAGCAAGGCGTAGCGGACGGGCGTGGTGCGGCCATCCCAAGCGTGGCGGACGATCGCGCTGTGGCCGACCTGTCTCAGCGCGCCGGGTGTTCTACCTCGCATGATAAGCGAGGGGCC
>CAWVLT010000076.1:0-36808 GCA_963930185.1 Coriobacteriia bacterium | reverse complement strand
TCGCACGCCTGGCCGATGATGATCGGGCCGGACCCGATGATGAGCACCTTGCGTATGTCGGTTCGCTTTGGCATGGCGACCCCTTACCTGACGGGCCGGGCCATAGGGCCTGGCAGTTTACATGATGCTGAGTGGCTTTGGCGACGCGTCGCGCCGCGCTGCGTCACGCGGGACTGACGGCTCCGCAAGTCCAGCGGCCTCACGAGCCCGGTGCCAGAGACACAGATAGTTATATTGTACGGGAAAGTGGGGGCATGCGTGGCCCACGCGATGGCCGCCAAGTCACATTTGCACGTCAAATCGATGCCGTGGTGGAAAGTTTTCGGGGTTTGGAACGGCTAGCCAATCTTACTAGGCTATTGCTCGAATTTTATACATATACGCATTTGATTATCTATACGACTATTTTGAGCCTCCTCTTAATTTCATTCATCGCTTATTCAATTGATAATTTCTAGCGCAGCCTGCCGCACCCCCAACTCGTACCAAAGTCCCCAAACCTTCCATCTAGGCGGCACAAACGCGTGCGAATCGCCAACCAGCCCACCCCAAGGCGCGCGGAAAGCGACGAGCAGCGAGCACGAGCAAGCTGGCCGAGCCTTCCCCCTGACAACCAAAGGCGACCAGCACCGACGAGCAGCCCGCCTACCCGACCGACTCGACCTTGTCGAGCAGCTCCTGCTTGCCATGGACGTCGAGCTTGGCGTAGATGTGCTTCACGTGGCCTCGCACGGTGTTCTCCGAGATGAGGAACGCCTCGGCGATGTGCACCTTGCTGCGCCCGCGCACGAGCATCTCCAGAATCTCGCGCTCGCGCGGGGTAAGCCCGTAGGAGTCCGACAGGGCGGCGCATCGCTCGCGCAGCGGGTCGGCCTGCCGGGCCACCGTGGCGCTCTGCTCGTTGAGCTCGCGCTGCATGGCGCCGGCGCGGCGGGCGGGGGTGTCCTCGTCTCCCCCGGCGTTGAGCTCGGCGAAGATGAGCTTGTTGCCCGACGAGCTGTCGTCGAGCACGAAGAGCATCACGATCACGAGCAGCCACACGATCGCCGAGGTGACGAACGCCGCGTCGGGCCCCAAGGTGACCAGCTCGTCGCCAACCGCCTTACCGGCCATGAACGGCAGCGTGTAGGCGACCCACCCCAGCGAGAACACCGCAATTGGGTGATAGGGGCTGTGACGCGCCACGTCGGCCAGCGCCAGGAACAGGAACACGATGAGGAAGGTCTGCGCGGTGCGGATGAGCGAGAGCAGGTACGACTCGGCCTCGGCGGTGAAGTGCGGCTCGAAGATGAGCGCCGTGCCCATGAGCACCAAGATGAGCCGCCAGGTGCGGCTGAAGTCCAGGCCGCGACCCATGAGGCTCACCCACACGATCATGGCGAGCGCGATGAGCACCTCGCTGCCGTGATGCACCACCACAGAGGCGGCCGGCGGCGCGCTCGTCTCGAGCAGCATGGACTGGATGACGCCCGTGGTGAGGCTGAACACGGCGATGCCCACCGCGAGCCGGGCGAGCGAGCCTATGGTGCGGTTGTTGTAGTAGCTGGCCGGCTCGGGCGCGGGCGGCACGCTGGCCAGCGAGGCGCGCATGCAGACGAACGTCGCCACCGACACGCACACCAGCACCACGGCGGCGGCCACCGGCGGCAGCAGGTCGATGACGGTCTTGCCGATCGAGCCGATCGCCATGGTGAGAAAGACAAGCGGCGCGGCGTAGTGGATGTCGAGCTTGGCGTAGAACTGGCACCAGCGCGCATACGCCCACGCGACGCCCACCCCGCCCAACGCGGAGGCGATCACGACGGCGACCACCGTGGCGGGCGATGCTGCGAGTGGCAGCGCCAGCACCACCGCCCCGCCCGCCATGAACAGCGCGGCGATGGCGTCGCACGCCCAGCCCACGCGCCGCGAGGGGAACCCCTCGAGCACGGCACCGGGACGCGTAAGCCCACGAACGACCGGGAAGAGCGCCAGCAGGAAGGCGGAGATCGCCGCGTACATCACCGCCATCACCGAGACGTCGTCGGTGACGGTGAAACGGTGCGTGGAGCAGTAGATCCACATGTGCACGAGGGCCAGGCCCAGGTGCCAGGGACGCACGGATTTGAGGAATCCCATGGTGTCGCCTTCTCGACCGGCTCCGCGCCGGATGCGCGGGGCACGCGAACATACTAGCAAAAAACGAGGCGCGCGCATCCGGGCATCGTCAATGCGCGGTCGATCATCGCTTGGACGAGGCGCCCACGTGCGACTTTGATGTCCATGACCCGTTTCGGGTGCTCCGTGCATCGCGCCCGTCTCGCCCTTCGCCAAGACGACCCGATCCGGGGCGCGGCCCGTTTGGGGTCTTGCCCCACGTGCAAATGCCCCGTTTGGGGTTCTATCCCTTTCGAGACCGCGAACGTATCGTGCGGATCAGCAGCCGCCGCCCACCCGGGCAGCCACAGCCCACCCGGGCAGGCGGCACGTCCGGGCAGCCACCGCGATAGCCGCAGCGCTCGGGCGGCCATCACGCCCGGGCAGCACCCGGGCAGCCGCAGCGCTCGCACGGGCCACGCGGCAGGCGGCACGTCAGGCAAGACGCCAGTCAGGCAAGTATGGCAACCATTTAGGAGGAGCAGCATGGAAAGCAAGAAGGTTCTCGTCTCCAGCCCCCGTCTCGTCTCGAGGCGCGCGTTCACCATCGGCGCAGGCGCGCTGGGCGCCAGCCTCGCCCTTGCCAGCCAGATGGGCGCCACCCGCCGCGCCCTTGGCGAGGAGGCCGTCGAGCAGACCTACACCCCGGGCACCTACACCGGGTCCTTCGAGGGCAACGGCGGTGACGTCGTGGTTGACGTGACCTTCAGCGAGCACGCCATCGACTCCATCGAGGTCACCTCGCAGTCCGAGACCCCCATCGTGGCCGAGGGCGCCCTCGAGCGCCTGCCCCAGCAGATCATCGAGAAGCAGAGCCTGGGCATCGACGGCATGACCGGCGCCACCATCACCAGCGCGGCCATCCTCAACGCCGTGGCCGCCGCGGCCGAGCAGGCCGGCGCCGACATGGACGCCCTGTGGGCCTCCCCCGCAAGCGAGCCCTCCACCGAGGTCGTCGAGATGACCGCCGACGCGATCGTGGTGGGCGCCGGCGCCGCCGGTATGGCCGCCACCATCCGCCTGCAGGAGCTGGGCAAGAAGGCCGTGCTCGTGGAGAAGACCTACCGCACCGGCGGCTGCATCTCCGTCTCGGGCGGCAACCAGGTCGTGACCTGCAGCGACCTGCAGGTCGAGGCCGGCGTCTCCGACGACTCCGCCGAGTCCATGATCGAGGACTTCCAGGCCAACGGCGAAGACATGTGCGTGCCCGAGCTCATCGAGCTCTACGCCAACAACGTGGGCGAGACCACCAACTGGCTCAACACCTACTGCGGCGTCGAGTACAACATGGAGGGCGGCCTGCACAACCTGGCCGAGTACAGCCACAACCGCGAGCTTGCCTACGCCGACGGCGGCGCGGGCGCCTGCATCAGCCTGCGTGCCGCGCTGGAGGCCTCCGGCGCCGAGGTGCTGCTCGACACCTCCATCCAGAGCATCACGATGACCGACGGAGCCGTGAGCGGCATCGTCGCCACCGGCAAGGACGGCACCACCTACAACATCGCCGCCCCCGCCGTGATCCTGACCACCGGCGGCTACGGCGCGAGCAGCGAGTGGCTGCCCGAGTCGCTGGCCGACTCGCTCTACTACGGCCTGACCACCTCCACCGGTGACGGCCTGACCGTCGCCACCGCCCAGGACGTCAACGCCGCCACCCGCATGCTCGAGTACGCCAAGCAGTATCCTAACGGCGTCGAGGTGTCCGAGGGTCGCGCCAAGTCCACCATCGACGGCAACCTCCTCGTCTGGCCGATGAGCGCCATCCTGGTGAGCCCCGAGGGCGAGCGCGTGGTCAACGAGCACGCCTCCAACCACGACATCCTCGAGGTCGAGCTGCAGCAGGAGAACTCCACGCTCTACCTGTTCATGGACGCCGAGAACTACGCCGTGTGGGAGACCAAGCTCCCCGGCACCGGCTTTAACATGGATCACGTGGCCGAGTGGCTCGAGGCCAACGGCTCCACCACCCCGGTCTTCGCGCACGGCGAGACCATCGAGGAGGTCGCCGAGCACGTGGGCATCGACCCCGAGGTGCTCGTGGCCACGGTGGAGGACTATAACGCCGGCGTCCAGGCGGGCGTCGACGAGTTCGGGCGCGACGGCGACTACCTCAAGATGGAAATCGGCGAGGGCGAGTACTACATGGTGGAGCAGAAGCCCCGCTACGCCACCACGATGGGCGGCCTGGTCGTCAACACCTCGCTGCAGGTGGAAAGCGCTGACGGCGAGGTCATCGGCGGCCTGTACGCGGCCGGCGAGGTCGTGGGCGGCGTGATGGGCTCCAACTCGCCCTCCGGCGCCAACAACGGCTGGGCGCTCACGAGCGGCAAGCTCGCCGCCGAGGCCATCGCCAACGCGTAGGCAGCGCCTCGGCTCTGCCTGGCCGTGCGGCTGACGGAATGCACCGCGCACCGCATGTAGACCAGGGCAACTCAAGCCAAGTAAGCCAAGCAAGTTTAAGCTAGCTTGAGTTGCCTGAGAAACACAGGATCCCCCTCTCGAGCCATCTTGCCACAAGGTTGAGCAGGAAACGGCTCGAGAGGGGGATCCTCTTTATGAGACGCCCGCGTCCGTGGGGCACCCAGCCGATACGTATGGACGTCACCCCGAGCCATCGTGCAGCGCGGAGACAATCACGGCAACCACGCGATGTCCACGAAGGGTTCGCGCGCTAAAAAATCGCCGGGCTGGACAAACATTTCGGTTGTGAGGGAGTCTGTCGGCAGGCATGGCGCATCAGACTCATTAACTGATGAGATTATTGCCCGAAATCAGCTTCTTGCCAGCCATCTGCCTTGTGCAAGTCCCTCATAACCGTCATATCTGTCCATCGCGGCGACTTTTTCGTGCGCGGACACCACAAGGCAGCCACCGAAGGACCTCCGCGGACAGAAGGGCGATGCCAGCCGGCCAAGCAACGGCTAGGACTTCGCAGGTGAGCTGGGCCTTCGTCTCAGCGAGAACACCTCACTCACCATGATGGCGGCGAAGATGAGCACGAACCCCAGCGCCAGCATGGGCGTGATGCGCTCGCCGTAGAGCGCCACGGAGAACACCACGCCGAACACCGACTCCAGGCTCAGGAACAGCGACGCCTGCGCCGGAGGGACATATGCCAGCGCCACGTTCTGGATGCCAAACGCCACGATGGAGGCAAAGGCGACCAGGAATGCCATCTGGCCGACAACCTGAAGCGTCATCGCTTCCACGGGCAGCGGCCCCTCAAAGGCGGCGCCAACCGCAAGGCCGCACAGGCCTTCGGTCACAAACTGGATGGCCGTGAGCACCAGCGCATCGGTAAAGCGCGAGAACTTGGAGACGAACACGATGTGCACGGCGAACATGAGCGCGCCCACCAGCGTCATGCCCTCGCCCAGGCCCAGCGAGAACGTCTCGCCCACGCCTCCCCCGGACACGAGCCAGATGCCCGCCACGGCCAGCACCGCCGCGGCGATGTTGAACACCGTGGGGCGCTTGCGCGCGATGACCCACCACAGAAACGGAACGATGACGCAGTACGTGGCCGTGAGGAACGCGTTGATGCCCGGCGTGGTGTGCTGAAGCCCTATGGTCTGCGTGAGAAACGCCGAGAAGTCAAACACGCCGAGCAGCGCGCCCATGCCCAGCACTCGCCCCACACCGGGCCCTGACGAAAACGCCCGTGCGATTCGCCGGTGCAGGATGAGCGCGAGGATGATGCCGGCGGAGGTGAAGCGCAGGCCAAGAAGCCAGGCCGGGGGCAACACGGCAACGACGTCCTTCATCACCACGAACGAGTAGCCCCAGATGGCCGTGGCCACCACGAGCAGGAGCTTGTAGACGAGTGTGGGGACGGAGTTGAGGCGTGACGCGCCACCGCCCGGTGCAGTGGGCATGGCAGAGGGCTCGACAGACGACCCACTGGAATCAGACGGCGTGAAAGACATCGCGTTACTCAACCTCATCCTCGTCGAAGAACGGGCACGTGCGGCTCTGGGACAGCGGGGCATCATATCACAACGTGCCACCCCAGGTGCCCTTCACGGCGTCGCGGCGCGGCCTTGACGCGCCATTAGATGTGCCGCTCGTAGTAGGCCTTCGCCACGATGCCCGTTTCACGTAAAGTTTGCTTCGCAGTATCACGCGAGCCGAGCGTGTCAAGCCATGCGGCAAAAGACTCGCGCATCCCACCAGACGCCCCCGCTCCAGCCTGCCCCCAGCCTGCCCTATAATGTGCGCCGTACCCAGCAGTACCCAACTGCGCCCGGCCCGCGTCCGCGCCGGGCGCCAAGACCAAAAGACCGAGAGAGGCGAGCCCCATGCCCACACGCGTGCTCATCGTCGAGGACAACGCCGACATCAACCAGATCGTCGCCACGCATCTCGCACGCTGCGGCTTTGCGTGCACGCAGGCGTTCTCGGGCAGCGAGGCGCGCCTTTTGCTCACCGACCCCACACGCGCCTTTGACGTGGTGCTCTCCGACCTCATGCTGCCGGGGCTCTGCGGCGAAGAGCTCGTCACCCTCGTCAGGCAGCGCGACGCGCACGTCCCGATCATCGTGATCTCGGCGCGCACGGCGGCGTCGGACCGCGTGAGCCTGCTGGGTCTGGGTGCCGACGACTACCTCACCAAGCCGTTCGACCTTGACGAGCTGGTGGCGCGCATCCAGGTCCAGCTGCGCCATCGGGCCCTCCGCGGACGCGAGGATGACGCCGCCAACCACGGCGCGCAAGGCGGCAAGGCAACAAGCGGCCAGGTACAAGACGCCAACCCCTCGGCTGCCCTGCGCTTCCGTGCCTGGGAGCTCGACCCCGACGCGCGCACCTTCGCCGTCGACGGGCTGCCGGTTGAGCTCACCCGCATCGAGTTCAACATCGTGGAGGCGCTCATGGAGCACCCCCGGCGCGTCTTCTCCAAGGCGGAACTCTTTGAGCGTGCGTGGGGCGAGCCTTACGCCGCCGATGACAACACGGTGAACGTTCACGTCTCCAACATCCGTGCCAAGCTCAAGCCCACGGGCACCGACGGCTACATCAAGACGGTGTGGGGCATGGGGTTCAAGCTCGTGGAGGAGCAGGCATAGGGCCGTTGGGCCTCCAGGTGCCCCTCCCCCGCGGACCCCGTCGATTTCGGCAGGCCCGGCGGCCAAGGCGGCCGCGGCGATCCCGACGGCCCCGGCGGGCCCCTGCCGGGCCTGAGCGCGCGGCAACGAGCCGGACCATCCCCCGGCCGTCTGCGCCCCCACCCAGCTCCGCCCCGTCTTTACCCTTTCGCCTTTATCCTTTCTTAAGTTCCGGACAAATGTTTCTCAAGAGTCGCCCTCCATACTGGGGTCAGCAAGCACGGAGCCGGCGACTGGGGCGGCCGCCACGACAAAGCGAGAAGCCCAGCCGCCTGCTCCCCACAGACCCGCATCTCACGGATTGGAGGCACCATGAACGTGATAGAGGCACGCGGCCTCATCAAGCGCTACGGGGCGCGCGCAGTTGTCGACGCGCTCGACATGCACGTCGCGGCAGGCGACATCTACGGCTTCGTCGGCAAGAACGGCGCCGGAAAGTCCACCACCATGAAGATGGCCACGGGGCTGGTCAAGCCCAGCTCGGGCACCCTCACGGTGCTGGGCGAGGACGCTTCTCGCCGGCCCGGCAGCTTCTCGGGCGCGCCCTCGCGCATCGGCGCCCTCATCGAGGAGCCCGGCGCGCTGCCCAACTTCTCCGCGACCGAGAACCTCATGCAGAAGGCGCTGGCCCTGGGCGTGATCCACCCGCGCGAGCAGGTGGCCGAGCTCATCTCGCTCGTGGGGCTCCAGGATGCCGGCACGCGCAAGGTCAAGCACTTCTCGCAGGGCATGAAGCAGCGGCTGGGGCTGGCCCTTGCCCTGGTGGGGTCGCCCGAGCTTTTGCTGCTCGACGAGCCGTTCAATGGCATCGACCCCCAGACCACGCGCGACCTGCGCCGCATGCTCGTGCGCCTGAACCAGGAGCGCGCGATGACCATCGTGATCTCGAGTCACGTGCTCGACCAGCTCATGCGCGTCTGCACGCGCTTCGGCGTGATCCGCGCCGGGCGCATGGTGCGTGAGTTCACCGACGAGGAGCTGCACGCCACCTGCGTGAATGCCGTGCGCGTGAGGACCGCCGACCCTGCTCGCACGCTCGCGATCCTGGAGGAGCGTCTGCCGGGCACGAGCCTGCGCGTCGAGCCCGACCAGGCGGTCGTCGTCAGCCCAGCGGCCGGCGGGGCGCACGCGAAAGGCGGCGAGACGACCGACAGCGCGGCCGTCGCCCAGGAGGTGTCGCGCGTCCTCCATGACGCCGACCAGGTGGTGCTCGAGCTCACCGTCCTGGAGCGTGACATCGAGAGCTACTTCGTGGAACTCATGGATTAAGGAGCGCATCCCATGCTGAACCTCATCAAGTCCGACCTCTACCGCATCACGCGCCCGCGCGGGCTGCGCGGGTCGCTGTGGCAGTACGGTCTGGCGCTCGTCGTTATCT
Organism: Coriobacteriia bacterium; assembly: GCA_963930185.1. Lineage (GTDB taxonomy): Bacteria > Actinomycetota > Coriobacteriia > Coriobacteriales > UMGS124 > JAGZEG01. The sequence continues at coordinate 28,192 of CAWVLT010000076.1, read as the reverse complement.
ACGCGCTGTACGCCACCTTGGCCCTCGTGCTCCAGTCACCGCGAATCGGCGGCCAACTGGAGCTCTCGGGCATCACGCTGTCGAGCATCATAACGTTCGGCACGCCCACCCAATGCATCGCGGACATGGCCGGCAGCCTGCTCACGCTGTGCGTCACGTTCATGACGGTGGAACTTGCCCTCGCTGACCTCAAGAGCGGCTTTGCCAAGTCCGTCCTCTCCGCGCGCACCGGCAGGATGTCCTACATCTTGGGCAAGATCGCCTTCGCCGGCGTGCTCTCCGCGATCGTCATCGCCCTCGCAAGCGTCCTCGTGATTGTGTGCATGCTGGTCGTGGGCGCCACGTTCACGGCCTCGGACACGCTGCCGGGCGTGCTTGTGTGGTGCGTGGGAACCTGGCTCAACACCTGGGCGCTCGCCGTGCTCTCGCTGGTCATGGTGTACGCGACGCGCATCAACCCGGTATGCTACATCGTGGCGTTCTGCTTTTGTTTCAGCATGATACCGCAGCTGCTCATGGGCCTGGCCTACTCCAGCGGCGGCATCCTGAGCTTTTTGGAGCCTATCGCGCCGGCGCTCGAGACGCTCAGCGTGTGGATGCCGTCCTCTGCCCTCTCCAACCTGGGCATGGGCAGCCAGATCGTCTCCGCCACCGCCGCCGACGTCTGGGGTGCCGCCTCGCGCGCGCTCACCATCGACCCCGCCCCGCAGGCCATCCTGACTGGTATCATCTGGATCGTGCTGGGAGGCGCGCTCGTGCTCGCCATCGCCAGAAGGCACGACGTCTAGCAGCAACCCCTGCACGAAACCGCCAGCCGCGTCAGCGCCCACCAGGAGGTGCCCATGGATCCCAGCCTCGTCTCGCTCGTCCTGCTCGTGATCGGGCTCGGCATGGGCACCCTGCTGTCCTGTGCGTGCTACGCCTGGGACCTGCGCCGTCTCACCACCTTCCTGCGCAAACGCGAGCCGCAGGGCAACGCGCGTGCCACCGCCGGCACCGCGCCCGGCGTGACCGCGCTCGCCGACGCGATAAACGGCGAGCTCGACCGCAGCGCGCAGGCTCACGTGGAGGCGCTGCGCCACCAGCGGGAGTTCCAGCGCGACCTGTCGGCCCTCTCGCACGACATCCGCACCCCGCTCACCGGGGCGAAGGGCTACCTGCAGCTCGCGTCCGGCGAGGACGACCCCGCGGCGCGCGCCCGGCACCTCGAGGCTGCAGCCCGGCGCATCGACGCCACCTGCGAGCTGCTCGACCAGCTCTTCGCCTACGCCAAGTCGGCCGATCCGGATCTGGAGCTCGAGCTTGAGCCGCTGACCCTGCGGCCGCTCGTGGAGGAGGCCCTGATCGGCCAGTACCCCGCCTTCGAGGGGCGCAGCTGGGAGCCTGAGGTCTCCTTTGACGATGACGCACCGATGGTCGAAGCCGACCGCGAGGCCCTCGCACGGATCCTGGACAACCTAGTCGTGAACGCCCTGCGCCACGGGACGTCAGCCCCGGCGATCACCGAGCGAGCCACGGTCAGTCGCGTCACGCTGACCGTGTCAAACGCCGTGGCCGATCCCACGACGATCGACGTGGACCGCCTGTTCGAGCGGTTCTACCAGGCGGACGCGTCGCGCGCCACGGCCGGCAGCGGCCTGGGCCTGTCGGTGGCGGCCAACCTCGCCCACGCCATGGGCATGGGGATCGACGCCCATCTCGAGGGCAACATGCTCAGCGTGACCCTCGACATGGGCCGCGCAGGCTCCTGACGGAGCCCAGAAGGCATCCGGCAGCCGCAACCCCAACCTCGCGCAGGCGCTGTTTCGCGACGGATACATCGAGGCCTTCGGCAGCGGCGTGAGGCGCATCAAGCAGACGTGCGACGTAGCTGGTGTGAAGGTTGAGTATCGTCAATACAACGACGAAACCACCGTGGTATTCCATCGTCCCGGGTCGCAGGTCGAGTACGTAACAGCCAGGCAAAACGATGCCAGCCAAGGCAATCCATCCAAGTCAAAAACGAGACGCAAAAATCGGACGCGAAAACCGGACGCGAAAATCGGACGCGAAAATCGGACGCGAAAATCGGACGCGAGCAACTGGCAAGACCAAAGCGACGCGCCAGGCAATCATCGAGTGCCTGTCCGCATCGCAAGCCCCTCTTAGCAGAGCAGACATCTCGCAGCACATAAACTTGGGTCTCTCAAGAACGAGCGACTACCTACGAGAACTCGTGAACGAGGGGGCGATCGTGTCATCTGGTGGCTCTCGCTGGCGTGTATACAGCCTTGCCGACACAGCAGAAGCCCAGCGTGCTGAGGAGGGCGCAGCCCACGACCACGGGGCAGACGCCCAAGAGACACCCGATGAATAGGCTAGGCTTTCCCAAGCAATTCGCCGACAAGCCGTCGGGATGGCAACGACATGACAGCAGCGCCCCGGCCCGCGTGGATTCCGCAGGCTGAGGCGCCGCACGCATCACACACACCATCCACGCGCATCCCACGCCTGTCCGCGCGCTACTTCTCCTCGTAGAGCTCGATGATGGCGTCGTCCTTCACGACGAAGGCCAGGCGCACGTTATCGCCCAGGGCCTCCGGGCCAAAGATCACGCGGTCGGCGTCGGCGATGTAGGGATCCATGTCGTCGACCTTATAGGCCACATGCGGCTGCTTGGCCAGGATCTCAGGAAAGCGCGTGCCCTCCTCGAACTTGAGGTACTCGATCTTGTAGTCGTACTCGTCGACGCTCTCGTTGACCCAGAAGCCGCCCCAGTCGTTGTAGACCATGCCCGGCTTCTTGTTGACCACGGGGATTCCGACGTGCATGTATTCGGCGCTCATGGCTGCTCCTATTCCCTGAAGAACACGGGGGTGTGGGCGGGGGTGTTCCACAGGCGGCAGAACTCGTCGTCCCACTTGGCGACGTTCATCTGGAAACCCCCGGCCTCCTGCACGGTAAGGATCTCGCCCACCATGTTGGCTACGACCTCGATACCCTGCTCCTGCAGGTAGCGCACCGTGTCCTTGTAGAGGATAAGCATCTCCATCATCGTGGTGGCGCCGCAGCCGTTGATCATGACGAACGCCTTGTCGCCGGCAGCGAGCCCTGTGGCCTCGACGAGCTTGGGCGCGATGAGGCCCACCGTCTCGGCGGAGCTGGCCATGGGCACGCGCACGCCGCCGCCCTCGCCGTGCTGGCCGGCACCGATCTCCATCTGGTCGGTCTCGCCCAGGTCGCCGAAGGACATGCCGTTCTGCGGATGGGTGGCGTCGGTGGACTTCACGGTGATGGAGGCCATGCTATCCGCGTAGCGCTGGGCGATCTCGGCCACCTCGTCGAGCGACTTGCCCTCGGCGGCAGCAGCGGCGGCGATGTGGTAGAGCGGCACCGCGCCGGCAAGGCCGCGCTTGTTGTCCTCGCCCTCGGGGTCATACTTGATCTCCTCGCCGGTGACGACCTGGCGCACGTTCATGCCGGCCTTCTGCGCCAGCTTCATGGCCTGCTTGCCGGCGAGCTGGTCACCTGCGTAGTTGAGCGTGAGCAGCAGCACGCCGTGGCCCTTGTCCGCCAGCTTCATGGCCTCGAACACGGCGGCGCCGTTGGGCGCGGCGAAGATGTCGCCGTCCACCTGCACGTCGAGCATGCCCTTGCCCACGAAGCCCTTCTGCGCGGGCTCGTGGCCGCTGCCGCCATAGGTGACGATGGTCACGCGATCGGCGCCCTCGAGGTCCTTGCTCACGATGGTGTGGCCATCCACCGTCAGGATGTCACCGAACGCGAGGCCAAAGCCCTCGAGCTCCTCGTCGGTGATGGTGGCCTGGTCGTTTATGAACTTCTTCATCATGGTGCTCCTCCTTCTGCCGTCAGGTCCGGCCAGCCAATGCCGGCGGTGATCGATGCACGCCCTACGCCCGCGCCAGCCCACTGAAGAAACGGGCCATCGACACGGCCCCCGCGTCGGGCGTGCCGATGGTCTTGTCGCCGTAGCTCTTCGCGCGCCCGAACTTCGAGGCGAAGTTGCGGCTGTTCTCCGCCCCCGCCTCGGCGGCCCGCGCGGCCGCCTCGAACAGCGCGGCCTCGTCACCCTCGCAGGCGGCGATGGCGTCGCTCGCGGGGATGAGCGCGTCCATCATGGTCTTGTCGCCGACCTGCGCGCCGCTCATGTCAGAAAGCTCCGTAAGGGCGTAGGCGAACATCTCCTTGAGCTGCGCCACGTCGGCCTCGCCGGCGGCGGGCGCCTTTTCCTGCAGGGCGTCGAGCCAGGTGTTCCACAGGGGAACGGCGCTGCCGCCGTTGAGCGTCATAACCGCCATCGCGGCGTCATCGAGCATCTCCTGGATGCCCGCGTCAGGATCGCTCGCGACGACGGCGCCGTCTATCGCCGTGGCGATCTTTCTCATCGTGAGGCCGTGGTCGGCATCGCCGAACTTCGCGTCGATCTGCGTGAGCTCCTCCTCGGCGGCCGCCACCTCCTCGCACGCGTGCCGCAGGCGCGCGGCGAGTTCGTCTTTCGTGATCAAGGCCTTCGCCTCCCTTTCCGTTCCGTCTCCCAAAGGCGTGCCCTTTGGCCTTCCGCAGCTCGGTCGTATGTGGGGCGGGCGCGTCGCATGCAGGTCAGCGGTCGGCGCACCCCAGCACGCGGTAGTAGCGCCGCAGCACGTCCTTCATGGCATCGCTGCCGACGTTGAGCACGTCTAGCCAGTTGCCCGGCCGTGCGCCGCGCACGCCATCGAGAGCCGCCACGATAAAGTCGGTGTACAGGTTGACCTTGGCGATGCCGCCCCGGGCGCAGCGCGCGAGGTTGTCGTCACCCGAGCCCGAGCCGCCGTGCAGGACAAGCGGCACGTCGAGGGCCTCCCTGAGCTCGGCCAGACGCTCGAAGCTGATGTGTGGCTCGCCCTTGTAGCGGCCGTGCACCGTGCCGATGGACACGGCCAGCGAGTCCACGCCCGTGGCCTCCACCAGCTGCCGGGCGCTGTCGACCTCGGTGTAGACGCTCTGCGAGATGGCGTGGGGACTGTCCTCGTCCTGCGTGCCCACGTGGCCGATCTCGGCCTCGACGGTCACGCCGCGCGCGTGGGCCAGCTCGACCACCTCGCGCGTGCGGCGGATGTTCTCGGGAAGCTCCTCGCCCGAGGCGTCGATCATGACGGAAGTGAAGCCCAGATCCATGGCGCGCCCGATCACCTCGAGGTGCACGCCGTGGTCGAGGTGCAGGGCAACCGGGGCCTCGACGCTCTCTGCGTAGAAGCGCCCGAGCGCCGCCGCCTCCTCCAGGCCCATCTGTTCCAGGTGAACCTCGGCAAAGCTCAGGATGAGCGGGGCGTGGAGCTCCTCGGCGACCTGCACGTATGCACGCGCCGAGTTGGAGTCCACGAAGTCAGGCGAGGGGATGGCGTACCCACCTGCCCGCGCCTCGTCAAGCATCTCCTTGGTGGAAACAAGCATGGCGGCTCCTCCCCTGGCACCAGGGCCGGATCCCACGGCGGCAGCCACCCAGTATCAGGCGCAAAATCGGCAGGGCAGCCGCGGCCTTTGACTGAAAGGGTCGATCATCGTGCTGTGCGCCATTATACCCGGCTCGAAGCGCACCGCCAGCCCATATGAGTATGCTAGTATCCATGTCAGAGCGGCTGGGTCTTTGAATACGCACGGATTCGATGAGCGTGGTCTCATCGGAAAGTTAGGGGATACCATGGGACGGGCCTGCGCCTTTGAAACCTCCGACAAGCCCACTGATACAACGAAAAGCGGTTTTAGCCTGCACCTGTACCATGGGTCGAAAGGCGGCATAACCGGCCCCATTGCCCCATTGAGCCGCGACAAATGTGACTTCGGACGCGGCTTCTACATGGGGACCGAGATGACGCAGCCCCTTACGCTTGTCTGCACACACCCCGACGCTTGGCTCTACAAAGTGGAGCTAGACCTGAGCGGCCTGAAGCACCTTGACGTCTCGACGGGCCTTGATTGGGCGCTCTTCGTTGCCTACAATCGCGGTCGTCTCGAGCAGATCGAAGGGTCTGCGCTGTATGAGAGGTACCGCCTCATGGCAAAGGATGCGGACGTCATCTCCGGCCTTATCGCAAACGATCGCATGTTCGTTGTGCTCGACCGCTTCTTCGCAGGTACGATAACCGATACCGCACTTGTCAGCTGCCTGTCCGCCTTGAACCTCGGCAAGCAGTACGTTGCCGTCACCGAAAAGGCCTGCGAGCACGTGAGCATCCTGAGCGAGCGTCGCCTTGGGGAGCCCGAAAAGGTGAAGTTGGATCTTCTGAGCAGGCAGAATCGGGCAAGCGGCGTCGCGTTGGCAGACGAGATATGCAGGCAGCACCGCCGCGACGGGCGATTCTTCGACGAGATCTTGGCACAGGACGCCGATCTCGATATGACGACAGGTGGGACCCATGGTACTCGATAGCCTCCAGAGCCAACTCTGCGACATTCAGGGGCGCCTCTTTGAGCTCTCCGCGAGAGAAGGCTACGACAGTATCCCCTTCATCGCCACGTTCATGAGCAGCGAGACAGCGCGCAACTACGACCGCCCCTACAACTACACGCAGTGGATGGGCGAGGAATATCTGCTCGAGGAGATCACGGACAACGCATGCCCCGACGCCGTCCCCAAGTCCGGCGACGTGCTCTCTCGCGAGGCCCTGTACTGGATAGGGTACGTCTATCGCTACTGGCACTTTCTCACCGGAGAGTCGAGCAAAGAGATCTACGCGCAGGCAGACGCGGCGACGATGGCCCGCGCATATCCGGGGTTGCACACCCTTGACACCGAGCTGGCCATCGAGAACCTCAGGGAGCTTGCGGCGCAGTAGGCACGACAGAACACAAAAGGGCCCCGGTTCCGCCGTAGCCACAACGGCGAAACCGGGGCCTTGAAAGCATACTCCACGAGTCAAATGCTCGAATATGCACGCAGCTTCATTGCGAAACGGCAAAGCGTAGACAAGATCTAACGGGCGCCTACAGGCACTTGGTGCGCATCTTGGTGGCGAGCAGGTCACCCTCGATGGCGGGGCGGACGTTACCGTCGAACACCAGCGACGAGGGATCCTTCGTGTCGCGGTCAAACAGACGGTCGGCGATGCGGCGCAGCAGCTCGCGCGGCTCGCTCAGCGCGCGCATGACGCGCCCGTAGTTGTGCTCGACACCTTCCTGCATGGTGGCCACCTCGCGCATGGCCTGCGATCCGGCGCTCATGCCAAAGTTGCTGGGAACGCCCACGGCGGTGATGCAAAGGTCGAATGAGTTCATGGCTTCTCCTCTCGGGTCATAGTGTTCGTCGCATACTCTATGCCCTTTCACGGAGAAGTACATACCGTTCACCGGTTACTAACAAAACTCGTACACCAAGTATGCTACACGCTTGCAACTTCCTGAAAAAAACGATCGGCCGGCCCGCGTGAGGTGCCTCCCCGCGCGGGCCGGCCTGGCTTCATGCCGCTTGCTTCGTGCCGCCCGGCGCTATGCCCGCCTGGCGTCGCTACCCATCCGTAGCTGCCTATCCGTCGCTACCCCACGTACGCCGCGGCGTTGGCGCCGGCGATGCGGCCGAACACGTGGATGTCGGCCATCGAGGTGGAGCCCAGGCGGTTGTTGCCCATCTTGCCGCCCGCGTTCTCGCCGGCGCTGTACAGGCCGGGGATGGGGTTGCCCTCGGTGTCGAGCACCTGGGCGTCGGTGTTGATGTGCAGGCCGCCCATGGTGTAGTGGACGGCGGGGGTGTACACCAGCACATAGTACGGCGGGGTGTCGATCTTCATCATCTCATCGCGGTAGCCAAAGTCGGTGTCCTCGCCGGCGTCGCACATCTCGTTCCAGTGGCTCACCGTCTCCTCGAGGGCCGCGGCGTCGATGCCGAAGGGCTCGGCGACGGCCTCGAAGGTGTCGCCCGTGGTGATCATGCCGCGCGACAGCAGGTTCTCGTACTCGTCGCTGTGGATGCGCAGCAGGCCCGTGGCGTCGGCGCCGGCCTGGTCAAAGATCATGTAGGCGATGCCGTCGGTCTGGGAGAGCACAGCGGCGGACAGCACGTCGCGGGTGTCGAGTTCCTCGACGAAGCGCTTGCCCTCCTTGTTGATCATGATTGCGCGGTCATCGAGGCGCATGTCGCCCACGTACAGCAGCGCACCGGTCTCGATGTCGCAGGTCGGGTAGGTCTGGATGAGGTCCATGTTCACCACGTCAGCACCGATGGCCTGGGCCATCGTGATGCCCTCGCCCTGGGCGCCCACCGAGTCGGTCGACTTGAACTGCTCGCCCATGTCGGGGTTGTACTGTGCGCGCATCTCCACGTTGGCGCCGAAGCCGCCGCAGGTCAGGACAACCGCGCCGCAGTTGATGGTGTACTCGTCGCCGGCCGTCGTGCTCTGGGCCTTCACGCCGCTCACCGCGCCGTCGGTGGTGATGAGCTCGGTCACCTGCATGTTGTCGAGCACCGTGAGGTTGGCGATGTTGGAGGCACGCGTGGTGAGCTTGGTGGTGATCTCCGAGCCGGTGTGGCCGGTCGGGATGATGGAGCGCTCCACCGAGTGGCCGCCGAAGAACAGCATGTCGTGCTCCCACGACACGCCGGCCTCGAACGTCAGCCACTGGGAGGCGTCCAGGGCGCCGTTGGCGATGACGTTCACCAGGTCGGGATCGCCCAGGTTGCCGCCGCCCACGAGCATGTCCTCGGCGAGCTTCTCGGGGCTGTCCTCGATGGAGGGGTCCTGCTGCTGCACCCAGTTGCCGGGGGCCGCGAACTCGCCGCCCGAAAGCGCCGTGGACCCGCCGTAGGTGCCCAGCTTCTCGAGCAGCAGCACGTTCTTGCCGGCGTTGGCGGCCGTGATTGCGGCCGCGAAGCCCGCGCCGCCGGCGCCCACGACCACGACGTCGACCTGGTCGGGCACGTTCTCGTGAGCGGCCTCGGACACGTGGTCGCGCTTCTCCCACTCGGCGGAGTCCTCGCCGGCCTTGTCCAGGGCGTCGGCCACGGCCATCGTGAACGCGGCGCTGGACAGGGTGGCTCCGCTCACGGAGTCGACGTTGAGCGTCTGGTTGTCGACGATGAGCTTCCCGAGCTTCTCCATGGCGACGTCGCCCAGGCCGGACGTCTCGCGCGAGTCGAGCACCGTGATGCGCACGATCTTGCCGCCGTCGGTCACGACCTCAACGTGGACGTTGCCGTGCTTGCCCATGCCGGTGCCCACCGTGGCGGTGCCGCCCGCAGGAACGCCGTCCTCGCTCGCGGCGACCTCGCCGGACGCCTCGCCGGCGTCAGCCTCGGAGCTTGCGGCCTCCTCGGCCAGGGCAACGCCCGCGCCACTTGCCAGGACGCCGGCGGCGCCCAGGGCCGCGACTCCCGACACGAACTGACGACGCGTCGCGCTTTCCATTGCCATGTGAATCACCCTCGATTCCTCGAAGTGGCGGGTGCCGTGCCGGACCGGCGTACCGTCCCGCACGCAGTGCCCGCCGCACCTGTGTACGACCCCTACCATAGCCCGCGCGCCGCAGCCTGCGGGGTTAATGTTGTAACCCGATGGGCCTAACCCACCGTAAAACGCCCCGCCGCCTGCCGTTTTGCGTGCACGCCACGCGCACAGGGGTTACCATGGTGATGCGTGGGTTCGATGGGGCGAGTTCGGGGGCGGCAAGGCCGCATGCCGGCGGACGGCATGCCGACAGGCACGCCGGCGGGCAGGCATGCCGGCGGCTGACGACGGCCCGCTTGCCGGTAGGAGGGATGCGCATGAGGTCGTTTGTCACGAGGTGGAAGGGCGCCCTGCTTCGGGTGAGCCTGGCCCCGCTCTCCTTCCTTGGCGTGGGGCTCTACCGCGCCTGGCTCGCAACGTTCTTCCGCTTCGGGGCATACCCCACCATGGGGTTTGGCGACTATGCCCTGTTCGAGGGGAGCATCGGCGTGATGTCGATCGTCGCGGCGCTGCTCGCCCGCAGGATCTCGCCGCTGTGGTCCAACACGCGCGCCTGCGCCCTCACCGTCGCGCTCGCCACCGGCGGCGCCGCGGTGTGCGCCCTCGGGTGCTTCGTCGCGCCGCTGGCCCTCGTCAAGCAGGCGGGCCTGGTGCTGGCAGGGCTTGGGCTCGGCCTGCTCATCATCATGTGGTGCGAGTTCTACGGCGCTCTCAACCCCATGCGCGTGGCCATCTACCATGCCGCGAGCATCTTCTTCGGCGAGCTTCTGTGCTGGCTGTTCATGGGGCTGGCAACCCCGTATCTGGTCGCGTTCTCGCTGCTGCTCCCCGCGGTGAGCGTAGGGTGGGCGCACCGTGCGATGCTCAGCCTTCCGCAGGCCGAGCGGCCCGGCAGGCCCCAGGCGGGCGCTTGCATGCGGCCCGGCGCCATCCCCTGGAAGCCCATCGCCCTGATGGCCACCTGCACCTTTGCCATGCAGTTCGGCACCATGCCCGACCAGCCCATCGTCATCGGCAACGTCGCCGGAACGCTGGCGGCCACGGCGTTCGTGTTCTTCGGGTCGCTGTCCACCTCGCGCTGGTTCAACTTCGACACCATCTACCGCGTGGCGTTTCCCTTCGTCACGGCGGCGTGCCTTCTGGCCACGCAGCTGCTCTCCGACAGCCCCCAGCTCGCCGCCCTGTGCTTCGACGCCGGCTACACCATGCTCTCCATGTTCATCATGATCGTGCTGAGCAACATCACCTATCGCTTCGGCATCAACGCCGTGTGGCTCAACGGCATCGAGCGCGGCATCCGCTACCTCGTGGAGTGCCTGGGCTGGGTCGCCTACGTCGTCACGACGGGCGCGCTCGCGCCGCGCTGGGCGAGCGTGGTTGGCCTTGCCGTGACGGCGGTGGTGGGCGCCATGTTCCTCGTCATCGTGCTCTCTGAGAAGAGCCTCTCGGCCAAGTGGGGCATCAACCTGCACGAGGACGACGCGCGTGACCCCCTCTCCCCCGCGAACCTGTCGCTTCGCGTCTCGGAGCTGTCCAAGTCGTGCGGCCTGTCGGATCGCGAGGAGGAGGTCCTGCAGCTCATGGCGCGCAAGACGCCGGTGAAGCAGATGGAGGAGATCCTGTTCGTTGCCCAGGGCACCATCAAGGCGCACACCAGTAGGATCTACCGCAAGCTGGGCGTCCACAGCCGAGAGGAGCTGTTCGAGCTGCTCGGCGTGAAAGACGAGCCCGCAGAGTAGGGCCGAGCCCCTCGGCCGGGCAGACCACCCGGACAGAGGGTCCGCCGCCGCATTGCCATCCGCCCGTCCGCGTCCGTCCCGCGGCGTCTACTGCGACTCGATGGCGTCCATCGCCTTATCGGGAACCTCGTCTTGCTCGACGCCGCTCCAGGAGATCACCCCGCGCAGGGGCTTCACCTCAAGGCGCAGGTAGGCGTCATCGGTGAGCACCTTGCTCGTCTTGAAGTCCACCGCATGGCGGCCGCCGCCCTCGTCAAACGCGTCGAGCGAGTACTCGTAGGGCATGCTCTCGTCGGTGGAGTCCGCGACGCGCTGGTTGTCGACCTGCGCGTAGTACACCAGCGGCTCGCGCACAAGCCACCATGCCACCACGACGACGAGCGCCGCGATTATCGCAAGCGCCACAACGGCGGGGACGAAGCGCCTGATTCCCGTCTGCTCCATGATGCGCCTCCCCTACCTGATGCCGAACGTGAGGCCGCGACGCGAAAGCCCGCCGTGGCGCTCGTAGGGAAACAGCAGGCAGCCGATGACGACGAGCGCGACGACGGCGGCAGGGATGATTCTGTGCAAGAGCATGGCAGCCTCCTTACGGCGTTGCGTGACAAGGGACGGCCCGGCAGGGGCCGGTCGCAGGCGACGCGCGCCGTCCCTGCGCGTCACCCGCGACCCATCACCATGATCCCAGCGCACCTGCGCGCGAGCCATCGATGTGGCTAACCGCTTGCTTACGATTGGGTAAGGGGCCCACGCACCGGCCCAAACATAAGGGGCCGGGCGCCACCCGTCTGCCGTATAGGCGCACAGGGCGTCGTTCGGTCTCGAAGCCCTTCGTCCCCGGCTCGGCGTGATACGTTAGAAGTGATGGCACGCTCGCTTTCGCGCGGCGCACCGGGACGCATCGCGCGATGACGCGGCAAGATCCGCGCCATCCCAAAGCAGGAGGATCCACGGACGCAGGAGGACGCATGAACCGATCCATCGTGGCACCACGCCCCGGCAGGCACATCCGCCCGGCGGTGACGGCCGGCCTTGTTGCCGTGCTCGCGCTCGGCGCGCCGGCCGCCGCGCACGCGGAGGGGGCGCTGCCGGAAGACCCGGCCGCGCAGGAGCAGGTCGCCCCGCCCGCCGCCGAGGCTGACGAGAGCGCAGGTGCCCCCGGCCCCGCCGAGTCAGACGGGCCGGAAAACACGACCGAGCCCGGCGAGCCCAGCGGACCCGAGGCCACGGACGGCCCCGCCAACATCGGTGAGGCCGCCGGCACGACCGGAGCCGACAGCACGACCGGGGACGGCGGGGTAGGCGGGCCCACCGGCACGGCCGAGCCGCCCGCCGCGCCCGAGCCCACCGAAGAGGCCGGGTCCGATGGCGCGTCCGAGACGACCGACGCGGCCGTACCTACCGAGAAGGACACCCCCTCCGCCGACCTCGCCGACGGTGCCCCCGACGCCGTCGCCGACGCCGCCACGAACGCCATCGACGGAGACGACGCGCATGGCGGCCTCGAGCAAAGCGAATCCGGTGAGCCGGAGCTGGAGCTGCTGCAGGGAGAGGGTTTCAGCTACGCCGTGCTGACCGGCGAGGAGGGGCTCGAGGAGGGGGAACTCAATGCCTTCCACGTAGGCGACAAGAGCGCGTACTACTACGGCCCCGGTGTCTACGTGTGAGTCGACGAGGGCGTGACGTCGTTCTTCGTGCCCGCCCAGCTGGACGGCACCCCGGTCGCCGGCGTCATCTGCGCGGGCGGCAGCCTCGAGTCGCTCGACCTGACGGCGGCGGCGCCGACGCTGCTCTACCTGGACTGCACGGAGAACAGCCTCGCCGGGATCGACGTGTCGCAGTGCGCCTCCCTGGTCTACCTCGACGTCAGCAGGAACCCCCTGACGTCGCTCGACCTCTCAGGCTGTCCCAGCCTCGAGGTCCTCTACTGCAACCACATCGACCTCACCGAGCTCGACGTCACCCACAACCCGCTGCTGTGGTCGCTGGGCGTCGACACCGTGCCCATCAGGAAGCTCGACCTCTCGCAGAACCCGTTGATGCACCTGCTGAACTGCAGCAACACCGACGTGGAGGAGATCGTGCTCTGGGATCCGGCACCCGGGGTCATGCCTATCGTCTTCCTGGAAAACAACCGGCTGGACGACGAGGAGCTGGCCAAGATCGCGGCGTGGGAAGAGGAGGTCGGCGCCGTGATCCTTGTCGGGGACCAAAGGCCGCCCCTGACACCGGAGGAGCCGACCGATCCCGACGAGCCGACCGATCCCGAGAACCCGAGCGATCCGGCCGACCCCGATGAGCCGGCCGACCCGGAAGACCCGGTCGATCCCGACCAGCCGGGCGAGCCGACCGAGCCGGAGGAGCCCGCCGACCCGTCCGATCCACAGGACCCCGCCGACCCCGAGAGGCCCGGTGCCGGCCAGCAGGGCGGCGCCGACTCCGGCGGGCGGCCCGAGGGCGGCACGGGCAGCATCCCGCAGACGGGCGACGCCTCCGAGGGGGCCGCGCGGGCCGCGGCGGCGCTCGGGGCCCTCGGCGCGGGCGCGGCAATCGCCGGGGCCGGCCTGGTAGCGCTGCGTAGAAAGGCGTAGCCAGAAGACGGGTCACAACACGGCGGGCATAAACCAGGCCCCGCACAGCTGTTGTCACCGGCATGCCCACCGCCCGACACCGCAAAAGCATCGAGCCAAATCCACGTCAAAGGCACCCAAAACGTGGATTTGGCTCGATGCGACATCCGGACGAGACATTCTGACAGGCCGCCCAAAAGGCGTCTGGACAAGCTATCCGAGCAAACAGCAGCACCGCGGGCAAGCAACCGCAGCTCAATTCGAGCCGCTGCCCCTACGCGCCGCGCACCTGCTTGCGACGCCCGCGACGCCTTGCGATCGCACGGGCGGCAACCGACGCCACGGCTGCGACCAGAAAGGCAGCCGACGCCATGACGAAGGGGGCCTGCGGGCTCGCCTCGTAGATGAAGCCGGCCACGAGCGCCCCGACAACCATGCCCAGCGACTTCATGGACTGGAACACGCCCGAGACGCGGCCGTGCCCGTCGGGGTCGCCCTCGATGGCAAGGCCCTGCATGAGCGGCAGGTACATGGCGTTGAACACGTAGAACAGGATGTTGAGCCCCAGGTAGAGCGGCATCGCCTGCGCGAGCAGCGTCACGGCGAGCACAACGCCCGCGAGCGCAAGGACCACGATGAGCGGCAACTCGGCGTCACGGGAGCGCTGAAGGCGCAGGCCCAGCGTGAGGTTCGCAACCAGGCCCAGGATGCCCACGGCGGCGTAGATGTAGCCGTTGTACGTGGTGGGGAAGCCAAACTGGTCGCGCAGATAGTAGTTGAACGAGTTGTCGTAGGCGGCCGAAGCAAGACAGGCGCACACGGTGGCCACCAGGAAGGCCAGCATCCAGGGAGACAGGATCGCCCGGGCGTCGGCAAAGGCCGACAGCGGGTTGGCGCGCCGGATGCTCAGCGACTGCTCGCTGCGATGGAACCCGGCACCCTCCGCAAGCAGGATGAAGGTGCAGACGGCCACCACGGCCAGGATGAAGAACTGGAACACGAAGGAGCGCGTGGGATCATCCTTGCCCACCACCCCGCCGACGAGGTATCCCAGCGCCGTGGCGAAGCTCTGCACGGCCGCGAAGATGGACATGCGCCGCCCGCAGGCACGCGGCTCGGACACGTCGGCCACGTACGCCATCGCCGCCACGCCGCAGCCCGCACAGAAGGCACCTGCCGCCAGACGGGCGAGCAGGATGGTCACCACGGTAGTGCTGATGCAAAACGCCAGCTGGGCAAGGCCGTAGAGCAGAAGCGACACGGCAAGCGTGGGCACACGACCCAGGCGGTCGGAGATCACGCCCCACAGCGGCGAGAACGCGAACATGCCAAACGCCATGGCGGCGAACGCCGCGCCAAAGACCCAGTCGGGCAGCGCCAGCGAGATGTAGAACGCCGGCTCCACGGGATGGACCACGTTGGCGGCCACCGACTCGAAGGCGAACAGCGTGCACAGGATGGCAAACGAAGGCCGGCGAATCTTAGCGAGCACCGCGCAACTCTCCCCTACATGAGGCGACGGGCCCGCCGCGACCCCGACGCACCTGCGTCCGTGGGGCCAGACACGCCCGTCGCACGATACGGATCCGACGAATGGCTACGGGTGGGCGGACATGTTGCCGTCGCGCCCGACCTTGAAATGATAGGTCACGCGGTCACCGCGGATGACCGTCTTGGAATAGTGCACGGGATTGCCGTCAACGTCAAGCTTGACTTTGCGCAGGATGAACAGAGGCGCCCCGGTTATGCATCCCAGGATGTGGGCCTCGTCGCTGCGCGCGGTCGACACGTCGAGCAGCATGTCGGAGCCGCCGAGCACCACGCCGTAGTCCTGCTCGAGAATCGAGTAGAACGAGGCGTCGCCCACCAGCTTGTCAAGCAGGCCCTCAAAGCGCTCCTCCGCCACATAGAGCGAGTCGATGGCAACCGGCACGTCATCCTCGAGCATGAGACGCCGCACGTTGAGCACGGGGTCACCCTCGCTGATGTGCAAGCGCTCGGCGAGCTGCGCCGTGGCGATGAGCGCCTGCTTGCCCAGGATCTTGCGGGGCGAGTGGTGCCCGGTGTCGAGCAGGTAGGCCGAGAACCCCCCGCTTCTCTCCCCCGGCGTGACCACGTTCTTGGGAACCTCGACGAAGGTCCCCAGGCCGCGGCGCTTCCTGAGCAGCCCCACCTCCACCAGGTCCTGGATGGCGCGGCGCACCGTGATGCGGCTCACCCCGTAGGTCTCGCACAGCTCCTCCTCCGAGGGGATCTTGGTGTTCACCGCATACTCGTTGGTCGCGATCTTGTGGCGCAGCTCGTTTTCCACCTTGAGGTAGAGGGGCTGGTCCTGAACGCTTGGAAACATGTGGCCACTCCCTTGTCATGTCTGGCCGCCCTCCCGCCGCCCGCATGGCGGTCAAGGAGGGCGGCGAGGATGCGGGCAGCCTCGGAGCTACGCCATCCAGCGCGCGATCTCCTCGTCGGTTCCCAGCACGCGATGGCTGGGGGTGAGGTGATGGTAGCTCCCCTGCTCGTAGTCGATACCCAGCGCGGCGGCATCGTACTCCATGGGCTTGCGGTCACGCTCAACCAGCGGGTTGAGGCCAGGGATGGCCGAGATGAGCGAGCGCGTGTAGGGGTGCACCGCCTGCGAGAACACCTCGTCGGTGGTGCCGGCCTCCACGATGTGCCCCAGATGCATGACGGCGATGCGGTCGGACACGTAGCGCACCATGGACAGGTCGTGGGCGATGAACAGATACGCCGTGCCCGTCTCGCGCTGGATGTCCTTCATCAGGTTGATGACCTGCGCCTGGATCGACACGTCAAGGGCGCTGATCGCCTCGTCGGCGATGACCAGCTTGGGGTTCATGATGAGGGCACGCGCAAGGCCGACGCGCTGGCGCTGACCGCCCGAGAACTGGCTGGGATAGCGCATGGACTGCGAGGGCGAGAGCCCCACGCGCAGCATCATGTCGTGGACGCGCTGCTCGCGCTCCTTGTGCGACATGTGGGGGTACTGCACGTCCAGGCCCGTGGCGATGGTGTCGCCCACCTTCTTGTAGGGGTTGAGCGACGCCATGGGGTCCTGGAAGACCATCTGCATGTTGGTGCGCAGATGGCGCTTCGCCTCCTTGTCGAGCGCCCCCGAGATGTCCACGCCGTCAAAGACCACGCTTCCCGAGGTGATCTCCTCAAGGCGGATTATGGCGCGTCCCGTGGTGGTCTTGCCCGAACCGGACTCGCCAACCAGACCAAACGTCTCGCCGGGGTTGATGTCAAACGACACGCCCTCCACGGCCTTGAGCGTGCGGTGCTTGCCCAGGGGGAAATGCACGCACAGGTCGCGCACCTTGAGCAGGGGCTCGCCCGCATCCTGGCCGGCAGCGGCACTCGTATCGACCGTGGCTTGGGCGACCTTGGGGTCCATCGACTCATCGACCACCGCTCACCACTCCCTCCTGACGCATCCTCTCGATGCGACGCCTCAGCTGCTCGGGCATCTCGACCTTGGGAGCACGCGGATCGAGCAGCCACGTGGCCGCCCAGTGATGGTCGTTCACCTTGAAGGCCGGCGGCTCCTTGACGAAGTCGATGTCCAGGGCGTAGGGGTTGCGCGGCGCGAACGCGTCGCCCACGATCTCGTTGAGCATGTTGGGCGGGTTGCCCTTGATGGAGAACAGCCGCTCGTCACGGTCATGCTCGACCGTGGGCATGCTCGAGAGCAGGCCCCAGGTGTAGGGGTGCCTCGGGTCGAAGAACACGTCCTGGGTGGTGCCCGACTCCACGATCTTGCCCGCGTACATCACGTTGACGTAGTCGGCAACCTTGGCCACCACGCCAAAGTTGTGCGTGATGAAGATGACCGAGATGCCCAGGTCGCTCTGCAAGTCGCGGATGAGCTGCAGGATGCGCGCCTGGATGGTCACGTCCAGGGCGGTGGTGGGCTCGTCGCACACCAGAAGGTCGGGGTTGTTCGACAGCGCGATGGCGATGACCACGCGCTGGCGCATGCCGCCGGACAGCTGGTGCGGGTAGGCCTTCAGGCGCGCCTCGGGCTCGGTGATGCCCACACGGTCGAGCAGCTCCACGCTCTTGCGCCGCGCCTCGTCGCGGGTGACGCGCTGGTGCTGGACCATGCCCTCCTCGAGCTGCCGGCCGATGGTCATGGTCGGGTCGAGCGAGGTCATGGGGTCCTGGAACACCATCGCGAGGTGGCGGCCCAGAAGCCGGCGCGACAGCTCCTTGCTGGAGAGCTTCAGGACGTCCACCGTGGTGGGGCCGTCCTTCTCGTCCTCGTAGCTGAACAGGGCCTGCCCGCTCTCGTGCACCTCGCCGTGGGCGTGGATGCCCATGATCTGCTTGACGGTGATGGACTTGCCCGAACCGGACTCGCCCACGATCGCGACCGTCTTGCCGCGCGGCACCTCGAGGCTCACGCCGCGCACGGCGCGCACGAGGCCGGCCGCCGTCTTGAACGAGACGCGCAGGTCCCTCATCGACAGGACGCTTTGCCCCTCGGGCAGCGCGTCGCTGTGCTTGTCGACGTCACTCATGGCACGCCTCCCTTACTTTGCCTCGGGGTCGACGGCGTCGCGCAGGCCGTCTGCGAACAGGTTGAACGCCAGCATGAGCAGGGCGAGCACGATGACCGGCGCCAGCACCATGTAGGGGTACACCATGGCCGAGTCGTAGCCGCTGTTGATCATCGATCCCAGCGAGGCCAAGGGAGCCGGCACGCCCAGGCCCACGAAGGCCAGGAAGGCCTCGAGGAAGATGGCGTTGGGGATGGAGAACATGAACGTCACCATGATCTGGCCCAGGGCGTTGGGCAGGATCTCCTTGAAGATGAGGCCGCCCGCGCCCACGCCCAGCGTGCGCGCGGCAAGCACGAACTCCTGGTTCTTGAACTTGAGGACCTGCGCGCGGACGATGCGACTCATGTTGATCCAGCCCGTGATCATGAGGGCGATGATGATGTTGAGCAGGCCGGGCTCCATGATGACCAGCATGAGGGTCACGATGACCAGCTGCGGCAGGCTCGAGAGCACCTCGGTGATGCGCTGCATCACGATGTCCACCTTGCCGCCGAAGTAGCCGGACACCAGGCCGTACACCACGCCGATGACCACGTCGATGACCACGGCCGCCAACGCGATGGTGAGCGAGATGCGCGTGCCGCACCACACGCGGGTCCAGATGTCGCGACCCAGGTTGTCGGTGCCGCAGATGTGGTACTGGTCCAGCGCGTCCTTCTGCTCGTAGACGTTCACCCCGTTGCGCGTGCCGTCGAAGATGCCCAGGTTCTCGAGCCCCGGCACGCGCGGCGGGAGGTTGGCGTAGGACGACTGCACGTCGTCGTACTCGTAGGGGCTCACCATGGGCACGATGATGGCCATCGCCACGATGATGACGATCATGAAGACGCTCACCACGGCGCCCTTGTTCTGCAGGAAGCGATGCAGGATCTCGCGGACGTAGGAGACGTTGGCGTACTCGCGCTCGTCGATGTCCCCGTGCTCGGCACTTGCCAGCTTAAATCCCTTGACCTCTTCGGCGCTCAGGCCGGGGGCCTCGCCCTCGATCGGAGAGGCGCAGGTCAAAGCCGCGCTCGTCGCGGACAACGCCGCGTCCGAGCCTGCCTTGATGTGCATGCTCATCTTACGCCTCCCCCTTTGCCGCGACCCTGATGCGCGGGTCGATGACGCCATACAGCAGGTCGACCAGCAGCATGGCCACGATGAATATGACGCTGTAGATGAAGCTGATGGCCAGCACCACGTTGTAGTCGTTGCTCTGGATGGCCTGGATGTAGAGGCTGCCCAGGCCCGGGATGCTGAAGATCTTCTCGATGACCAGCGATCCCGTCATGAGGTTCACCAGAAGCGGCACGAGCACGGTGATGACGCTCACCAGTGTGTTGCGCAGGGCATGGCGCGCCACGAGCTTGGCCTTGGGCAGGCCCTTTGACTGCGCGAGCATCATGTAGTCGCTCGCCATGACGTTGACCATCTCGGAGCGGGTGTAGCGCGCCACGCTCGCGATGGTGAACATCGACAGGGCTATGGTTGGCATCACCGTGGAGGAGACGGGCATGTTCTGGCTATAGAGCAGGGGGAACAGCTGGAGCTTGTACCCCAGGAAGTACGAGAGGAACAGCGCGAACACGAAAGAAGGGAGGCTCACGCCCAGGACCGCGACCACCGTGGTCAGGCTGTCCCAGACGGTGCGGCGCTTCAGGCCGGCGATGACGCCCAGGACCAGGCCCACGAAGGTGCCCAGGACGCCGGCCTGCAGGCCCAGTGCCAGCGTGATGCCCAGACGGCTTCCCACCATGTCGGCGATGGGCATGTTCTGGTTGATGTTGTACGAGATGCCCAGGTCACCGTGGAGCATGCCTGCCACGTAGGTGAAGAACTGCTCCATCACGGGTTTGTCCAGTCCGTAATGGGCGTACATCTGCGCCAGCTGCTCGGGCGAGAGCTTCTCCGTGTTGTTGAAGGGCGATCCCGGCATGAGCTTGAGCATGAGGAACAGCACCAGCAGGATGACGAAGAGCGTGACGACCGCGATGGCAAGGCGCTTGGCGACGTACTTCTTCATGGTGGGCAAACCTCCCCTCTGTCCTATCCGCGGTCCGCGTTGCGGGGGCCGTGCCCCCGACGCGGATAAACGAAGCTGGCCGCCGGAGAAGAGCTCGCCCGGCGGCCAGGCAAAGTCACACGTGCTCAGCGTCCCGCCACCTCGGGCGGGACCCGACGAAGGATGCCGACTAGGCGTCCAGCGTCGATTAGGCGTCCAGCGTCATGTACTTGTAGAAGCACTTCACGCCGCACATGTGGTTGGTGCGCCCGTGCAGGGTCTCGCGCGTGAGCACGGCCGAGCCGGTCTGGAAGATGGGCGGGCACACGGCCTCCCCGGTGCAGATGCTGTTGCACTGCTTGAGGTCCTCCCAGCGCGCGGCCTCGTCACCGGAATCCTCGTTGTTGGCCTTCTCGTAGAGCGTGTCGAACTCCTCGTTGACCCACTGGCTGTAGTTGGAGGGGTGATCGCTCTCGTACATGGCGAGGATGGCGGTGGGGTCGGCGTAGTCGGGGCCCCAGCCGTGCAGGACGATCTCGAAGTCGCGGTCCTCCTCCATCTGCAGGCGGTTCTCCTTGGGGGTGGACTCGATGTTCACCGTGAGGCCCTCGAGGGCGCTCTGGATGGCGGCCTGCATGAACTCGCAGGAGGTCTGGGCGAAGTCCTTCTCCTGGTCGTACACGATGGTGATCTCGGAGAGGCCCAGGCTGTCCTTGACGCCGTTCCACAGCTCGGCGGCCTTGTCGGGGTCGTACTCGTAGAACTGCTCGCAGTCCTCGGTGAAGTCCACGCCCTCGGAGTTGGAGCACAGGCCCTTCATCGTCATGTTGTGAGCAGGCTGCGAGCCGTCCTGCAGCACGTCGTTGCACAGGGCGTCGCGATCGATGGAGTAGGCGATGGCCTGGCGGAAGTCCTTGTTGTCATAGCCGGGCAGCGTGGTGTTGAACATCAGGTAGTAGTTGAAGGGGCCCGGGACGCTCGAGAACGCCGGGTTGTCCTGGTACTGGGACACCAGGTTGCCGGTGAGCTCCACGTAGTCGACCGTGCCGCTCTCGTAGGACATGACTGCCTGCTGCGTCTCGGAGATGACCTGCAGGTTCACGATGTCCACGTCCACGCTGTCGGCTCCCCAGTAGTCGGGGTTCTTCTTGAGCGTGATGGTGTTGCTGTCGGTGCTGAAGGCGTCGAGGATGTAGGCGCCGCTGTAGAGCAGGTTGTCCTTGCCCACGCCGAACTGGTCGCCCTGCTCCTCGCAGAACTTCTGGTTGACCGGCACCCACGGGGTGAAGGCCAGGAGGTTCAGCAGGAAGGGCACCGGGTGCTCCAGGGTGATCTCGATGGTCTTGTCATCGATGGCCTTGCAGCCCAGCTCGTTGATGTCCATCTCGCCGGCCATGACGGCGGCGTAGTTCTTGAGGGCCGCCATCTCGATCTGGTACTGGAACTGGGCGGCGGTGCCGGTGCCCTGGGCGTTGCGGTGCCAGGCGTAGATGAAGTCGTTGGCGGTGACGTCCTCGCCGTTGCTCCACTTGATGCCGTCGCGCAGGTGGAAGGTGTAGGTGAGCTGGTCGTCGGAGACCTCGTAGGTCTCGCAGGCGGCGGGCTGCATCTGGCCCTCGGCGTCACAGTCGAACAGGCCCTCCACGGTGTTGGAGATGACGCCCATGGAGACGGTGTCGCCCGAGATCAGCGGGTCGAGCGACATGATGCTGGTGGCGACGGCGAGGTTGACGGTCTTCTCGCCGCCCTCGCTGGAGCCGGCGTCGCCGGAGTCACTGGCGGCGTCGCCCTCGGAACCCTCGTTGGAGTTGTTGCAGCCGGCCAGCGAGACGCCCGCAACGGCGAGGCCCGCCGCGCCGGCGACCTTGAGGAAGTTGCGGCGCGAGAGGCCGGCGTGGTTGTTGTTCTCGAGGTTCTGAGCGCTCATATTGCTTGTCCTCTCATACATGGCCTGCCGTTCGGGGAAACGCCAGGCCGCCTTGCCCGCACGGGGCGGGCGATGTGCAACTCAAAAGGTGAGCCGTCGCGTCGAGGCACAGCGCGACGGCGGAGTCGCCAAAACAGGTGGAGCAAAAGCGGGTGAAGCAAAAAGCGGGTAGAACAAAGACGGATTCTAGCAGGCGTGACCGCACCCAAAGGCCCCGCGAACGCCACAGGTCACTGCGGCACGCTCAGCGGCGAACGCAAGCGCGTCCGCCAGGTCGTGCGTGTCGTAGTACCTCACGAGGAACGCGGCGGCAAACGAGTCGCCTGCGCCCATCGTGTCGACGACCTGGGCCTCGCACGCACTGACCTCGTGCTCGATCCAGGAGGGCTGCCCCTCGCCATCCGCCGGCAGCGCGCGCTCCAGCGCGTAGGCGCCGTCGGCGCCGCGCGTCACCACGGCCACCCTCACGCCCAGCTCGCAAGCGCGCCGTGCAAGCGCGCGCACCTGCTCGGGGGCAAGATCCGCCCCCGAGAAGAAGGCGATGTCGACGTTGGGGCACACGAGCTCCAGGTACGCCTCGTCGCGGTCGGTCGAGAAGTCAAACGACACCGGGACCGACTGGCGGATGGTGGCGAGCTCCGACTCGAGATGCGCCTCGTTGGTGAGGTGGCACACGTCGTAGGTCGCCAGCAGCGCCAGGTCCTCGCGCACGATGTTCATGGCGAACAGGTGCTGGCAGGAGTCACGCGGGCCGCTCTGGAACACGCGCTCGCCGTCGACGAGGCGCACCCCGGGGCGCGCCGTGGGCGCATAGGCCCTGCGGCAGCGCTCGCACGACACGCCCTTGTCCGCCAGGACGCCGCGGATGTAGTCGGCGCGATCGTCGTCACCAAAGACGCCCAGGTAGCCGGCGCCCTGCGCGCCGGAGAGCATGGCGTCAACCGACACGTTCACCGCCTGGCCGCCCGGGTAGTACATCCCCTCGTCCAGGTAGGTGTCCGTCACGTTGTCACCGACCGCGATGAGCCTCATGGTTTAGTACTCCATCTGCCACATGTAGCGGCGAACGTCCAGGGAGTGACCGCGATGGTGGGCGATCGACTCGACCATGGCGCGCACCACGTAGCCGGCCACGATCGGCGACACGTACTCGGCCACCGACGGGTCGACGCCCGGCAGCTTGAAGTCCTGCTCGTCGATCACGAAGACGTTCTTGGAGAACTTGGTCGCGAAGTTGCGGGCGCGCTCGTCCAGGAAGCGCGTGGCGCCGTTGGAGACGATCATGATGAACGGCACGTCGTAGTCGGTGATCTCGAAGGGGCCGTGGAAGTACTCGCCCGAGTGAATGGCGTTGGAGTTGATCCACTGCATCTCCATGAACCAGCAGCTAGCCGTGGAGTACATCTCGCCATAGTTAGCGCCCGAGCCCATGGTGTAGATGATCTTCTCGCGCTTGTTGTCCGAACCCCAGGCCTTGGCGCGCTCCAGGTAGGTGGCGAAGGCGTCCTCGCGGCACTCGGTCAGGTGCGTGATGCCCTCGACGCCCTTCTGCCAGCGGTCAGCGTGCTCGGGGTCGAGGACCTTGAGCAGCTCGAACGCCAGGGTGTACAGGATGGCGTTGTTCTTCTCCTCGCAGGGGACGTCCTGGCCGTGGTCGTAGTGCACGGGGTTGGTACCGGCGTTCCACAGCGGGGAGCCCTCGACATTGGACAGGCAGATGGACACGGCGCCGGCGTCGGTGGCCTTCTGGGCGGCGGCGACGGTCTCGGGCGTGGTGCCGGAGTGCGACACCGTGATCACCAGGGTGTTGCCGTCGAAGTCCTTGGGCGTGCCGTAGTTGAACTCGTTGGAGGTGTAGATGTGGCTCGGGATGTTGATCTCACGATCGAACATGTACTGGATGGGCATCATGGATGCCTGGGAGCCGCCGCACGCAACGAAATAGATGTGGTGGATGCCGCCGTTGGCCAGCTTTGCCTTGACGGCCTCGACTGCGCTGGCGATCTGCTGAACGTGCTCTTCCTTCATTGCCCCTCCAACTCAGACTTCCTACAGTGACCTTACAGTGAACGTGCACGGGCGTATATTACGTTATATGACGTCCTAGGTAGGACGTCATAGGAGGTCTTATCACGTGCCCAAGTGGGCCTATTACGCAAACGGCAGCTTTTCGGCCGCGAACGGGCTGTTTTGCGGTTGCCAAACGGTTAAATCACCCGCGTGGCCGCATCATGCGCCCAGCACATCACATCTTCGCCACGTTTATCACGTTCGGTGTCCCAATACTCCGGCTCATCAGCCAAAGCACCTCGCCTAAAACGCTTCGGCCCTGATGGGCATTCCGACAAACATGGCGAACGGCCCCCTTTCCCGACGCCATCTGCTCCCCGAAGGCTCTATCATGAGTCTGTTCCGCGAATACCACTTACCGGAGGAACGCCCCATGAGCGACACCAGCCAGACGCCCGAGAACACCCCGTACGGCACCTCCCCTGCAGGCAGCCCCACGCCCGAGCCCAGGGAAGCGGGCCAGATCGCCCGCCCAGCCCAGGACGGCACGCCTGCGACACCCGCGCAGCCCACGGCGCCCACCCAGTCCGCAGCATCCACGCAGCCCGCGCCATCCACCCGCCCCGCAACGCCCGCGCCCTCCGATGCGGGCACGGGCACCGCGACGCCCGTGCGGCCCCTGACGCCGGCAAGCCCCGGCGGCAAGGCGGCAAAGCCCGCCGGGGCCGATCCCAAGTCCGTCCCCGCATGGATGGCGCAGGCGGCGGCGCAGGCGCAGGCACGTCAGACGTCCGAACGGGGCGCGGCAGGCACCCAGGGCCAGACCAGCCAGGCCGGGCGGCCCAGCCGCCGCAGGCACATGGTCGACGGCGGCGGCTCCGCGCCCGGTCTGCACACGACCCGCAGCGCGGCCGTCGAGCAGGCAAAGCGCAAGGTCGGCGTTCCCATGTGGCTGATCCTCGCCGCCATCGCCGCCATCGTGATCCTACTCGTCGCCTTCATCATCGTGGCCGTGCGCGCCTGCTCGCCCGCCCCCGAGCCCGAGCCGGCCGTCACACCCACGACGCAGCAGTGGACCAGTCCCTACGACTGGGAGAACCTCGTCACTCTCGACAACGGCTACCTCGGTTACTACGTCGACGGCCAGCTCGCCTCCGAGGCAGGAGTCGACGTCTCGGAGCACGACGGAACCATCGACTGGGCGGCGGTCAAGGCAAGCGGCATCGACTTCGCGATGATCCGCCTGGGTTATCGCGGGTACTCGCAGGGCAGCATCAACCTCGACCCGTACTTCCTCGCCAACATCGAGGGGGCGTCGCAGGCCGGCCTCAAGGTGGGCGTCTACTTCTTCTCGCAGGCCATCTCCGAGGACGAGGCGCGCGAAGAGGCCCAGTTCGTGCTCAACACACTGGGAAGCCTCAACGTGACTCTGTCCTACCCCATAGCCTTTGACCAGGAGCCCATCACCAACGGCGACGTCGCCCGTACCGACAACCTCACCGATGCCCAGCTCACCGCCAACGCCGTGGCCTTCTGCCAGGAGATCGAGGCCGCCGGCTACCAGCCCATGGTCTACGGAAACCAGCACGACCTGGGCAGGCTCGACCTCTCGGGCGCGCTGTCCTCCTACGAGGTGTGGTACGCCGAGTACGGCGTGAGCGAGCCCACCGGCAAGGTGAACTTCGCCATGTGGCAGTACACCGCATCCGGAACCGTGCCCGGCATGGACAACACGCAGGGGCAGGCCGACATCAACATCCGGTTCCTCGCAGAGTAGAAACGACAAGCGACGCCAAGCCAAGAGCAGGTCAAGGCAGAGAAATCAAGACAAGTACAACCGCACGGGCCCGCACTCGGGCCCGTGCATAGGCTCGTGCGCGAAAACTTCGTCGTGATGGACAAACTTTTCGGTTGGGAGAGACTTGAGGACGTAAGTCGTGGCGTTTTCTCATCAACTGATGATAATATTGGTCGAAATCGCCCTTTGCCAGCCGATCAGTTCCACCCAATCCTCTCCCAACCGTAATTTCTGTCCATCGCAGGCGTTTTTTCACGCGCGGAACGATCCCCGTCGCGCTTTCCCCGGAATGGGGGATATGGAATCACGCGGTCTTTGCATAGCATCGTGACCATGTCGCGAGGCCACGAGCAGCGGGTTTTGCCGCATCTGACGTCGCGCGTCCAAATGGCGTACACGTGCATCACTGTGCGCGCGGCGCACGCGCGTGCCAGCCATTTGGGGAGACGGTGATCACGAGGATTGGAGACCAGCATGAACAAGGACAGTCACGGCGTCGCATCTTTCGCCGGCAACCCGTCACGTCGGCAGTTTGTTGTGGGCGCCACCGCGGCAGCCGGCGCGGCGGCCATGATCGCTACGATCCCCGGGATCGCAACGGCGGAGGAGGCCGCCGAGTCGGAGGAGCCCGCTGAGGGAGAAGCCAGTGACGCCACCTCCCAGATCGACACCGACGTTCTCGTCATCGGCGCAGGCGTCGCCGGCCTCACCGCCGCCATCTCGGCCGCCGAGGAGGGTGCAAAGGTCCTGCTCATCGAGAAGGACGCCGGCCTCAAGCCCGTGTATGCGCACAGCATCACAGCCATCGGCACGAGCTTCCAGGAGGAGATGGGAGAGGACTGGTCCGCCCAGGAGCTCGTTGATTTCTGGAACCAGTATGGCGATGACTTCATGGACACCGACGCGCAGCTTTTTGCGGCCGAGCACTCCGGCGAGTCCATCGAATGGCTCATGGCCCACGGCGTCGACATCGTGGGCGTAACCGTGCCGCCGACCAACCCCTTCCAGGTGCCTGCTCGCACCTTCGTGACGAGCGCCGACCGCGACGGCGTCAAGGCCTATCTCGAGCCGCTCACCGCCAAGGCGCAGGAAGACGGCGTGGAGATCATGTTCTCGGTCGAGGCCACTGCCATCAACAAGGTCGACGGCGCCATCACCGGCATCACCGCCACCGGCCCCGACGGCGAGATGACCATCAACGCCAAGTCCGTCATCGTGTGCTCGGGAGGCTTTGGCGGCTCCTCCGAAATGCTGCGCCTCTATGCGCCGCTCACGCCCAACGGCGGCACCTTCGAGGGTGCCTCGACGGGCTTCGCCATCCAGCAGTCCCGCGGCATCGGCGCCGAGGTCGTCGCCCCCGGTGGCACCATGGCGTACTTCCTGAACGTTGACGGCGGTTACTCCGACAACCCCGGCCAGGGCCTCTTCGTCACCCGCGAGGGCAAGCGCTGGGTCAACGAAAACCTCTACTTCCTCGATCGTGCCGGCATCGCCTACCGTGAGGGCATCTCCGAATACTGGGCGCTCTACGACAAGGCCCTCTTTGACGAGGTCGCCGCATCGACAGCCGAGCAGGGTCTCAAGAACGGCTCCATCGTCGAGGCAGACACCATCGAGGAGCTCGCCATCAAGATGGGCGTGAACGTCGCGAACCTGGTCGAGACTGTCGAGACCTATAACGGATACTGCGCCGAGGGCAGCGACCCCGACTTCGGCAAGCCTGCCACCCGCCCCGGCCGCGTGTTCGACCCGGAGGATCCCAAGGAATACGACCTCGACCTCATCGACAAGGAGTTCAAGCTCCTCAATCCGCTGGAGCAGGGCCCCTTCTACGCGATCGATCTCACCGTGCAGACCACCGCTCTCTCCGGCACCACGGGCGGCATGCGCACCGACACCAACGGACAGGTGATCGGCGTCGACGGAAGCCCCATCCCCAATCTCTACGCTGCTGGCGAGGCGGCAAACGGCCATCTCATCGGCTACTTCTATCCGCAGTCGGGCACCTCGCTGTGCATGTGCTTCTGCTTCGGTCGCTACGCTGGCATCTCCGCCGCGCAGAACGCACTTGCGTAGCTGTTCCCACGCAGGCGTCCTTGATGTCAACACGAACGTCGTGCCCATTCTGACGGATGGACACTAGGGGCCGCGGGCGCGTATCAAAG
>CAWVLT010000075.1:0-7333 GCA_963930185.1 Coriobacteriia bacterium | reverse complement strand
AGAGCAGGGGACTGAAAATCCCCGTGCCAGGGGTTCAAGTCCCTTTCCAGCCACCATCGAAACCACAGGCCAGGGGCTACGAAGTCTCTGGCCTTTTCTTTTGCGCAATAAGCCTGTGTAACAAATCGATAATACCTGAGCTTCGGTCTCCATCTGTAGCTTGCTTCACTGTCCCTGCGGGGCCGCCCTCTTCGGGCAGGAAGTGCTCGAGATCCGTGCGGGGGTCCGTGTCATATCCTGATGTGCCTATGAGCCCATCGGATACCACGCGCTTTTAGGTCTTCCCATGGAAAGAATGGGGACTTTGGTACGACCATAGTCTTTTAATAGGATTTCAATTGCTAAGAAAATGCAAGTCAATATACTAAATAGTGATAGAGATTTGTATCATGGGAAATTAAAACAGACCCATGGGGACGAGGGGCGCGCTCAACTCGTTCCAAACTCGGTTTTTTATCCATACCGACCCCGTTTTACGTGCAAAATCGCGGAGCTGCGATCCCGGCAAGATGGTACGGCCTACACAGCCTAAGAATAGGGTCCGGATCCCAGGGAGGAGGCGAAGGAGGCAAGGGAGGCCACCGCAATGTGACTAGCGGTAAGCCGTCTGCGTGTTCGCGCGCATGTCTGCCCGCTCGCTGGGCTTGTCCGGCTCGCTCTCAGCACACGCTCTCCATCGGCCTCGCCGCCCCGTCCTCCACGATGAGCAGCGACCAGTCTCCGATGGCATAGCCCCTTCGCGTGCGGGAGAACGTGTCGCACGCCCAGATCACGGGATCCGGCTCGCTGATTCTCGTGCAGGTGGCCATGGGCGTGTGGCCAACGATCTGGGGGATGCCGGGCACGTGGTCGACCGAAAGCTCGCTTGCGTCGGCCCACAGGGGCCCGGGATACCACATCCCGCCACGAGCGGCCCCGCAGGAGGCGAGCACGCCCCAGGTCCCCTCATCGGCGTAGAGGTCGTTGAGGGTCTCGGCCGCCTCCACAGCGTTTGCGGGGAGGGGGTCTTCGAGGAAGTACGCGCACCACGAGGCGGTGAGGCCGGCGTGCGTGGCGAGCCATCCGTCTACCTCGGTGGCCATGACCGGCCCCAGGGACAGGAGCGTCTCGCGAATCCTCCCCATGATGCGGGTGTGCGTGCCCGCCCCCTCCTCCCTCAGGAGGTACTGGAAGTCGTGGTTGCCGAGCAGCAGGGTGACGTCGAGGCCCTCGCTACGCCGTTGCCCGACCCATTCGGCGAGAAAGCCCAGGGCGTCCGTCGCCTCGAGGTCGGAGGACCCCCACTCGTCGGTGTAGTCCCCCAGGAACACCACGCGCTGTGCCTGCGCGAGTCGCACGGCGTCATCGACGAGCGGCAGTATCGCGCGCTGCTTGAGGTGCGTGTCACCCACCATGATCGTTTTCATGCGGCCTTCCCGTCTCTCGGGTCCGATTCAACGGCTCGTCGCGGGGCCAGCCGGCGTCCGCTGCCGTGCGACGTGGCAAGATGATACGCCAAGCGTGGGACGAAAACGCCTCGCGCGACCGCGGGTCGCCGGCCAACGGCCGCCCGGCGTGACGTTGATCATCGGGAGAATCCCCGGGCGCGCTTCCGTGGGCCGCGCCGCGCCGTATACTAGAGGGCAGCCAGAGGCAGCGGGGCGCCGGGCCGTCCGTCCCGCGCCGAGCCGGCGGATTGCCGGATCGCCATCCGCTCACGAGAGGAGTCCCTTGGAGTCAACGCAGGTTCGTCTGACCGTCCCTTCGTCTGTCGACATCGCCTGGATCACGGGATCGGGCGATGGGCTCTTGCGGATCATAGACTCCAAGTTCGACGCGCGCGTCACCGTGCGGGGTGACGTCATCACCATCTCGGGCACTTCCGCCCAGGTGCAGACGCTCACCAACCTGTTCTCCGACATGATCGAGATGAGCCAGGCGGGCGAGCAGCCTACCGAGGCGTATGTCGAGTCCACGATAGAGCTGCTGAGGGGCAGCGCCTATTCGCCCGCGTCCCTGCGCGACGACATCCTGCTCACCTACCGCGGCCATGCGATTCGCCCCAAGACCTCCGGCCAGAAGCGCTACGTCGACGCCATCCGCTCCAACACGGTCACCTTCGGCATAGGGCCGGCCGGCACGGGCAAGACCTATCTGGCCATGGCCATGGCGGTGGCGGCGCTCAAGCGCAAGGAGGTCGGCCGCATCGTGCTCACGCGCCCGGTGGTCGAGGCGGGCGAGAGCCTGGGCTTTCTCCCCGGCACGCTCGAGGAGAAGATCGACCCGTACGTGCGCCCGCTCTACGACGCCCTGTTCGACATGACCGACATGGAGCGCGGGCATGCCCTCATCGAGTCGGGGGTCATCGAGATCGCGCCCCTGGCGTTCATGCGCGGCCGCACGTTCAACGACGCCTTCGTCATCCTCGACGAGGCGCAGAACACCACGACCGAGCAGATGAAGATGTTCCTCACGCGCCTGGGCTTCGGCAGCAAGTTCGTGGTGACCGGTGACCTCACGCAGGTCGACGTGCCGCACGGCCGCTCGGCGCTCGCAGGGGTGCGCGGCGTTCTCGAGGGGATCGAGGACATCGCGTTCGTCGAGCTGGGCGCCGGTGACATCGTCCGGCATACGTTGGTGGCGAAGATCGTGGCGGCCTATGACCGCGCCGCCCAGAAGGCGAGGGAAGGGGAGACCGACCATGCACGTGTCGATATGTGACGAGGTGGGCCAGCAGGTCCTGGCGCCCGAGGAGATCGAACGCCTCGTCGCGCATGTCCTGGAAGGCGAGGGGGCGCAGGCGTGCAGCGAGGTCTGCGTGAGCTTCGTGGGCGTCGACGAGATCCACGAGCTCAACCGCGATTACCGGGGCATCGACCGTCCCACCGACGTGCTGTCGTTTGGGATCGACGACCCCGACGAGGAGCCCGAGTTCGAGGACGGCCCCGACGAGGTCCTGATGCTCGGGGACGTCATCATCTGCCCCCAGATCGTGACCGACCAGGCACCGGGCTTTGGCAACACCCCGGCCGACGAGATGCGCCTGCTGCTCACCCATGGCTGCCTGCACCTCATGGGTTACGACCATGAGGACGAGCAGGAGGCCCAGCAGATGGAGGCGCTTGAGCGCCACTACCTCGCGAGCTTCTGTGACGCGCCGGTGGAGGAGCTCAACGTGGGCCCGACGGTCGACCATGTCGCCGAGGGCAGCGCGGCCTGCGCTGCCGGGCGGCCCGCCCAGGGCGACCATGCCGGCGACGCCTCGTCGGGAGCGGGGACCAAGCGATGATGCCAGACGGCAAGCACCCCAGTTTCCTCAAGTCGTTCTCCTACGCCCTGCAGGGCGTAGGCGGGGCGATCATGCGCGAGCGCAACTTCAAGGTGATGCTTGCGATGGGTGCCCTCGCCCTCGTCGCGGGCGTGATCGTGCGCCTCGACGCCGTGAGCTGGGTAATCGTCATCCTGATGGTCGGGGTCGTGCTGGCCGGCGAGCTCATCAACACCGCCATCGAGTCCGTCGTCGACCTCGCCTGCCCCGATATCCACCCCCTGGCCAAGCTCGCCAAGGACCTCTCCGCCGGCGCCATGCTCGTGCTGAGCGCGGCGGTCGCCGTGGGCGGTGCTATCATCTACGTGCGGGCGATACTCACCCTCATCAATGCCGGCTGACGCCGTGCGCGACGTTTCGCTGATCACCTACCCTGAGAAAGAAAGGACCACCCATGACCAACACCCCCATCGAGGATGCCGACAAGACCGTCGAGACTCCCGTCGCCGCGGGCGACGCCTCCGTTGACAGCGACGCCGCCGACCTTGGCGAGGAGAGCTACGACGAGCTGTACGAGCGGCTCGCCGCGTCGGCGGACTTCGATGACGATGACCTGGACGACCTTGACGACGAGTTCGACGACGAGGTCGCCGACGAGGGAGACGCCCCCTTCAGGAGTGGCTTCGTGGCCCTGGTCGGCCGTCCCAACGCCGGCAAGTCGACGCTGATCAACGCCATCATCGGAGAGAAGGTCGTCATCACCTCCCCGACGGCGCAGACCACCCGGCATCGCATCAGCGCGATCTACAACGCCCCCTCCATGCAGATGGTCCTGGTGGACACCCCCGGCCTGCACAAGCCGGTCGACGCGCTGGGCGAGGAGCTCAACATCTCGGCGCTCAACGCCCTGAAGGACGTGGACGTGGTCGCCATGCTCGTCGACGGCTCGGCGCCCGCCGGCCGCGGTGACGAGTGGGTGGCCCAGCACGTCGACAAGTCGGGCGCCTTCAAGGTGCTCGTCATCTCCAAGGCCGACCTGGTTGACCAGGACAAGGCCCGGGCGCAGTACGAGTCGATGGAGAAGTTCTGCCACTTCGACGACGTGATCGTGCTGTCCGCCAAGGAGGGCTTCAACGTCGACGCTTTCATCAGCCTGGTGTCGCGCCACCTGCCCGAGGGGCCGCGCTGGTTCCCCGAGGACATGCAGACCGACCAGCCCATCGAGGTCATGATCGCCGAGATCATCCGCGAGAAGGCCCTGCTCAACACCCGCGACGAGGTTCCCCACTCGGTGGGCGTGACCGTGGACGAGACCAGCTACGACGAGAAGCACGACCTGTCGACGATCTACGCCACCATCTACGTGGAGCGCGACGGCCAGCGCGGCATCATGGTCGGCGCCGGCGGCAGCATGATCAAGCGCATCGGCTCGCAGGCGCGTCGCGACCTCGAGCGGCTGCTGGGCAACAAGGTGTTCCTGAAGCTCAACGTCAAGGTCAAGGAGAACTGGCGCACCGACGCCTCGCAGATCCGCCGCTTCGGCTACGGCGAGGGGGCGTAGGGGCCCGTGCCCGACGTCTCCTACCGGGCGCGGGGCATCGTGCTGCGGCGGACCAAGCTGGGCGAGGCCGACCTCATCGTGACCCTGCTCACCGACGGCTCCTCCCAGGTGCGCGCCGTGGCCAAGGGCGCGCGCAAGCCGGGGGCGCGCCTGGCGGGCGTGGTGGGCCTGGGCAACGAGGTCGACCTGCTGCTGCGGCGCGGCCGCTCGCTCGACATCGTCACGGAGGGGCGCCTGCTCGTCTCGCGCGCCTCGGTGGCCGGCGAGCTCGAGCGCTCGGCGATGGCGGAGCTCGTGCTGGAGGTGGCGTGCGACCTCACCGTCGAGGGAGACCACGACGCGCGCCTGTTGCCGCTCACCTCGACGGCGCTCGACGCGCTGCTCGGCTGCCGAACGTCGCTTCTGCCCCTGATGGGCGGCGCCTACGTCCTCAAGGCTGTCTCCATGCAGGGCTATCGGCCCGTCCTGACGACGTGCGTGGTGTGCGGCTCCCCCGTCAGCCTCGCCCCGGCGGCTGTCGATGACGGGCGCGTCGCGGGGGGCGGCCGCGTGTGCCTCTCGGTCGGGGAGGGGGGCGTGCTCTGCGACGAGTGCGCCCTGCGGGCGGGCCTGCCCGCACGTGCCGACGCCTCGACGCTTCGCTGGGCGCAGGCGCTCATAGGGATGCGCTTCTCGGCGCTCCTCGAGCTTGACGAGTCGCCGGGCGAGGCACGGGCCGGCCTTGACGTCCTGCGCTTCTGCCGAGACTGGCTCGACCACTTTCCCGGCGTGCGGCCCCGGTCGCTTGACTTCGTGCTTTCGCTGGGGACATACGATGCGGGCTCGCCATGACGCCGACGGGCGGCGTCGGCCTGCGGTACCATTGTTCCTTGATTGGCCGCCCCCGTGTGGAATGGCCGGGCAATACGCGGGCCATGCACGGGACTATGCACGGACTAAGCACGGACCGAACACGGACCATACGTCTACTGATGCGCGCGACGGGTGCGCGGAAAAGGGAGTTGCAACGCCATGAAGACCTATCTCGTGACCGGTGGCGCCGGGTTCATCGGGTCGAACTTCGTGCTCCACATGCTGCGCGAGCACGATGACGTACGCGTGGTGAACGTCGACAAGCTCACCTATGCCGGCAACCTCGAGAATCTCGCTGACATCGAGGGCGACGAGCGCCACGAGTTCGTCCAGGCCGACATCTGCGACCGCGCCGCCATGGCCGAGCTGTTCGAGCGCACCCGGCCCGACTACGTGGTGAACTTCGCCGCCGAGAGCCACGTGGACCGCTCCATCCTCGACCCGGGCGTGTTCTGCCGCACCAACGTCGAGGGCACGGTGTGCCTGCTCGACGCGGCACGCGCCTGCTGGAACGA
The DNA here is from genome assembly GCA_963930185.1 of Coriobacteriia bacterium. Classification (GTDB taxonomy): domain Bacteria; phylum Actinomycetota; class Coriobacteriia; order Coriobacteriales; family UMGS124; genus JAGZEG01. Next base: position 1,158 of record CAWVLT010000075.1, on the reverse strand, counting down.
GGGCGACGACACCTACGGCGAGCATCGCTTCCTGCAGGTCTCGACCGACGAGGTGTACGGTTCGCTTCCCATCGACGACCCGAGCGCGCTGTTTTGCGAGACCACGCCCGTCTCTCCGCGCAGCCCCTACTCTGCCTCCAAGGCCTCGGCCGACCTGTTCGTGCGCGCCTATGGCGAGACCTACAAGATGCCGGTGCTGGTGACGCGCTGCTCCAACAACTACGGGCCCTTCCAGTTCCCCGAGAAGCTCATTCCCCTCATGTTCCACAACGCGCTCAACCACGAGCCGCTGCCGGTGTACGGCGACGGCCTCAACGTGCGTGACTGGCTGTACGTGGAGGACCACTGCCGCGCCATCGACCGCGTTCTGGAGGCGGGGCGTATCGGCGAGGTCTACAACGTGGGCGGCCACAACGAGCGCGCCAACATCGACATCGTCAAGCTCATCGTGGGTTACGTGCACGACAACGTCGACAAGACCGTCGACGAGTCGCTCATCACCTACGTCGAGGACCGCAAGGGCCATGACCGCCGTTACGGCATCGACCCCACCAAGATAGGCCGGGAGCTGGGATGGCAGCCCGAGACCTCCTTCGAGGTGGGCATCGTCAAGACGCTCGACTGGTACCTGGCGCATCGCGACTGGGTCGAGCACATCGTGAGCGGCTCCTATCGCGACTACTACGCCAGGATGTACGGTGACCGAAAGGTGATCGGCTAGCCGGTCATATGGTCGGGAGGCCCGGCGAGGCCGGCGCGTCGCCGCCCTGCGCGACATGGCCCCGATCTTGGCAAAGAAACCCCAGGTTGTACGATTTGCTAGCGCGCGTGCAGGCCCTCTCATCGCCTCTGGTGAGAGGGCTTTTCTTTTCAGAGGCTCTACCTGCGGTTTCTTTGGATAGTCCCGGTGGCGGATCTCAGCTCTGCTCGTTGCCTGCGCTCTTTGTCGTACAACCTGGGGATTTCTTGCCAGGATGGGCGGCTTGGCGCGCAGGGCCGCACAATCCGCGAGCTGCCCTCACGTGTCATCTGGGTGTTGTCGGGCAAGGGGCCTGCGACGCCTCGCGAAGCCTGCTCTCCTGCTCTCGATGCTTTGTAAGTCTACTCGGGTATTGCCCGCTCGGGGCTGCATGAACAAAAGGGCCCGCCGCCCGCGCC
>CAWVLT010000074.1:0-152586 GCA_963930185.1 Coriobacteriia bacterium | reverse complement strand
CCCCGGCGCAGGTGACGTCACCTGCGCCCCGGCCAGCCTCGTCGGCAACCTCCCACGTCTGGCCGGCAGCCTGCTGCCCATGATGGTCAGGGACATCGCCAGGTCATTCTACCAGGGCGACGCCCAGCCGCTGCTCGACCACGTGTCCGACGACTGCCTGGTCATCGGCACCGCGGCGGACACGGCCCGCGGAAAGGACGAGCTGGCCGCCCTCGTGAGGGACAGGAGCGAACAGCCGACGTTCGTCATGCGTGACGCCTCGTTTGACGCCATAGCGACCTCCGCGCCCGGCGAGGCCATCGTGGTGGGCTTCTACACCATCTTCTCCGACACCAGCAGCCACGCGCTCCTGTCAAAGAGGCAGCGCGTCACCGTGAGCTGCCGGCGGGTGGACGGGCGCTGGCAGGCGCGGCTGATACACTGCTCCAGCGAGTGGGAGCCCCTTGACGGCGACCAGGAGTTTCACGGCAAGGTGAGCGCGCAGACGTACCGCTACGTGCGCGACATCATCAGGGCCACCAAGCTGCAAGCAAGCGCCGAGGACCCCGTTGCCATCCCGAGGGGCAGCGCGTCGGTGTTCATCGACCCCACGACGCTCATCTACGCCGAGGCCCGCGCCAGGGAGACGGTGCTGTACTTCCTCGACCACACCACGACGGTCAAGATGCTGCTCGCCAACGTGTGCAAGCTGCTGCCCAGGCAGCTGGTGCGCGTCCATCGCAGCTACGCGGTGAACCGCTTTCACGTCGCGACGATAGAGAAGGGCCGCCTGCTGCTCACCACCGGCCAGGACATCCCCATCCCCCGCCGCAAGCAGCTCGAGGTGGAACGCGCCCTGGTGCACGGGGGCGCGGCGCACGATCAGGTGATCGCGTAAGGTATGCCTACAGGGCATATCTACATATAGTTACTGCGTATTGGATACCTCTGAGAAAAGACCCTACACTTGCCCCAGCGCCAAAGACAACCGTACCCGGCAACGGAGGAAAGCGTATGGCATGCAGCTCGCTCGGCAAGTGTGACAATACTGACAGAATCAGCAGGCGTGACTTCGTCAGGGCACTAGCTCTTCTCGGAGCCGTGGCATTGCCGATGGGCCTTGCCGGCGGCTGCTCCCCAATAGAAGGCAACGCCGCAGATAGCGAGGACACGCGGCCCAGAGGCTCAGTGCGACTTGCCGGCGGTGCGACGGACATGTCGGCGACATCTGACGGTGAGGCCATCATGTCCGAGCGCCCGAACGCTTGGCAGGACACCAGTGCGCGGTGTGACGCCAGTGTCACCTGTGACGCCAACGCAAGCACCAGCACGGACGAGGAGACATCCATGTACACTACTATGCACATCACCATAGGGGACCAGACGCTCTCGGCAACGCTCGAGGACAATTCGTCGGCACACGCCCTTGCCGAGCTGTTGCAGGAAGGGCCCCTCACCATCGACATGCACGACTATGGCAATATGGAGAAGGTCGGCCCCATCGGTCAGGATCTCCCGCGCAATGACGCGCAGACCACTACCCAGCCTGGTGACGTGATCCTCTACCTTGGCAACCAGCTCACCATCTACTATGACACCAATTCTTGGAGCTTCACGCGCGTCGCCCGCATCGACGGTGCCACGAAAGAGGGCCTGCTCGACATCTTGGGCACGGACGACGTCACGGTGACGTTTTCGCTGTGAGACGCTTTGACCCGCACGCTGTCGTCGCGCCCCGTCACCCCGCGCGGCGTCGCGCCACTTTGACGTAAATCGGCCCCGGTTGTCACAGATCCCCCGAAGTGTGCCGCCCGTAAAGCGCAACGCAAAGCCGTGCGAAATGAGCAGCGATGCTCATCTCAAAAAGTGCAGGTAAAATAGGGTATGATTTTCCCAGGCGCAAAGCAACGAAAGGTTGTCGGCCACACGGGCGCGTCCAATCGGCACACTTCGACGCGTTCAAGACAGAAACGAACGGATTTGCCCATACGGAAGCTCCAGGGCCCGCGGGAATACAGCGCACTCAGGATCACGGCACGCGACCCAACGTGAAAAGCGCCGCGCCTTGGTCGCCCGCAAGAGACGGGAGGCCAAGGCGCGGAAGATGGAGTCGATCACGAACACTCAGGCGTCACGCAAGGCGATCGCCTTCGAGAACCTACGCCCCGTAGTAGGCCATGGCCTGCTGGGCGCCGATGCGACCGGTGACCGTGCCCATGCACATGGAGGCGCCGCTCACCGCGTAGCGCATGTAGAACAGCTCGGCATTGGCGATGGTGCCGCCGGCATACAGGCCGGGGATGGGGTTGCGGTCGGCGTCAAGCACCTCGGCGTTGGTGCTGATGGCCAGCGCACCGAAGGAGTCGTTGGTGTTGGGCGTGATCTGCACCGCATAGAACGGCGCCTGCTCGACGCGTACCAGATCCTCGGGGTTCTTGCCGAACTCGGCGTCCTCGCCGGCATCGCAGGCGGCGTTGTACGCCTCGATGGTCTTGGCGAGCGGATAGGCGGGCAGACCGGCGGCCTCGGCGAGCTCCTCGAGCGTGTCGGCCTTGTTGATCACGCCGAGCTCCATGCCCTGCTCGAGCAGGTCGAGACGGCTCTCATCCTGCTGGGAGTCGCAGATGATGAAGAACTGCTTGCGACCGGTCTTGACGAACGGCCCGAAGTAGTCGAACTGACTCGTCATCGACTCGTTGGCGCAGCGATAGCCCAGGTCGGTCACGTACACGCCCGTGTTGATCATGCGCAGCACCGACAGGGGGTCGTTGAGCATGAGCGGCTCCTTGCCCACCAGCGCGATCTCGGACAGGCCGCCCTTGAGAAGGATGAGGGCGCCAGCCTGACGGGCGAGCTCGATGCCGTCGCCAGTGTTGTCGGGGCTGGAGAAGGTGTGCCAGCCCACCGTGCCCGGCGCGTAGAGCTGCTTGGACCAGTCCTGGCCGTCAAAGCCGCCGGAAGCCAAGAAGACGGCCTTGGCGTTGATCGTGTACTCCGTCGTGCCTTGGCGGGCGATGACGCCGGCCGCCTTGCCATCCTGCATGATGATCGAGATGACGCGCGTCTCCATCATCATCTCGGCGCCGTTCTCCTCGGCCACGCCCACCAGCGTGTCGATAATGCCCATGCCGCCGTTGGTCGAGACCATGGAGCAGTCAGAGACGCCCTCGCCGGCCTTCTTCTCGAAGTCGCAGCCAAAGCCCACGAGCCAGTCCATGGCTGCGCCGCCGTTATCGGCGACGAGCTGGCAGATCTCCATGTTGGCGTCGCCGTCGGACTGATCGAAGTAGAACTGGGCGAGCTCCTCGGGCGTGCCATAGGCGGTTAGGCCCATGTCATCTTGCTTCTTGGAACCGCAGCAATAGAAGTTGCCGGTGCAGATGGACGAGTCGCCGCCGGTGATGCCGCGCTTCTCCACCACGATGACCTTGGCGCCGGCCAGGGACGCCTCAACGGCGCAGCTCATGCCCGCGATGCCCGAGCCGATGACCACGATGTCGCAGTCCTTGGTCTCGCTCGCCTCGGCCGGCGTGGCGGCCACGGCGTAGATGGACTCGGCCGGATACTCGGCAGCGGCCTCGGCATCAGCGGCGGCGGAGTCGGTGGCCTCATCGGCGAAGGCGGCGCCGGCAAGCGCGCCGCCGGCAACCAGCGCGGCCGAGGCGCTCGCGGCGCCGGCGACGAACGAGCGACGAGTGAGGTTGATGCGATCCTGCATGATGAATCCTCGCTTTCACGTATGGCTTGTGACATTGGCCCGGCCGCACGCAACCGCATGCGACTCAGGCACGTGACGACTCGTATTCTTGCCCCGGCCAAGAAAGGGCGTCAGCACCATTTTGGGTCGTCCCGGTGTTCAGCGCGCAGGGAAGCAACTGGCACGCACTCCCTCCAAAACGGAGGGTTGCCAAGAAAGTGCCAGCTCCGGACACGTTTGTTTTGAGCACGTCCGCCACGTGCCGGCCCATACCGTGTAGCCTCAGGTGAGATGCGCGTGCACCTGGTCAAGCAGGTCCTGCTTGTTGTCCACCGCGCACTTCTGGTAGACAGAGTGCGCGTATCCCTTGACGGTGTTGGGTGAGATGCCAAGCTCCTGCGCGATATAGGGCCTCGATCGACCCTGGCAGATGAGCCAGAGCACGTCGGCCTCGCGGGCGGTGAGGCCACGCTGCTCCGCATAGCTGCGCACGCGACGTTCGTCAAGCGTCACGGCCTCTCTCTCGAGCGCGCCATCACCATCCGTCATGTCGGCCACATCCGCCCGGGCGTCGGAGCCGGTGCGACCGACGAGGGTCTGCGCGGCAAGGGGGCTCAGCACCAAGACGAGCATGGAGACCAGCGACACGAACGCCAGCCTCTCGAACGTCTCGCCACCTGACAGGGTAAAGGCGCCCAGGGCAACGCCCGCAAGCACCGACAGCGCCTCGACGCCAAGGATGACACCGCCAATCGTGCGCACCGAGCCTCCCCGAGGCACGATGCGGCAGATGACCGCCCGCACATTGATGCCCGTGAGATAGAAGGCCACGAACACGAGCACCGTGGCGATCACGCCCACGAGCGACGATCCGATGAACGGCAGCGCGACGAGGCACACGGCCACGACGGGCACGAGCGCCCCATAGGCACCCGCAACCAGGCCCGCCCCCTCGCGCCTGCGCGCAACAAGACACGAGAGGAGCGCGGCGAGGCTGATACCTAGTAATGCCTGTACCTCGGTCAGAGGGGTGCTCTGGCGATCTATGACGCTCATCTGGCTTACCGCCCCAAAGATGAAGGCAAAGACCACCAGGTAGGAGACGGCCTTGATGAGGTGGGGGACGTCCTTTCGATCAATCCCCGGGGCACGAGTCCCGCTTTCTGGCGCACCCGCCGCAGATCTCCAGACGATCGCAATCGAGGCCGCAAGGGCGAGAAGGGCAAAGGGAAGCTCGATCACGCCCGGAGCGACGAAGATGAACGCGGCCATCGCCCCGCCCACCAGAAACACAAGCGAGATCGCGACGGGCAGGCGCAGCCACCCCGCGCGATCCGCCTCCCCGCCGAGTGCGCCGCTCGACCCTGCATTGGTCGGCCCTGCGCCAGACCCGGCCCGCGCCTCGCCGCGGAGGCGGTCGAGCCAGCCGAGCTCGGCCGTGGCAAGACCGAAGCCAATGGAAGCGGACACGACAACGGCATACGGAAGTCCGCCCGCGATCAGCTCAAGCTCACGCAGGAGCATGAGGGAGTTGCCGAGGAAAGCGCTCGCGAGCGCCACCGTCATCACGGGTCTCCAAGCGGCGCGCCACAGCGGCGAGGTGAGCATGGTGAGCGCGTAGAACACGAAGAACAACAGGCCAAACGAGTCGCCCGCACCGTGCGAGAGGCTCAGCTCCTTAAGGTAGGTGCTCGAGATCATGAGCGGGAAGATGAGTCCACAGGTAAAGCCATATGCGATGATAAGCGCTGGTATACGACCTTTGGGGACATGCAGTGCGTCGTGGTTCGTGACGAAATCATCCCCTTTGCCACCGACAGACGCTGTTCCCCGTTTCATGCACTCCTCCGAAGCCTTGAACACCTGGACTTCTGCCGCACGTTGAACCGTAGATGAAATCTCCCAGGCTCGGCATGCCCTGATGGCATAAATCTCGCGCCCGGTAACCCCACATATCATAGTACCCTATCCAACGATGCGGGTGGTCGAGACAGCAACGACCACACCGTCAGTTCTCGAACATCACCCGTCGGCAGCCATCCCTCAGCGCAGGCATTGCCAAACGAGAGCCCATCTGTCCAGGCATCCATCCGCCCAAACGAGGAGGCGATCCCCATCATGCCGAGCCTGCGCACGGCCCTTTTTGCCATTTCGTGCCCCGTCGTGCGCACGACCCGTCACGCATGCCCCGTCGCAGCATGACGTAACACCACATGATCTGTAATTCGCATCCCAAAGCCCTACGATCCGCGTGACTCGGCCCCAACGCCGCTATCATATAGGCGTACTATGTGTCAAAGCGCACGACTAGGCATGTCTTCGTCACGGAATGCTGCCGTGGCATGCGTCGGGAGGCGCGTCTGACACACGGAAGTCCATCACGTGAGGAGATCATTCAAGTGGATCGCACAACCATCGCCTCGATCTTCGCCAACTCCCAGGCGCTTGACGGACAGCAGCTCACCGTCGCGGGCTGGGTCCGCTCCCTGCGCGACATGAAGACGTTTGGCTTCGTCACGCTCAACGACGGCAGCTGCTTCAACAACCTCCAGGTGGTCATGGAGCGCGAGAGCCTGGCCAACTACGACGAAATCTCCCACCAGAACGTGGGCGCCGCCCTCATCGTGAGGGGCACGCTGGTCCTCACGCCCGACGCTCCCCAGCCCTTCGAGCTCAAGGCTGCCACCATCGAGGTGGAGGGCCCCTCCGCCCCCGACTACCCGCTGCAGAAGAAGCGCCACACCGTCGAGTACCTGCGCACCATCCAGCACCTGCGTCCGCGCACCAACCTGTTGGGCGCCACGTTTCGCGTGCGCTCGGTTGCCGCCTACGCCATCCACAAGTTCTTCCAGGAGCGCGGCTTCGTCTACGTGAACACGCCCATCATCACCGCCTCGGACTGCGAGGGCGCTGGCGAGATGTTCCGCGTGACCACCATCGACCCGGCCAACCCGCCTCTCGCCGAGGACGGCGGCGTCGACTGGAGCCGGGACTTCTTCGGCAAGGCGGCAAACCTCACCGTGTCGGGCCAGCTGCAGGCGGAGAACTTCGCCATGGCGTTCGGCAACGTGTACACCTTTGGCCCCACCTTCCGCGCCGAGGACTCGAACACGCAGCGCCACGCCGCCGAGTTCTGGATGATCGAGCCCGAGATCGCCTTCGCCGACCTCGTAGACGACATGAACCTGGCCGAGGAGATGCTCAAGTACGTCATCACCTACGTGACGCAGCACTGCCCCGACGAGATGGACTTCTTCAACAAGTTCGTCGACAAGGGGCTCAAGGAGCGCCTCGAGCACGTGGCGACCTCTGACTTCGGCCGCGTGACCTACACCGAGGCGATCGAGATCCTCGAGAAGGCCGTGGCCGAGGGACACGAGTTCGAGTACCCGGTGTACTGGGGCGTCGACCTGGCCACCGAGCACGAGCGCTTCCTCACCGAGCAGCACTTTAAGAAGCCCGTGTTCGTGACCGACTATCCCAAGGAGATCAAGGCTTTCTACATGCGCCTCAACGACGACGGCAAGACCGTCGCCGCCACCGACTGCCTGGTTCCGGGCATTGGCGAGATCATCGGCGGCTCGCAGCGTGAGGAGCGCCTGGAGCTGCTCGAGAATCGCATCCGCGAGCTGGGCATGGATCCCGAGCAGTATAGGTACTACTGCGACCTGCGCCGCTACGGCACCTGCCACCATGCCGGCTTTGGCCTGGGCTTCGAGCGCCTGGTGATGTACCTCACCGGCGTGAGCAACATCCGCGACGTCATCCCGCACCCGCGCACCGTGGGCAACGCGGAGTTCTAAGGAACATCGGCCTGCAGCAGCCAAACGCCTCGGGTCATCCCGATCCCGAGTCGACAGGCCAAGCAACAAGGACGGCAAGCCATGCCCAGAAGGTCGGCTTGCCGTCCTTTCTCATGTGAGGCAAAATGGATCGACATTTTTGTGGATCGGCAGCCGCCGCATGCGACGTTGTCGCCTCGCCAATAAACGTGGCACCGCCATTCAGCAAGCACATTCCATGGCTTTTGACGTGGCCCGCAAAGCGCCACGGGGCTTACAATGTCCACATCACGAAAGAGGATGGGGAACGGCACATGCCTGAGGCGATCGACCACATCACGCACGACGAGCGGCGCGAGGCCGACAGGCAGGCGCCCCTTCGCATGGCCTTCCTCGGGCTGTGCTTCTCGCGCATCTGGACGTACACGTTCATGATCGCCCTTGCGCTCCCCGCCTCGATGGGGCTCTCCGGGCTGCCGGGCATACCAGCAGACATGGCCGGATCAGGAGAAGCCATCCAAGACGTCCTTTCGATTGTCTTCTTTGGCGCGGGCGCGCTGTTTGCGCTTCTCAGCGCAGGCCTTCCCCCAGGCCATCGCCCGTCGAAGCGGCCCGATGCCGCGCGGAGCAAGGTTCGGCACGCGTATGCGTGGCTCGCGCTGACCTTTGGCCTGGTTAGCGCAACGGCGCTTGCCCTTGCCACCTGTCTCGAGGCACCCTGGCTGTACGGCATTGCCGCCACGATTGGGGGGATGACCCTCGCCGTGCTTCGCCTGGCATGGGGCCACATATACAGTCGCATCGACAAGCAGGAGTTGGGAACGTACACCTCAGCCTCGTTCCTCGTGGCCATCGCCGTCGTCGCCGTTCTCAAGCTCCTCCCACACGAAGTGGCCCCCTGGCTTTTGCTTGCCCTTCCTGTTGGGGCAAGCTGGTGCCTGTACGTCGCCCAGCGCCATGTCGAAGGGCCCGAGGCCGTGTCCGGCAACCGCCCGCGCGAAGCCTTGCTCGAGAATCAGCGCGGGCCGGGCGATTCGAGCGCGGCCGGGCGAGCAGAGCATCCTTTCTGGCCGCTGGCTGCCGGCATGTTCATCTTCGTGCTGGCAAGCGCGACCCTCACGACCATGTTCGGCGCGAACACGGACTCGCAGCTGCTCGCAAGCTGGAGAAGCGTCATCGTCGACGCCCTCGTCGCCATCATCTTCGTAGGGCTCTACATCGCCAAGCGCACCATGAACGCGCTGGCAGTGTATCGCTTCGTCCTGCCGCTCATGGCGCTCGGATACGTCCTGTTCCCGCTGGTTCCCGGCCAGCACCAGGCCATCGGCGCCATCGTGGCATCCGTTGGATACGGCCTGTTCGACCTGCTCTCGTGGATCGTCATGGCGCAGCATGCCCACGATAACCCCTCGAGCGCCCGGCATGTCTTTGGCCTTGGCGTTGGGGTGACCCTGCTCGGCCGCACCCTTGGCTCGATCTGCGGCCCCCTGCTTCTTCACTACCAGCAGACCGGGCTCTTCCCGCTTTCCAGCGTCTCCATCATCATGCTGTTCGTTCTTCTCATCGTCTGTCTCACCATCCTGCCCGAGAAGTTCTTCTCCCATCAGCAGACGACGCCTGGCGACCCGCAGGCGAACGAGAGCAAGCAGACCGGCGTCCTCGCGCCGATGACGATTGACCCGCTCGTCAAGGGATGCGAGTCGCTCGCCATGCGTGCGCAGCTGACTTCCCGCGAGACCGACGTGCTCATGTGGCTCGCACGCGGGCGCAACGCGGCAGCGATAGCAGAGGCTCTTGGCATAGCGCATGGAACGGCCCAGACGCACATCAAGCACATCTACGCCAAGACGGGCCTTCACAACCAGCAGGAGCTCATGAAGGCCGTGGAGGAAGCCGGTTCGGAGCCCGACGCGCCAAACATGCCTCGATCGTAAACAAACCGCAGCTCAGAAGCCGTTCGCTGTTGTCCATACCGCCCAGAGCGGTACCCCGCCTCCCGCAGCAGCCTTCCCTCAGACCGCAGAATACCCCTGTCAAAGAGAGGACATCGAGAGTCTGCGGCCATATGGTAAGGCCTGTTAGCCCCATTGACGGATTTCTCGCCCATCGGCCCAAGCCGCAGGCAAGAAATTCGCCAAGCAGGCAGAGACAACGACCAAAAAGGAGGAACCATGACCAACGAGCGCGACAAGAACATCTCCCGGCGCGACGCGATCAAGGGTGCGGCCGGACTGGGCGCAGCTGCCATGGCGACCGGCGCCCTCGCCGGTGTCGCCGGCGCGGAGGAGGCCGCCGAGAGCTGGCTGCCCGAGGCCTGGGACTACGAGTGCGACGTGCTGGTCATCGGCTACGGTGGCGCCGGCATGTGGGCAGCCGTGACCGCCGCAGACGAGGGGGCGTCCGAGGTCCTCATCCTCGAGAAGGCGCCGGTGCGCGGCGGCGGCAACTCCTCCATCAACCTGGGCGAGTTCACCATCCCCGTGGACCCGGAGGGGTGTGCCACCTACATCCGCTCGTTCACCAAGGGCCTCGTCCCTGACGCGATGATCGAGACCTGGGCGAACGAGGCCGTACGCAACGGCGAGTACTGCGAGCACTGGGGCCTCACCTACACGCAGAACGAGGGCACCCTCGCTAGCGGCTACACCGAGATGTGCGAGTACCCCATGCTCCCAGGCGCCGACTCCATGGCGATCGGCCTCGTCGACGGTTTTGGCATGGGCTTCTGGGACCACATGGACGCCAGGCGCGAGGAGCTGGGCATCCCCGTTCTGTACAGCGTGACCAACGAGGAGCTCATCCAGGACCCCCAGACCAAGGAGATCCTGGGTTGCTACGCCGACTACGAGGGCGCCCGCATCGCCATCAAGGCCCGCAAGGGCACGATCCTGACCCTCGGCGGCTTTGAGTTCAACGAGGACCTGAAGAACGAGTACCTCAAGGTCTATCCCGCGCTGGGCTTCTACGGCTGGCCCTACAACACCGGCGACGGCATCAAGATGGTGCAGAACGTGGGCGCCCAGCTGTGGCACATGAACTGCATGATCGGTGGCGCCAACCCCAACTTCCAGGACCCCGAGGTGCCCTTCGCCCTGCAGCTCAAGCCCAAGGCCGACAACTACATCTGGGTCGACCGCACCGGCAAGCGCTGGAAGAACGAGAAGGCCAGCAGCAGCCCGCACGTGGGCTGGCACGAGTATCTGCCCTTCGACGACAGCATCTGCGACTTCCCGCGCGTTCCCACCTGGGCGATCATCGACCAGACCGCGTTTGACGCCGGCCAGCTCGGCCCTGACCCCACCGGCGCACTCGCCCGCGGCATGTACTGGTCCGGCCTGCCCAAGGAGGTCGGCCGCTACGATGGCTGGAGCCTGGACAACAAGGCCGAGCTCGAGCGCGGCTGGCTCAAGACGTCCGACACCATCGAGGGCCTGGTCGAGGAGATGCATAAGGTCGATCCCGACATGATGGACGCCGAGACCCTCAAGGCCACCATCGACGCGTACAACGCCGCATGCGAGGCCGGCGAGGACGCCGAGTTCGGTCGTGACCCGGAGACCCTGCTGCCCCTGAACAACCCGCCCTACTACTGCTGGCCGATCTACCCCGGCGGCTGCTCGACGCTGGGCGGCCCCAAGAAGAACGAGAACGCCCAGGTGCTCGACGTCAACGACGAGGTCATCCCGCGCCTCTACGCAGCCGGTTGCTTCGGCAACTTCGCCGCGCACACCTACGGCATCAGCGGTGGCAACAACGCCGAGAACATGGTGTGGGGCCGCATCGGCGCCCGCCATGCCAGTGGCCTGGAGCCTTGGGATAAGTAAGGTAAGGAATCGCCCCGCCCGTACGACATTCCTAACTCGTAGAACGTTGAGGGCAACAGCACGTTGATGACAACAGCGGCGCCGTCGGAGGCTCAGGCCACCGGCGGCGCCGTCGCCTGGTAGGCGAAATCGTGCGATAATTCGTGCAACAGCCCGTCTGCACGGCCGTCCGCTAAAGAGGGCACATGCCTCTCGTCGCAGCAGGCACAGGCCAGCGCCGGCCGATACCAGCCCACGCCGACGCGGGCGACGAAGAGAAAGGCGACCTCCCCCATCATGCTCGACATCATCGCCGACATCCCCGTCCTGGGCAACCTCGTCAACGCGCTGGCAGTTGTCATAGGCAGCCTGCTCGGCATCGTGGGGCAGAGGCTCGTGAGCTCGCGCCTGCAGGTGGCGCTCATGCAGGCCGTCGGCCTGGGAACCGCCTTCATCGGATTGGCCGGCGCACTTCGCCAGATGCTCGTGGCGACAGGCGCGAACGGCGCCGTCACGCTCGACACGCGCGGCACCACGCTGCTTGTCATCTCGCTCATCATCGGCACCCTCGTCGGCCAGGCCATCGACATCGAGGGACGGCTGGACACGTTTGCCGCCTGGCTACACACCCATGTCTCGAGAACTAGCTCGAGAAAAAACGGCTCGACCAAAAACGCAGGCGCAGGCCGATTCAACGAGGGATTTGTCACGGGATCGCTCATCATCTGCACCGGCGCGCTCGCCGTCATCGGAGGGCTCGACGACGGCATGGGGAACCACCAGACCCTCTTCGTCAAGGCGGTGCTCGATTTCGTGATCGTGTTCACGCTTGCCGCCTCGTTGGGCATCGGCGTGGCCTTTTCGGCCGTCCCCCTCTTTGTCTATCAGGGCATCTTCTGCGTGATAGGCATGCTTGCCGGAAACGTCATGACCTCCGAGATGACGGAGGCGCTCTCCCTTGTGGGCAACGCCCTCGTCTTTGCGGTGGGACTGAACCTGCTGCTGCGCGACACGCTGGGCGAGCACAAGATCAAGGTCGGCAACATGCTTCCCGCGCTGGTTGTCGCAGTCGCGTATGCCGCGGTGTTTGGCATATAGCCGAACATGCCGCCGAGCAGCGACGCGCACGTTCATCGGCTATTGCAGCCGGGCGAGCCGCTCCTTGCAGCCGCTCCGGTCATCCCCGGAGATCCCCAGCGCATCCATCGCATGGTCGATCGGCCAACCAGTACTCTGCATCAGGTTCCGAATCGCCAGGACAAGTCCCTCTATCTTGCCCTCTGCTTTTCCCTCCGTCCTGCCTTCAGCCCTACCGTCGGAAAAGCTCCTCTCCATCAGACCTCGTGCAAAGCTTCCCATGGCAGTAACACCACCCTCCAACTCGGCCGTTCTTGGGATATTGTACTCCCTTGACAGCACTTCTAGCTTCTCGGCAACGCTCAGCCTCGACACAAAGAGCGTCGAGAGCAGATTGACCAGGCCATGGTGCCCATCACGTCTACCAGTATCGCGGTCGTCGAGATATACCATGATCACGCTCGAGAGGTCATATGCGCTGCGATCCCATCCCGACAAGCCTTCCGGAGACATGCGCTCGTTGGTCTCGTACCACCCGACGGCTCCCCTTAAGCGCCGTGGCGGATTGGTGCACAGCCAGATCGAGTAGACCTTTCACAGGCGCTCGTAATGCGACTTCGCGAACTGCGTGCCATATTGGCTCACAAGCAGCTGGGCACAGTAATACTGCGCCCGCTTCAGTAACGGGTACCCTGGATAAAAGTCATGTTGTGCCTCGATGTTTATCACCAGTCCGGTAAGGCCCGGCCAACCCATATCCCGACATGATCCCGCAGCCCTTGGAGACGGTCGCGCATAGAAAAGGACATCGAAATCGACCTTCCCGGGCACTGCCAACACGTTGCGCACATCAACGCCCGTCACTAGTTGAGGCACCCCATCAGACATGCCCAGTGTACCGTCAATGCAAGGCGACCCTTCTATACATTCCCGCGCAATCTCCTCAGTCGTGCAGTCCCCGTATTCCCGCAGCAATCCCTTCATGATCTGCGCGAGAATGACCTTCTGAGATAGCAAGCGTTTGCACGCAGCGTCGTAAAGCGCGACCCTGCCCATACCCGCCTTCTCGCCAGCGTTTTCCATATGGCTCTCCACCCAATCGGCTTCCCTTCAAAACGAAGGTAATAGCCGCAGGCGACACAATATATGTAAATATCATGGAGTTCTAAACCGTCTTACCTAGTTCTGACAAGAAAAAACGATGGGGCGTTGACCTCGGAGAACAATCGCCGAATAGGATGCGGGGATCTGTCAGATCTGTGTCAGCCCGTTGTCAGACAGGATCCGTCACAGCTTTTGCAGATGCAAGAGCACGGACGGTTGGTCGAATGGGATAGCCTCACATCACACGGCCATGTGCGCGCCCCGCACCTGGTAGTCACGCGTGGCAGTCGCGAGCCACTGGTAGTGCTCCGGCCGGTGCGCGTCGCTTGCGATGTAGTGGTACAGCCCAGCATCGAACAGGCGTCGGGCGGTCTTCTTGCTCTTGCCGCCAAGACGCCCGCCTGCGACGAAGTCAGCGGATGCCTGGAGCTTGCAGCCCGACCTGAGCAGGTCACGCGCGAGGTCGGGCTTCTTCTGGATCGCCTTATACCGCTCCGGGTGGGCGATGATGACTTCGTAGCCCATGCCCTGCAGCTCGTAGATGGTGCGATCGTACTCGCGAAAGTCCATCTCATCGCAGTTGTCGTCAAGCTCGAGCAGAAACTCGTCCGAGCCGTCGAAGTGCAGGCGCTCCGCCCAGTCCATCCCCAGCTCCATGAGCTTGGCGTGGTTCACCTCGAAGCCCATCTGCAAAGGGAAGCCATCGGCGTGCTCAACCAGCAGCCGATAAGCATCCCACATGGCGTCGAAGTCAAAGTAGGGCCTGCGGCAGTGCGGGGTGCAGGTGATGCTCGTCACGCCGGCAGCCTTCGCGGCCTTGAGCATCGCGAGGCTCTCGTCCAAGTTGCGTGCCCCGTCATCGACGCCGGGCAGTATGTGGCAGTGTAGGTCGCGCATCACCGGCACCCCTCGTGCTACTTGCTAAAGCGCTTGCCCCCGCGCGAGCTGGCGTCTCGGTGCGAGGAGGCGCCTCCCGCGGTGGGAACCATCGGCTTGGCGGAATGCGTGTGTTCGGACCCGTGCCCGGACGACGCCTCGCTCGACCTCGAGGAAGATCCCGAGGAGGACTTCGAAGAGGACTTTGCGTAGCTCTCGTACCCGTAGCCGTACCCGTAGCCCTTAGTGCGGTAGTCACAGTAGTTCATGACCACGCCGATGACGTTGGCGTCGGCCTTCTTGAGCTGCTCGTAGGTGTTCTGCAGGCCCTCGCGGGGAACGTAGTCCTCGCGCACCACGATGATCGTCCCGTCAACGAGCGACGAGAGCACCGCGGCGTCCACGAACACGCCAATGGGTGGCGTGTCGAAGATCACGTAGTCATACTTCTCCTCCGCGCTTGCGAGGAAGGTCTTGAAGCGCTTGGAGATGATGATGTCCGACGGTGAGGGAATCGACGGCTCGGCGTCGAGGAAGAACATGCCCTCGGGCAACAGCGGCGTGACTGCCTCCTCGAGCGGCGTCTGGCCCACCAGCACCGAGTACAGGCCCGCCTTGCCACGCGCGCGTAGCATGTTGGCGAGACTGCGACGACGCATGTCGCACTCCACGAGCAGCACCGTCTTGCCGCTGGTGGCGATGGCACGCGCCAGGTTGATCGAAACGGTGGACTTGCCCTCGTTTTCCATCGTCGAAGTCATCACGATGGTGCGGATGGGATCATCCACGCTCGCGAAGCGAATGTTGGCGAGCAGGGTCTTCGCCACGTTCTGCGTGGCCGTCTTGTCCTTTGCGTAATGCTTGCGTGCCATGGCCTATCCCCTCTCCTGCGTGGCGGGGAATTGCCCGATCACGGGAATGCCCAGCAGCTCCTCGACCTCGGCGGCGTCGCGCACCTTGTTGTTGAGCATGTCCTGCAGCACCACGATGGCAACCGCGAGGAACAGCCCGCCCAGAAGGGCCACGGCCACGTACATCTTGCGGTTGGGGCCGCTCGGATCCTCGGGGACCTGCGCCTCGTCGATGACGTTGACGCTCTGGACCTCCATGACCTCCTGGGCGACCTCGGAAACGTCACGCGCCACGGCGTTGGCAACGTCGGCGACCTGCTGGGGGTCCTTGCCGGTGACCTCGAGCGTGATGACGCGCGTGGTGGTGTCGTTGGTAACGGCGAGGTCGAAGTCCTCGAGGTCCTTCATGCCCAGCTCGCTGGCCACGTCGTTGGTCACGCGGTCGCTGTCGATGAGGGCGGCCACGTCGTTGGTGATGAGCTGGCTCGCGCTCAGCGTGCTCTGCAGCGTGCTCGATGACGGCTCGCCCGACTGGGCAAGCACGTACATGCTCGTGCGAGCGGTGTAGTCGTTGGTCATCAGCAGAATCGAGACCGCGGCCATCGCCACGGCAGCGATCACTGGCAGCAGTATCACCAGCTTGAGATGGCGCCTCAGCAGCCGAAAGAGCTCGAGTAGCGTCATTGTGGTCCAGTCACCTCACACCTACGAGTTTCGTCCTATTCTTCGATTGTGTCGCCTCATACCTGCTTTTCGACAAACGCCTGAGCGCAAGTCTTAAACAAAGTTTAGCGACATGCCCGAAATACACTAATCCTTTGGACTGTTCTTGCCAAGACCTGCAAGCCCACCTGACATAATCGACAGGTTTAAAGGCGTAGTCTCGTCCCCCCACCGGACCCGAGGCGCAACACCTCGCCCCGTCTAGGGCCCATGGCACACCAAAGGAACACGCCTGCAACACGATCTTGGCCAATCTGCGTCTTACAATGGTAGCGTCATCACAGGGGCCATCACGGGGCGCAAGCAGCAGACGGGCTCGCCGGCGCCATGACAGACGGGCACAACGGGGAAGGGAATGCCATGACACAACATCACACGCCTCGCGCGATTCACTCGCGGCGCCACACGATCTGGCTTGCGTTGGTGACGGCCCTCCTGGCCGCGCTCGCCTTCTGCGCGTCCGCGACCCAGGCCCTCGCGAACCCCATCGACAACGTGCTCGACCGCGCCGACTCCCTCATGGCAAACGCGGAGGACCTCATCGAGTGTGCCACGAGCGGCGACTCGCAGGGCCTGACCGAGGCGACCCAGGCCGTGCGTGACGACGTCTCCGCCATGCAGGACGAGCTGTCGGGCGGACTCTGGAGCGTGGCGGGCATCGTCCCCGTCATCGGCTCGGACGTGCGGGGCGCGCGCGAGCTCGTCGACATCGCCAGCGACCTGGTGGACAACGCCCTGGTCCCCCTCAGCGAAACGCTGGCGGAGTATCCCCTCACCTCGATCGTGCAGTCAACGTCATTTGACGTCGAGGCGATCCAGCACATCTGCGACACCGTGGCGCAGATCCAGCCGGCGATCAAGCAGGCATCCGATGACATCAACGCGCTGGGTACCTTCAACGTCTCCCAGCTCGACAGCGCCGTAAGCGAGATTCGCGGCCCGCTCACCAAGGCGAGCAACTGGCTCGAGAAGTACCTGCCCCTCGTGGAGCAGCTGCCCGCGATGCTGGGGGCCGACGGCTCGCGCAGCTACCTGGTGGTTGCGCAGAACAACGTCGAGATCCGCTCGACCGGCGGCTTCCCGGGCGCCATGTGCCTGCTCACGATCGACAACGGAACGATAAGCCTGGGCGAGATCGGCCCGGTCGGGACGCTGGCGAACATGTACGACGACCCCCTGCCGATCACCGACGAGGAGCTCGCCATCTTCGGCGAGCACGTGAGCACCGTCATCAGCGGCATGAGCTACAACCCCGACTTCACCCGCGTTGCCGGCCAGTGGAGCGAGGCCTGGCTCGCCCAGAAGGGGCAGCAGCTCGACGGCGTCATCGCCCTCGACCCCATCCTGCTGCAGTACGTCATGGACGCCCTGGACATCAGCGTCACCATGTCCAACGGTGCCGTGCTCGACGGCAGCAACGCGGCCACCGTCCTCATGCACGACTCGTACATGAGCATGCCCTATAGCGAGACGAACGCCTACTTCGTGGAGGCGGCCGACAAGATCTACACCGCCCTGCAGTCGATCGACGCCACCGCCATTGGCTCCAAGCTCGGTGACCTCTACCACGTCATCGACGACGGCATCGAGGACGGGCACCTGCTCGCCTGGATGGCCAACGAGGACGAGCAGGAGGCCCTCGCCGCCACGGGCTGCAGCGGCGCCATCAGCCACGACCCGACGCATCCCGTCGCGGGCGTGTACGTAAGCGACAGCACGTGGAGCAAGATCGACTGGTACCTCGACCTCGACGTCTCGTGCGGCGAGGCCACCGAGAACGCCGACGGCAGCAAGAGCTACCAGATGACCGTGCGCCTGGGCAACCTGCTCACCTATGACGAGATCTACGGTCCCGCCCAGGCCCTGCTCGGCGTGAACCCCGACCTCATCAACCCCACGCAGATGCTCACCACGCTGTTCCTCTACGCACCCGCCGGCGGCACCATCTCCGACGTGCGGGTCGAGGGCAATCCCATCGACATCTGGCAGGGCACGCTCGACGGCATCCAGGTATGGACCGGCGTGAGCTCGCTTCTCGCCGGCGAGTCCTCCACGATCACCTACACGGTGACCACCTCCCCCGAGGCCACCTCGGAGCTTGAGTTGCGCGTCACGCCCACCGTCGCCGAGATCCGCGACGTGGACGAGTCGGTGGCCGAGTCTGCCGACGAGGACGAGGTAAGCGAGCCCGAGGACGGCAGCGCCTCCAGCTCCTCCCGGGATTCGGCCACCGAGGACCTCGCCGCGTAGGCCCATGGGCCAGCACGTACCATCGCGCTGCGCGCGTTCAGCGCTTCGCTTTTTTGGTCAGCCTTACACTCCGGTAAGGCTGACCTTTTTCGTTTGGGGGATACTATATGTCTCGGTAGGCCCGGCCTTCGGGCCGCATGCACGACCCAGACGATCCCATGAGAGGTTGCACGCATGGCAAAGTACAGTCGACCGGCAGGGGCACGTTTCGAGGCGGCGCAGACGTACAGCCGCACCTCAAGCCACTACGACACGTCGGCAGGCGGACGCAGGAGCCGCGGTGGGCGTGGCGGCAAGAAGTGGCTGTTCGCCGTCCTGGGCGTGCTGCTTGCCCTCATCGTGCTCGTGGGTGTGTACGCGGCGCTGCTCGGCACCTCGGTCATCAACGTCCGCGACATCGCGAGCAACGCGATGCCCGCCGCCAAGGAGCTCGTGAACGCCGTCAAGACCGGCGACGGAGCGGCGCTGCAGTCCAACACCCAGGCGCTCAAGGGCACGCTGGACGACATCCAGCAGGAGACGAGCGGGGTCGTCTGGGACATCGCCGCGCACCTTCCCGTGATCGGCCACGACGTCTCCTCCGCACGCGAGCTGATCACCGTCGCAGGCGACCTCATCGACGACGCGCTGGTGCCCATGAGCGACACGCTGGTGGCGTATCCCCTCAACAGCCTCATCTCCAACGGGAGCCTCAACGGCACGGCCGTGCAGGCGCTGTGCGACGCCCTGCTGCAGGTGACCCCCGCCATCCAGTCGGCCGCCGAGTCGATGGACAGCATGGGCGAGTTCAAGATCGGCATGCTTAACGACCTGGTGGACCAGGTGCGCGAGCCCCTGGGCATCGCGTCGCGCTTCCTGGGCAAGAACGGAAACGCCCTGAGCGTGCTGCCGACCATGGTTGGCTGCAACGGCACGCGCAGCTATCTGGTCGTTGCCCAGAACAACGCGGAGATCCGCGCGACCGGCGGACTGCCGGGCGCCATGACCGTAGTGACCGTGGACAACGGACAGATCTCGCTCGGCGAGGTCGCGTCGCTCGGCGCAATCACGCCCATCGCCCAGTCCCCCCTGCCCATCACCGACGAGGAGCGGGTCTTGTTCGGCGAGTCGCTGGGCGCCACGCCCGCCAACATGACCTTCACGCCCGACTTCTCGCGCGCGGCAAGCCTGATCTCGCAAGCGTGGCAGTACTGCCAGGGACAGACGGTCGACGGGGTTGTCTCCATGGATCCCGTCATGTTCCAGTGGCTGCTTGGCCTCGTGGGCGGCAGCGCCACCCTGTCCGACGGCAGCGTCATCAACGGCGACAATGCAACCGAGGCGCTCATCTCTGACACCTACTGGAACTACTTCGACGGCGACAGCATGGACAACCACTTCTCCGAGGCTGCCATGGCCGGCATCGAGGTTATTCAGTCCAACCTCGGTTCGGTTGAGCTCACGGAACTCCTCGACGTGATCCAGAGGGGCATCGACGAGTACCGCCTGCTGGCATGGATGGTCAACCCTGACGAGCAGGCCGTGCTCGAGGACATCGGCTGCACGGGCACGCTGGGCACCGACCCCGCCACGCCCGTGCTCGGCGTCTACGTCAACGACAGCACATGGAGCAAGATCGACTGGTACCTTGACTTTGGCACCGTGATCAACGACTCCTGGAAGAACGCTGACGGCAGCACGAGCTATCAGGTGACCACTACGCTCTCCAACCTCATGACCTGGGAGGAGGCCAGCTACGCGCCCGAGTATGTGACCGGGTACAGCCCCGAGAAGACCGACGTCTCCGACATGGTGACGACGCTGTACCTCTACGCCCCCGCCGGGGGCTACATCAGCGACGTGGTCACCAGCGGCAACATCGGCATGTCGGAAGCCACGCACAACTCGCTGCAGGTTTTGTTTGGCAACGTGCATCTGCTCGCCCAGGAGTCGGCAAGCGTCACCTACACGGTGACGACCTCGCCAGAGGCCACGACCGACCTTGCGATCCGGAGCACGCCCTCGGTGAGGGGGAACTAGGTGCCTGCCCCCACCATTGCAACGCTGATTTAGGCGATAGCCGCACGGCTATCGCCTCCTTATGAGGCCATTGAAATTAGCGGAGAACATATTATGCCTAACAACTGCCCCCCGCAACAATCTCCCGCACTAGCCATTGACGCATCCTCCGCCAGGCCAAAGCCGCAGAGGGAGAGCGGCCTTGAGCTTATGCGCATCATCTTGATGCTGCTGATCATCGCCCACCACTACGTTGTAAACTCCGGCGTAACGAGCCTAATCGACTTGCACAACCCAACTCCAAATGCCGTTTTCCTTGTGCTTTGGGGAATGTGGGGCAAGACGGCAATCAATGCTTTTGTGCTCATCACAGGATATTTCATGTGCACAAAGCGGTTAACCTGGCAAAAGGTTTTTAAGCTTTGGCTTCAGATCAAATTTTATAGGATCGCGATCGCCTTGATTTTGGCCGCCTTTGGCCTCTACGCATTAAGCGGCGGTGAGATTTTCAGGATGTTATTCAGCAACCTTGTCACCGCCGGAAACAATTTTCCTGCATCATTCGTTTTGTTCTATATTTTTATCCCTATACTTAATATTATTATCTATAAACTGGATCGTCAACAATTTAGGAATCTTATTCTATTGCTTGTTTTCACATTTACTGTAACCATGACATTTTTCCTAAATGGGCAGATCTTCAACGAGGTCTTCTGGTATATGACTCTGTATTTTATTGCAGCCTATATTCGGCTATATCCCAAACCATGGATGAGCAACCGCAGGGTCACGACCCGACTTTTTATCGGTAGCATCGCTATGGCCTACTTGACTGTCATTGCAATTCTTGCCGCACTGCAAATTGACGCGTTTTCTGAGCAGCTATCAAAATACTACTCATCCGTCACCTTTTGCTATTACTTCATATCCGACTCCGGCAAACTGCTTGCACTCGTTGTAGGTGTCTCCTGCTTCCTCTTCTTCAAAAATCTTAATCTTGGATATGTCCCGTTTATTAACAAGGCTGCCTCCGCCGCCTTTGGTGTACTGCTCATTCACGCTCACTCGTCTTCTATGCGTAGCCTCCTCTGGGGCCATATCGTCAATGTCCCGGGAATGTACTACGCTCCGCTACCCTTACTAATCCTGCAGGCAATACTTGTACCGTTTGCCATCTATGCAATCTGTGCTGCAATCGACCTTCTACGTATTCGCTTTCTCGAACGGCCTTTATTTTCTTTCCTCCAAAATCATTCTAATAAATTGGAAAAGGCTGCATCGGTAGTTAAATTATATTGTAATAAGATTGTTGGAAAAATACTCTAAATCACATCGTTACTCGAAGCACAAGAATAACCTAAAATAAACGCAGCCTCCAACCTGAGTTCGATTTTGACCAAGAGACAGGCACGAGGAAACGAGGATCGCGGTCGCGAAGCGCATCCTCTTTAGCTTGGGCATGTGGTTCGTGACCTCACTGGATGACGTGGTCAGGCTCTGACCGTAGTGGCCGGCGCAGTACGCTTCGCGCTCCGCGGCACACTCCCAGCGCTCCGCGCCCAGCCAGATCGTCCGCCTGCTCCTCGAGGAGCCCGTTCAGCACGCCCTCGACGGTCCTCCTGGCGAACTCGCGCAGGTCGGACTTCAGCGACCCTTTGTTCAATGGTACGACTGGATCGGGCGTGGCTCTTCTCCAGCATGCTCCTCCCTCGATAATCAGAATCATATCGAGTCGGGCCGTGCCCCCCTCTTCTATCTGGACGCTATTCCGCTGCCAAAGTAGGCAAGAAATTGCACCTTGCCTAGCATCGCCGTTTCCATCGACGGACACGTTTTATAAGGGCGCACTAAGCCAGGTAGGCCCACGATGAACAGACCTGTTCAATGAACAGGAAGAGTTCAGAAAAAACCCTAGCCCATGCGAAGTACATTATTTGTCCTGGCAAAATAATAGCTATCAGAATAAGAAGAATTAGGTTAAGACCTGCAGAAAGTAAGGTGTTCCGGGCCAATATGTTCACCTTTCCCATTGCCCCCAAAACCGGCCAGCCAAAAAGAGAGCAATAGAACGAGAACAGTAGGATCGGCGAAAGCGCACTAAGTAATGGCGCAGCATCCACATACGCCTCTCCCCCCAAAATCAACAAGATCGTTCGTGAAAGCAGGATCACAGCAGGCACGCAAAGTAGAACTACTGGAATAGATACAAGCGCAATTTTCTTTACAAATCTACAATTTCCACTATGTAGTACATGTGGATATAAACTGTTCACAATGGGTGAGTACATTTGCTGGATTGCTCCGATTATATTGATCGATAATGACCAATATGCTATTTCAGCTGGAGATTGAACGGCAAGACCAATTACAACTGTGGTCAAGCCACCCAGTGCCGAAGAACTTGCTTTTGTAACAAAATATGGTGATGAGTCTTTAATCTCTTGAAACACTCTCCTTATCGGGACCCAAGTTATCTTAATGCAAAAAACATGCCGAGCAAATATAAATGACCAAGCCAATGCAATTGAGCTTGCTAATATATCAAAAATAGGTATTAATAACATTTTGTCTGTACCATCTACCAATAAGAAGATCAATAAAGTAGAGGTTCCTTTCGATATTAAATATCGAATTGTAAGTGGACTCATAAGCTCTTTGCCTTGGAAAAGATAATCAGGCGCAAGGCCCCATCCGCACATGGCAAGATAGGCAAACAGAGCATAGGTCGGGTTATCACTCAAAACCTGAACTTGCGTACAAATCACGCCAACAACTAAACCAACGAGTACGCACAAAATGAGCCTTGCCTGAATAATAGATCCAGCAATAGAGCCCATCACCTTGCTATTGTTTCTTGCTTCAGCAATTTGCTTAGTCCCAGAAAGATTAAAACCAAACTCTATAAATACTTGTACAAATACCATAAAAGAAGATGTATACGCTACAATGGCATATCCACTTGGTTCGAGCACACGCGTGAGATAGGGCAATGTAACAAATGGAAGAAGATATTTGATTGCCTGTAATCCATATTGCCAAAAAGTATTTTTCAAAAAACTTTTATGATTATCAATAGACTCGCTTTTTTTCACTTGATAAGCCTTTCAATTCTTCATGGAATTTGCCGCACTATCAGCCATTCGTAGTCGCCATGCGACCGAAATAGCACGTGGTAACCATTACTTCAAAGAATGATTTGCTGCGATATCAGGAGCTTCTTTGAATTTATCAACATTAATTGCAAACATTAATGGCGTAATAATTGTAGACAATCCAATACCCAATGATTCGAATATTCCAATGAAGAGAACGACTGCGAGTGTCATTCCCAAAAAGGCAGATGAAACACCTGGACAGCTTCTCAATTTTCTGCATGTCATAAAAATGCATAAAAGCAGAAGTGCGATCGCGATCATCCCGCCGTAATATGCATTGGTAAAGAATATATTATGACATGACGTGAACTGCAGAAATCTCGCCTTTGTTTCGACGTCCAGTTCAACACCATAGCCAAAAACAGGTGCCTGCAATATCACATCTATCGCCTGATCCCAAATAGAAGTTCGATTAGAAAATGTGACATCTCTCCCAAGCAAAGCAACGAGGGCTGCGAGCTTATCTTGTATACGAAATATCGTGAGCAGCATGTCGATAATAATGACGCATATTATCCATATTTCCGGAATTATTCGCCGTACACTTTTGAAGGAAGATATCACTAGAACACCCAGCAAGCATACGCAAGCAGCAAACGAGGTCATAGAGTCTATAATTAGAGTGATTGTTATTAATATACCAATATATGAAATGGCCACAACGCCATCAAGCCACTTTCTTCTTTTTACCCAGAGCAGTACGCTGGCAATATATCCTGTTAACAGAAAAGGCACCACTTGGTTTTTGTGACCAACAAAGTACCTTATTGAATTGACTTGCGCCGAACTTCCTGGTTCATAATTGTTCAGTGTATACAGTCCATTTGGATACAAAAAAGTTGTAATTAATGTAACTAATACTATTATATAAAAATAAACTTGAAATATCCTCAGAAGATATTCGCTGTTAAACTTTGAAAAGATGACCATCATTAAGATGATCCCCAAGACTCCCGCACTCGCCTTAAGAACGTCGAATACTCTACCCTGATTAACTAAGGTTATTAATAGTATATACATTTGATAACATAAAAGAAATATCAATATCCATCTATCTTCATAATACTTTTTTCGGTTTTTAATAAAGTAAACAGAACATAGTAATATGGATATAAACTCGAGCATCAGGTAGACATAGTGGACAACAGGAATCCTATCAGCAAAAAATTCTGGCTCATAGAATGGGATAACGAGAAGCGTGACAGCCATTATGCATAAGACTTTTTGATCACGGATTTTGCTTAACAACAGCCCTATCACGCCAACTCACCCGCTTCTTCAAAAGAGAAGGACAAAATATGACAGATTGTATCCTCAATCGAATAGATCGGCTTCCATCTTATATCACGGTAAAACTCAGTTGAATCAATCGATGAATTATGGTATTCTTCATTTTTGCTCTCGACATTCTTTATATATATATCTATTCCATATTCTCGTTTCAGTTGGTTTTTAATAAGCGACGCTATCTCACTTAAAGTATTCGGTTGCCCAGACCCCAGATTATAAACGCTTTTCCACCCCTGAGGAGACTCAGCTAAAGTAATTATAGCATCGGCTGCATCTCTCGCATCCATAAAATCAAATACCTGACTTCCATCTCCTTGAATCGCAATATAACCATTAACTAACGCATTCCTTATTAACTTATTAACAAAACGCTCCCTCAGACGAATGTCCAGCAGACTCGCAAGCCGGATGTTGGTGTATTGTCCTTTTTCGAATGACGTGGAGACCAAAAGTTCGGATGACAACTTCCCTAGTCCATAGAGGCTTTCTGGGCAAGGTTCCACGAGTTCGTCCGCAGGTCTTTCTCGTTTTAAGCTATATACACTTTGTGATGATATGTTAATAAATCTAATATTTTTTTCACGAGTTACTCTACATATTTTATATGTATATTTAAGCCCTTCATAAATTGACGCACCGTCAGATTTACGTGGGAAACCTGCATGAATCACAACTTCAACTTTATCGAACAATTCCTTATCCTCGAGAGCTAAATCTCTATCGATTACGACAGTTCTATCGAGAGCTGAGGGCAATGCTTCATCTGAAAGTCCATATGCAAGAGCATCAGGCTTTGAGGTTAGGGCATAAATCCTTATATCGTCTTTATTTGCTAGAGTTTCGAGAATACGCGTCCCCAATACTCCACTTGCCCCTGTCAGCATAACATTCATTGACATATGCTCGATTCTATTTGTTTGCCTATTCTTCCCGCAACTGAACTCGACGAAAAGATCCCGTAAGACCATGTCGCAATAGCATGTCCATGATAGTTCACGCTGTTTGAATAAACCCAAGACAGAGCGGCGGCGAGAGAAGATACAGAATCTTCTTCGAAAAGCACTCCATTCTGCTCATTGAAATACGATCTTAACGGACTGCTAGAAGGGGCAATGCACGGTAAGCCACACATCCAAGCCTCCGCAACCGGCAAACAAAAGGTTTCCAAGTTGCTCGCAGTGATGTAACAATCGCTTTCGCGAAGAAAACATGCGACCTTGTCTGGCTTCTGCCATCCCAATAATACGAGCTCTTTATTCTTATCTAATCTATATTTATTAAGCCTTTCACGCTCTGGCCCATCGCCGATAATTTGCATTCGAACATGTCCAGCAAAATGCGCTTCAGCAAAAGCATCTATTGCAAAATCGAAACGTTTGCTCTTTATCAATCGACCAATCAGCGTAAACGTATACTTCTTTCCCTTTTTTGTCTGATCGCCATGTATGGGAGAGTAATAGAATAGTTGCTCATCTACCATATTCGGCATGACATCCACTTGCGCTGCATCCTCTTCATCAGCCAGCATCTGAAGAACTGATTGTCTTAAATCATCGCTCACGCACCAAAACTTACGTGCCAGTCCTACAGATGCATTGAGTATTTCTATTTCCCGCTTTGTCAGCATGCACGTTTGGGCCTTTGACCAATGCTCTGTACAAAAAAGAGGTATTCCATTTTTCTTTAAATATATCAGGAACTCTTTTGTCATTATCATCGATGGGAAATGTACATATACTGCATCAAATTTTATACGATTACCGTCTGTACAATCATAAATCAATTTGATAAGCATTCTTGTTTTTATTTTATCAAACAAGGCTTTGGGCATACCGCCAATAGGGAGTATCAATCCGCGAACTGAAACCCCCTTCTCTGTAAAAGAAACGCCTCCGACCTTACGGATAACCTTAATAGAACGATTATCCACAAATCCATACGTCACATCATGTCCTGCCCTAGCAAGCGCAATGGCTTGTTCCATCTCAAACAAGCCTATCATGCCTGTACCCTCTTCAGGGTATGCTCTTCCAATAACCAGCAGTCTCATAAGGATCCCTTAGCTCGAAATATCTCAATAATCTAGAATTTTATTTTCGAAATCTTTTTTTTCTAGTCCAGTAAATAACAAAGATTTATTATTAATATCTTTAATATCGAGAATACTCTGCACAACAAGCATCTCTGCCGGAAGATCATTAGGAGATCTTACATTACCCAGCACTCTTAACGCTATCTGACAAAGCTGACCTTTCGCCTCAGATGGCAACGTTTCCCCCTCAATAT
The DNA here is from genome assembly GCA_963930185.1 of Coriobacteriia bacterium. Lineage (GTDB taxonomy): Bacteria > Actinomycetota > Coriobacteriia > Coriobacteriales > UMGS124 > JAGZEG01. The sequence goes on along the minus strand of CAWVLT010000074.1, from coordinate 125,715 downwards.
GTGCCTTTACGCATGCAATCACACTCTCACGCTGCAAGGCACTTTCAATCCCTTCGAAATGATCTATCGTTCCAGGCTTCATAAGCAACGAAATATTGTACGAAGGAGCATAAAGGCCTGTTTTTATCTTAGTTTCGATGTCCAAATCATCAGTCATGCGGCCTTTGACTGCATAATTCAGAAGCATATCCATTGAGCTGTATCCAGCTGACACTTTCTGGTTGTGGTGCTCGAGTGATCCCGTCAATCTATATCCTATGTCGTATACATAAGGCAGCCCATCTTGGACGACGCACTGCATAAACATCATGCCGTTTTGCACGTCACATGCACGCAACATCTCACGAACACGCGGAGCGACATCACACAGATATCTTGGCAAAACCGAAGCAGGATAGCTATAGCCAACTGGCAATGGGAGATATCCAGGCTGACTATCCTTCACATGCCTGTTCCCGAGCATAGAGACAAGGTACTCTCCATTGATAAAAAGCCAGAAAACTGTACACTCCGGCCCCTCTAAGTACTGTTCGGCAATCACCGACCCTGTTTTCGACCAAATCTTTGACCGCTCCCAACCTTCGACAAGCTCAGCTTTGCTACGTACGATGGTCACACCTCGCGAGCCTGAACCATCAACAGGTTTTAACATAAGAGGAAACGGAATCTCTTCTTCTGAAGTAGCAAGCAGGGACTCATCAAATTCCACGGCTGTCGGAACGCCGTGAGCACAGCATAGGGCTTTCCAGGAATGTTTGTTTGTAAACATCTCAAACTGAGCACGCGTACCATAGCAGGGAAGATTTGCCTTATCGCAAATATCCGCATAGAAACCCAAAATGGAGTCGGAATACCCCGTTATCACGCCGTCGATCTCCTGCTGCGCCAAATATCTGGCCACCGCACCTGTGTCCGCCACGCTGATACAAGCATGCTCATCTGAGATTCGCTTAGCTGGCGACTGCTCGGGTGGATTATAGTCAATCGTTGTCACGTGCATGCCAAGAGCATGGGCCGCTTTTACGATTTCGCAGGATATGAGCGTCCCTCCCAATACCGCAATCTTCTTACCGGCCAAATCCATGCTAGAACACCTCCGCTTGCGCGAGCGCCTCAAGAATGGTGCTCATATCATCAGCCCCATACCTTTGATCAACCGGCAACGGCAAAATGTTCTTTGCATATGTATATGCAATCGATGAAGGATTGTTGTTCTCCAAAACATTAGGCCATAGTGTTGGTACATAGATCTTTTTCTCAGCAAGAAACCTACGTACACGTGGCCCATCTTCGACAAACAAAGGATATGCAAACGGACCAAGCGGCATGCGTAAATGCAAGCCATTGACGTCGCTCAATGCAGAATCAAGCAGGTGATAGTTCGCCTCTCGCCTGTTTATGATGTCACCATAATCCAAAGAACGAAGAAGGTTTTCCGTCAAAAGTGACATGCGCTTTACCGGCTCGTTGTCAAACAACTCATTATTTGCCTGAGCCTCCCGAAAAAACTCAGAAGCGGTTTTTTCGAATCTGCCAAGAAGATAATTCATGCGGTCCATCGAAATATCGATGGGTAATTCACGATTCAGATGATCTTTTGAATATAAAAAGGCACCATCTGAAACACCGAAATATTTGCGACAGGTATAAAGCGTATCTATTTCCAAGCGGGGGAGAATGAAGTAGCCCTGCGTTTCATCAACAATCAAATTACCGTGCGAGCGCTCGAAAGCCTGCTCTATTACGCGATTGTCCAATTGACCATAATAGTCATTCAGATAGAGCGTTTGACCTTTATTGACGGTAAAATCCCAAACAGGATTGAAGTCTTCGTCCACATGATAGAAATACATCCGAACGTTATGGCTATCAAATACCCGGAAAACAGAGTCGCACATAAAGTCGGGCATCCATATGTCATGTATCTTGCGCGCCTCAATTAAATAAGCCAAGCAGCCTCGACCGCAATTTAATGCGATTGCATTGTCGTGATAAAGGGAGCCCTCGTAACGTTCTATTTCAAGGTAACCGCCGATTTCATCTTTTCGCATTCATGTTCCCCTTCCCTGCGAATGCCAATTCATCGATATAGCATTGAGGAACACTATTGAGGTCAATCGCGCGCCCTTGGTCATCATAGCCAATAAAACTGTTCCTCTGTACGATAGCACGAGCTGTAGCATCTTTTTTATTCAGTGTATACTTAATCAAATTTATTATCATCACACAATCAGTTTTGAAACTCACGTTCTCGACATACCAGATATCATTTTCGAACTGTTCCTGCCATGTCCACACATGATGACCAATCGTACGAGGGGGGCATTCGAGCCCCGGCCTCACGGTAAGGCGCATTCTATGCCGATCGTTATAGCGATGTGTATATTCCGGCACAAGAGGCCGCGGGCCAATAATACTCATGTCTCCCTTGAATACAGACCAGAAGTTAAGCAGCTCGTCTAATGAGGTCTTGCGAACAAATTTGCCAAATGTAGTCACTCTCTGTTCTGGCGGCAGTAGTTCGCCACGCTCATCACACGTATTGCGCATGTTGCGAAACTTTATGATAGTAAATTCCTTGCCGTCTTTCCCTGTCCTCGTTTGCTTAAAGAAGATAGGAAACCCAACGTCAAACATCGTGATGATGCCTATGATCAGGTTGAATGGAAGCGTGACGACAAGGGCCACACTTGACAAAATGACGTCGATTATCCGCTTTATATATCGCGCATAGATTGTCTGGCTTGGACGAACAGGCTCGCAGTGCTTATTGATTTCAGGAAGGCGCTCCTCGGCCAATCTGTCAGCCAAAGCCCAGCGTTGAGCCTTTGTTAAATCGGAGGCGTTCATAGATCTGCCTTAAGGACAACTCGAATGTGGTCATTAATATGCGTCAGGATTTCTTCGAGTGTAGATTTTGACTCGCAACACAGCATAAGAAGCCCCAACAGCTTATCAGAGGTTTTAAAGGGCTCAACCAAGTCACCAGGAGAAACGAAAACATGTTCATACCGTAAGACGTCTCGCACTGTTTCAGAGTACTCAACATGGTCAAAAACACCCTCGGCGCGAGAGTGGAGCACATGCATGTACCAAAACCCATCTTGCGCACCATCAAACTGATGGTGTGACCACGGGTCGCCCATGGCAACGCGAAGCGTACCCTCGACCAGATCGTCACCTGAAATGCGTGAATAAAACGCCGGGAGCATGTTCCCCCCGTTACGTGGGCCAGCATCAAGAAAATACAGCTTGTTATCGGCAGTGAGAAGCATCTCGATATTAAGCGCACCAGCCACAATGCCGCTCACATTGATGAGCCGCGAGATCTCGTCCTTGATATGTTTAATCTGATCATCGCTTTGCGCAAGAGGATGACAATAGCCTGCAGGAAGCAGCGGGTTAATGGTCTCGTCGCGCAGGCAGTTCATCAAGCCCCATGAAACAACCTTGCCCCCATAAACAAAGAGCTCACCCTCAATAACCCCCGGATGGCAAGACGTAATGTACTCTTCGATCTCAAGCACCCCGTTGCGGGAATACCCCGCAGCATAGGCAAGCGCGTCGTTAAGCTCAGAACCTTTCTTTACGACCGATACACCTTTACTGCCAGACGAATCAGTGGGCTTCACCACAAGAGGGAATGCCATGCCAGCAATGCTTTCCGCCGCCCGATGTATATCAGAAACCGGGAGACTGACATGTAGGGGAACGCAGAATTCGTTATTCTCAAGAAAGGTTCGGAAAAGATGTTTTTCGCAAAAGTTCTTAGCTGTTTGATACGGAACACCTGGCAACCCAAGTTTCTCTGCCACATACGCCGCCGTAGGCGCAGCCGGATCAGAACCATATGCGACAATGCCATCTACCTGCTCTTCGCAAGCAACAGCAAGCACGGCATCTTTATCCGTCGTGCTCACAAGGTGGAAGGAATCAGCATGATACTGTCCTGGATTGTCCGGCAAGTAATCACACAAAACCGTGAAATAGCCAAGCTCGCGCGCCTTGTCGATAGCAACCACTTGTGACTCAGACCCGCCAAGCATGAGCAGCTTTCTCTGAGATGATCCGTCACCTATCCTAGGCATTTTCGCAGCCCTTCGGTCCCAGGGAAAGGACAACGTCACAGATCCTGTCCACATCCTCAATCGCAAGGTCCGCATACATGGGAAGTGTCAGGACATGCTCGGCGGCCCAATGAGCGACGGGAGTTTCGCCAAGATCAAACCTCCCCGCATAACAGGACAGCTCGTTGGTTGCCGGATAGAAGTACTTGCGCGAAAAAACTCCCTGCTCGGCCAGCCTATCAGAGACCTGGTCACGTGTCGCACCATACTCGTCGGTAAAGATAACCGGCAGGTAGGCGTAGTTGTGCTTGATGCCACTTCTATCATGGCACAGCCGCAGGCCCGGCACGCCGTCCAGGCGCTCCATGTAGCGCTCGAACACCTTGCGGCGCTTGGCGATCTCCTCGTCGATGTGCCTCAGGTTGCAGATGCCCATGGCGGCGGCAAACTCGTTCATCTTTGAGTTCCCGCCGATGTAGCCCACGTGCTCGCTGTCCACGATGCCGAAGTTGCGATACTGGGCCAGCTTCATGCCCAAGGCGTCGTCCTTAAAGCAGACAGCGCCTCCCTCAATGGTGTTGAACACCTTGGTAGCATGGAACGATAGGATCGAGGCGTCGCCGTAGTTGCCCACCCCCACGCCGTCCTTTTCCACGCCAAAGGCGTGGGCGGCGTCATAGACAACCTTGAGGCCGTGCCTGTCGGCGATCTCCTGGATTGCGTCGACGTCACACAGGTTGCCATACACGTGCACCGGGACAATGACGCTCGTGCGAGGCGTGATGGCCGCCTCGATCTTAGCGGGGTCAAGCGTGAACGTGTCGGGGTCCACGTCGACAAACACCGGGGTGAGTCCCTTACGCACCAGTGAGTGCGTCGTCGACACAAAGGTGAACGGCGTGGTGATCGCCTCGCCCGTCAGCCCCATGGTCTCGAAGGTTCCCTCGAGGGCGCTGTGCCCGTTCACGTAGAGCATCACGTTCTTGACCTTGAGATACTCCTGCAGCTCCTGCTCAAGCTGACGATGCTTCACCCCTCGGTTGGTGAGGTAGTGGCTCTCCCAAAGGGAGGAGATTTCGGCAACGTACTCGTCCAGCGGAGGCATGGATGAGCGCGTCACGTTGATCGGCGCAGTACCGTTCTCGACAGAGACCATAGGGCAATCCTTTGTCCGCTCGCAGCAACGTGGAGCGCAACACCGTGCCCCACCTTGCCTAGACCATCCTAAAACGACGGCCCGCCGGGTACTTCAAGGTAACTCTAGCACTACCCTCGCTCGTCTACAGAAGGCAACTGAGGAATGCCTCCCGCCCTAGACGAAAACACAACAGGTAATGATATCCCTTTTGCGACAACCTGAAGTTGATAATATGACCTTCGGCAGAACTCTCTCGCAATAAATATGGCAGAAACAAACATCACCGATACGAGGTCATCAACGCCCGCCGCCATCCAAGGTACAGGCCCTACCCGTTGGCTTTACTATATGCCGTGGCGCCGTCTCCGCGTTCCCCCTCCGCCAGGCGCCGCATATAGCCGGCCCGTTCCTCCTCAGGGATCCCGAGGGCGTCCATGGCCCTCTCAAACGGCCAGCCCATGTTCTTTGCAAGCCTACGGATCGACAGGAGGATACCCTGCCCCCTGCCCTTTTCCATGCCCTTTTCCATGCATGTGGTCATCAATCCCCGCGCAAAGCCTCCCATGGTGCGCACCTCGCTTTCGATCCCCTCATCGCTGCTGATATTGTACCGCTCTCGCATGATGTCCAGCTTCTCCTTTGCGCTCGCATTAGAAGTAAACAGCAGAGTCAGCAGGTTCAGTGCGCCTGTCATGCCGGCACTCTCACCCGTGTCTGGCGCGCCGAGGTAAAGCATGACGACGCGCATCAGGTCGTACGTTCGCTGCGGCCAGCCAGAGGCGGTAGAAGGATACGTTGTCTCTGACATGCCGTAGCAATTGACCGTGCCACGACGATAGTCCGGAGGATCGGTGCAGATCCAGATGGAGTACACCTTCTTGAGCCGCTCGTAATGCGACTTGTCAAACTCAACTCCCTGCTGGGTGGCAAGTAGTCGCGCGCAGTAGTACTGGGCGCGCGTCACAAGGGGATAGCCGGGGTAGAAGTCGTCCTGCGCCTCGACGTTGATGAGAAGATCGATCGCCTGCAGGCCGTCATCCGTACCCGCTGCACCGTCTTTCTTTCGCCGGGGAACAACTGCCCGCAAAAGCACGTCGTACATGACTGAACCGGCATACAGCCGGTTGTCCTCGACGTTCAGGCCGCGGATCAGACCCGTTCCCTCGACCGGCACAGAGCAATCCGACATCCCACGTGCGTCGCTCGCCAAGCTCGGCATACCATCGGCCTCCAGACGCTCCGAAACGCCTGACGCACCCCGGTCGTCTGGGCTAGCGATCGGAGAAGCCATCTTGGGCTCCCCCTCCATGCAGCCAACTATCTGGCTGATCGGGCAGCCTGCGAACTCCGGAACAAAAGCACGCATGACCCATGCGAGAATGACCTTGCGAGACAAGAGCCTCTTGCACGCCGCATCGTATAGACGCGCCTGCCTGTCCTGGCTCACCGTGTCCGCACCCTCACCCGCAGATAGCCCGCCGTCCTGCGCGATGCCCTCCACGTCTCCCATCACTCCTCCCTCCCCACATACACGCGGTTAGAAGGCAAGCCTATGGGAGGCTCGGATATCTCGACATGAAGGCTTTGTGAAGGTGCACGTGCATCTGACCACCACCTGACACGCGCGCAAGCCCCTGAAAAGCAAACGCACCCACCTCGGCTTTCGAGAGAGGTAGGAGCGTCTTTCTTTTGTCAGACCGCAGTCAGATCCGTGTCAGGTGCAGTCGCTACACGTTCAGCCCACAAATCGCCCGCGCCTCTGCGTTTGGGACCGGGCCGAGATGCGCGCCGGAGTCCTACGCCGGGTACGTCAGATGCCGCTCGTCAATGCCGTAGAGCGTCTCGTCCAGATAGCGCCGGGCATACCAGTGGGCGAGGTCGAGGTTCTGGTCGCGCCAGTTGCCGCAATCGTGCGGGGCCGCGCCGGGGATGTCGCCCTCGAAGTCGCGGACGAACTCAAACGTGCGCGTCACCAGGTCAACCACGTCGCGCGACTCGTACTCCCCGGCAAGTAGCAGGTAGAAGCCCGTGCGGCAACCCATCGGGCCAAAGTAGACCACGCGATCGCGCCACTGCGGGTCGTTGCGCAGAAACGTCGCGCCCAGATGCTCGATGGTGTGAACCTCGGCCGTGCCCATGACCGGCTCGTCGTTGGGCGCAGTTAGGCGCAGATCGAACGTGGTCACGGCCTCCTGGCCGATGCGATCGACACGCGAGACGTAGATGCCCGGCTCGAGATCCTCGTGGTTTACGGTGAAGCTTGCGATCTTCTGCAGTCCCACAGGCACTGCCCTCCTATCGAATCCGTATCCTCGCGAGCTGCCCTAGCGAATGAAGTTCGTGGCCACCTTGGACTCCGGCTCGGGCATGGCAACCCCGGCACCCTCGGCCTGCTGGCGACAGCGCAGCATCCAGGCGATGTTGTGGCCGAGCGTGCGCATGGTCTGCAGGCCCTCGAGATCCTGACGAGCCTCCTCGGGCGTGTTCCCGTGGATCTGGTTCCAGTACTGTGAGGTGGCAATGGGCATCTGGGCAATGGAAAAGTACTTGTTGAGCTGGTCGAACGCCGTGGCCGCCCCGCCGCGGCGGCAGCTCACCACAGCCGCGCCCACCTTGCCGCGCGGATGTGCCGCGCCGCAGTAGAACACACGGTGCATGCACGAGACGATCTGGCCAGACGGAGCCGCATAGTGCACCGGTGAGCCAAGCACCACCCCGTCGGCCTCGTCGATGGCAGCCGCCACCTCGTTGGCGATGTCGTCGATCACGCACTTACCAAGCTCGCGGCAGCGGCCGCAGGCAAGGCATCCCGAGATGGGCTTGACACCCAGCCAGATCTCCTGAGTCTCGATGCCGTCGGCCTCAAGGGCGGACGCGACCTCCTGCAGCGCGACGTGCGTGCATCCGCTCTTGTGCGGGCTTCCGTTCACGAGTACGACCTTCATAGCAACCGCTCCCTTTCCATCGCTCAAAACCAAAATGCGTGCTGAGCTCACTGCCCGGCGCTGATTCTCCCCATGATTATGTAGGAAGCAAAACGCCAAGTTGGTTTGATTTCTCAACTGACAGGGAAGCATCAGGCCTGCACGATCCTCCCTATAAGATCGTTCGCCCAAACCACGGCCTCTTTGTACGGTTTGCTTTATCGGCCAAGGTAAGAGCTGTGCCTGATACAGCTTCTCCCATCCATCGTTAGCGACTACCATCGGCGGCCACTCCTGTCTCTTGCGATAGGCAAAGAGCCGTTTCGCCGAGCCACCTTTGACCACTCCGTTCGGCATCAAAAGGCCAGCGACCGCATTTGCCACTAGGGTCCTGTTCTTCAGATAGTCCTCGTCAGTAGAGCTGGAGCGCCGGATTGCCATGTCGAGGTTTCTCTTGCTATTTGGCAACTTCACGGGCATCCAAGCTCCCTTCCGATCAAGCCGGCCTCTCCGGAAGTTATGTAACCAGCTTCGCGACCCCTTTTCGCTGCCTCTCGTAGCCTATCAACCATAACGGTCCGTTTGCAAGTCGACAAAACAGAATCGAAGCAGCTCACACCCATCAAATCAATGATTCACCAATTTTTGGTGCTATCCAAGCAACCCGTGCGAGGACACAGTATTGCACGGCGGGCAGCGCCAGGCCGAGGATGCCGGCCCTCGAGCCCCGGTGCAACGCCAGCATTCGGATGGCACGCGACAGCACGCCACCCCGCAGCACAAAGCTCAGCAGTCGTCATGAGAAACAGGTGATCTTCGATGCACGTGTCCCAGACTTCCCATGCCCCCGTCTCCCGCAGGAGCTTCATCCTCTGCGGCGCGGCCGTCGCAGCTGCCGCGCCCCTTGCGGCGCAGGCCGCCATCGCAGGTGCCGAGGAGGCGGATTCCGCCGAAGGCGACTCCGCCTCCGACGCGGCCGACGCCCCCGCACCCAGCGCCAACCCCGGCGTCGTGGCCCTGGCCGACAACCCCTCGGCCGCCGCGACCGCAGGCGCCGAGTTCTGGTACTCCGACCCCGCGCCAATCGCCGAGGAGGACATCGTCGAGACCTACGAGGCCGACGTCGTGATCCTGGGAGCCGGCCACGCCGGGACCTGCGCCGCTCGTGCCGCCGCGGAGGCGGGGGCGAGCGTTGTGGTCATCGAGGCCCAGGACGAGGACATCTTCTCGGTCAACGGCAAAGAGCTCGGCTCGATCAACAACAAGCTGGCCAGCGAGCGCGGTGTGCAGTCCTACGACCCGGAGGACTTCCTGCGCGAGGTGGAGCGCCGCACCATCGGCCGCTGCAACCCCGACATCATCCGAGCCTTCGCCACGCGCTCCGGCGAGCACGTGGACTGGTTCATGGAGCCGCTGAGCCAGGACTTCCTCGACTCCATCGATACGTTCTGCGCCGAGATGCCCGCGAACTACCCTGGTGAGAACCAGGGCATCAAGGTGTTCCTTGGCTGCAATTCGTTCTTCGGTGGCGGCGACTACACCATGACCAACGCCATCAAGGCCAACCAGGAGTTGGCCAAGCAGGCCGGCGCCCAGTTCTTCTTCGGCACCTATGGCGACCAGCCCATCATGGAGAACGGCGCGTGCAAGGGCATCATCGCCCACAACACCACAACCGGCGAGTACTACCGCTTCCTCGCCAACAAGGGCACCATCCTGTGCGGCGGCGACTGGTCGGCCAACGACGACATGGTGAAGTACCTGCTTCCCGAGTATGTGGAGTTCAACCAGGGCCACCAGGCCTCGGGCTGCGGCCGCGACGGTTCGGGCTGCAAGATCGGCATCATGGCGGGTGGCCACATCGAGGAGGGCCCGCGCGGCGCGACCTACTCCATGCAGGCAGGCATGGCCGGCCCTCTTGGCGCCACGGCCTTCCTGCGCCTCAACGCCCGCGGCGAGCGCTACTGCAACGAGGGCATGTACGGCGCCTGGGGCCAAGGTCAGGCCGCCGCGCGCACGCCGGGCAACCTGCTGTGCGCCGTGTGGGACGCCAACTGGCAGGACGAGCTGACCTACCAGCCGCCGGATCACTTCAACGTCGATCCCAACTGGGACTCCTTCCAGGGCATCCTCGACGCCATGGCCGCCATCGAGCCCGGCTCCGACGGCGGCGACGTGCCCTGCCAGGTGTGGACGCCCGCCGGCTACCCCACCTACAAGGTGGTCTGTGCCGACACCATCGATGAGCTGGCCGACTACATCGGCTATACGGGCGAGGCAAAGGAGAACTTCCTGGCGAGCATCGAGCGCTACAACGAGCTGTGCGCCCAGGGCGATGACCCCGACTACGCCAAGGAGGCGTTCCTGCTGCACCCCATCGAACAGCCCCCGTTCTACGCCTATTCGTCGGGCAAGTACTTCGGCGATCTGGTGGTCACGCTCTCGGGCCTGCACATCGACGGCAACCAGCAGGTGCTCGACTCCAACTACGAGGCGATCCCCGGCCTGTACGCCTGCGGCAACAACTCGGGCGGACGCTTCATCCTGAACTACTCCACCACCGTCACCGGCATGAGCCTGGGCATCGCCCAGCTGCAGGGCCAGGTGGCAGGAGAGTACGTAGCCGGCCTGTAAGCAGCACGCGCGCCCCGGATGGCAGAAAGATTTTTCATCCGGGGCGCGCCCAGTGCGCTATCATCGTATGCTCGTGGGCTATGTCCACAGGCGTCAAAGAGCAGTTCTGGACACCGACGGGCGTTCGGCAGCAGTCTAGGCAGCCAAAGCGAGGGGAATTCTTGTCAGGAGCAACGACCCACATACAGAGCCAATCGGCAGACAAGCATGCACGTGCCTCTTTCCCGCGCGCCGCTGGCGCAGGTAACCTCGCATTTCTGGGATTCTCCCTGTACTGGGCCTGGATGCATGTCTGTTTTCGAGGGCCGGGGCTGTTCATCCTCGAGCACCAGGCGCCGCATCAATGGTTTCTCGAATCTCCCCTTCCCCTGCTCTGCTCGCTCGTTGCCACTGCGATTGCACATCCGCACATCCCATCTGGGGCATCATCCTCTGGCGAGTCCCCGCGCTGCAAGGCCGCGTGCCTTGGATACAGGCGACCATAACGGGTGCCGGGTCATTGGCGGCCTTCATCGCGCTGGAGACGCTAGGCGGTCCGTCCGCCCAAATCGTCGTGCTCGCGCTCGCCGCAATCGTGGGCATCACCAGCGCTGCCGTGGACATGGCATGGGCGCAGGTGTTTGGACGGCTACGTCCGGAACTTGCAGGGAGATACATCTGCCTGTCGGCTGCGCTTGGAGTGGGTCTGTACTTCGTGTTGATGCCGTTGGGAACGGCCCTGCCCCTTGCACGCGCGCTGATCGCCCTTGCACTGCCCATCCTGTCGGCATGGTGCCTGATGTCAAGCCACGACAGGATCGGACGCGAGCAAAGGAGCACCGGCAATCATCAGCAAGACGAGGCCGACGTACCCGAGAGATCAGTGCTTAGGACGCTCGGCATACTCTGGCGGCCCGTTGCCGGGTCGCTTGCGCTGTTCTTCATGTATGACTGCATCTCCATGCTCATCGGCCAGACCGAATACGGTGTCACGCATGGATTTGGCCTGGCGCTGCAGATCGTTGCCGCGCTGGCCATGGCGCTGGTGTCTCGCGGAGGCAGGCGCATTTCCATAGGCGGCTCGTACGGCACGGCGTTTGCCCTGCTCTGCGCGGGATTCATGCTGCTCCCCATTACCGTGCAGCTAGCCAATCCCTCGTATGCCCTGCTCGGGGCAAGTGCCCTGTCTTGGGCGGGTGGGTCGGTCTTTGACCTCATGATCCTGTGCATGGTTGCGCACAGCGCCTACGACTATCGCATGTCAGGCGCCGTGGTCAGCGGCATGGTGCGCGGTCTCACGGTGGGCGCATCGGCCCTAGGGGCGGCAACCGGTTGGCTGTTCGGGGACGCCCTATGGGCAAGCCCCCTGCAGATGACCATTTTTTCGCAGGTCATCCTGTTCTTCGCCATCGCCTCGGCCGCGCTGTTCCTCGGTCGCAGGCGCCTGGCCGTCCTGCCCTCGCAGGGCAACGCCGAGCCGCAGTTCTGCGAGGCGCTCGCCCCCAACCCCAGCGTCACCGGCCCCCGCCATGCCGGAGGGGCCATCACGGGCGAGGACCCCAACGAGGTAGCGAAAACGGCAGTCATCGTGGAGGCAGGCGCCGCCCCCGAGGCCCTCGACAAGGCAGAGCCCACTCCGGAGGAGCTTGCCCAGCAGCTCGAGGAATATCGCGCCCAGTGCATCGCGCACGTCGCAGAGCAGGGCGGTCTCTCGAAGCGCGAGGTCCAGGTCCTCGACCTCGTCACGCAGGGACGCAGCGTCCCCCTACATCGCCGAGCAGCTCGTCATCTCGGAGAACACCGTGCACTCGCACGTCAAGCGCGTGTACCGCAAGCTCGGGGTCAAGTCAAAGCAGGAACTCATCGACATCGTGGAGCGCACGTCACGCGAGCTCGCGCTCGGACAGCAGTAGGACTCCAGGCCGCGGCCGCCATGCGGGTGCCGCGTCGACGCGACCCCCTACAGCCACATCACCACGCCCGTCTCGATGTCGTAGATCGCACCGCACACCTCGACCTTGCCCTCACGCACGAGACCGGCGATCGTCGGGTTGTCGAGGATGCGCTCGATCGAGTGGCCGACGGCACGGCACGTTGCCTGCGGCGCGTCATCCTGGTCGTCCAGGCACGCCGCGATGTCGTCGGTGACGAGCCTGACCATCCCGCTCGCACTCCCGTCGATCGCGGCCCGGATGGCACCGCACTGCGTGTGACCGAGCACGACCACCAAAGGAGCCCCCAGTCCAGCCACGCCGTACTCCACGCTCGCGGACTCCACCGGCCCCACGTACGCGCCGATCGTGCGCACCACGAACAGGTCGCCCAGCTGGGCGGAGAACGCGTCTATCGGCTGGACGCGCGAATCACAGCAGGTCACCACCACCGCATAAGGATGCTGGCCGTCCTGCGCAAGCCTCGTGCGCAGCAGGGAGGCGGCCCGTCTGTCCGTCACCACGCCCCGCACGTACGCGTCGTTGCCCAGCGACAGCAGATCCTTGATCGCCTGCGGCTCGTATCTGAATTCCACCTGCTCCATGGCAGACGCCTCCCCTAGTCCCTAGAGCGTCCCGGCAAAACCCGTGGCCTCGATGCCCATGATCGCGATGTTGGCATCCCCACTGACGGCACCTCGCAATATAAGGACGCCCCGCCGTCCGATGTCGAGCGGCGGGGCGCCCTCGCCGCAGAGACGCGGCGTTTCGTTGCTCTGCTTGTACCCGGGCCGCGGCTACTCCGACGCGCCGGCGCCCGCCACCGCCGAATCGCCATCGAACAGCCAACGGCGATACCACGCCAGGATCTCCTCGAGCCTGCGCACGCGGTTCTTGGGCTTGCCGATGCGACACAGGCCGTGGCTCTCGCCCTTGAAGATGACCAGGCGGCTCGGCACGTGGCGCAGCTGCAGGGCGGTGAACATCTGCATACCCTCCTCGAGCGGACAGCGATAGTCCTCGTCGGAGTGCAGGAACAGCGTGGGGGTCTTCACATTGCCGGCGAAGGCGATCGGCGACTGCTCCCACAGCTTGCGGGGATTGTCACCCTCAAACGCCATGGCCTGCGGCACGTCCTGGTCGCCCAGAAGCGCCGTGGTCTCGGGCATGTTGATCCAGTAGCCGATGTCCGACACCAGGCTCTTGGTCATGTAGCTGGCGATGGAGCGCTGGGAGTTCGCGCAGCGGAAGCGGTCGGTGTGACCGATCACCCAGTTGGTCATGAAGCCGCCGTAGCTGCCGCCCATGACGGCGAGGCGCTCCTCGTCGATGTCGGGATAGCGGCGCAGAACCTCGTCGGTGAAGGTCATGAGGTCGGTGTAATCCTCCTGGCCGTAGCGCCCGCGGATGTCAGAGAAGGCCACGCCGCGGCCGGCCGAGCCATGCGGGTTCGTGAAGAACACGAAGCATCCCAGCGCCGCGATGGACTGCATCTCCTGCGAGTACACCGTGCCGTAGGTGCCCTTGGGCCCGCCGTGGACCTCCAGGACGCCCGGGTACTTCTTGCCGGGCTCGTAGCCAACGGGCTTGATAACGTAGCCGGTGATGGTGTCGCCGTTACTCTCGAACTCGAACTCCTCGGGGGCGTTGAAGCACTTGCCGGCAAGCGCGTCGGAGAAGTGCGTGATGCGGCGCGGCCCGTCGGTCGGGGCATCGCCCGCGCCGGGCAGCGTGAGGCTCCAGACCTCGGGCAGGCCACAGGGGCTTTCGGCGACGTACCAGAACGTGCGGCCGTCGGCCGTGTCGAAACTCGTGGGCTCGCCCTGGATGCCCTCGATGCGCTCCATGGCACCGTCGGGCGTCATGCGGCGCAGGTAGGTGTGGTCGAACTCCGTGGTGAGGAAGTACCAGTCGTCACCGAGGACCAGCGAGTCCTGGCCACCGCCGTACGACGAGTCGCCGCCCACGGCGGCACCGTAGTACAGGTCGCCCTCGCTGACGTCGAGGCGGCGCGGCTCGCCGGGGAGCAGGGGCTCGCCGGCCGCGGCTCCTTCGCCCAGAGGGCACCACCAAGGCTGCGGGTCTTCGTTCACGCCATAGGTAAGCATGTCGGAGCCCAGGTAGAGCACGCCGCCACGATAGGCCTCCATGCCGCTGACGCGCTTGGGGGCACCGTCGACAAGCGTACGCTCGCCGGTCGCCACGTCGACAAACCAGACCTCGTCGGCCGCGGGGCGCACGTCGTCAAAGCGCTTGGAGGCGAACAGGACGCGGGTGCGATCCTCGGAGAGCGCCCAGTTGCCAACCTCCTCGTTGTCCAGCGTGAGCAGGCGGAAGGCCGCCACGGATCCGTCGCCCTCAGGCGCACCGTCGTTTCCGGCCTCTCCGCTCGCATCCGCGTCACCCGTGCCGTCCTCGCCACAGGGACGGCCAACCGTCTTGTCGGCCGGCAGCGCGGACAGGTCGAGCAGCCACAGCCCCCAGCGCGTGCCGGCCGTGTAGGTGCCGCCGTTCTCGTAGAAGGGGATCTCCTCGATCTCCACCACCGGCGAGGACGTGTCGATGTTCGCACGGCAGCGCAGGACGAAGCGATCGTCGTCGATCTGCGCCCAGTCGCTCACGGCGCGGCCGGCCACGCGCACGAGAAGCTCCGCCTCGCCACCGGTCGGGCTGATGCGGAACAGGTCGGTCCCGCGCGGGCCCTTCTGGGTGTCACCCTTGGAGGCGCCGGCCCCCGCGCCGTCTGCAGCCTTGCTCAGCCTACGGGAAACGAAGACGAGCGAGCCGTCATCGGCGAGGTCGTAGTGGCCCTCCTCGCCCGATGTGGTGAGCCGGTGCGCGTCGCCCGAGGCGGCGTCCGCCGTCCAGATGTCCGTGCGATAGCGGTTGTCCTCCATGTCAACCCGCGTGACCTCGAAGTACGCGTGTGAGCCGTCGGAGCTCACCCGTACGTCATGCACAAACGCGTAGTCCCCAAGATCCTCGGGCCGCACGGTCTGTGCCGTATCAAGCATCTGCTCGTCCTGTGTGGTCATTGTCCCACGCCTCCATTCCAACGATTCCGGCGATCCGATCCAACGGCCACGCTACCACGCAATCACGGGCAGCGCCAGAGCGTATCGGCATATGACCATAACGGCCGTCCCCATCAACTCCCTGCGCCGTCTCGAAAAAGCCAGGAGCTCGAATTCGAGGGAGCACAAGATCACAGGGGGCGTACCCCCTCCTGAAAGTCCTTCAAGAAATGTCAGACCTTCGTGGTAAGGCAAAGTTCGGTTGTACACTGGGTATCTTGAAGCACTTCGGAGACACCAGCGATGCACCAACGTCAAAGGAGGCTCGGCTTGAAAGGCTTCTTGAAGGACCTCTCGGTCGCCCAGGTCATAGCCGGCGCACTGGCAGCGGCGACCTCGTTTCTACTTGCCGCAAAGATCGGCATCGCCGGCTCGCTCATCGGGGCAGCCGTGAGCTCGGTGGTAAGCACGGTATCCTCGCAAATCTACAAGAAGGCGCTCGCCTCATCGGCCGATGCGATCAAGCACGGCATCGCGGGCGACGGCACCGCGTCGAGAACCACCGACGCCAACGATGTCGGCAATACCGGCAATGCCGACAGCACCGACGACGCAAGCCGTGCCGCAAGCGCCTCACCCGCATACGAGAACCACCTGCCCGCAAGATCGCAGCGTCAGGCAGCCTCGATGCACTTGCGCGACTCCGAGGCCTCTCCCTACGGCAGCATGGCGGCCCAACGGGCAATCGCGCGGCGCAGGCGAACGCTGGCCCTGGTGGTGACCGTGCTGTCGGCCCTTGCCGCCGTGGCCGTGAGCGCGCTCGTGATCAGCGTCAGTACCTCGGGCGAGGGCATCGGCTACAAGCCGCAAGGCATCGTGCCTTCCGTCCGGGAGCAGGCGGCAGGCGACGTCTGGTCCACGGCCTCGCATAAAGACGAGGCCACAGACGGCGGACAGGATGCCCAAGCCAACGCATCGGGCCAGGATGCGGCAGAGCCCGCAACCAGCGAGACGACGGACACCTCGACAGATAGCGCCACCGATGCCGGCACCACGGCAACCGACCCATCGGCCGGCCAGACCTCGGGGCAGACACAGCCCTCGACGGAAGAGTCGGGAAGCCCCGGTGCCATCGACGACGCCGGCGGGACCGCCGGGGAGCCAAGCGAGGGGCAGCAGCCGCCTGCTGATGCCAACGCAACAACGACAAGCCCCAGCAACCCAAGCACAGGTTCAGACAATGGGGTCACGGCAGACGAACAGCCTGAAGCGGGGACAGCCGGCGATGTCGCGCAGGACGGTGGGGAGGCAAACGAGCCTGCGAGCACCCCTGTCGAGGATCAGGCCGGCGAGCAGACAGCGGCCACCGACACCGAAGCCGGCGGGAGCGCCTAGGGCAGCCCGGCCCCAGTGCGCGAACAATACAAGAGAAGAAAATCAACCAGTAGCATGCCAAACAAAGCCGGCGTCGATCCGCAGGCCGCGGCCGACACCCTCTCGCGTTTGCACGGCCTCACCGAGCGTGAGTCGGACGTCCTGCGCCTTCTGGCAGTCGGGCGAAGCCGGGCGCGCATCGCGCAGAGCCTAGGCGTATCAGAGAACACCGTCAACTCCCACGTCCAGCAGATCTATCGCAAGTTGGGCGCCCATGGCAGACAGGAGCTGCTCGACAGGCTATCGTAGGGGTCCAAACCTCCTGGCGACAAAAAGCGCGGCACTTCTAGAGTCTCACCCTGGAAGTGCCGCGCTTAGTAAGACGTCGCATCGGCATAGGCCGCCTAGGCGTCTGAGCGTCTGGCGAGTGCCCTGGCCCCACGCCCTACGCCTCGCTGGGCTCCTCGCGCAGCGTGGGCTCGCCGGCCGGCTCGTCCTTGAGCCAGCGGGCGTACCAGTTGGCGATCTCGGTCAGGCGCCTCACTCTTGCCTGGGGCTTGCCGCCACGAGAGAGCTCGTGGTTCTCGCCCTTAAAGACCACCAGGCGCGTGGGCACGTCATGCAGCTGCAGGGCCGTGAACATCTGCATGCCCTGCTCAAGCGGGCAGCGATAGTCCTCGTCGGAATGCAGGAACAGCGTCGGGGTCTTCACCTTGTCGGCATACTTGAGCGGCGACTGGTCCCACATCTTCTCGATGTCCGCCTTGCCGTTCGCCGGGCCCCAGGGCCATGCGTCGGTCTGGTCATCGGCAAAGTAGTAGCCGATGTCCGCCACGCCGAACATACTCACCCAGTTGGAGATGGAGCGCTGCGAGTTGGTGCAGCGGAAGCGGTCGGTGTGGCCGATCACCCAGTTGGTCATGAAGCCGCCGTAGCTGCCGCCCATCTCGGCCAGACGGCCCGGGTCGACGTCGGGGTAGCGCTCGAGCACCTGGTCGGTGAAGGTCATAAGGTCATCGAAGTCGATGTCGCCGTAGTGCCCGCGGATGTCGGAGAACTTCACGCCATGGCCGCCCGACCCGTGCGGGTTGGTGTAGAAGACGAAGTACCCCAGGCCGCACAGGTACTGCATCTCGTGGAAGAGAAGGCGTCCCAGCGTGGTCTTGGGCCCGCCGTGAACCCACAGCACGCCCGGGTACTTCTTGCCCGGCTCGTAGCCCACCGGCTTCATGACATAGCCCACCAGCGTATCGCCGTTGCTCTGGAACTCAAAGGGCTCGGGCTCCACGATCTCGGCGCCCTCGAGCACGTCGCTATAGCCGGTGAGGCACTCCTCGTCGCCCACCGCGACGCCCTCCTCGTCCAGCACGCGCCAGTAGATCTCGGGCAGGCGTCCCATGCGCATCGCCACGTAGTACAGGACATGGCCGTCCAGGGTGTCAAAGCACTCGATCGAGCCCTCGCAGTCAACCAGTGGCGTCATCTCGCCGTCGGACGTGATGCGCGAAAGCCACGAGGAGTCGCCCTGCGAGTGGATGAACAGCAGGTCACCGCCCACGGCGAGCATGGACTGGCCGTGACCGCGGCGACAGTCGGAGCCCACGGCGTTGAAGAAGTCCACGTCGAAGTCATCGCGGCTGATGCGGCGGAAGTTCGAGCCGCCCGTCTCCAGGGGATCGTCGCCCAGGTCGAGTGCGTAGACGAACGGGTCCTCGTTGATGCCGTGCGTCTTCATGTCGGTGCCCACCAGCACGAGGGTTCCCTCGTCGATCAGCGCGATGCCCGTGTGCTCCATCGCAGGTGCGTTCAGGTCGCAGACCTTGCCGGTCGCCAGCTCCATGACGCGCGCCTGGCTCTCCATGGGCTTGCGCGTGTCGAATCGCTTGGAGACGAAGTACAGCTTGGTGCGGTCCTCGGAGAGCGCCCAGTCCTCAACCGACTCGTTGAGCTGGGTGAGGAGCACGGGACGGGCGGCGTTCTCGGCATCGAGGTCCAGCAGGTAGACGCCCTCGCGCAGGCCCGACTTGTACGTGCCGCCGTTCTCCCAGAAGGGGATGTCCTCGATGGTGGCATAGGCAGACGCGCTGTCGATGAGGTCGCGCGCCAGCACAAGGAAGCGACGGTCGTCAAGTTGCTTCCAGTCCATCACGTTGAGAGCCACGTGGGCGAACAGCTCGGCCTCGCCGCCGTCGAGGGAGATGCGGTACAGATCCGTCCCCTGCGCAGGGTCCTCGGCGAGCTGCTTGGGCGTCTTCTCGAACGGCACCGACGCGACCTGCGCCTGCGTCGCGCCGTCACCGAGCTTGCCGGCGTCGGCGTCCTTCTTCTCGCCCGCCTGCGCCTTGCCACGGCCTGACACGAAGAGCACGTCACCATCGTCGAGCAGGTCGAAGTGCCCCTCCTTGCCCGAGTTCGTGAGCCGACGAGAGGAGCCGCTCGCCAGGTCGAGCGTCCACAGGTCACACTCGTAGCGGTTCTTCTCCATGTTCACGGAGCTCAGCGCGTACACGAGGCGCTTGCCGTCCTTGGTGACGCGCAGCGCGCCGACGTACTGGTACGACGCGAAGTCGTCGATGCGCACCGGGCGCTTCTCGCACGAGGCCGCCTCGGCGGCGCAAGCCTGTTCTGACATGTGCCCACCACCCTTTCTCCTGACGCGACAGATGCCAGATGCGGCCGGTCCCCGGCCTAGCCGTGCGCAGCAAGCCGTGCGTAGGCCAAGGAGTCGACGCGCCGTCACCGTGCCGCGAATCCGACACGCCAATAAGTCGGGCCATTCATACCCCAACTGGACACGGATGTTTGCACGAATAGCTACGGGACGTCGCCAACGGCAGCATTTTCACGTTTCGGCGTAAGCCGGACACGCCAGGCGTCAGCCCTGCGCCGGATGGGCGGCAAACCACGCACGCACGGCGTCGGCCACGGCGTCGACGGTCCTTGGCTGCGACAGCTCCGAGGAGTCCACGGTTATGTCGGCATAGTGCTCGTAGAGGGGGCTGCGCTGGTCGAGCAGGTCGGCGAGCGTCTGGCCGGGCGCCAGCACCACGCCGCGCGCCCTTGGGTCGCCCATGCGCCGGGTGAGCGCGCCCAGCGACAGCTTGAGGTAGACGACGGGACCGGTGGCACGCAGGCTGCGCATGGCGTCGTCGCGGTATATCGCGCTGCCGCCGGTCGCCACCACGGTGCGCGCCGGCTCGATCGTCCGGATGGCCGCGCTCTCGATGTCGAGGAACCTCTCGTTGCCGTGGCGGGCGATGAGCTCGGCGAGCGTGGCGTCGTTGTTCACCTGTATCACGATGTCGGTGTCGGTGAAGTTGTAGCGCATCAGGCGGGCGAGCATGACGCCCACCGTGGACTTGCCGGCCGTGGGCATGCCGATGAGCACGATGTTGCGCTTGTCTACGGGCACTGCGATCCCCTCCCCCTCCTGGTTGCCTGCGCCGGAAATGCCCGGCGCAGGCACGGACCCGTATCAGCCAGGCCTAGATGGCACGCCTCGCCTCTATGGCGCGGCCGAGCGTGACCTCGTCGGCATACTCGAGATCGCCGCCCACCGGCAGGCCACTCGCGAGCCTGGTGACCTCTATCCCCAGCGGCTTGATGAGCCGGGCGAGGTATGACGCCGTGGTCTCGCCCTCCACGTCGGGGTTCGTGGCCAGGATCACCTCGCGAATGGGCTCGGACCCCAGGCGCGCCATGAGCTCGCGGACGTGCAGCTCGTCGGGGCCGACCCGATCCATGGGGCTGATGATGCCGCCCAGCACGTGGTAGAGCCCGTGGTACGACCCCGTCCGCTCGATCGCCTGCACGTCGCGCGGCTCGGCCACCACGCAGATGGTGGACTGGTCGCGCTCCGAGTCGGCGCAGACCGAGCACACCTTGCCGCTCGCGTAATTGAAGCAACGCGGGCAGAAGTGGATGGCGCGCTTCACGTCAAGCAGGGCGTCGGCGAGACGACGCACCGACGCCTCGTCGGCGCGCAGCACGTAATAGGCGATGCGCTGGGCCGACTTGGGGCCGATGCCCGGAAGCCTGCCCAGCTCGTCGACGAGGCACTCGAGGGTCTCGTCCGCCACGACTACATCAGCCCGGGGATGTTGAGCCCGCCGGTGATGCTGGACATGCGCTGGTCAGCAAGCTCGCGGGCGTTGCGGCTCGCCTCGTTCACGGCGGCCACGATCATGTCCTGGAGCAGCTCGACGTCCTCGGGGTCGACGGCGGAGGGGTCGATGGTGATGGACACCAGGTCGCCCTCGCCGGTCATGACGGCCTTGATCATGCCGCCGCCGGCCGTGGCCTCGACGGTGACCTCCTTGAGGCCGTCCTGCACCTCGGCGAGCTGGGCCTGCATCTTGCGTGCCTGCTTGAGCATCTTCTGCATGTCCATGGGAGCGGTTCCTTTCGTTAGTCGCTGACAGCCTGCTTGGCAACCCGTCGTCCTGATGGCGTCTCGTCAGCCTCGTGTCAGACGACGCGGCAAGCCATTCGGTAGATGCTGATTGTACGATGAGCGTGCGCCGTTAGGCGTCGGCACCCGGCTCCTCCTTGACCTTCACGTACCCGCCAAAGCCTGCGGAGAGCAGCTGGGCCAAGTCCATCGCGTCGGAGTCGACGCCGTCGGCGGGTTCCTCAGGCTGGGCGTCGGGCCGCCCCGCTGCGCCGCCTCCTACGGGCGAGCCGCTCTGGGAAGGCGTGACGCCCTGGGCAGGCGCGTCCCCTCGACCAGCACTTTGGGCCGGCGCACCTCCCTTGCCGCTGCCCTGGGCAGACACGTCATCTCGATCGTTGACGAACTCGTCAACGTCATCGGGCACGTAGGAGTCGTAGACCTCGTCGGGAACCGCCTCGTACGCCGGCGCCTGCTCGGGGGCGGCGGGCGCCTGGGCAGGGCGAGAGGCGGCCTGCGCAACCGGCGCGGCCTGCGCGGCAGGCGCGGCGGGGACGACCGGAGCAGCAGGGGCGGCTTGCACGGTAGGTGCAGCCGGCGCAAAAGGAGCGGCCGAAGCGGCGGGGACGACCGGCGCAGAAGGGGCCGCCGGAGCGGGCCGGGCAGCCGGTGCGGATGACGCTGCAGCAGGCCGCGAAACGGGAGCAGCCGGGGCGGCCGCCACGCTCGACATCCCGCGCACCTCCATATGCACCGGGTGGCCGTACACCATGGCGGCCACGCGCTCTATGATCTCGCGCGAGGAGGCACGACCCAGCATCTGCTCGGCAAACGACGAGCCGTGATTGATGATGGTCAGCGTGTTCTGCGAGGTCAGCACGCCCTCAGCCGTGCGCATGAGCGCGCCGACCGAGGGGCTTGCGGTCATGACCTGGTCGACGAGCTGGCCCCACAGGCGCTGCGACGTCGCCCGGTCGAGGACCGACGCGCCGACCGGGGCCGCCTGCGGTGGGCAGGGCGCCGCCGTGGCAGGTGCCGCGGCCTGAACCGGACGCTGCGGTGCCGGCGGGGTGGGAGGCGTCATGGCAGCGGCGGGCGTGGCCGCGCGGGCGGGGGTCCCGGCAAAGGAGGGCCGGGCGGGGCGTCCCTGCGTCGGCGCGGCCGCATGGGTCGGCTGGCCGGCGGGATATGAGGCCGAGCCCGCCGCGGTCGGCTGCGCGGGCCGGGAGGCCGCGGGATAGGACGTCGGGGCTTGGGCCTGCGGCATGGGCGACGCTCCTCCGAAGCCGGCCGCCGAACCCGGCGCCACCACTCCACCCGCGGCGACCTGCCGCTCGAGCTCGGCCACGCGCTCCGCCAGCGACTCGAGCGTGAGGTCGCTCTTGGGCCGGGCGATGCGCGTGAGGGTCACCTCGAGGGAAAGGCGCTGGTCAAGCGAGGTCCTCAGGTTTGCCTCCAGCTGGCCGAGCAGGTCGAGCATCCTCGCGAGCCTGTCGGGGCCGCCCACACGCTCCGCAGCCGCAAGAGCGGCCTTGGGATCGGTCCCGCCGGCGAGCACGCCATCCGCCCCCCTGGTGACCGAGGCCACGTAGAGGTCGCGTACGTACGAGGTGAGGTCGCGCGTGTACTGGGCGATGTCGACGCCGCGCTCGGCGAGGTCGGCCACCTGGGCAAAGCAGCCGGCGACGTCACGGTCGGCGATCCGCTCCACCATGTGGGCCAACGTGTCGCTGGAGACCTCGCCCAGCACGCTCTGCGCGTCATCGAGCCGCACGGCGCCGTCCCCGAACACCGAGAGCTGCTCGAGCATGGACAGGGCGTCGCGCAGGCCGCCGCGCGAGTGCTTGGCGACGAGGGCGATCGCCTGCTGGTCGGCCTCGAATCCCTCCTGCTGGCACACGTAGGTCAGGCGCTGCTCGATGTCGTCGATCGAGATGCGGTGGAACTCCAGACGCTGGCAGCGCGAGAGGATGGTCTCGGGCACCTTCTGCGGGTCGGTGGTGCACAGCACGAAGATGACGTGCGAGGGGGGCTCCTCCAGCGTCTTGAGCAGCGCGTTGAACGCCGCCACGGAGAGCATGTGCACCTCGTCGATGATGTACACCTTGTAGCGGCCGCGTGTCGGGGCAAAGGCCACGCGGTTGATGATCTCCTCACGCACGCTGTCCACGCCGGTGCGCGAGGCGGCGTCGAGCTCGTAGACGTCTGGGTGCGTTCCGTCGGCGATGGCGAGGCACTCCTCGCAGGTGCCGTCGGGATCGACGGCAACCTCGCCGGCGTGGCCGCCCGTGCAGAGCAGGGCCTTCGCCAGAACGCGCGCCGTGGTGGTCTTGCCCGTGCCGCGCGGCCCGCTAAAGAGATAGGCGTGGGCGACGCGTCCCTCGGTCAGGGCGTTTCTCAGCGTTGACACGATATGCTGCTGACCCACCATGTCCGCAAAGGTCTGCGGTCGATATTTGCGGTACAGCGACTCCATGCGCGGCTCCTTCTTGCGTTGCTTCGTCCCCGCAAGTTTAGGGCATTTTTCCCCGCGCCACCTTTCCTCCACCAGAATCGACAAGCGAGATGAGCTCCTCCCGCGACGAGATGCCGAGCTTCCGGTAGAGGTTCTTGACGTGCGTGCGCACCGTACTGTCGGAGATGAGCAATTCCTGAGAGATGTACGTCGTCCCGTGCCCACGGCCAAGCAGCTGAAGAATCTCCGTCTCCCGGGGAGTGAGCGCATGCGCGCGGGCCAGCCCCTCGCATCGCCCGGTAAGCTCCTCCTCAATCGAAGGGCGCGCCACCCCTTCCCCACACCCGCCGACGGCGTAGTTCGATCTCCAGTTCATGAAGGCAGGATAGAGAACTTGGAGGGCAAAGTAGGCAAACCAGGCGAGCAGCGCAACCCCCGACACCTCTAGTCCGAACGGCCGTGCGATGAGCCTCACGAGTGTCCCCACAAGCGCAGCGAGGCAGTAGAGCCCGCAGGCACCGGCGACCAGACCCTCGATCGGCAGCTCGCGGGCGTGCCCGATTCCCGCTATCGAAGCAAAGGAAAACGCCAGCACCGAGCCAAACATGACATGCAGGCACACGTCGAACGTCGACCCGGGCAGGATGCCCTCGCCAGCGAGCATGCGTGCCAAAAGCGAAAGGACGGCCAGCGCAGGAAACAGAACCTGGTAGACCAGAGGAAAGAGGGGCTTGCGCAGAGGGAGGATCAACAGGACGAGGAGCAGGGCCACCCCGATCAGGTACCCGATGATCTGCGAGCCAAAGAGCGCCGCGATGAGGTCCTGGTCGATGAGGGCGCCGACGAAGCCGAACACTAGCAGCCCGAACAGGGGCGCAAAGAGGATCTCCATGGCCGAGCGTACCGTACGCAGGCTCATCCCACCCGCCTCGCCGGCATGTGAGACCTCCCGGTATTCGGCCTCCACATCGCCCGTCGCGCTCCCCTCCCCCACGAAGGAGAGCAAGCACCCGCAGAGGAGCAGGGCACACAGAAGCAGGCAGAACGCCCAGTCGGCAACCACAGCCAGCGCATAGTTCGCCGCAGAGGCGAGGCCCATGGAGAGAGAAATGTTGAGCAGCGCGTCACGCAGCGTCAGCAGGGCATAGCGCCTGCCCCAGCCCGTGTACACAAAAGGTGCACCCAAACCAGCAAGGCAACCGCAGCACGCCGAGGCGACCTGCCCGCTGACCGGCACATCCACCAGAGAAAGCCCCAGCATGCCTAGGGTTCCCACGCAAAAGCATGCGGTGCCCAGGGCCTGAAGCCCGCGCCCATCGAAATGGGCCGCCACCCACGCGCAGCCAAACCAGCAGGCAACGCAGCATGCGCAGGCGCATGCCAGCGAGAAAAGCGCAAACGTGTCGAGCAACGACCCCTCGCCGGCAAGGCGCAGGCAGGAGACGAACGTCGGGGCGTAGCACAGTGTCGCCGCAAGTAACGCCCCGAAACCAAGCAGGCTCGGGTGTAACGCAAGACGCAAGGTCGCCCACCCACCATCCTCGCGCGCACGTCGCCTCCGGGCAGTTGGTTCGTCTCCTGGCTTGTCTGCATGCATGTAAACCCCCTGGTAGGAACCATTTCAGTATACGTGCGCAGCCCCGCCTGTTCAACTACCCAATTTCGTCCATGCCGATTGCAGGGCATATCCACGACACGGGGGATCAAAAAACCGCCTAGACAAGGATACAGTCGACCTCAGGCCACGCCTTTGCGGGCGCACGACGCCGGACACCCCCTGACGGCGGGCAGCATGACGGCTGCCGAAGGAACGGGGGAGGAGCTCGGCAAAAGATCGGCATCCACAAAAAGGAGGAGGAAGAAATGGACCAGGGTTTGCGCATCGATCGAAGGAGCTTCGTAAGGGGCGCGATGGCGATGGGTTCTTCGGCCGTGATGGCCCAGGGAATTGCGACCTCAATGGCAGGGGCCGAGGAGACAGGCGCCAATGGGAGCAAACAGCCGCAGGACGCGGGGCATGCGGCCGATACGCCGGTTTCCGGGTACATGTGCGCCGAGGACTGGCTGGGTAACGCCCCCTCCGTGGACGAGGCGTCCATCGTGGAGACCGTTGACGCGGATGTCGTGGTACTGGGAGGCGGGCATGCCGGCACACAGGCAGCCCTGGCTGCCGCGCAGCAGGGGGCGTCGGTCGCCGTCATCGAGGTGCAGGCAAAGGACACGTTCAGCTGCTACGGCGATGACATCTGTGCCTACAACTCCCAGTTCATGATCGACAACGGCTTCGGACCCTATGACCTGGGCGAGATCACGGCGGAGTACTACAGGCGAAGCGGCGGCCGTGCGAACCAGCGCATCATCAGGCTGTTTGTCGAGAACTCCGGCGAGATGTTCGACAACCTCGTGGCGGTGACCCCCGAGACAAGCAACTTCTTCGAGCTCGCCCCCGACAACGCCATCATCCAGAAGGCCTATGGGAAGGACAGCGGGGAGGACTACCCCATCGAGCTCTCGGGTTACAAGGCGTGGGCGTCGACCCTGCAGACGATCGGATCTTTCAACCCCACCCCCGTTGACGGGCGCGAGGAGGTCAGTCGCCTCACCGAGATCGAGATCTACTGCAGGCAGGCCGCCGAGGAACTCGGCGCCACGTGGTACTGGGAGCACAGCGCCGTGGTGCTCGAGCAGAACGAGAGCGGTGACGTGACCGGCGCAATAGCGCAGGGGCCCGACGGCTACCGCCGCTTCAACGCCGCCAAGGGCGTGATCCTCGCGACCGGCGACTTCTCCGGGAACGCGGACATGGTATACAACCTGCTCACCGACGTGAACGAGTGGGGAATGCGCGTCGGCCAGGACCGCTCCGCCATGGCGGGCATGGGGCGCGATGGCGTGGGCCTCAAGCTCGGATGCTGGGCCGGAGGAATGATCGAGCCGCAGCCTCGTCCGGCGCAGAACTTCGCCATGTGGATGCCGCCCGGGCCCTGGGGCACCACCCCCTTCCTGCTGCTGAACTCGCTGGGCAAGCGCTACGTTAACGAGGCGATGGCGCAGATGCTCGCACCGGCCACGTTCCGTCAGCCGCTGGGCATCTACGCCGCCGTCACTGACGCGGACTACATGGAGATGGTCAAACTGGCAAGCGTCGACCATGGGGCCCCGAACTGGGGCGTGCCCGACGTCGTGGAGGAGATGCACCAGTCCATCGACGCGATTCCGGTGGGAGACCCGGCGGGAGGAGTCGTCCTGGATGTGTCGATGTACATCCTGACCCGTCGCCAAGAGGCCACGGTCTACGCCGCCGAAACCCTCGAGGAGCTTCTCGGATTCCTGGGATACGAGGGCGAGGCCCTTCAGAGCGCGCTCGACAGCATCGAGCGCTACAACGAGCTCTGCGAGGCAGGCGTCGATAGCGACTTCGGCAAGGACGCGCACCTCATGCGGGCCATCAAGACCCCTCCGTTCTACGGGGCGGCGCGCACCTACGATGGTACGTCCTCGGCCGGTCTCGTCACCATGGCTGGCCTGGTGACCGACGAGAACCTCAACGTCCTGAAAGCCGACCACACCACGCCCATCAGGGGCCTCTACGCCGCAGGTAATTGCCTGGGCGGGCGCTACGGCAACTCGTACGCCACGCCGTCGGCCGGCAACTCCATGGGCATGGCCATGACGCATGGAAGGGTCGCGGGAAAGATCGTGGCCTCGCTGTAGGGCCCCGCGACTCAGGGCGGGAACACGAAACCGCACGACAACAGGCGGCCATGTCGTGTGAACGCGACATGGCCGCCGCAGGACCAAACTTCTCAGCATCCCGCGCGCTTTCTAACCCGGGCTGTCCAGTAAGGGCAGGAGGGGGCACATGGAGAAGAACCTTGACCGAAGGGACTTCCTCAAGAGAGCGATCGAGGAAACCGTAAGCACATGCATATCCGGAACCATGACCTAGGGCAAATATCCGGACATCCTGGCTGCGAAACAACGGCGATTCTGTCCGGATATTTGCCCCGGGGCGACTTCTGCCGCCTCGGCCTCTTGCTCGTAAGGGCGCCCGACCTATTGCGCGCTGCCAGAAGCCGCCTCTGCCGCCCTGTCGACGCAGGTCAGCGCGTTGAGGCTGCGGGGGTAGCCGATGTAGGGCAGGCACTGAGACACCACGGCGTACAGGAACGCCTTGTCGTTGCCCATGGCAAGATTGCCGCCGGCATGCGCCGTGGCCTGGGGCTCGCAGCCGCCCTGGGCGATCAGGTAGCAGAAGGTCACCATCTCGCGCTCGGCCAGGGTGAGCCCGCCGCGCGTGTAGTAGTCGCCGAAGCAGTTGGCCGCGAGCCATCGGTTGATGTGCCGACGCTCCTGCGGGCCCTTCTCCCAGGACTCGCGCATGCCCTCGCCGAAAATCTCGACCTGGCAGGCGTTGCCCGCCGTCAGGCGCGTCTCGGGCGTCACCGTGCCCTGCCCCTCGAGCGGCAGCTCGACGCCACGCGCCTCGAGCACCTCGTTTGCCACGGTGGCGAACGGCAGCACCCGGCCGATGCCCAGGTAGTCGGCCGCCTGGTAGACGACCTCCTTGAGCTCCACGGGCGACACGCCGTCCTCGGCGTCGAGGGCTTCCCCCGCGACGGCACGAAACGCGTCGATGCCCTGGCAGCCGAGCAGGGCCGCAAGGATCGCCAGGTAGCGCGTACGCCCGGGCAGCGTCATGCCGGCCTCCGCCGGCACCTCCTCGCCGGCAAACCCGTCAATGATGGCCGCGAACTCCGGGTCGTCATGCTCCAGCTCGCGCGCAATGGCAGTTCTCATCGTATGTCTCATCTCCATGTCATTCTATGTCCGTCAGTGGCAGTCAATGCCCGGAGTTTACGACTTGGAGTCAGCTCGAAGTCAAACAGTGTCATCGAGCACGGTAGCCTGTTTCCTGCAATCGCCCTAGCTGATCCGATGACTGGATAAGACTTATGAGCTCCTGTTTTGAATGCACATCCAGCTTTTCGTAGATGTGACGTATATGTGACCTGGCTGTGTTAAACGAAATCGAAAGCTCCTCAGATATGTACTTGGCGCTGCGGCCCTCTCCAACGAGCGCGAGAACCTCCGCTTCACGGGCGGAGAGGCCATACTTACAGGCAAGAGGATTCAGGGCCTGCACGGGTGCATTAGAGTCCGCACAGGACGGCGTCTGCTCCGGCAGATCGACAGCATGGCTAGGCGAGGCGGCAAACGACATCTGGTATGCCATTACCCCCAGATATGCAACACCGCACGCGAGAAGAGCGATGTCACCCCACCCGAACCCCTCTGACAAGACGATCCCCTTCGTCACCATCTGGCCCATGCACCACGACTCCCACATAATGCCGATTGCAAGCCCGTTCACCACGAACAGCGACGTTCTCATCCCATACACGAGAACAGCAAGAAGAAGCACCCAGATCGAAGCTTCCCAAAGAAAGTTGCTCAAGTCCCCAGGCACCTCGAGCACGCCCGTCAAACACCCCAGCACGAATAGGGGAACGAGCGCCGCCAGTATATTGAGAAGTCTTCGAGGTCGGGAGAATTGTCCGTCTGCACGATACCAGGCGCGAGCCATAACGACACAGTACAGAACGATCACAAGCGCACCCACCGCCTCAAAAACAACCATGGGCGTAAAATTAAGCCGCACGCGTGCGTCCGGATAGTTCGAGGCATACCCGAGCGCGCCCGTCACGACTGAGAGCACGACAGCTACAAGACCGAGCAGTAGGAAAGATCTGCGACGGTACTGAGCGTCATCAACAGACCCATAGCTTGGAGAATAGGCAACCAGCAAGGCAACCATTCCAATAAGGGGAACAGCCAACTGCCAACCGTTTGCCATGAGCAAAGAAACAAACTGGAGGCAGCGATATATGAGATAGAACACGACTGCGGATACCAGAGAGGGAGCAATCTTCAATGAAGAGGGGCGCAGCTCTCGAACCGACGGGACAGTGGCCCACGCGCTAACCATGCAGGCGCATGTCGCCCCCGTGAGAACCCCACACATGACAAACGCGACATACCCCACCACATCGAGCACGGACAGGCCAGCAAGCAATATACAGCAGGCGGCGAGCGACGGGATGGTCGAATCGAGGTGGTCTGCCAGCGTATTGGCAGCGTCATGCGCAAAGGCGAGGACCACATGGACGATCGTCATGCTTACGACGAGACACGTAAAAAAGACGAGCATGTCCTGAGACGTCCGAGAAAACCCTGCGTAGTTCATCGTGCCAATGATGGGAGCAGACGCAAAGTAGTAGAACGCACCCAGTCCGATGTCCTCGGGCTTGACGTGAGACCTGATGAACTCAATACCATCACGAAACCGCTTCACAGACACCCTCTTTTCCCAGTCTAGAAAAAACAGTGTATGTAGCAGCCACTTTACCAGTCATGACACAAAATGAGTGATCGAGATCGGAGAAGCGCGGCGATACGGTCGGTAAGCTAAGCACTCATTTTGTGCGCTGTGCATTTCGCCCGGCCGCAATATGCTCGGAACCGTTCGCATGCATCTCACGAACCCGGAGGCAGAGTCGAAGCCAAGACCGGGCTCGTCGTGGCGAACCATCGATAAGGTCTTTCCTTACGCGAGAATGGAGAAGCACATGAAGGCAATGGACACCTCAGTGGGTCGCCGAGACTTCCTCAAGGGCGCGCTTGCGACCGGCATGGCCGCCACGGCCGCCGCAGTCGCATCGCAGGACACCCTGGCTTCCATCGCGCTGGCCGAGGAGGCCGGGGCGGCATACGCCGACGGGACGTATTCCTCCGTCCAGACGGGCATGGGTGGAGACTTCACGATCAGCGTCACCATCGCCGGCGGCGTCATCTCCACCGTCGAGATCGGAGAGAACGCCGAAACCCAAGGAATTGGCTCCAAGGCTATCGAGCAGCTTCCTGCCCTCATCGTCGAGGCAAACGGGACCAAGGGCGTCAACGGTGTCAGCGGGGCAAGCATTACCTCGAAGGCCATCCTCACCGGCGTTGAAGACTGCTTGGCGCAGGCTTCAGGAAGTGCCCCTGAAGAACCCCAAGCTCAGACTAGTGGCGAGATCATCCTTAACGAGGATATCTACAGCAACTCGAAGTGGAGCTTCGAGATCCCGCCGGATCCCATCCCCGAGGAAGAGATCACCGAGACGATCACTGCCGACTTCCTCATCATTGGCGCCGGCACCTCGGGCCTGGTGACGGGCATGGCCGCCGCCGAGGACGGCGTGGACATCTGCGTCATTGCCAGCAGCGACAAGCCCGTCTCGCGCGGCGGCTCGAACGCGGCGTTCAACTCGAGGCTGCAGAAGGAGCTTGGCCGTGAGTTTCCGCTCGAGGAGGCCAAGGCATACTTCCAGGAGGAGTTCGCGGCGGCCAGCTGGCGTCTCGACCAGGACAAATGGTGGGACTTCTACTACTACTCCGGCGAGGCCATGGACTGGCTCATGGACAAGATGGCAGCCTACGGCATCGATACCGTCATCGAGAACACGCACACCGACCCCAACGGCAACCTGACGATCCCCTCGTTCTCGCATGCCTTCATCACCGCCGAGAACACCGCCGCCGGCGCATCTCAGCAGGTAGCAGTCGAGGCCATGGCCGAGGAGATTCTCAAGCTCGGCGGTCGCATCGACTATAACACCACGGCCAAGTACCTCGAGAAGGACGACGCAGGCACCGTGGTTTCGACCGTTGCGGTGAATTCCGAAGGCGACTACGTCCGTTACGTGGGCAGCAAGGGTGTGATTCTCGCCACCGGTGACTTCTCGCGCGACCGCGACATGGTTGCCAAGTACTGTCCGATGGCCCTTCCCTATGGCCTCGGTGGCGTCTATGAAGGCGACGGTCACAAGATGGCCCTTTGGGCCGGCGCCGCGTGGCAGAAGTACACGCCCAACGCCCCCATGATCGTTTCGATGGGCGACGAGGTCCTGCCCTGCCGCTGGTGGGCCGAGGGCGCTGGCACCACATTCCCCGGGCTGCTCGTGAACGCCAAGGGTCTCAGGTACTGCGACGAGGACTCTCTGTACGGCTATGCGCCCTGGCCCCAGAAGGTGCAGCCGGGCGGCTATAGCTTCTTGATCTGGGATGATGACTGGGTGTTTGCCTCTGCTCCGTGGCAGGGCGACGCAATCGGTGCCCCCGACCGTGACACCCAGGAGGTGTACGACCAAATCCAGTCGCTGTTCAACTCCGACGCTGGCAGCAAGGCGACCGACGAGTACGCAGGCTTCAACGCTTCGATGGGCACCGCCGTCAAGGCAGATACGCTCGAAGAACTAGCTGATGGCCTCGGTTTCACTGGCAAGGACAAGGAGGAGTTCCTAGCCCAGGTCGAACGCTACAACGATTACTGCGAAACCGGCGTTGACGAGGAGTTCCACAAGGACAAGCGCTTCCTTCTGCCTGTTGCCAAGCCCCCGTTCTACGGCGTCAAGAACGAGCCGTACACGCTGTGCATCACCGGTGGTCTCAACGTCAACCGCAACCAGGAAGTCCTCGACAGCAACAACGATCCGCTGCCCGGCCTATATGCCGTTGGAACCCTCATCGGCGACTGCATTGGCGACACGTATAACTTCCGCATCTGGGGTCACAACCTGGGCATGAACTGCGTGACCGCAGGCTATCGACTGGGCAAGAGGCTTTCTACAATGTAATATTCGTCAGCACCAGCACGCAACCTTGTGCTAGCCATCACAACTGAGCCACTAATGCGGGGCGAGTCGTCTTTGTGGACCATGCAGGAACACGACTCGCCCCGCTCTTTCAGACTAACCAGCCTGAGTGCAACTATCTAGACATTCTGATCGTTCTGCCACGTATTTTTCGTCTAGATTGTTGCACTGGAGCGGTAATCGCGCCGCTCTTACTTGCCGCCGAACAGCGAGCCGGCGATGTCGAGGACGTCATCCAGGCCAAAGCCATCGCCCTTGCCGGACTCCTTCTCGCCCTTCTTCTCGTCGGCGTCGTCCTTGGCGGGCTCGGCCTGCTCCTGCTCGCCCTCGACGTCGTCGTCCTTGCCGCCGAACAGCGAGCCAAGCGTCGACATCAGGTCACCGCCATGCTCGGAAAGCATGTCCTTGGCAAGCGTAGCAAGATTGCCGAAGTCAACGTCCTCGCCCTTGACGAGGTGGGAGACGGCGGTGACGACCGCGGACAGATCGTCACCAGACAGCTCGATGCCGGTGATCTCCTTGATTGTCGACGCCGGATCGGCCGCCAGCTTGCTCGCCACGCCCGAGTCGGACTGGATGGCCCCCAGGACCTGGCTTGCGATCTGCTGGATGGGATTGTTCTCTGCGGTCATGCCTACTCACTTTCTTTTCTAGAGACGGTTGTCCACTGGGCACCAGGCCATCACGGCCACGTCAGAAAGCGACGGCAACCGGAACGGTCTGCGCCCATGAGGCCGGTGCATTATACGCAACCAGATAGCCAATTTCAAAGAAACAGCAGGTCATAGGCTGTTTTCATCTTAAGGTTGAATGATTGACATACATATCCCCATATGTTTGAAATAATCGGTTATTCAAAAAGCGCCCAGCCGGGCGAACGCGAGTCGATGGGCGCATGCCGTCAGACGCGAGCCGGCA
The DNA here is from genome assembly GCA_963930185.1 of Coriobacteriia bacterium. GTDB lineage: Bacteria > Actinomycetota > Coriobacteriia > Coriobacteriales > UMGS124 > JAGZEG01. Next base: position 92,195 of record CAWVLT010000074.1, on the reverse strand, counting down.
GGCGCGAACCCGCAGGTACGAACCGGCAGATACGTCCCGGCGGGCAGACGGCCAGACGATCCAAGAAGAGGGAGACCATGACCAAGGATACACCCAGCAAGAAGCATGTGGAGCGCACGTTCGTGGACGCGCGGACCGGCGACACCTCCGATCGCCCCGCCAGCGAGGCAAAGCCCACCGTCGACATGGCCGCCTCGCGAGCCCAGCGCAAGCAGAACTCCCTTCCGTTCAGACTTGCCGCCGTGGGCCTCTGGATCGCGGGTCTCGCGCTCGAGATCGTTTCCATCCTCTGCCTCAACGGCACGCTCTACCTGCCCGGCCCCTCGCAGTTCACCTGGTTCATCATCTTTTTGGTGATCGACTTTGTGGCCGTCGTCATCGGGTCGCAGCTCTGGAAGCGCGCCAACCACATGAATCCGCCCTCCAAGGAGAACAAGGCGCTCTACTGGCTGCAGACCGAGCTGGGCGTGCTCGTGGCCATCGTTGCGTTCGCCCCGATCGTCATCATCCTGCTGCTTGACAAGAACGCGGACAAGCGGGCGCGCACGGTAGGCGTGGCGGTCGCAGCAGTCGCGCTCGTCGTTGCCGGCGCGTCGGGCGTCGACTACAACCCGACGAGCCAGGAGGAGTACGACCAGGCCGTCGAGGCCGCGGCTCTCTTTGGCGACGAGTCCGGCACCGTGTTCTGGACCACCTACGGCCGCGTGTACCATCTGAACCCCGACTGCCAGGCGATCCAGAACTCCGCGACCATCTACTCGGGCTCGGTTGACGACGCCTTCGCCGCGAAGCGCAGCCGCGCCTGCCAGTTCTGTGCCGTCGAGGGCGGCAGCGACCTGCTGGGCGCCTCCTCGAGCGAGGACAGCAACCAGGCGACGACGTCGACGGGCAGCGGCGACGAGGAGGAGCTGGATCTGGCCGCCTAGCCAGGCAGCGATCCAAAAGGCCTCGCAAGAGCCAGGTCTCGCGAGAGCCATACCTCGCAGGAGTCCGCAAGAGTCCGCAAGAGTTCGTAAGAGTTCGTTAGAGTTCGCAAGAAGAAGGCCCCGTGAGATCCGCCCCCACAGCTTCCCGGCTTGTGGGGATCGGAGCTCACGGGGCCTTTGCGTCTTCGCGCGTTGGCGGCCGTGCCGGCCGGCCCTACTCGAAATGGCGGCCGCGGTCGTGCGGCTTGTCGGCGCCAGAGGCCTGGGAGCTGGCGGCGCTCTCCATATGGAAACCGCCGTTCTCGCCGTCACCTGCGGCGTGCGTCCCAACATCCTCGCCCTCGACCGGTGCGGCAGCATCAGAGCTTTCGGCCCCGGCGCCCTTGCGCCTGCCAAGCCAGGCCTTGATGGCGCCCGCGGCGGCGGGGATGACCGAGATCAGCACGATGAGGATGATGATCCACTCAAAGTGCTCCTGCACGAAGGGAATGCCACCGAAGAAATAGCCCAGCAGCGTGAAGATCGTGGACCAGGTGATGCCGCCCAGCACGTTCCACAGCACGAAGTGATGCCACTTCATGCCGCCCAGGCCACCGAAGAACGGCACGAACGTGCGGATGAATGGGAAGAAGCGACCCAGGAAGATGGCAAGGGGGCCGTACTTGTCAAGCAGCGCCTCGGTCTTGGCGATGCGCTCGGGCGTCATGGACTTGACCTTGCCGGAGCGCACGATGCGCTGGCCGAAGAAGTGACCGATGGCGAAGTTGCACTGGTCGCCCAGAATGGCCGCGGCCCACACCACGATGAGCAGGGTGATGAGGTTCAGGCCGCCGTCGTGCGCGAACACGCCCGCCGCGAAGAGCAGCGAGTCGCCCGGCAGGAAGGGCATGACCACCACGCCGGTCTCGATGAACACGATGAGGAAAATGGGGGCGTAGGCCCATCCACCAAGAGCGGTGATCCATCCCGCGATGGCGGCGCGGGGATCCTGCAGGAGGTTGATCAGGTACTGTATGGGGTTCATGCGGGTCCTTTGGTCCTTTTTTGGTTACCAAAAAAGCGGGCCACATGGGTCCGGACGCTCGTCAGAGGCCGCTTATGGCTGCTTCCTCCCGGACCTGACCAGGTTCACGACATGACGCCGTCCGAACCCATGTGAACCGCTCTGCGCGTAAGTATACCCAACCAGTTGGCGTCGGCGGCCGTGATATGGGTCGGATCGTCCATGACCAGAGACACGACAGAAAATGGCCACGTGTCCTTCTGGCCTCACGCCTCTTCGATCACACAGGCGTGCGTCTTCGACTTGGGATCATACGTTATGCCCGCAAGCAAGATGCGCCCCTCGCCTCCGGTTCCAGAGAGCGCTCGATCATAGCCCCGCTCACGAATTTGCGCGATTGCCTCATGTGGCCCGACGCCCCATTTCAGCTCGACCACGATCCCCGGAACCGCAGGCGCAGAGGCCAGGGGGATCATGAGCAGGTCCGCATACCCCTTCCCCGCAGGCGCCTCCCTGACAAGGCGATACCGTCGAACTGCCGAGAAAAAGGCGAGTCTCAGCGTACAAGCGAGCGAGTTCTCGTCGTTGTAGGCGATTATGCTCGCCGCATCCTCGTGTGCCTTCGCAACGCCGAGGGCAACCGCGTCACCGTCCTTGGCGAGCAACGCTTCAAGAAGGTCATCCGAAGCCGCAACCGTGCGAGCAACCTCGTCCCAACCACCCTTCGCAATCGAGCTGGCATACTCGCCCATGACCTCGCGGTTTGGTATAAGCACCTCCCCGCGAGTCTGGTCGTAGGCCAGATATCCTAGATGGACGAGCAGGGTGAGCACGTCGTCGGCACAGCTCAGTGTCGTCATGTCGTTTGCATACGTGCTGGTATCCACCGCAACGTGCGCGCCCCCCATGAGCATGACGACCTTCTCGCGTAGCCCGCCCATATTGAGGTCAATGTAGCGACGAAGAGCCTCGTAGGTCTCTGTCTTCGTCCAATAGCTACCAAAACGCCCCGTCTCCATCGCACGCACGACCGACTGCGGATTGTACGCGCTTCCGACGCCATCCAGCACGTATCCATCGTACCAGGCAGAGCACTCGCTAAAGTCGCGGTGCCACTGCCCGCAGAGTTCCCGCACTTCGGCCTCGGTAAAGCCCATATAGGGCGCCATTTCGTCGGGCTCCGTCATACTGAACTCGTCGAACATGTTGAGGGCAGAGTGGCTGCCGTACTTCTTGATGGGCAGGATGCCAGTCATATAGCAAAGGGCGACGTACGGCTTGTCCTTGAGAAGCGCTCGTAAAAAGTCCAGGTAGTCCTTTTGGCCGGCGATGTCAGCCTGATGCTCGCGCATTACGCAGTCCCATTCGTCGATTACGATGACAAACTGGCTCTGCGTCTGGGCAAATATATCCGAAAGCGTCTGGGCTAGGCTGCCGGGATCGAAGAGACGAACTTCCGGATATGCCTCGACAAGTTCGCGGCAAACTGCGGCATCCATCCTCTCGATCATCCCCGTGATGTCATGGGTGGCACTCAGGAAGTCCTGCATGTTGAGCTTGATGACGTCGAAGCGCCCGAGGTTCGAGGTGAAGGACGGGTCGCGAGAGATGGCTAGGCCCTCGAACTCGCGCACGCCATCGACGGTGCGATCAAAATAGGCACTCACCATGTTTGCGGCCATGGACTTGCCGAAGCGTCGCGGACGGCTTACGCACACATAGGCACGCTCGGTGTTGACAACAGCGTTAAGGTAGGCAATGAGCTGGCTCTTGTCCACGTATATTCGCGAGCTGCGCCCCCGCCTGAACAAAGCCGCCCCCGGATTAAGGTACACCCCCATTCGACGCTCCTCCCACCAAAGCCCGCATCGTGCCCGTCGCACATCATCATAGCAGCGTTCGTGCCGAACGGCAAAAGGGAGGGCGACCTGCTCGTTCGCAGGTCACCCTCCCCTTCAAACACCTAGTTCTCGCCGGCCTTCCGGCAGCTCATCGCCGAGATTTCGACGGCTCATCGCCTGCCGACGGGCCCGGCGTCAGAACAGGAAGTCCCGACTTACATCGTGGAGATGCCCAGACCGCCACCAGCGGGCATCTTGATCTCGTAGTCGGCGATCTCGTCGACCGAGCCACCGGCGGCCTGGATGCCGGCCATGCGGCCGAAGGTTAGGCAGCGGCCGTGGTTGATGCCGGGGCAGATGGTGGGATAGTCGCAGGAGCCGTGGAAGTCACCGGCGATGGTGCCGGCGGCGTACAGACCCTCGATGGGGTTGGAGTCGGCGTCGAGCACGTGGCAGTACTCGTCGCAGTGCAGGCCACCTGAGGCCGTGAGCAGCGTGCCCTTGAGCTGGCCAGCGTAGAAGGGCGGGGTCTCGACCTTGATCATGATCTCGGCGCGCTTGCCGAAGTCGTCATCGGAGCCCTTGTCCACGAGCTCGTTGTAGCGCTCGACGGAGGCCACGAAGTTCTCCACCGGCACGCCCATCTTCTCGGCGAGCTCCTCGAGGGTGTCGGCGGTGAAGATGTTGCCGTCCTCGATCTTGGCCTCGAGCAGCTTGTTCTCGACGTCCATGTCGAACGGCGTGCCGAAGCGGCGATACTGCTGGCCGCAGGAGATGCCGCCGGCGATGCCGTCTTCGCACTGCTTGGCGATCTCGGTGAAGGCGTTGGCGTCATAGATGGTGAAGGCACGCTTGTCGCCCCAGAAGGCCTTGCTGGAGGCCTTGGACTGGGTGTTGACGTCCTCGTTCATGAAGCGCTCGCCGTTGCCGTTGACATGCAGGAAGTTGTAGCTCTGGGCGCCGGACTCCAGGTGCATGACGGCGGCGTGGCTCTCGTTGGTCTGCATGGCGGCGCCGATCCACAGGGCCTGCTTGTGCAGGTCGCCGGTGTTGACCCACTGCGGCATGTACATGCGCTCGTCGGCAGCCTGCAGGCCCCACGGGTTGTAGGTGTTCATCATGTCGGCGTCGCCGGAGTAGTCGCCGGCGGCCAGGACGACGCCCATGGCGGCGTTGTACTGGATGTGGGTCTCGCCCTCGTCGGGGGTGACGATGGCGCCGGTCACGCGGCCGCCCTCGTCGCGCAGCAGACGCTCGCTCGCGGTGTCGAAGACGTAGGTGACGCCGAGCTCCTCGCCGTAGGCCTGAAGGGCGGGCAGCAGAACGTCCATGCCCAGGCCGTGGGACTGGCCGTTGAGGTACACGAAGTCGGTGGTGTCGTCATAGAAGAAGTGAGTGACGGGCCACTCGGTGTAGTCCGGGCCCTTGTAGAAGTCGGCCCACAGGGCGGCGTGCAGTCCCTGGGCCTCCATCTTCTCGACCAGCCAGTCCATGGTGGCAGCCGACTTGCGGGCGAACATCCAGAGGATCTTCTCGTTCAGGCGGCCCTGGCTCCAGCGGATCCAGTTGCGGACGATCTGGGCGTAGTCCATCTGCTCCTCGGTGATGTAGCCCTCCTCGAGCATCTGCTTGACGATGCCGGAGCCAAACGAGGTGATGTGGGCGCCACGGCCGCTGGGCTGGGGGGCCTTCTCGATGACGGTGACCTTCACGCCCTTCTCGGCGGCGGAGACGGCGGCGACGGAGCCGGCGAAGCCGCAGCCGATGACCAGGACGTCGGTCTCCTCGGTCGAACCGGGCTCGATGTCGCCAGGATAGGCGGCCCACTCCATGCCGGTCTCGACGGGATCGGGCTTGGCGCCCTCGACGTCGGCCAAAGCGGTGGTGGCCATGCCAGCGGCGGCACCGGCGGCAGCCAGGGTGGCAGCGCCAGCGACGAACGACCTGCGCGACATGCTCGAATCAACCATGTTGTTCCCCTTTCGTTCGTGTCGAACAACCGATGTTTCCCCCGATGCCCCATGTGTCCCCATGTCGGGGCGCAGGGCACCGTCCGCGAGCCGAGACACCAGCGTCCCGCGCTCAACGTCGATGCGATTATATGAAGCGAGCCGGGGCCCGAAAAAGACGCGCGCGGCCAACTTTTCGTTGGCCCCCCGAACGGATGGTGAGGCTCTTGACAGAGTACAATGGGAGGCTGATATTTCCGCCATCCGCAGACATCGCACGCGCCCCGGCCCCGGCGCTGGAACCGGCCGCCCGCGCGGTGGGCTGTGGGGCGGCACGCGAACCAGGGGGAACGAAGGGGACCATGAACAGCGAGCAGCTCAGGTACTTCGAACTTGCCTACACCGAGCGCAACTTCACCGCGGCGGCCAAGCTCGTGCCCGTTTCCCCGCAGGGGCTCACCAAGGCGATCCGGTCCCTGGAGAAGGAGCTGGGCGTCGAGCTGTTCACCCTGGACTCCGAGACGGGCAAACCCGTCCCCACGGCCTATGCCCAGGAGCTCTACGAGTTCACCTCGGTGTTCCACAGCAACCTGCGCCTGCTCAACGAGTCGCTCGACCGCCTGCGCGGCCTGGAACAGCGCACCATACGGCTGGGATGCTCGGCCGGCGTGCTCGGCGCCTTTGGCCCCGAGCTCATCGACAGCTTCGAGAAGACGCACCCGCACGTGAAGGTGCCGTTCTGGGAGTCGTACGACCGCCAGTGCGAGCAGGACCTGATCGACGGCAAGTGCGACATCGCCATGCTCGTGGGCAACGAGGTGTCACAGGGCTGCGAGGGCGTGAAGATCTACGAGTCGCCGGTGTACTTCTGGATGAAGCGAGCCGACCCCCTCGTCGAGAAGGTCGGGGAGCACGGCGTGCTGCACATCGAGGACCTCGAGGGGCGCAGCGTGGCCATACCGGGGCGCGGGTACGTCTGCTTCGAGAACCTCAACCGGGTCGCCGACGAGCACGGCGTGCATCTTGACTCGGTGGTCGAGATCAGCGAGATCTTCCGTCTGTTCAACTACGCCGCAAAGACCGACAACGTGCTGGGCTTTGCCAACGGCACCCTCATCGACGTGCCTGTGTTCAACCCCACCGACCAGATCGTGGCGCTGCCGATCGCCGAGCTCACCTGGGGATTCTTCCTCGAGCACGAGCGACACCACGCCTTGGACGAGTCGGAGCGCGCCCTGTGGAACTGGTGCCTGAACGCGGCGCGCGCCCTGCCCTATAACGACGTGGCCCAGCCGGGCAGGTAGGCACGCCCGCGCCGCGCCGATCAGGGCACGGCAGGCAAGAGACGAGATATGGAAGTGACGACCATGCAAGCAAGCAGCAAGACGGACAGCAAGCAGACGACCATCCTCGTGCGCATCCCCTTTGGCGCCCCGAACGAGGGCGAGAGCCGGCAGGCCCAGGCGCCGACCTGCCCCCAGATCCCGGCGCCCCTCGTCAGCGAAGAGCAGCGCGGTGCCTACAAGATGGCACTCCTGCGCGAGATAGCCTCAGCGGCCGGTGACATGCCCGGCGCGAAGATCACGCGCCTCGTCATAGCGGGCGCCACGCCCCACAGCATGGCGCTGGACTTCTGGGAGGAGCTCATGGGCGCGCTCGAGGCGTCCTTTCCCGGCACGCGCCTGGCTCACGTGCGCTTTGACGCGGCGCCTGGCGACGTGGACGTCAAGGCCATGGCCTACGCCGTGCGCTACCACAGCGTGATGAACCTGCAGGTTGACGTGCCGAGCGGCGACGCCCTCGCCGGCGAGGCATGGGAGGCGCGCCGCGCGCAGATCGGGCAGGCCATCGAGGCCATGGGCTACGAGCGCTTCAAGGAATGGGGCTTCGAGTTCGTGCCCGCCGCAGAGGAACCCAAAGCGACGACAGAGGCACAGGCCGCAGCGGTGAGGGCGCAGGTCGAGGCGCTCCTTGCGTTTGGGCCCGCGTACCTGCGCATGGTCACGCCCGAGGGCGCGCCGTGGGATGCAGGCAGCTGCAACACGGCCGGCGAGGCCCTCGCATCGCCCGGCTCGGCAACGGTCGCCGACCTTCTGCGCGAGGCGGGCTACGAGCAGTTCCGCCCGGCGCTGTTCGCCCGCCATCCCAAGTTCCGCACGTGGTTCGAGCACGCCGACGACGAGCTCGTGAGCTTCGGCGCGGGAACCACATCGCATTACGCGGGCATGGCCTTCACGACCAAGCCCGACGTCGCGCTCTACATCGACCAGGCGGGGCACTCCTCGGACATCTACGAGAACGCCGCAGTCACCGAACAGTAGTCAGGGCTGCCGCACGCGGCAGACAGACGCCACGGACGGTAGCCCCGCCTCGGCCCGCCTTGCTACTCGACGCGCACCCACTCGGCACCGCCCGACACGTCAGTGAAAGTGTCGGTCCCGGCGTTGTAGGTGAACCACCTATTCGTCGTCACCTCGTAGGTGCCAGTGGAGACGTTGCCTTCGTCGGTCATCTGCCAGCTCTGCCCCTCCTGGCCGGTGGGGGTGAGCACGTACGCGGTCATCAGCTCGGGAGTGGTGACCGTCTCGTCAACCGCCATGGTGTAGTAGGACGTGGTGCCCTCGCCCGTGCCCGACATGAACTCCTCGAGCGTCACCGACCCGTCGGCCCCAATGGTCATGCTCCCGCGGTAGCCGCCGGCCGGCGCCACATAGGAGAACGTGCCCACGGGACCCGCGGATACCCGCTGTGCCTGGTCGGAGACCTCCAGCGACTCCAGGGCGGCGTAGACGGCAAGCTCGGCGTCGACAAGCCCGTAGGTGAGCGTCGGGTCGAACCTGTTGGAATCGATCTCGTCCTGGGCCTCCTGCGAATACCCCACTTGGCGCGTTGCCGTGGAGCAGATGATCTGCTTCACCTGCGCGCCGGTGAGGTCGGGGTTGACCGCCCAGACCATCGCCGCCACACCCGACACGATGGGCGTGGCGAACGAGGTGCCCGACGCACCCCAATAGCCGCTGCCGACCTGGTCCTCATAGGACTGCGAGCCGGTGAGGGCGGAGAGTATCTGGTTGATCGCACCGCCTTCGTCTTGGCTCTGCCAGCCGGGGACGCGCGGCGAGGTGCTGTACACCTGCGTGCCCGGGGCCACCACGTCGACGCGCGAGCCGCCCGCGCTGTATGCCGCCACCTGATAGGTGTCCGGCGCGGTGGTCTCCACGCCTCCCACCACTATGATGCGGCTGCTCAGGCGCTCGTCATCGAGCCCGCTGAGCACGTCTAAGGCCGCGTTCTGGCCGCCTTCGATGCCGCTTTCGCCAAAATCCGCATCACTCGTCGAATTGGAGTTGCCCGAGGCCTTGCAGATCACGAAGTCATGCCCGTCGTCGAGCAGGCGCACAAGCGTGTCAGAGACGATGGAGTTGACCGTGCGGATCGCCTCGATCGCCTGCTCGTCACCCTCGTTGGCTGCCCTCAAGAACGTGTCGAGCGCGAGCCCGTTGGAGAAGTTGAGAACCTTGGCACCTTGGCCGACCAGGTAGTCGAGCGCGCAGACGTACTGGTACGCCGAGTAGAGCGTGGTGTCGCCCCCGCTGTTGCCCGACGCGTAGTCATCGACCCCGGAGGAGCTGTACGACAGGCTCACGAGCTGGCTGCCGTACGCCACGCCCACGGTACCGCCCCACGTGCCGGTGCCGTTGTCTGCCCGCGCCGCGATGATGCCGGCGACGCGCGTGGCGTGGCCCGACTCGAGCCACCCCGCCTCCGGTTCGTCTTCCTGCATGACGGCGAGGGGCTCGGGCAGGTCCTCGTGCTCGTAGTAGATGGGCCCGTCAAAGATGCCCACCGTCACGCCCTCCCCCGGAACGGAGCCCGGCTCGTCGTCCCCCACGACGGCCGGGTCGCCGCGCAGCTGGATGTCGAGAGCGCCCCAGGCCTGGGGCAGGTTGATGGCGTCATAGGCCCACGAGACGGGGATGGGCTGGGTAAGCCCGTTGGCGCCCGTGGCCCCCTGAGCGTAGCGGACCACCTGGCCGGCCTCGTCCTCCGGGGTGTCCGGGTCGTCGTACGTCGTGAGGGTGACCCAGCCCGCATTCCAGATGGCGTCATCGCTCGGCGGGTTGTTCTGGATCTCGATGCGATCGGTCTGCCCCACCGTCGCCGCAATCGCCTCGTCGAGGCTGGCATACGTCGCGGAGCCCCCATCCGCGGCGGCCGAGGAGGCCTCCTCCGCAGGAGCCCCGCCCGCGGGGGCCTCAGCCTCGCCCAGGGCGTCGATGAGCTCCTCGTCGCCGCCCAGATCCAGGAGTACCTGCGGATAGGCGCTGGATATCGCCGGGCTCTGGGCAAGCTCGTCGGCAAGCCGGACTAGCCCCTCGTAGCTCAGCGGCTCTTCAAGGCGCAGCAGGTACGCGCCGACGCCCTCGGCGCAGTCGACCACCCGTGCGCCACATGCGGCGGCCGCCGACTCAACCTCGCCAGCAGCTGCCTGCGGGTCAGCAAAGACGATCAGCTCGTCGGCGACGTAGGGCATGGGGGCGTCGGGATCATCCGGCGTCACCGGCGCTACGCCGGAAGTAGCAACCTCATCGGCAGCAACCGCGACGGGGCTGCCAGCAGGGCCAAGCAAGAACGCGCAGAGAAGCGCCGCTGCCAGCGTGCCACTTGTGGCCAACCCAAGCGCCATAGTTGCGCGCGGCGCACGAGAACTCCCCGCACGCGCCACGCCGCGCCTCCCAGAACCTCCCATTGCTCCTCCTTCGTATGCATGTGCTGCTATGCCGCAGTTGACCACAATAGCCCACCGCGCGGCTGCTCGCAACACGGAGTCCCTCGCCAGCCCTGCGCGCCACGGCCTCATGCACCGCGTCGATGCGACCCGGCATCGAGCGGTCACGCAAAAGGGCGCCCGACCCTTGCGATGTCGCAAGAGCCGAGCGCCCTACATGATGCCGATACGATCCGGCATAGCCCCGAAAGCCAAAGCGTCACGCAACTCGGGCATTCGGGCCGCACAAGCCCCTTACGCCACGGCCGCAGCGGCGTTCTGGCCGGCGAGCATGCCCATGGTCTCGGCCATCGAGAGGCTCTGGCCGGCGATGCTCGTGAAGTACTGCCAGCCAAAGCGGCCGCCCGAGGCGTTGCCAGCGGCATACAGGCCGGGGATGGCGCGGTAGTCCTGGCCGAGCACGCCACCGTTGGCGTCAACCAGCAGGCCGCCGACCGCGCACATCAGGGCGCCGATGACCTTGGTGCCCTTGTAGCCGTAGTACGGCGGGGTGGTGAGGCCCAGCATCAGCGAGGGATCCTTGCCAAAGTCGGTGTCCTTGCCGGCGGCGCACAGCTCGTTGTAGTGCTCGATGGTGGCCGCGAAGTTCTCCAGCGCCTCGCCCTCGTAGCCCAGGTAGGTGCCCAGGGTCTCGAAGTCATCGGCGGCGTAGACCGTGCCCGCCGACATGGCCATCGGCGCACCGCCACCGGGAGCGCCCGCGCCCTCGCCCCCGGGAGCACCTTCGCCGGCAGGGACACCACCCTCGGGAGCGCCCTCGGCTGCGTCACCCTCGGCGGAAGCCTCCTCAGGAGCACCGGCCGAGCCGTACTCCCCACCCGCGTAGGCGGCGGTCATCGTCTCGCGGATCGAGGTCAGGTCGGTGTTCACCATGTCAAGTGCCATGTGACCGAAGGGTTGGGCCTCGAGGAGCGCCTCGACGTTGTCATCGAACACGGCGCAGATGTCGCCGGAAGGCTGCTTGGCGCTGGGCATGGCCATGAGCTCGGTGGAGCCAAAGCCCTCGTTGGAGTAGCGCTTGCCGTCGGCGTTGATCCACAAGGCCGCAGTGGCACCGAGCAGGTCGGAAGGCGTGTCGCACGGATACCAGTAGGCGCCGTCCATCGTGCCGGCGCACAGGTCGATGTGCCCTCCCGCCCAGTAGCCCAGGGCGATGCCCGAACCGTCCTGGTCCATCATGCAGCTCGACGTCTTTCCGGGCTCCTGCAGCTGGTTGATCTCCCAGAGCAGGTCGTTGCGCATGGCCTCGTTGGCGCCGTAGCCACCGGTTGCCAGGATGACCGCCTTGGCGTTGACCTGCACGAAGCCGCTCTCGGTCTGGCCCCAGGCACCCGTGACGGCGCCCGACTCATCCTGGATGAGCTTGTAGCCCTTGGTGCCCCAGAAGATCTTGCCGCCGGCCTGCGTGGCGACCTCGACGCAGTGGTCGAGCGCGGCGCCGATGTAGCTGCCGGTCATGGCAGTGCCGATCCAGCTCTTGAGACCCGAGAGCTCCTTCATGAAGGGGCCTTCGGAGCCCTCCTCCAGGCAGCGAATCTGCGTGGCGGCATTCTCCTCGTCGCTCACCTGGTCGAACAGCCAGTCAAAGCACTCACCGCAATGGGTGGCGTAGTTCATGACCAGACCGGGGTTGGAGCGGACCTGCCAGTCGTTCATGAACTCCACGACATCGACCTCGGGCACGCCGCGGTCCTTGAGGAACTGCGAGTTGATGTGACCGACCTGGCCGCCACCCATCACCATGTGGCCGTCCTCGGTGGACGCCTCGAACGCGGCGACCGAAGCGCCGGCCTCGGCGGCGGCGCGCAGGGCGCAGCTGCCGGCGTGGCCCAGGCCGATCACCAGGACGTCGCAGTCATAGGTCTCGCTTGCCTCGGCCGGATCTTCGGGAGCCACGTGCCAGTCGGCAACGGGCTCGGCCTCTGCGCCCTCCGCGGGAGCGTCGGCAGCCTCCTCGGCGGGAGCCTCCTCCACCTGGGCAAATCCAGCGGTTGCGGCGATCATGGCCGCGCTCACCGCACCGGCGCCAACCAGAAAGCCACGACGATCAACGAGTGTACCCTGCATGAGTACCCACTTCCCTTCGATCTCTCACTCTGTCAGCGCGGCCCCGCCAAAGCGGCGTCGCGCCAACCCGTCAGCCAACATTTCCGAACGCAAGACACGGATGCACCACCTGCACAGATGCGGCAGGGCGCGGAGCCGTTTGTCTTTACGTTCGGGATGGTGTTCAAGGGTAGGCCCGCATGCGCGCGTTGTCTATCACCGGAGTGTGCAGAGGGATAACCGCTTTGAAGTAGACTGCTCATCAGCGCAGGTAAATACGACAGTTTGTTAGCACTCAGGTCAACGCAAGGTTGGTCAACGCGAGATTGGACAGCTCGTGCCTGCCTGTGCCCGGTGGCTCACAGGAGAGTGTCGTACAATAGGCGCCCAGCGAGGGCAATAGGCAAAACGACCCAGCACGACAGGCAAGCCAAGTAGCAAGCTGGGAGGTGTGGCACCATGGCAAACGACCGCGAAAACAACCGGGCCTGGATGCGCGACGCGAAGGCTCGCGAGCTCATATACCAGCGCAAGCAGGCGGGCAACATGCACGGGCTGCGCGACGTCCGTACGCAAAAGGGCATGGGACCCAACAAGGCCTGCGGACACAAGGGCGGCATCTGTCGTCAGGGGTCAAAGCGAGGGTAGCCAATACCACGGCTCACGCCTCGAGCAGAACGTCCTCCTCGTTTGGAAACTCGATAACGACGTGCAGCTTACCTCCGATGCCCTCGGCGTAACGTTCAAGAGTAGAGAGCCGCAAAGAGCCAACTCTGCCGGTCTCGACTTCGGACACGCGCTTTTGGCTGATGCCCGTCCTTATCCAACGATCCAGCGCCCTCCGCGCGACGGCCCCTCCCTACGCAACAGACCGGACAGCTTGAGACTGCTCACATGTCGAGTCACCGTCGAGAGCGAAACGCCAAGGTCGTGCGCCACCTCTGCCAGCGTGGCAGACTGATTCGCCCCAAAGTACCTCAAGATCGCGGAGGGGACATCAACTCCACCGGCATCGATGCCGCCCCCATCAGCAAGGCCAACCGATGAGACCTTTTGGTCGCAAGGAACACCAGACAGCCCGTCTCCCGCAACTGGGCGGTTTTTCGTTGCGCCAACAACGCACTGAGACCATCCGCCGGCCGCCTCGTCGGGCAAAAATCCGCGATGGACAGGCAGCGTCACGAGGAAGTATAGCCGCTCGGCATCGGTCTCGAACACGGGATCGGGGGATCCGTTCTGACGCATAGCGCACAGGATCTTAGCCATGCCCGTGTTGCGCCCCTCGGTGAGGTGGAGCTCCTTGAGGAAATCGCCAACCCGCCGGTTACGGTACCGCCGGCTGATCGCACGAAACGTGCGAAGCCCCTCGATGCTGATGGAGCGATCGGCACCCGGGTAGCTCAGAATCTCGATCCTGTCGGGCAGTATGCGCACCTCGATTGGCTCCCGCACGTCATAGCCTTTGTGGTACACGGCGTTGGCAAGGGCTTCCTCAAGCGCGTCATACGGGTAGTTGAAAAACCGATCCGCCTCCGCGCGATCTGGATACTTTATAACCTGCTCGGCTACTATCGAGTTGCGTAGGTACTGCAAAGCCTCGCGTAACTGATGGTGTAGCGGCCCCGCAAACGTGCGCTCAAAAATCCGCTGACCTCCCAATCCGTCAGGGAACTCCACGACGTCAATCTGCGCACAGGGAAAGAACCGCGCTGGATCAGGCGAGAAAAACATGAGACCAACGTTTTTGGGTTTGAGGTACTCGTCGGGACCATCCACGATATTCATGCTGCGGCACAGATCAGTAAATGGCATACTGTCGGCGTCGCTATAGAGCGAGCTGTTCACCTCTCTCAAGTACTCTTTTATGAGTGTGATGTTCAGATCAGCCAGCTCGGCACCGTGATTAGGCCTGTCATCAAACGGGACGTTGTTCGAGAGGGTATAGAGGTCGCGAAGCTCCTCTTCGGTTGGAATTATGGTGCTTGCCATCTTACGGATATAGTAGGCCCGCTCTTTCGAGCCCTTTGCCATTGACTTGGGAGCCGAATACGGCCTCACGCTCCCACCCGGAGCCCAGATGACAATGAAATGCATGCCCTTGTGATCGACAACATCGACAATAGGCATGTAGCTAGGACGAATGAGCTTGCATGCGTTGAGCATGCTTTTCTGATACACATTTATCTTTTCCGCCGGAACACCGACTAAAGACCGACGCTCCCCATCGTCGCGTACTCCGATGACGATATAGCCGCCACCCCAGTTGTCGATGTCATTCGCAAACGCGCAGATCGTCTTGAGAGATGCCTCGGGATCCCAAGTTTCCTTGTACTCTATGCGCGCATGCTCGATTATGTCGCCTTCGAGCAGCGCCACCATGCTGATCGGAACTCCCATGGAACTTCCCTCCGCCATCGAGAAGGTGCCGCATTTAGTCATCCACTATAATACGCATGTATTATTATTACCACCACCATCACCATTATTGTCATCATCGTCACCACCGGATGACACCCGGACGGCAGAAGGCCGACACCCACGCAAAAGGGGCCACCGGCATCATATCGCCGGTGGCCCCTTTCCGTCTGGGCCAAACCGCCTGGTCAGACCTCAAACCCTCTCGACCCTTTCGAGCACCTCTTTCGAGCCGATTATCCCAGAGCCCAGTCCTCGCCGGTCTCCAGTCCCCACATCTCGAAGACCTCGTTGTAGAAGGGCGGGCGCGTGTAGTCGAGCGGATACTCGTACTGGATCTCGAAGTTGTAGGTGAACTGATCCTTGCCAAACGTCATCACGCAGTTCATGAACTGCTGCAGCTTGGAGCCCGGGATGCAGAACACGGCGTCGCTCTGCTTGGTGCGGGCGCGAACGATCTCGCCGCAGTCGGGGAAGCAGATCTGGTAGTCCTGGCGCGTCATGGTGTTGACCATCTCGTACACGCACGAGTCGATGCAGTCGAAGTTCGAGGCGATGGTCTTGCCGTCGAGGTGCTTGGCGTTGAGGCACAGCCAGTTGATCGCGAACGGGTCGCCGTAGACCATGACGACGTCGGGCTCGTAGGTGATGGTGCTCAGCGGCCCGATGACCCATGCGGCGTACTTGCCCAGCTCGAGCCTGGGATACTCCTCGGCATAGAAGCGGGCGGCCTGGTCCATGTCGGCAATGTTTAGATACTGGATGATCGTGTCAAAGGCCTCGGTGCCCTCGCTGCAGTCCACAATGCCATAGCCAACAAGCGGCGCCCAGCACCACTCGTCCTCGGCGCTCATGCAGATGGTCTGCCCGTTGTAGCGGGCAAGGCTCAGCGCCTGGCAGGTCGCCATGTGCTTGCCCATGTCCGCCACGGGGTGCACGGCCTCGGCGGGCACGTCGTCATGGCTCTCGTAGAACTTGATGCCAATGACGTCGCAGTCCATACGCAGGGTGGACTTCACGAACGCGTTGAAGTCGGCGTAGGACACGTCGGCGGCAGCCTCGGCGCCCTCGGCCTCCTCGGCGGGAGCCTCCTCAGCGCTGGCGATCGCGGCGCCGGCAACGCCGGCGGTAGCGGCGGCAGCACCGATCCCCTTAAGAAAGTCACGACGATTGAGCTCCATGATCTCCCCTTCCCTCGATGTCTCCTTCTCCCCGCGTACGGCGCGAGGATGCCGCGGAAGACGCCCGTTGAGGCCAGGCCGAGACAGGCGGAAAAGCCCCTCAAAGGCCCAGCCCCACAGGGCGTAGTCTCGCGACCAACTACTTTTCAGTGTATCGAGCGAAGCGGGGAGAGCAAAAACAGGGAGTTTGCACGGAGGCGCAGCAAGAAATTGCGAGGGGCTCGCACCGGCCCGCGAACGGGACGCTACGCCTCGCCTCAAATCCAGCCTACGCCAATCGTCGGCCAGGGCGCCTTTTAGATCGCCTGCTCCTCCAGACACGACCAGAACCTGCTGGCCGCAACCGTCAGTGGCGTACCCCGCCGCCTGATCGCATAGGTGCCGAATATCTGCGCGTCGCGCATGCACAGGGGCAGGCACACCGTGGGCACGTTGGGGCGCGATGACTTCGGCGAGCAGGCAAACGCCAGCGCCGCCGCCTCGCTCACGTACTTGTCTCGCAGCACGTCCTCCGAGGTCTCGATGAGAATGTCGGGATGCACGCCAGCGCGCTCGCACTCGGCGGTGAACAGTCGGTGCAGATGGTTCTTCTTCCCAAGCGTGACCAGCGGCTGCCCGTCAAGATCCTCGAGCTCGAGATAGGTCCGGCCCGCGAGCTCGTTCTGCACGGGGACAAGCAGGTTGTAGCCGGGATGCGCCAGGGCCAGGTAGTCAAAGTCATGCAAGAACTGCGGGTGGGTGCCAAGCAGCCCCACCTCCGCGCTGCCGGAGCGCACCATGTCCAGAACGCCGTCAGCATGCGACTCCTCGACCGTGACGTGGAACTCGGCGTCGCGCTCGAAGAAGCCCGAGATGAAGTCGTTCTCCACCACGTCGAAGAACCCACGAGCCATGGCCAGGTTCAGGACAGGCCTCTTCGTCTGGGCGCCCCAGCGCGCCCGCAGCGCGTTGAACTCATCGAGCACGGGGTCTATCTCCGAGTAGAACCTGCGGCCCTGGTCGGTAAGGGAGATGCGGCCGTCGTCCAGGTCGAACAGGGCGAAGCCAAGCTCGGCCTCAAGCTGCTTGACCGTGCGGCTCAGCGCCTGGCGCGTGAGAAACAGCGCACCGGCGGCCTTTGTGTAGCTGCCCAACGTCGCGACCTCTGCGAAGCACTGAAGCTGGCGAATGTCCATGTGACGTCTCCGTAATTTATTGCTGCACCCCCGCACTGATATGGTGCAGCCTCCCCTTTGGCACGTAAGGATACCATAGCAAACAAGGATGGCTGGGCTTGGCGCAACCAGGCCCGCCCGGACGAAAAGGAGGATGTCATATGAGCACCAAGATGGATCGCCGCAGCTTCATGAAGGGCATGGCCACCATGGCAGGCGCCGCCGCCATGGCCGGCATCGCCGGCACCGCGATCGCCGAGGAGACCGCCGCCGAGCTCGAGCCCCTGCCCGCCCCCGAGGTCGACCCGGAGAGCGACTTCGGCGTTGACAAGAACATCAACATCGAGACCATCGACCAGTGGCTCGGCCGCCCCGACGTGGCCTACCGCGACGTCCGCATGCTCTTCGACCCGGCGGACTACGCAGCCATCGGTGGCAACGCCGACCTGTCCGCCACCATCACCGGCTTCAAGATCGTCCCCTATCCCTACCTGGCGACCCTGAGCGAGCTGCCCGTCGAGGGTGCCTATGACGGCACCACCCTGTTCACCCTCGAGTGGGACGCCGACGGCAACATCACCAGCGCCACGCCCAACTTCGAGGAGTCCCAGCTCATCCTCGATGACCTGTTCCCCAAGGACAAGGCCATCTTCTTCATGTGCGGCGGCGGCGGTTACGCCGGCATGTGCAAGGCCCTGCTCGCCTTCCTCGGCTGGGACGAGAACCTGCTGTACAACATCGGCGGCAACTGGACCTATGCCGGCGACAACGCGCTGGAGCTCATCCAGTACTCCGAGGAGGCCGACGGCAACAACTACTACTGCACGTGGCGTGCCGACTACGCCTACATCGACTTCGACCGCCTGCATCCGGTCGCGTAGGTCAGGGTGACGACCATGGAGGACACCAAGAGCATGACGCGCAGGTCGTTCATCGCCGCTGGCGCAATGTCGGCGCTCGCCTGCTGCGGCGTGGCCGCAGGCGCGCTGGCTGACGAGCAGGCTGCCGACGAGGCGACCGAGGGCGAGCAGGCCGGTGCCGAGGAAGAGGCCGGCGGCTACCAGCAGCTCGGCGAGTACACGCTGCTGCCCTTCAAGCACTACGCCAGCGGCGGCGTGGAGGACGACCTCAACGCGATCATCCTGTTCGAGAACAAGAACTCGACGTTCACGCGCTATCAGGTCGCCTTCACCTCGTGCACCTGCCGTGACGCGGCGAGCAACTATCGCTCGGTCATGTACGTCGAGCTGCTGAACAACAAGGACACCGCCGACGAGGCGAAGATCCGCCAGCTGCTCTTCACGCAGAACGAGGGCTACAACGTGGGCTTCTGGGGCGACAGCAACCCCATCCACGGCCAGCCCGACTACACGCAGGAGTACATGGACGAGAACTTCGTCCAGAAGCTCGTGGGGCTCACCATAGCCGACGTGAACGGCTGGGGCGGTTACGGCACCCAGCTGGGCGCCATCGACGTGGACGCCGTCACCGGCGCCACCGTCTCGACGTCCAACATCATGAGCGTGCTGCAGGCCCTGTGCGCCTACCACACGCAGAAGTACTACGCGTAACGCGTAAAGAGGCGCGCCGCTCATATCCCAAAAGGGGCGGCGAGCCAGCAGGATCGAGCCAAGAAGCGCCCGTCATCTCGAGCATCGGGATGGCGGGCGCTTTCATTGCGACATTACGACATATTGCGACACGTCACGCTGACATAGGGTGACGCAATTGTGTCGCAATGTCGCAAAGAAAAGGTCGCTATCCATTAGGACATCTGTATTGCGACATATATTGCGACAATACACGGAACCCTCCCTGCACGTCACGCAAGACCCCAGAAGTCGCGCGGTTCTTGAGCTGCTCGACAGAAGCGAGCCCATAACCGTAAGAGACGCCGCAGAGCGCTGCGGGATATCCACACGCACGGCTCAGCGCCTTCTGGCCAGACTTGTCGAAGAGGGAGTCTTGGAGGCCCACGGGAACACCCGTGGGCGCACATATACCCGGGCGCGATAGAAACATATGCAAACAGGGGGCGTCGGAAGATCCATTCCGACGCCCCTATGGCACTTTCTTGGACTCAGGGTGTGGCCAGGCTCTTACGACAGAGCACCCTCACACCCCCTCTCGTCGTACGCCTTACGCCCCGTGTCCTCTCCTTACGCGATGCCCAGGCAGTTGCGCACGGAGATGCGACCGAAGGCCAGGCACTCGCCCAGGTTGCCGCCGCCGTTGTACATGTTGCTCCAGATGGAGCCAAACTCGCCAGCGCTGTACAGGTGCGGGATGGGCTCGCCGTACAGGTCGATGATCTCGCCCTTGGCGCTGCGGCGGGCGCCGCCGTCGGTGTTAAGCATGGTGGCGGAGCAGTGCAACGCGTAGAACGGTGCGGTGGAGACGGCCGTCATCTTGCTGGCGGGACGGTGGAAGTACACGTCCTCGCCGTTGGCGCAGCACTCGTTCCACTGCTCCACGGTCTTGGCGAGCTCGTCGGCGGGAACCTCGATGGCAGCGGCCAGGTCCTCGATGGTATCGGCCGTAAACCCGTAGCCACCGACCTCGATGGGGTCATAACCCACCGAGTCGCACACGTCTGCATACACGGCGTCGTCGCAGATGAACCACGTGGTCTTGGGCATGGGGAGGTGCGGCCACTCGCCACCGAACTGCATGTGGCCGTGACGCGAGCCCACGTGCGTGGAGAGGTTGCCCTCCTCCATGGCATCCCAGTCCACGGCCACGTCGGTGTCCCAGTCCATGTAGAAGCGGCGGCCGTTGACGGCTACGGTGATGCCCAGCTGCTTGGGCATGCGCATGGCGGTCGTGGTACCCTCGATCTCGGAGATGCTCGTCCAGAAGCCGGCGGCGCTGTTCATGTGCCACATGTCGGCGCCGACCTTGGCGCAGGCGATGATACCGTCACCGTCGTTGGTCTGGGCGGCGATGGGGCGTGCCGTGGCGGCGGACAGGTAGTCGCCACGCATCTGGGGGTTGTTCTCAAAGCCGCCGCAGCACATGATGACGCCGGAGTTCGCCTTGGCGTAGATGGTGGTGCCACCGTTCTCGTAGGTCACGCCGAGGATGGTCTTGGTCGCAGGATCCTGCACGAGGGCGGTCATGGCGGACTCGAGCTTGTGGGTCACGACGTCGGTGTGCGACTGGAGCTCGGTGTAGATGAGCTTCTGGACGTGGTTGATGCCGTCCTCGTTGTCGCTGTTGAAGTAGAGGTTGCCCAGGTTGAAGGCATGGGGCATCTCACCGTACTCAGGGTAGCAGGAGGAACCGGTGCCGGGCTCGAAGAACTCGCCGATGGTGACGTCCTCCTCCTTCCAGTTGGGCAGGGTGCGCAGCCAGTCGAGGTTCTCGCAGATGCCCTCGGCATAGGCGGCGAGCACGTCGTCTGGCGTGTTGTCCATCTCGGCGCGCAGCTCCTTGAGGTACTCGGTGAAGCCCTCCTGGGCCTCCGGCTTGGTCCACAGGACGCGGCCGGCGGAGAACTGGCTGTTGCCGCCGCCGAGCTCCTTGCCGTCCTTCTCGAGCAGCAGGCAGGTGGCGCCGTTGCCCTCGAGGGCCACGGTCAGCGCCGAGGCCATGCCGGCCAGGCCGCCGCCGACGACGATCACGTCGTACTCCTCGTCCCAGCTGATCTCGTCGACCGAGGCCGCCGCGTCGTTCTCGCTGGCAAGGGCGGGCGCGGGGGCCTTAGCCATCATGCCGACGGTGAGGGCGCCGCCCAGGGCGAGGCCCGTGGTCTTGAGGAACGCGCGGCGGGACTTCATGAGGGATTCCATTCGACACTCCTTCTTTCTTGATCTGACCAGCCGTCCTTGCCGGGCCATCGCAAGCAACTCTCCTCAAGCGACGAGGGGTCTTGGCGATTGGTCTCGACGACCGGCACGTACACAACGCTGCATACAATGCCCCGTTTCCGCCCGGCACAAGATGACGAAACGGACTAAAATGGCCGCTAGAGCAATAGGTACGTTTTGTACGTTGACGTCTGGAGCCTCCTCATGGACACTCGCGATGCGCTGCGCATATCCTCTGACGCTCCCTCATCGGCAAGGCGGACACACTTGATTGGCCCCGAAAACTCGCTGAGACAGCTTTTTGACACATACGGCCCGTGGTTTCTCGGGTTGTGCTGCGGCAACGTCTGGATCGGCTGGATGAACGGCGAGAGGGGCCTCGAGCCCAGCTATCTCTGGGACACGCTGTGCGCCGCGACCATGATCGTCACACTGATCATCGCCCTTCTGTACGGGCGCAGACACGCAGATAGGGTCCGGCTGTCCTATCCGGCAGACTGGCCCATAGCCATCACGATGGCCCTGTTCACCCTTCCCGCGACCGGCCTCGTCGAGGGAGAGCCCGCGATTGTCCATGCGCTGAGCACCATAGCCACGGAAGTCGGCATGGCCTGGCTCTACATACGATGGGGCGTGTTTCTCAGCAGGCTGGACATCCGCTCGACGGTAGGATGCATCCTCGCCGCCCACGTGGTTGGCTGCACGGCCAAGCTCTGCCTATACTACATCTTGCCCTGGGTCGCCGTGCCCTTCATCAGCCTGCTCCCCCTTGCGTCGATCGCCCTGCTCGGCCTTGCAAGCCGGCACCTGCCGCCGGCCGCCTGCCAGTCACAGTCCACCCGCCGGCCGCCGGCCCAGCCCGATGCCGGCCCTGCGAGCTCCGCGGACATCCCTGCCACGATGTGGTGCACCAACCTCGGCACTGCCTCGGGCCCGCTTTGGAAGGTCGCGGCGTTCGTGGCGTGCTATCGCGTGTTCTTCTACGCGATACGCATCGTCGGCGACAACGTCTCGGACAGCGCCAGCCTCTCGCTCTCAACCATATGCTGCCTAGCCGAGATAACCGTGGCCCTCATCATCATCTATATGCTGTTCTTCAAGAGCGGTTCTTTCACATTCCAGCAGGTGTGGTCGATCTTTCTGCTGCTTCTGGGCATCGTGCTTCTGTGCGCGATAGCCCCCGTGGCAAACGTCATCGGCAATCACGTGCGTGCGGCGGCGGGCAGCCTACTCGTCATGTTCACGTGGCTCGTGTTCGCTGACATATCCCATCACAGCACCCTGCACCCGTTTGTCATCTTTGGCATCGCGCGAATCTCCTACGAGGCGCCGCGCCTCCTTATCGAGGGCCTCTCGCTCTTTGGGATCACTCCCCCGTTCGACAACGCCTTCTACATCGGCGTCCTCTTCTTCGCCCTGCTCGTCTTTGCCATTCTGTTCTTCGACTGGCGCGATCCAACGCTCTCGCTCATCTTCTCCGACTTCCAGAAGCGCCCCGACAGCGGCTCCCCCGACCGGCTTGAGGAGGTCTGCCGACAGGCGGCCGCCGACCACGGTCTCACGCAGCGCGAGGAGGAAGTGCTGCTGTACCTGTGCCAGGGACGCACGCGCGCCTACATCGCCGAGACGCTCTACCTCTCGGAGAACACCGTGCGCGGCCACACCCAGCGTATCTATGGCAAGCTCGAGGTGCACAACAAGACCGAGTTGCAGCGCAAGCTGGGAGTGTGAGAGACGCAAAGCATCTGCCACAGGAGCAGAAGCAATCGCTCTGCACCCTACTCTGGCCGCGTCTCAATCCCGTCTATCAGCTCGAGAAGCTCCTCGCGGTTGGCGGTGTGAGTCTTGGCGTAGATGTGCGTGAGGTGCGTCTTGGCCGTGCCGTGCGAGATGAAGAGCTGCTTCTCCAGGTAGGCGCACGACCGGCCCGTCGACCAAATGGCGAGCACCTCGGCCTCGCGTGGCGAAAGGCCGTATTTCTCGACGACGAGCTCTATGCGCCTCGTGCGGCCCTTCCCGGCATCGGCACCAGCCTCGGCGGCGCCCTTCGTCACGGAGGCGCGCTCGCCCGTGCCGGCCTCGGCGACAGACGCACGCGAGTCGGGCGAGGTGTCGCCCGGCGTCTGGACAGGCCGGCCCAGCCCCTGCTGCGTCCCCGCGCCCAAGGCTCCCCTGCGCCCCACGCCCTCGAACATCGACGTCCCCATGGCCACGAGCAGGGCGATCACCAGCACGGCGAGCATGACGATAGAGATGGCGCTCACCGAGGTGGCCAGCCCATGCGCCACCTGTCCAAGGACGCTGCCGCCCCACTGGAAGCACCGCAGCAAGGCGATGCACAGCAGCGCCGAGGCGCCGTCCTTGATGATCGCGTCGATGAGCAAGAACCACGCGAGGTACTTGATGAGCTCGGCCCCCAGGTTCGAGAGCAGAAACACCGCCGTCCCCGCATAGGGAACCATGAGGGCGTTGAGCAGGCAGGCAACGGCGATGAGTGGAATGCTCACGTACAGGGCGCTCAGCACCCCGTGGCGACAGTACAGGAAGTACGCCAGCACGATGCCCGCGAAGCACGAGATCATGGGCAGGCCCGCCACGAGAAGTGACGTCACCTCCGAGACACTCTCGGCAACGCCGGGCGTCCTGGTGGCGCCATAGCAGAAGTACGTGAGGGCGACCAAGACGAGCAGCCGCCATGGGACCCTGCCCATGTGCTCGGCAAGTCCCGACACGCCCTCAGCGTGAGAACTGCCCCGCACCCCGGCACTTGTCACGCGGACGCCGGGACCGGCCACTCCCGAGCCAGGGGCGCTGGTGGCCGACGCGTGACCAAAGGCAAGAAACATCCCCAGCGACACGAGCGGGAGGAGGGCAACGACGGCCACGAGCACGTTATGCGGCAGCACCACAAGAATGCCGAAGGCAACGTATCCGCACAGATAGGCAGAGGCTATCTGGATGCATGTCGACCTCACGCCCTGGACGCTGATGCGCTCCTCCCACCCCAGGCGCAGGCAGCTCCCCGCGCCGCTCAGGACAAAGCCGACTGCCGAGAGCGTCCAGGCGCCGCCCTCCCGGCCCAGCGCGGCAAGCGCGACGGCACCGGTGGAGATGCAGGCCAAGACAACCAGGAGGGGAACGCCGCGTCCTTCGGGGCCAAGCAGGCCGGAGCCCAGGGCGATCGCAAGCGCAGCGAGGCTCGTGGCGATGCCCTGCAGGAGCAGCAGCATACCCGCCTGCCCTCCCTCGACCGTCGGAAGCAGCGGCCCGTTCCAGAAGGCGAAGCTCCACACTATGTAGCATGCCAGGCCCAGCACGTCGACCATCGCTTGACGTGACGGGGCGGCGATCGCAGCGGCAGGCACGGCACCCCTTTGCGCGAACATCCCCAAGCCCCGCAGGGCCCTCCTTGTCATGCATATCATACAAGTTTAGGGTGCGCTTTTGTGCCCAAACGCAATGAGGGCCCGCGCGGCCGTTGAGGCAGCGCGGGCCCTGTCTGTCAGACTCGGCAGGTGGTGCGTGCTTCCGAGGAACTACGCCACGTACTACGCCACATCAGCGGCGGAGGCGCCGGCCACGCGACCGAACACCGCGGTGTCGGCGACGGCGTCGGAGCCCAGGCGGTTGGTGCCATGGATACCGCCCGTGACCTCGCCGGCAGCAAAGAGGTTGGGGAACGTGGAGCCGTCCTCGCGCACGACCTGCGCATCGACGGTGATGTGCACGCCACCCATGGTGTGGTGGACAGCCGGGACGCAGCGGCCAAGGTAGAACGGGCCGGTCTCGAACTTGTTCATGTTGGAGCGATAGTTGAAGTCGGCGTCGACGCCCTCGTCGCACATCTCGTTCCAGTGGGCGACGCACGCCTCCAGGCCGGCGGCGTCCACGCCAGCCGCCTCGGCGACCTCGGCGATGGTGTCACCCTTGAACAGGGTGCCCAGCTCGGTGCACATCTGGACCTCGCCAGGGTGGCTCTCGAACAGGCCGGTCTCGTCGACGCCGGTCTGGTCAAAGAACATGTAGGCGTAGGCGCCGGTCTGGGCCTTGATGGCGTTGGATATGACGTCGCGGCGCTCGAGCTCCTCGACGAAGCGGTTGCCCTCCTCGTTCACCAGGATGCCGCGGTCCATCAGGCGCACGTCGTAGATGTAGAGCAGGGCGCCGGTGATGGGGTCGCAAGTGGGATAGGTCTGGATCCACTTCATGCCAACGAAGCCGGCGCCAATGGCCTCGGCCATGGCGATGCCGTCACCGGTGGTGCCCACGGTGTCGGTGGACATGACGTTCTCGTCGAGGGTGGGATCCCACTTCATGCGCATCTCGAGGTTGCCGCCGAAGCCGCCCGACGCCAGGACGAAGGCCTTGCCGGTGAACTCGAACTCGTCACCCGCGGGGTTCTGGGCCTTGACGGCGGCCACGGAACCGTCGTCGTTCATGACGAACTCGGTGGCACGCATGTTGCGGTAGATCGGGATGCCCGCCTTCTCGCAGTCGTTCTTGAGCGGCCAGGTGATCTGCGCGCCCGACTCGCCCTTGGGAACCAGCGAACGCATGACGGAGTGGCCACCGAAGAAGTTGAGGTGGTCGAAGACGACGCCGTGCTCGTCACGCAGCCACTCGGCGGCCTCGAGGGCGCCAAAGGCCAGTACGTGCACGAGGTCGTGGTCCTGGTCGGTGTCGTCACCGCCGGTGATGATGTCCTGCTCGAACAGCTCGGGCGAGTCCTCGATGCCCTCCTCCTGCTGCAGCCAGTTGCAGGGAGCGGCCATGCCGCCGCCGGAGACCTGGGTGTTGCCGCCGATGCTGGGGAGCTTCTCCAGGATGATGACCGACTTGCCGGCAGCCGCGGCCGTGAGGGCGGCGTTCATGCCAGCACCGCCGGCGCCGATGACGATGACGTCGGCATCGGTGGTCTCGGGGGCCTCGTAGACGGGAGCGGCGTAGTCGGCGTCATACAGGGCGTCGACGTCAAAGCCGGCCTGGCCCAGCGCGTCGGCAACCGCGAGCAGAACGGCGGAGCTGGTGACGGTGGCGGCGGTCACGTTGTCGACGTTGAGCGTCTGGTGCTCGACGATGAGCGGAAGCATGTCCTTCTCGATGGACTCGACCATGCCGGGCATCTCGGAGTGCTCGGAGATCTTGATGTCGGAGATCTTGCCGCCAGAGACGGTGACCTCTACGGTCACGGGGGCATGCTTGCCGCGCGAGCTGGCGCTGTAGGTGCCGTCGGTCACGCCGGAGGCGGCGGCAGCGTCATCAGAGGCGGCCTCGTCGGCGAGCGCCAGGGCGGGAACGCTGCCCGCGGCGACCAGGGCCGCCATGCCGCCGGCTGCACCCTTGACGAACGAACGACGAGAGCTCGTGAGATTCATGGCCATTGCAGGTCCTCCTTTTTTCGTATGGGTGCGACGGCAGGCATGCCGAGTCGATGGGACAATGGCAAAGGACGACGCACGTGCCGCGCACCACACCGCGTACCGTGTCGTGTCCGCGGCATGTGCACCCGCACGCCCTGCCCACATGCCCGCCGCGCCGCACCCGCTTGCTAGGCTGACCTCATTTTCGCCAAACACGCATTACAACACATCGGAACTCAGGGATGATAGATTTATCTGCGAAAACAATGGCAAGGGTGGGAGGGTTTGATGTCAAGTCCTATTTTATCCACCGCCGCCGGCAGGCTGCCGCGCCCCCGACACCACGCCGGCGCCATGCCGGCGCCCGTCCCTAGCGCCACGCCGGCGCCATGTCGGCGCGCCATAGTGTGCACGATTTCGGACATAAAGGGCCCCCGCGAGACTCGCTTTGAACTGCGCCCCGAATCTTGGACACATTAAATCATACCCGCTAGGCGACCCCCCGAGGGGCCTGCTCCCGGAACTCCACCGGGGTCAGGCCCCTTAGCTTCACCTGGCGCCTGGTGTGGTTCCAATGGTGGATGTAGGCCTCCAGGTCGCGCTTGAAGCTCTCGAAGTCGCCCCGGTCGCGCCCCCGGAAGAACTCGTCCTTCAGGTGGCCGAAGACCTGCTCGGTGGCGCCGTTGTCGATGCAGTTGCCCCTGCGCGACATGCTCTGGGTGAAGCCGCTCTCGGCGAGCGCGCCGACGTGGGCCGCGTGCTGGCACTGCCGGCCCGTGTCCGAGCGCAGCACCGGCGCCGCGCCCTCGGGCTCGGCCGCCGCGAGCACGGCGAGCATCTCCTCCTGCTGGGCGAGGTCGGGGCGCTCGGACACCGGCCACGCCACGATCTCCTTGCTGCCGAAGTCGCACACGGGCGCGAGGCAGGCCTTGCCGAACCCGCACTTGAACTCGGTCACGTCGGTGCCCGTCTTCTGCCGCGGCCCGTCCGCCGCGAAGTCGCGGCCGAGGACGTTCTCGAAGGTCTCGCCGACCTCCCCCCTGTAGGAGTTGTGCCTGTGGTAGTCGGTCTCGCGGCGTATGCCGCAGCGCAGCCCCATCTCGTTCATGATCTTGAGCGCCGTCTTGTCCGCCACGCGGGCGCCGTCCACGGCGCGCAGCTCCATCGCCACCTGCCGGCGGCCGGCGCCGTTGGGGGGCCTGCCGAAGATCTCGGCGACCCCGGCGCGCAGCTCCGGCCTGGTCGGCTCCTTCGGGTGCGCGAGCGCGTACTTGCAGGAGGGCCTCGCGAGGCCGGCGGCCTCGAGCAGGCCGGCGAGGTCGTGCCCCTGCCCTGAAAGCCCGGCGACCGCTAGGGCCTCCTCCCGGTTCGGGAGCGCGGCTCCGCCTTCAGGGCCATCGATTTTCTTAGGTACGCCACCTGCGCCTCGAGCCTGCGGACGCGCTCCTCGAGCTCCCGCTCGCGGGTCCTTGGCGCGGCCTTCGCGCCCGACCCCCTCGGCCTGCCCCTGGGCTTCGGGCGCAGCGCCTCCGCGCCGCCCTCGCGGTACAGGCGGCACCACCGCTTCGGCGGCGAGGAGCTCGCCATCCCGAAGCGCGCCATCGCCTCGGGCTTGCCCATCCCACCGCCGACCACGGCGCTCGCCGCGGCGACCTGGGTCTCGAAGTCGTATGTCGCGTGCGATTCTCCCATGCCCAGCAGGCCGCCCCTCCCCACGGCCCGGTACGTCTGCTGCCATTTTCTCACGGCCTCCTCCGGAACGCCGATGGCATCGGCGACGGATTTGCGCCCAAGCCCTCCTTCGAACATGTTGGCGGCAAGCTCCCCGAGCGGGCGGTCGTGCCTGCATCGCAGGTCAATGGACATGGAAAAGCCTCCCATCTCTCGGACTTCTATTTCCGCGTCCAAGAAATGGGAGGCAGTTCAGACTCGATATAACGAGGGGATCCAAGCCCCGCCAACCAAACTGGTATTACGAGGCACAATTAGTTGGCCAGTTACCATAGTCGCATTCTACGAATAGGTGTTATCATGTTAACAGTCAAATTGAGAGGTGGACCGCATGCCCAGTTCGCTTGTCGCCAGCCGCGTGGATGACTCAGTGAGAGAAAAAGCCGAATTCTACATTCGCCGCGCAGGGATGACGCCATCGGACGTCATCCGGATAGTCTGGCAAAACATCGCGGAAAGCGGGGAGGTGCCGCGCGCACACACAGACGAGTCGAGCGCAAGGATCAGCCCCCTGATAGAGCGGATGAGAGCGCTGCGGGAGACAACCCCTCGATCCGACTTTCTCGAGACCCTGACGCCCCAAGATCTGAAGAGGGAGCTCGAGGCACGTGGATAAGCTGTTTCTTGATACGAACTACCTCCTCGATCTCGCCGTCAAAAATCGACCCGGCGCGGATGCGGCGGCGCTTCTGTTCGAGATGGCATGCGACGGACGCGTGGCGGGGGTGATCTCGCCAACCTCCCTCAAGGACTTTTACTTCATCGCACGCAGAGACATGCCCGAGACAACACGACGCCGGTGGATGTCCTTGTTCATGGACGCCTTCGCTGTGGCGGGTCTCGGCCGCAATACCTGTGCGGCGGCCCTTTCGTCTGACGAGCCAGACTTCGAGGACGGCATGATACGCGCTGGTGCGGAGGCCGAAGGGTGCGACCTTATCATCTCCCGCGACACCAACGCGTTCGGCACCTCGCCGATACCTCGCAAGTCCCCTGAGGAATACGTGGCCCATCGAGGAGCATAAGCCCACCGCAGGCCCCACGCAACCAAGACCGTGCCCCATCGGCGCCCGGCGCGTCTCAGCCGACTGGCGGTCGCCCGCCGCCCTGCCCCTCCACCTCGTTGAGCAGCGCGATGAGCTCGCGACGGTTGTGGACGCCCGTCTTGGCGTAGATGTTCTTGAGGTGCGTCTTCACCGTGTTGGCGGAGATGCCCAGCAGGCCCGCGATGTCGGAGGCGTTGTAGCCGGCCAGCAGAAGGGCGAGCACGTCGATCTCGCGCTCGGTCATGCCATACCGCCGCCGGTAGACGGGGTTGGAGCGCAGCTGCCCCTCGGTGACGCTCGCGATGCTGATCACCGTCCGCCCCACGCGCCCGGCCGCCACGGCCCCGCCGGTCCCCTCACCAGCGGCCCCGCCCGCGGGTCCGGAGCCGTCGAGGTCGCCAGAACCACCAGAGTCACCGGCATCCCCCACCCCGACGGACGCCACCTGCCGCAGGAACACGCCCGACGTTATCGCGGCGAGGGCCAGGACGTAGATGATGATAACCGAGATCACCAGGGCGCTCATCATGCCGATGCCCATCAGGTCGGTAACCACGTTGCACACGATGCGCCCCAGCTGGATGGCGAAGTACATCGTCCCGCACACCACCCCACCCAGCACGAGCGGGCTGTAGCGCGACTCCTCTGCCGCGGAGATCGCCATCATCACCATGCAGATGGACACGATGGTGAACGCAACGTTGTCGATGGTGTACAGGGTAGTTTGGACGAGGGAATTCTGGATGAACGAGAACACACCGCATGTGGCCATCACCGCAAGCAATGAGGTGTAGGTGCGGTAGTAGCCACCGTCTCCCTTCGCCACGCGCCACGCGGCGAGAAACCCCGCGGTGCCCACGACATAGCCCGCCGAGAACAACAGGCGAGTGGCCCCTTGCGACAGAAAGCCCTCCAGCGATATCACTCGCTGCGCGCCGCACACAAACGCAATGGCGAGCAAGCACAGCAGCGAACGTCGCTCCATGAAGACCCACGACTTGAGCCAGGCGCCGCCGTCGCGCCGATAGACAGCCTCCCGCTCGGCGGTAGCATGGGTGACCTGCGACAATGCCGGATGATCCGCAAGCTCTTCCGCATTCGGGCGAAGGCACCAGAACAGCAGGCCGCAACACCCGATCACGACCGCAAGAAGAGCTCCGAACAGGCTCGCCACGCTCGGCATGAACCCGATGACCAGCAGCAGGACGGCGGAGAGCAGCGTGCTGGCTGCCATGGACAGCGCCGCCCAGTCCAGCCCCATGCGCGAGAAAACGAGCAGCCACCCCATGAAGCTCGCCCCCTGCCCGGCACCGAACAGGGCGCCGGCGACGATTGCCAGAGGAGTCGAGGCGACAGCACCCGTCGCCTGGGAAAGCGTCAGCGCGTAGCCGGCAGCCAGGAAGGCCCCGGCCAGCCACGGGGCGAGGCGCTCGACGAGCATGGGGCGAACGTAGGCAAGCGATCCCATGAGGAAGAGCAGGCAGAACTGGCCGACCTCCGCCGCATGGGCATAGGCAGAGAAGACCTCATGGAGGTGCGCGCCGAAGAACAGATCGTTGACCCGACCCGTCAGAAGGCCAAAGAAAACGAGCGTGAGGGCGTACCCCACAATGGCAGGCACCCCTCGCCTCAGCGCGTCGCCAAACTGCATCACCCGTCCAGGCCTCCCCGGCATCAGTCACCTGCCTCGCCACACCAAGTCCCGGCCCTGCTCTCACCAGGCCGTCGCCCACATAACGGACGAGGCGGCAGCCCCAGTCGAGACCGCCGCCCTCAAGCGCGTCAAACTGTTAGGTGAGAGTATGCGGCATCCGCAGCCGGCGACAAGGGAGAATCTGCGCGAAGTTGCCTGCGCATCCCCCGGCGGCAGGGCGGGGCGTCTCACTGCGACCCACCGCGCGGGCATCGCCTCGCCAACCGATCACGCAACCGCGCCGGCGCCACCTCACCGCCCGGTCGCCCAGCCGTCCGACCGCGCAACCGCACGCCCCGACCTCGAGCCTACTCGGCCTCGGCCAGCTCCTTGCCCAGCAGGTAGGGGAAGGTGATGCACGTGGCGCCGATGCTCTCGCCCGGCACGCGGAAGTTGTAGAACGTGCCGAAGAAGTCGCCCATCATGCAGCCCACGTTGTACAGGCCCTCGATGGGCTTGTTGTTGGCGTCGCACACCTCGCACTTGGGAGAGGTGCGCAGACCACCCAGCACGCAGAGGAACTGCGCCTGGCCGAGCTGGTTGTACTGGCCGTAGAACGGACCGTTCTCGATGGGGATGAGGTGCTCGGCGCACTTGTGGAACTGGGTGTCCTGGCCAGCCGCGACGTCGGCGTTGTAGGCGTCGATGGTCGCCTTGGCGGCCTCCACGTCGATGCCGCCCTGCTCGGCCAGCTGGTTGAGCACGTCCTCGATGGTGTCGCCCTTGACGTAGGTACCGCCCTCGACGCCGGCCTCGAACTCGGCGGCCTTCTCCTCGGCGCTCACCGGCACGATGCCCAGGCCGTCCATGTTGTTGCCCAGGGCCTCCCACGTGTCGAAGCGATACGCAAAGTCGGAGTCCCACACGGTGAAGACCTTGTGATCGGTCTGACCGCTCACCGCGTAGCCGGCGTACACGGCCGAGGTGTCCTCGTTGATGAAGCGCTCGCCCTCGACGTTGAGCAGGATGCCGGGGTGGTTCTCGTCGGAGTGCGGCGCCGGGAAGCCGTACCAGCCGATCATCGGGGCGCTGGGCGTGGTGTTCTGCCAGGCCGCGCCGACCCACAGGCCCATCTTCTGGCCATCGCCGGGCATGAGGCCGCCGAACTGGAACTCGACGTCGTAGTCGCCGGCAAGCTCGCTCACATAGTCGGCGAAGGCGTTGCAGTACTTGGCCATCATGTCGGGGTCGCCGGAGAAGTCGCCGGTGGCCAGGACGATGCCCTTGGTGCCCTCATACTTGACGTAGTTGCCGTCGGCATCGGTGGCCACGACGCCAGTCACGCGACCGGTGTTGTCGTCCTCGCGGATGAGGTACTCGGCCTTGGTGCTGTAGGTGATGGTGCCGCCGTTGTCCAGGATGTACTTCTCGAGCGTGGCGGTGAGCAGCGGCTCGCCCTCGTTGGCGCTGTTGGTGATCTCGGGGCCATAGAAGTTGTGGGCGCCCGAGGGGATGGTGAACGTGCCGTTGGGATCCTCGTAGGGCAGCTCGAGCGTAGTGGTGTAGCCGGCCTGCTCCATGATGTCGGTCACCCAGTCCATGGCCTCGCCCGACTCGTTGATGAAGCGCCACCACTTGCGCGAGTCCATGCGATAGCCCTGACGGGAGATCTCGTTGTTGAAGTAGGCGGCAGCCGACTCGGGCGTGTAGTCGATGCCCAGACGCTCCTGGGTCTTAGTGCCCACGGCATGGTTGGAGCCACCGCGCGAGACGGCCTTGGTGCCGGCGGAGAACAGCGTGCAGCTGCCACCATGGCCCAGGATCGAGGCGGCGGTCATGAGGCCGGCGACACCCGAGCCGATTACGATGACGTCGTCGGTGATGGTCTGGGTGATCTGGTCATCGCTCACCGGCTCCGGCGGAACCTCGAAGCTCCAGGTGAGGTTGTTGAACGCCTCGGCAGTCATGGGCTCACCCGAGGCAGACGGAGCAGCGGGCTGCTCGGCCGCGGACTCCTCGGCCGCTTCCTCGGCGAGGGCAGACGTGGCGCCCGCTGCCATCAGGCCGGCGGCGATGCTGGCGCCGGCGCCCTTTACGAACGCGCGCCTGTCGAGACTGTCGTGTGAACGCTTCATACGAACGACCTCCTTTGGTTGCCTTCTTGTGGCATGGCCCAAGACCTGGCTGGCCGGGCCTCGGCATCAGAGTACGATCTCCGCAGGCCAGAGCCCTCACACTAACTGGGTGATGCGGCAAAATCGCCACCATGCAACGCCATCTCCGCGCCGCGTGCCCGAGCGTCCAGAGGCTTCCGCTGCGCGCGAAACGTCGCGTTTTGCTAAAAAATATCGAGATAGGATTGCTCGGAGGCTTTCGGAACGGGCGGCGCTTTGTTCGTCCTGAAAATTGTTCCGCGATCATCCGGTGAACGACTGACCTCACCATGGTTTACCTGCATTTTCTTGCGCTCCTGATAGTGGGTGCACCAAGCAGGGACGACGCGATTGTCCACCCCAACTTCCAAATCATCCTAAGTTCAACTTTTTTAGCAGCAGAGGCGGCTGCCCGCGCAATGATCGACGCTTCTTGGCGGAAATCTGGCCGCGCACCCCTGCCGGATGCCAAACTGCGGGTATACTCGCACGCAGAGTCAGTTCCGGCAGCAATGCCGATGCCATAGCAACCGCATCCCCAGAATCGAGGCCATCATGACCGACCAGATCACCGACCAGACCAGCCAGACCACCGGCCAGGAGCAGGACGCCGCCGCGCCCGAGCAGCCCAAACCCGCGCCGGCACCCGCCCTCGAGCCAAACCCCGCACCGGCCCCCGCCGCATCAGCAGCCCCCGCAACCCCCACGCCCGCCAAGGCCGATGCGCGCGAGCCGCTCTTCTCGGTCGAGTACGACACCGACATCGCCCTGCTCACCAAGTACGTGGACGTGCTCGTTGGCGCCAGACAGAAGAAGTTCGCGCTGGCCATGGCGGTTATCGACATCGCGCTTGCCATCGCCTGCGCCGTGCTCGCCTCCTCGATGTGGCCGCTTGCGCTGGTGCTGGGCGCCATGGGTGTGGGCATGCTGTGGTATCGCTCCAAGGCCTGCGAGCTCACCGCCAAGAAGATGATCCGTCAGCTCGACCCCTCCGAGATGCATCGTCGCGTCGACATCTTCGACGATCACGTCGAGCTCACCCGCGGCGACGACAGCGTGACCGAGTTCGCCCTGACCGACCTCTCCAGCGTGGCCCACAACGACCAGATCGCCGTGCTTGCGTTTGACCGCTCGGGTGTCACCGTACCCGCCGTGCCGTTTGCCAAAGGCAGCTTCGAGGAGGTCATCGCCTGGGCGGAGCGACGCAGGGCGGACGAGGCCGAATCGAGCAGCGACGAACCCAGTAACACACCTGATGACAATGCCGAGGCCAACGATCAGCAGGCTGAGGTCAACGCGGGTGGCAGCAACAAGGACAGCCGGGACGGCGAGGACAAGGCCTAAGGCGACGAAGCGTCGGGCGTCGCAGGAGTCTCGGCAAGCGATTCGGCGGAGGTGCGCTCACAGATGAAGGTGCTGCTCATCATCGACATCCAGAACGACTTCTGCCCCGGCGGCGCACTGGCCGTTGCGGGCGGTGACGAGATCATCCCCGTCGTCAACGAGATGATCGCCGACTTTGCCAGCCAGGGCCTGCCCATCGTGGCCACGCAGGACTGGCACCCCTCCGGCCATGTGAGCTTTGCCTCCGCACATCCGGGACACGCGATCGGCGAGGTCATCGATCTGCCGGAGCCACCGGCGAAAGGCGGCGACCACAACGACCGCGATCACGGACAGCGCGTTCAGCGGCTCTGGCCCGACCACTGCGTCCAGGACACGCATGGCGCCGAGCTGCACCCCAACCTGAATGCCTCGCACCTCGCGCACGTGGTGCACAAGGGCTGCGACCCCCTGCTCGACTCGTACTCGGCGTTCTTCGACAACGACCACGCCAGCGCCACCGACCTGCACCCCTGGCTGCAGGAGCATGGCGTTGACGAGCTGGTGATCTGCGGCCTTGCCTGCGACTACTGCGTGAAGTACAGCGCACTGGACGCCCGCGCACTGGACTACGCGGTGACGCTGCCGCTAGCGGCGACCCGCGCCGTGGAGGCGCAGCCCGGCGACAGTCAGCGAGCCGCGGAGGAGATGCGCAGGGCAGGTGTGACCGTCATCACGGGAACGCTATCGCTAACATAATCGACAACTTAATTGACAACATAATCGACAACGCAATCGCTAACTTTATTACCCGCAATCACAGAACGGCTGGCCATCGCCTTCGTTGCCGCGCGGGCCAAAGCCTCCCAGATATCCCATTTCACTTTTCTGCGCAAATGGCGCATACTAGCACCTATGAATACTTCATTTGCCGAGCTCGGGCTTAACGAGCAGATACTTGCTGGCGTCGAGGCCCTGGGCTACTCCGAGCCCACGCCGGTCCAAAGCCAGGCCATCCCTCTCATCCTGCAGGGGCGTGACGTCGTTGCCACCGCGCAGACAGGCACCGGGAAGACCGCCGCGTTCACCCTGCCTACGCTGCAGCTCATCGGCCGGCTCGCAGACGAGGCTACCGAGAGGGACGAGGCCGCCGCCAAGGATGCCACCGGCAACGACGGCACCACGGGGGATGCCAGCGGCGAAGGCAGGGCGGCCGAGCCATCCGCCGGCGCGCCCACCAAGAAGCGCCGTCGCCACAAGCGCACCGACCGTGGGCCGCACGCCCTCATCATCACGCCCACGCGCGAGCTGGCGCACCAGATCGACGACGTGACGCGCGTCGTGGCCGAGAAGAGCGGCCAGGTCATCGTGACGGCTATCGGCGGTGACCGCTACGACCGGCAGATCAAGCGCCTGTCGCAGGGCTGCGACATGCTCGTCGCCACCCCCGGGCGGCTTCTCGACCTGCTCGACCGCAACGCGGCCAGTCTCTCACACGTGCGCGTGCTCGTGCTTGACGAGGCCGACCGCATGCTCGACATGGGCTTTTGGCCCAGCGTGCGCAAGATCATCGCCCAGCTGCCCAAGCAGCGCCAGACCCTGCTGTTCTCGGCGACGATCTCGGGAGACATCGAGCGCAGCATGCCCTCCATGCTCAACGACCCCGCAAACGTGGAGATCGCCCGCGCCGGCCAGACGGCCGACACCGTGGAGCAGCGCCTCATCCCCGTGGTGCAGGGGCAGAAGGTGAGCCTGCTGTCACACCTCGTCGAGCAGGGCAAGCCGAGCCGAGTCCTCGTGTTCTGCCGCACCAAGCAGCGCGTCGACGCCGTGGCGGCTGCCCTGGAGAAGGGCGGGCGCACGGTGGGCGTCATGCACGCCGACCGCCGTCAGCGCGACCGCGAGCGCGCGCTAGCCAACTTCCGCGCCGGCAAGCTCGAGATCCTCGTGGCAACCGACGTCATGAGCCGCGGCATCGACGTGGAGGGCATCGACTGGGTGGTGAACTTCGACGTGCCGCTGGACCCGGAGGACTACGTGCACCGCATCGGCCGCACGGGCCGCGCGGGCGAAAGCGGCGTCGCCTTCACCTTCATGGCACCCGACGAGGTGAGCCCCCTGCGCGAGATTGAGTACTTCACCAAGCAACTCGTGCCGGTGTGGGAGCCCGAGGGATTCTCGTTTGGCGCAGGGCGCATCGTGCCCAACCCCAAGCGCGCCGCCACGCGCAGCGCCCGCA
This sequence comes from Coriobacteriia bacterium, assembly GCA_963930185.1. Lineage (GTDB taxonomy): Bacteria > Actinomycetota > Coriobacteriia > Coriobacteriales > UMGS124 > JAGZEG01. The sequence goes on along the minus strand of CAWVLT010000074.1, from coordinate 55,597 downwards.
GCATGTTCAGCAGCTCGCGAAGCCGCGGGCGCGGGCCTTCGGCCGGTCGGTTCGGGCGACACACGTAGAGGACACGAGGCCAGAGAAAGCGCCCCGAGAGGCGCCCTGGCGGGTCATCTGACCAGGGCGCTTTGCGTTATGCGGGGAAAATGGCTATCATATTTCTTCGGTTATGCGCACCTCGCACCGACTTCGCCACGCGCAGACCGAAGGATTGCCGTATCACGCAGGGAGAGACCATGCTCACGCGCGCCAAGTTCATCGCCGCCCTAGCCTCTGGCACCATGTTCGCCGCTATGGCGAGCGGCTGCTCGATCCTCGGAATCGAGGATCCCAACGCGCAGCAGACCGAGCCGGTCGACACCCTCCCCGAAGGTGCGGTCGACTTCGAGAACCTCATCGTCGCCCTCGACGTCGACTCGAGCGTGTGGGCGTGGACGCAGATAGACAACCCCCAGTCCCAGAACAACGGCGCCCTGATCGTGGGTGTCCCTGCGACGGTCACGAACAACGACGAGATGAGCCGCGTCCTGAGCCCTCTGTACTGCAAGATCCTCGACCCCAACGGGCAGAGCCAGACCGACATCACCGCGTACTTTGACGACGACCTGCTCACCACGGGCAACATCCCGGTGGGCCAGGAGGTATCGGGCACCGCGCACATCCTCTACAAGGGTGCGGGAACCTACACGCTGAGCTTCGACAACCTGCTCGGCGCCAAGACCGAGCTCGAGATCGACATCCCCAGCTCGCGCAGCACGGGCATGCGCGCGATTCCCGCCCGCCTGGGAACGTTCGACGTCAGCACCGCCGTGCCCGAGCTGAGCCCCTTTGACGTGGGAGGTCTCACGCTCACCTTCGACAGGGATATGGACAGCGACGGCGACGGCTATCGCGACACCTACCTGTGGACGCAGACCTTCGTCTCCGGTGACCCGGTGTGGGACGGCAGATGGTGCGTGGGCGTGCCTGTGACCATCACCAACAACTCCTCGCAGGCAGAGGCCATCACCGCCGACCTCTACGCCAAGTTCAACCCGGGATACGCTCGTCAGGACGACCCGGCCCCCTACTTTGTCGATGACGTCACCGCCATGGGGCCCGTGGGACCCGGCCAGACCGTGCGCGGATGGGTCTACTTCGTGTACGAGGGAGACGGCACGTACTACATCGCCTTCGACAACAACGGCACCAAGATCATCGCGTCGGTCCTCATCGAGCAGTACTACACCGTGGCCTAGCGAGATGTGGTGCAACCGCCGGCAGGCGTGGCCCAGCCGTCGTCTGTCGTGGTGACACCAGCGGTCAGCATGGCCCGTCAGCCACGTTGGCCATCGGCCCCGTCGTCTGCGGCAGCCTCCCCTCCAGTCGCGCCGGTCTCGCTGGCCATGCCCGCCAGGCGAGCCCTCTCGCGCGCCTCCCTGCGCTGGCGGCGCAGCTCGGCGAAGAACGACCGCAGCTGCTCGGCGCACTCCTCGTGCAGAACGCCGGGCGTCACCTCGAACTCGTGGTTGAGCCTGGGATCGTGGCTCACGTCGTAGAGCGTACCCAGCGCACCGCCCTTGGGGTCGGGCGCTCCGTACACGCAGCGGTCGATGCGGGCGTTAACCATGAGGCCGGCACACATGAGGCAGGGCTCGAGCGTCACGTAGACCGTGCAGCCCGTAAGCCGCCAGCGCCCCAACGCCTGCGACGCCTGGACGAGCGCCGAGAACTCGGCATGCGCCGAGGGGTCGAAGTCCAGCTCCCGGCGATTGTAGGCGCGGGCGACGACCTCGCCCTCGCACACCACGACGGCGCCGATAGGCACCTCCCCCTGCTCGGCCGCCAGACACGCCTGCTCCAGGGCAAGGCGCATGAAGCGCTCATCGTCATGACCCAGGTGATCCACGGCCCCACATCTCCTCGTCCGACTTGTTCGTTTTGGCAACGTTTTTTGATTCTAGCGATGTGATTCGCCTCGCCTCGTGTATCTTGTGCACTGGTTGTTCGCGTCATCCTTCCAACACACCCCTTACGCACCCGAACCAGCCCCGACGCCACGCCGAAGCATCGTCAAAGCCCTCGCGTCCCCCGCCCGTACGGCCATGCGGACGCGAGAACGCAGGTAAGTTAGGGGAAGCCAGACATGTCCCGCCCGATCGGCAAACACGCAGCCCAGCACATGGCACCCAGGCGCTCATCGCGGGCGTTCCCTGCCGTCCTCACCATCGCCATCGTGGCGGGGCTGCTCGTCATTGCCATCGCCGCCGTCCTCATGACCTGCGTGGCCGAGCGGATGCTCACGAGCTCGGGCTCCGGAGACGATCAGGGCGATGCCGGAATCACCGCGCCCGCCGACGGCAACACGTCGACGCAGGGGCCGGAGGCGCTGACCAGCCCGGATGGCTCGTCTGGCCAGACCACCACCGACACCCGCGACCTGCTGCCGGTGGTGCGTGAGACCACCTACTCGCGCGTGACGCTGTCCGCCGTCGGCGACAACCTCATGCACATGCCCGTGGTCGACGAGGCCGACGCCAACGCGGGGACCATAGGCGACGGCTGGTACGACTTCACCCCCATGTATGCCGGCGTGAGCGACATCCTCGCCACGCACGACCTCAACTTCATCGACATCGAGACCATCCTGGGCGGAGACTACCTCGGGCTTTCCGGCTACCCCGTCTTCAACTCGCCGGCGGGGGTCGCCGAGAACGTCGTCAACGCCGGCTGGAACCTGAGTACCACCGCGACCAACCACTCGTGGGACATGGGCTTCGAGGGCATTCTCAACTCGAGCGCCACCTGGTCGGCCTACCCCCAGATGCTCACGACGGGCACGTTCGTGAGTGCCGAGGACCGCGCAACGATCAGGGTGACCGAGCGTGACGGGATCCGGTTTGCCTTCCTCGCCTACACCGACTCGCTCAACGGCTACGTGCTGCCCGACGACCAGAAGTGGGCGGTGGCCGAAGCCGACGTCGACGCCATGACGGCCGACGTCGAGCGCGCCCGCAACGAGGCGGGGGCCGACGTGGTGATCGTCGCCATGAGCTGGGGTGACGAGAACTCCACCACGCCCAACGACCTGCAGCGCTACTACGCGCAGCACCTTGCCAACCTGGGAGTCGATCTGGTCCTGGGCTTTGGGCCGCATGTGATTCAGCCCATCGAATGGGTGCCCGCCCTCGACGTCAACGGCAACGAGACGGGGGATACGACGCTAGTCGTGTACTCCCTCGGCAACTTCCTGAGCAACCAGCCCCTTGCCATAGAGAACGTGGAGGGCTGCTTCACCTGCGCGTTCGAACGCGTGGGCGATGGCAGCGAGGTGGAGCTGGTCGACCCCATGTGGACGCCGCTCATCAATCACGTGAGCGCCGACTCGGGCTGGCACCAGGTGTTCAAGCTCAAGGACTATACCTACGACCTTGCCTACGCCCACCAGTCGCTGGGCACGGAAGCAGACCCAATCGAGTACGCCCGTCAGCTCACGCTGGATGTCATCGGGCCGAGCGGCGTTACCATCGACATGTAGAATCGCAAAGTTCACGGTCACGTGATGGCGCGCATGAGGTATCATCTTGTCTCACCATCTCATGCGGAGGGATGGCAGAGTGGTTTAATGCGGCGGTCTTGAAAACCGTTGAGCGGTGATCCCGTTCCGAGGGTTCGAATCCCTCTCCCTCCGCCACCTTCTGGCGCTCCGACACGCCGCTATGCTATTCCGACTAACCACCTTTTGACGTTTGCTTCCCGTGCAGCCGGCAGGCATTGGCTGACGCACGTTCAATTGGCACGGCTGACATGCGTTCGATGGCGCAATCGGTGCGCACCCGACGCATGGCTAGCGCATGGCTAGCGCGCTCGGCGCATGGCCGACGAGCGCCTGGGGCCGTCTGGAACGGTCGCGACACTCAAAACGTCTCTTCGCGCCGTTTTTTTGAGGGAATGAATTTCTTATCAACTTACTATGATTTATCTCAGGGACACTTTTCGACACGTTTCTATTATGCGGTGTTACGGCCTATAGGAAAATGCCTGCTCATACCTGTACTTCTAGTGATCGAGTAACACTTACCTGAAAATAATCGTTGAAATTTATTCCCTATTTGAATTATAGGAAATTCATCTCCTTCAAAAAATGGCAGAAAACCGTCTCTGCGCTGCATGGGCCACCATCCCCGCCGTCTCGGGCAAAACCGAAACGCCGACAATCGGCATGACGTCCCCCAGACAGCCGCTCGCGGCCATCAAAATGACACCGGCATGCACGGGCGGCGGCTGCTAGAATCGCACGTGTACGTATAACGCACAACGCTCGCGCAGCCGAAGCCCCGACGCGCAAGCAGGCACACCCCCGGCCGTCCGCCAAGAAAGGCCCTCACCATGAAGCAACTCCGACGCTTTCCCATAGCCACCATCAGCGCAAAAGGCGCCCGCTCGATCGAGCACGGCCACCCCTGGGTGTTCGACGCCGAGGTGCGCACCATCTCGCCGGCACCGCTGGACGGCAGACCCGTCGAGAACGGCGACCTCGTGGACGTTGCCGACGAGAAAGGCACGTATCTAGGGACCGGCCTCGTCTCGCTGCAGTCGAAGATCCGCATCCGCCTCATTTCGCGCAACGCCAACGATCAGTTTGACCGCGCCTTCTGGGAGCGCAAGATCCGCTGGGCCTGGGAATATCGCAAGGCCGTGATGGGTCGCGCCGGCATGGCGGGGCATGAGGACGACACGGACTGCTGCCGGCTCATCTTCTCGGAGGCAGACAGCTTTGGCGGCCTCATCGTCGACCGCTATGACGACGTGCTGGTGGCGGAGTGCCTGACGGTCGGCATGGAGCGGCTCCGCCCGACGCTCTACCCGCTGATGCTCAAGGTCCTGCAGGAAGACGGCCAGGACGTCCGCGCCATATACGAGCGAAACGACGCATCGACGCGCCAGAAGGAGGGGCTGCCGCTGTACAAGGGCTTCTACGATCCAGCCTCCAACGCCACGCTCACCGAGGTCGAGATGGCGCATGCGGGAATCGAGCCGCGCCGCATCGTGAGCGAGAACGGCGTACGCTACGACATCGACTTCGAGAACAGCCAGAAGACGGGCTTCTTCCTGGACCAGAAGTACAACCGTCGCGCCGTTGCGCGGCTCGCCCAAGGCCGGCGCGTGCTCGACTGCTTCACGCACGTGGGCAGCTTCGCGCTCAATGCATTGTCGCAGGGCGCACAGTTCGCACGCGGCGTGGACGCCAGCCAGCTTGCCGTTGACCACTGCATAGAGAACGCTCGCCTCAATGGCTTCGAGGATCGTAGCGCTTGGACCAAGGCCAACGTGTTCGAATACCTCCCCGCCCTGGAAGCAGATCGCGGCCGCTCCGAGGGAGGCCCGTTTGACCTCATCATCCTGGACCCGCCGGCGTTCACCAAGAGCCGCCGCAACCTGAGCGAGGCGCTCAAGGGGTATCGTCAGATCAACTATCGCGCCATGAAGCTGCTCCCGCGCGGAGGATACCTGGCGACGTGCAGCTGCTCGCACTTCGTGGACGAGCAGGCCCTGGCCAAGGTCATCGCCGACGCAGCCCACAGCGCCAGCGTGCAGCTGCGTCAGGTCGAGGTACGCCAGCAGGCGCCCGACCACCCCATCGTCTGGGGAATCCCCGAGAGTAGCTATCTGAAGTTCTTCATCTTCCAAGTGGTGTAGGGCAAGCGAAAACAAGGCGAGCAGGCGGACGCTCGGGGCTCGGGCTGTGGCGCAGCAGGCCGCACAAGGACGGCTCGGATGAGATCGGGGCGGGCCCGCCACCGATTCCGCCGAACCGTCCTTCTAGTTTTCGGGACCCCAGGGCTCGGCGATCGCCTCAGCAGCCGAGAAATTGCTACCGGGCCCGTCGTACTCGATCCGAAACGTCGCCTCGCCAAGCGCGGGGACCTGCGGCACGAACACCGTCAGGCCCGCGAGCAGCCCTCCGCCTTTCGCACGGAGCAGCACGGTGACGCGAATCGTCTGCAGGCGAGGGGACGGGTTGAGCACGATCCCCGTGACGACCAGGCCTCCACGCCTCCAGCGGCGCCGTACCTTGAGGTCGTCGACCGGGTAGGGCAGCGCGCGCCCGACGTCCATAGGAAGCCGGCAGGAGGTGCCAGACTCCTGCGCCACGACCACGACCTTGGCGACATCTCCCGCCGCCTCACCGAGATCCCAGGCTCCCGAGGCCGCAAGCCTTCCCAGCGGGGCAACCGCAAAGCACGTGCGCTCGCCCCGCCCGATCAGCTCGCCCTGAGCATCGTAGGCCAGCACGTCAAACCGCGGGAAGGCGTAGGCGTACTCGTGGCTTCCGTTGAGGGCGAGGGCCGCCCACGTGAGGCTGCTCCCCTCGACTGCCCACGTCGACGAGACAACGGTCAGTCCCAAGATGCGCTGTGCCTGGGTTGTTGGCAGCGCGGGATCAGAGGCGACCGATGCCTTTGCGGCCGACGCCTTTGCCGTCGCATGCGCGAGGCGTCTCCTCAAGCTGGACGCTTTGAAAACCGGAACAGGCATGCCCGCATCGACGTCTGTCCCGCAGGCAGCTTCAGGCTCGCACAGCAACGCATATATCAGCTCGCGCTCCCCCTCGGAAAGCACGCGATCCGCAGGCTCCACGACGTCGAAGACGCTCGTTTGGGAAGGCTCCCCATGCTGCAACTCAGCCTCATCACACACGCTATCTTCCACCAGCACTCCTCTTAAGGTCTTGTTCCGGCATTAAACCCCAAATCGTCCAGTTGCAAAGCATTTTCATGCCGTATCGCCTATCCCGCTCTTTAAGTCACACAGCGGGCAGACCAGCCGTAAACCAAGCCTTATCATTCCCGCTTTCCGCTGATGCCAACGCTAGTCGTTTTCCATTAGATCAAGCAGATCCTGCTTGTCATGGATATCCAGCTTCTTGTATATGCGCCGCTTATACGTTTTAGCAGTGTTCTCGGAAAGAAAAAGAGTTTCGGCAATATACGGCGTTGATCGACCCCTGCCAAGAAGCACCAGAACGTCCGTCTCGCGAGGCGTTAGCCCATAAGATGCGGCAAGCTGCTTGCAGCGTGCGATGCGGCCCGAATCCGAGTCTCTGTTTTTGTCGGCCAATTCTGTCGTGAGCATCTGCATGCCCGGCGAGCGGGCAGGCAGGAAAAAGACGATAGTAACAAGAATCGCAAATAGGAAAATGGGAACGAAGCTCTCGTTACTCGTTGTAACATCTCCCAGCACGACAATGCCCCGCACAAGCCAGTCGATTCCCGAGATAACTGCATAGCCAGCACCAACAACAACTCCCGGGGAGAAACTCCCCCTTCGACCGAGCTGGATGAAGAAGTATCCGGAAAACACGAACACCAGAACGGATGAAGCGCTCACAAAGACCTGGGCAATGCGCATCGATCCGGCAATCGACACCGTAAGCAAGCCAAGAGCCAGCAAAAAGAAGGCCACTTGCCAGAACAACGACCAGTCAACCGCATGCCACCCCCGACGCGTCCACCAGAGCATAAACAAGCCAAAACCCATGTCGATGACCTGGGCCATCGGGACTGCCCACTGCGACTCGGAGGCACCTTGTGTGATATGGCCTATATTCGTGACAAGCAACATGTTCAAAAATGACCACATGGCAACGAAGATCACCACGGCGAGAAGGATTTGCCATACCGACGCTATAAGCCTAGCCCCACTTGCAACGTGACGCTCTTCATCGTCTGTAACTACAAACGTGCCGTCCGCCCGCCCCAGTGCAATCACGTGCATATACACGAGGATGATAAGGATGGGCAGCATGTCCAAAGGCCCAGGCAGGAGAAAGGTCAAAAGCTTGATCAAGGCAATGACGACGAGAGATACGAGGACTCGCCTGAGATTAACCTGGGCGGTCGACTGCGAATAGAAGGCACCCCAGCAGACCATATTCCAAGACGTCCACAGACCAACCGAGACGATTGCGACAATCGTTAACGGCAGCCAAATACCCAAGACATCGTTGCTGCCCAGAATACCAAGGGAGGCAATAGAGACGATGAGTGCGACCTTTTCAACAATGTCAACGCGAGGAAATCGACCACGATTTGCAACCAGTGATATGGAAAGCACGACGCAGCCGATGCAGGAAAAGAGAAATTGATCTAGCCACCACGTCGCCTCCGTCACCGGATAGATTTGGTTGCTTGACCAATACGCAAAGCTATACCAACCCCAAAAGCCAACCGAGTCCGCAAGAGAATCGCGAACGGTTGCCAAAGCACGTCGCCCCCACATAGCAGACCTCCCGTATTCATGATACCAGCAAAGCATGGCATGGGAAGAATCTCCCTTTTGGGTGATGGCCCGAAAACAACCCACGGCCAACCCCCACAGGCAGTGTCCCCCTTTCGCAGACTATCGCAACGAAAAGGTGAGTCATACGATCGAGATGGCCAATGCGAGACTTGCAACAAGGTCAAAGGCCGGCAATGTCTCGCAATAGATCCGGACGATCACAGAAAGGCGGAATCGATATGGCAAAGTCTATCAACCAGCTCGCTCGGTCAAGAAGGCAGTTCATCAAGACTGCCGGCGCAGCCTCCCTTGGGGCAGCGGCCGCTTCCATGATGGCAAGCGCCTCCGCATTTGCAACGGAGACTCCCAGCAACGACGAGGCCTCTTCCGTCGAAGAGATCGTCTGGGATGAGGAGTATGACGAGATAGTCGTGGGAGGTGGCGCAGCCGGAATGGCAACTGCGTTGACCATTGCCACCGAGAGCTCCGGTGACAAGGTCCTTCTACTCGAGAAGGGTGCCGCGCAACTTGGCGGAGGCAACAGCATCTTCTCCTCGGGCGTTGTATTGGTCACCGACGATGAGGCACAGTTCTTTGACTATCTCAAGGAGCTCCGCGGCGAATTCATGGCAACGCCCGATGCCATTCTCGAGGCTTTTGCCAAGGAAACGGCCCTGCACCGCGAGTGGTTCAGCTCCCTTGGGGCACCGGATAGCATGGTCGTTGATTACCCCAGCGACTATTCTGAGTGGAGCGAGTACCCTCAGCAGGCCCATGCCACCGGGGTAACACTCAACGGCGAAAACCCTGACGGGATCACCCATGTGGTCATGTGGCTCGACCTCAAGCTCGGCGAACATACGGATACCGTCACGCGCCTGTTTGAGGCTCCGCTCATCGCCCTCATCCAGGATCCCGCAGACAAGAGAATCCTCGGAGGCATCTACTCGTACGGGGGCAAGAACATCTATGCCAAGGCAAATAAGGGCGTTGTCATGTGCTGTGGCGGATTCGAAAACGATGACGTTATGAAACAGGACTATCTATCCCTGCCCATCTCCCACCCCGCGGCCGGCGTGTGTAACACCGGTGACGGACATCGCATCTGCGCCAAGTGCGGCGCCGACATGTGGCACATGAACAGCTACGCCGGTGGCTGGAACAATGCTATCAAGCTCGACGGTTCCGAGATGGCAGTCTACCGCATGCTCAAGAAGAACCAGGGCATCAGCGTTGGCATCAACGGGCGTCGCTATTATCAGGACTGGGATGGCAGCACCATGTACAAGGACTGGCGCGACACCGACCTGTCCCTGAACTACGGCTGCCGCCACGGTCATCAGAACATCGGCGGTGATTGGGCGAACATCCGCCAGCCTATTACCTCTTGGTTCATCTTCGACAGCAACGGCCTGTCCAATAGCGCTTATCTTGGTGAGTACGCCTCGACCAACACGCTGCTCACCCAGACGCAGGTAACCGAGTCCGAGTTCGACGTCGATCCGGTTGCCGACGGCTTTGGCTATAGTGCAGACACCATAGAGGAGCTTGCCGAGCAGATGGGCGTGCCAGTCGAGGAACTCGTCAACACGATCGACCGCTGGAATGCCGCCGTCGCCGCCGGAGATGACGAGCAGTTCCATCGTCCCGCCGATACGCTAATCCCCATCGACACACCGCCCTTCTACGCGGTCAAGTGCTGCCCAGAGGTTCTCAACACAGACGGCGGCCCTCGTCGTAACGAAAAGGCTCAGATCATCGACATCGACGGGAATCCCATACCCGGCCTGTACTCCGCCGGAGAGTTTGGCTCCCTGTGGTGCGACAAATATCAGGGCGCTGGCAACATCGGTGAATGCCTGGCGTTCGGCCGAATCGCTGCGCGCAATGTGATGGGAGCATAGCAGCAGTCCGTCCCAGCGCGACACGTCGATTCCGACCCCAGGGATAGGGAAGAGCAAGACGTCCGAGCTGTAGATGGCCCCTCCCCGCACGATAACCCCGTCTAGACTTAATTTCTTACAGTCTAGGCGGGGTCTTTGTGTGTCTTTTCCCTGTCACAGTAAATCCCTCCAGCCATCAGACGGGTTATCATCAGTCTGCATTTACGACCTAACAGCACAGGATAGCCCCCCTCTCCGATTAATTGGAAAGGCAAGTCAGATGATCATCAACACCGGAGCGCGCACCGACACCGTGCAGTGGTACACGTCCTGGCTGCTCAGGCGCTTCGAGGAGGGCTACGCGCTCTCGCGCAACCCGCTGTTCCCCAACAGGGTCACCCGCTACGAGCTCACGCCCGACAAGGTGGACGTGGTCGAGTTTTGCAGCAAGAACTACGCGCCCATCCTAGCGCGCCTACGCGAGATAACCGATCGGTTCAACACGCACTTCCAGTACACCATCACCGCCTACGGACGCGACGTCGAGCCGCTCGTCCCCTCCATCGACGACTCGGTCGAGACGCTCTACGATCTCGAGAGGATCGTGGGAGCCAGGCGCATCTGCTGGCGCTACGACCCCGTCCTGCTCACGAGCGCCTACACTATTGCCCGGCACCTCGAGACGTTCGACTACCTGTGCGGCCGGCTTGTCGGCCACGTGGATCGATGCGTGTTCTCGTTTGTCGAGATCTACAAGAAGCTGCGCTACAACATGCCCGAGCTCATACCCCTCACCGAGGAGGACATGGACGAGCTTGCCGCCGGGCTGGGGCGCATCGCCGCCGCGCACGGCATGCGCATCCAGACGTGCGGCACCAACGGAGACTGGTCGCGCTACGGGATCAACCCCAGCGGCTGCATGACGCTCGAGATGCTCGGTGCCGCCAACGGCATCGAATTCCGCAAGCTCAAGCACAAGGGGACGCGCGCCGGATGCCACTGCATCGAGAGCCGCGACATCGGAGCCTACGACAGCTGCCCGAACGGCTGCCACTACTGCTACGCGAACAAGGACGCCCGCAAGGCCCTGGAGAACTACCGTACCCAGCACGACCCCGAGTCGCCATTGCTGCTAGGCCGCCTGCGCAATGGCGACGAAGTGGTGCAGGGCAGCCAGAGGACGTTCCTCGCAAAGTAGCGCCCCCGCGACGGCGAATCCCTTGCCCCGGCCTCCGCCGACTGCTGCCGGCCCTGCGCGCCAGCGCAGTGCGCATGGCCGACAGCAGTCGGCGGGCATCCGCAGCAATCGTCAGGCATCCGCAGTAGCCGGCGGGTATCCGTAATAGCCGGCAGGCATCCGCCTTTCGGAACACCACTCTCCCACGGATTTGTGCTTGACACTATGTGCAATGCCATATACTATGCATTACATACTATGTATCGCATGGTATTAGGCATTGCAAAGTAGCGTGCCACAAACCAAAGGAGGCGCCATGGAAGTCATCGGCACGGCGATCATCATCGTCACGATCGCCGTGATCTGGAAAGACCGCAAAGGCGGGCGCAATGGCAACTAGACGACGCGGCTGCTCATGCCGAGGCTCCAGCTGGCAGCGCCGGCATCCCAGCTGCCCATGGCAGGGGCCCGCGCCAGCAAAGACGAAGGGAGGGCCCAATGGACGCACAGCTTAAGAAGGGAGTCCTCGACGCCTGCGTGCTCGCCGCAATAAGCAAGAGCGACTCGTACGGCTACCAGATCGTCAAGGAGGTGTCGTCGTGCGTGGAGATCTCGGAGTCCACGCTCTACCCCATCCTCAAGCGCCTGGAAACGGCCGGAGCGCTCAAGACGTACTCGGTCGAGCACAACGGCCGGCTGCGCAAGTACTACCGCATCACGCCCGACGGCAAGGCCCGCATCAGGGACTTTGTCGATAGCTGGAACGAAATGGTACGCATCCACGATTACGTGAAGGAGGCCTGCGATGACCAAGCGTGAGTTCCTCGATCGCCTGGAACGCTGCCTTGCCGCGCTTGAAGCAGGCGAACGTGCGAGTACGGTCGAGTTCTACGAGGAGCAGATCGACGACCGCATGGACGACAGCATGACCGAGGAGCAGGCGGTTGCCTCGCTGGAGAGCCCCGAGGACATCGCCGCCGCGATCCTGGCGCAGCGCGCCGAGCAGCAGGCAACGTCCACCTCGACAAGTGCGGGCGTAAGCGCAGGGACGGGGGCGGGCGGGCCTGGCCTCGACGGCAACAACAGAGGCACTGCCGGGGCATCAGGTGCCGGCACAGGAGACAAGTCGGCGAAGTCGCACCGGGTCCTGCGCGGCATAGGACGTGCGATCCTGGGCTTCTTCGAGGTGATGCTCGCCATCATCCTGCTCCCGGTCGCCATCGGCCTCATCGCCGCACTGGCCGGCGTGTACCTGTCGATGTGGGCGGTCGTCGCGTCGCTCGTGGCCGCCGCGCTCGCCTGCGTGCTCGCGTGCTCCCTGATCGTGGCCACGCTCTTCGTGGCGCCGCCCGCCACCGCCGCGGTGGGCGTTGCAACCGCCGCCCTCGTCATCGGGCTGCTGGGCCTTACCGTGCTGCTCGCGCTCGTCGCCTACTGGCTGGGGTGGATACTCGTCAAGACGGTTGCCTGGATCGTCCGGCGCATCTCGCGCGGCGTAAGCGGCAAGAAGGAGGCAGGTGCCACCATGCCCGGTACGTCAGGCCCGGCCACCGCTGCAAAGAGCTATCCCTCCATGCCCATGCCGCCGCAAGTCGTGGTGCAGGTCGAGAAGCCCCGCAGGCAGATCCCGCTGTGGGTCAAGTTCACCATCACGGCCGCCTTCCTGGTGTTCGTCGCCGTGGCCATGTGGTTCGGCGCCGTGGGCGTGGTGGGAGGCCCCGACAACCTGATCGAGCAGGCCATGGCCGGCACAGAGATCCCCGAGGTCGTCGTGGACGGCGACAAGGTGGACCGGATCGACGTGAGCCAGGTCACGGCAAACGCCCGCGCCCAGCATGCCGACGTCGTGATCGGACGCTCGCCTGACGACGACGTGCACGTCGTCGGTGCGACGACGGCGGACGGCTGGGGCATCGTGTTCATCGCGGGTTCGGTCACCACGGCAGTGCCCAACGTCGACGGCTCGACCATCACGCTCGACGTGCAGCAGGGCCCGGACTTCGAGATCACCAACCCCTACGTGGGCATGGGCAAGCAGTCCTACGACCGCAACCGCGTGCACGTGCTCGTTCCCGACGGCTGGCAGGGCGACATCGTCTGCGACGACCCCGAGATCTACGTCACCACCACCCAGTGGAGCAGCGTCTACGAGGACGGCTTTGAGATAGACGGTGACGTGAACCTGGCCGCCGGGTTCATTGACCTGCGAGGCGTGCGTGCCAACGACATCACCCTGAGCACAAAAGCAACAGGGCACTCCGACGGCGCCATCTACCTCCGCGACGTGCATGCGAGCGGCAGCATGGAGCTGAGCGCCAACGGCACGGTAAGCCTGGCCGACGTTGACGCCAGCACGCCCATTGCGGTGACTGACGCCGCACGCCTGTTTACCAACAAGGGCTTCGATCTCTCCGAGCTCGAGCTTGGAGAGGGCGTGCGCTCGAGCAACCGGCCGTTCGAGATCGACGACGACGCGACCGAGACGTCCGCGAGCACGCACGAGAGCTCGGACATGGCCGCCTAGAGTCTGGCAAACCCAGCGCAGCGGCTAAGGCGTCCGACAAGCCAACGAAGCAGGCGGCCCGCCCCTGATTCCACCTACGGAGCAGGGGCGGGCCGCTGTTGCTTGCGAGAAAGTCCGCACTGGCAAAGCCAATCAAAACGCCAGACAAGCCACCTGCAGACCACTCGCAAGGCAATTCGAGCAAAGGGGCGCTTCAAGCAGCGAGAAGCGACGCAAAAGCCCTATAGTCACAAGCAGATAGTCACAAGCAGACGGACAGCCATGCCCCGGCCCGACGCAAAGACAGCAAGTGCCGGCACCATCTGCCCAGACGTCGCATCCCAAGCGAGAGGAACCCCAACATGCCCGACAACCCGCAAACCGCCACCAGCCAGTTCACCGCCGACCAGCCGTCCCCCTCCCCCACCAGCCTCGACCTCATCGAGGCGGACGCCGACCGCATCTCGCACGAGGCCCTGGAAGTGCGCAAGGCGGCTCGCCAGTTCGCGATGCTGTACTTCCACCTGGCAAAGACCCTGGTGGAGGAGTTCGGCGAGGACCGGGCGCGCGGCCTCATCCAGAAGATCGTCTTTGAGCTGGCATGCGACCGCACCGACCAGCTGCGCGAGAAGGCCGACCGCCTGGGCATCCCGCACGACACGATGGACAACTTCAACAACTACGCCGACCTGGCGCTTTCGGGCTGGGTCGCCGAGCTCGGGGCGGACCACTGCCCCTACGGCCAGGTGTGGCGCACCTACTACGAGCAATACCCGTGGTTTCGCCGGTTTGCCCCGCTGTACTGCGACGTCATCGACACCACCGTGGCCGAGAACCTCACGCGCACGGTCTCGCATCGCATCACCGAAAACGTCCTGACCGGAGCGCAGGCCTGCCGGCGCGTCTATTTCGACGCGCCCAACGTCTCGCAGGGCTGGTTCACCTACGGCACGCGCGCGGATCAAGAGGATGACCAGGCATAAGCCGGGCAACGTAGGCGGCCAGATACGCGGGTAACACGTGCAACGCATTCGGCGCAACCGGCACGAGGGCAACTATCCGGACACTTTTCGCTCCCTGAGAGCCCAAAAACGTCCGAATAGTTGCCCCGAGATAGCCTGACCACCACTACCTGCCCACCAGGTCCTTGCGCTCGAGCCACTTACCGCGCAACAGGCGCACCAAGAAGATGACGCCACGCACGCACAGCTCGCCGCACATGGCGATCCACACGCCGCGCAGGCCCAGATGCGGCGCGAGCAGAGCCGACGCCGTGATGCGCACGCCCCACATGCTCGCCAGGTTCATGATGCTGGGCACCAGCGTGTCGCCCGCGCCGCGCAGGGCACCGGCGACCACGATCGATGCGGCGAACAGGGGCTCGGCAAACGCCTCGATGCGCAAGACCGAGGCACCGAGCTCCCGAACCGCAACGTCGGGCGTGAGCAGGGCCATGGCCGTGGGCGCAAAGACGAACAGCAGCACACCCATGATCCCCATGAGCAGCATGCCCAGGGCCACAGCCAGCCGGGCGAAGCGCTTGGCGAGATCACGCCTGCCCGCCCCGATGGACTGCCCCACCAACGTGGTCGCGGCGGCGGAGATGCCGTACCCCGGCATGTAGCACACGCCCTCGGCAGTCACGGCAAGGGAGTTCGCCGCGACGGCGATCGTGCCAAGCGGCGCCACGATGACGGTGGAGGCAACCTGGGCGCCGCACATCACCGCGCGCTCCAGGCACATGGGGCCGGCGATGATCCCCGCCGTCTTGAGGCAATGGGCGCGTAGGCGCCAGCTGCCCTTGTGACGCAGATTCAACACCGGGGAGCGGGCGCAGGTCACAAACAGGATGATCGCCGCCGCTACCAGCTGGGCGCACGCCGTGCCCGCGGCCGCCCCGGGCACCCCCAGCCCCACGCCGGGGACGTGCACGCTCAGCCCAAGGACCGAGACGGTGCGCGAGGGGAAGATGAACAGCGCGTTGAACATGACGTCGAGAAAGCACATGCCGACATTGATGATGCTGGGCGTCTTGACGTTTCCGCTGCACTGCAGCATGCCCGTGCACAGCCGCACCATCTGCAGGGCAGGCAGTCCGCACGAGTAGACGAGAAAGTACCCTGACGCATCCGCCCAGATCTCGGGGTCGCCCCCGAGCCATCGCGGCAGCGCACCGGAGATGGCCACCCCGACGAGGCCGATGAGCACGCCAAGCGCCAGCAGGACGACAAGCGCCTGCCGCAGCACGTTGCGGGCGTCCTCGAGCTTGCCCGCGCCCACCAGCTGCGCCACCTGTACGGTAAAGCCGGTGGCCACGCATGTGCAGATGCCCGACTCGAGCCACGTCGACGTCTGGACGAGCCCGATGGCCGCCGACGCGTTGGCGCCCAGGCCTCCCACCATGCCCGCGTTGATATACTGCATGACGATGGAAGTGAGCTCTGAGAGCACGGTGGGGATGCTCAGCATGACCACAAGCCGAAGCAGCTGCGTGCGCGAAGGGTCGGCGATATCCCTCAGCTTGCCTATGTCCAGACCCGAACCCCTCATGCTTCGCCTCGCCCGTGTCCCGTGTCTCCCCGATCAAATCCGGTCGAGGGCAACCGCCCTTGCACCGAACTGCATGGGCCATCATATCCCACCCACGCCCCACCCGCCTTACGACATGTCAGCTTTTTCACGCCGAACGGCGCGGGCATCACGACTGACAGCAACACGAAGACAGCGACGCTACCGTGGCTGCGACCCGGACCGGGCGTTCGAGACGTCGTCACCGGTAGGATGTCATATCGCGTGCACGCGCCGTCTGCCGGCAATGCCGAAGGGTCACCCTCTAGGGTTAGTGGGCTCATTGCATCAAAAGGCGCTCCTACCCCAAAATAGAGGGGTCGCTAAACGCCGTCTAATCACCGCGCTCCTATGTCATCCCATCCGGATGAATCGCCTTCACGCATATCACCCCGCTTAGACGATATCGGGGCTTCCGCATGAGTTGTGGAGACAGATTCACATACATTATCGCAGGTAATGACCCGTTTTCTGATCTCACCCCATTCGGGTCTCACGTCTTTGGACGTTTTGGGGCATTATGATGCCAGCGCGGGAGGAGGAAAGACGCCAGCGCGGATCCTCCATCCGTTGCGAGCTGTCGCGAACGGCCCCGATCCATCGTGAGTCGCGAGTGATCGTGAACCTTCCAAGCATGAACCCTCCAAGGCCGACTCGATCGTTTCCCCCCTTTCGTATCGACGTCTGGCATCCCCCTTGGGCAGCGGGCCGGCGATTCCCCCAAGTCGCCCTTCTAGGCCCGCTGCCGCTTTCTTCTCATAGCTGCGACTCGTCAAACCACGCGCCGAACCTTTCGGGCCATCCGGCCACGATATCCACCTGTTCGTGCGTGATCGGATGGATGAATGACTCGGAATAGGCATGCAGCATGAGACCGTCCGGGCTTTCCGCCGTGCCATAGAGCGGGTCGTTCACGATGGGATGCCCCAGGTGCGCCAGGTGCACCCGAATCTGGTGCCGGCGCCCTGTGCCCAGGGTCACGGCAAGCAAGGCGTGCGATCCGCCGCCCCTTCCGCTACCGCCCTGGCCGGACCGACCTCCCTCGTCTATCGCAACCCGACGCACGTGCGTGAGAGCGGGTTGGCCCGTTTGGCTGACGCGCATCCTGCGGGCATCGTGGCGATCCCTGCCAATGGGCTCGGCACAATCGCACGTCGGGCTCCCAAACGAGCCGCAGACCACCGCGAGGTAGGTCTTGCACACCCCCGCACGTCCCGCAGGCGATACGTCGGCATGCCCTGAGACCAGCGTATCGAGCATGCCCTGGAACTCTTCGACTTTGGAAAAGAGCACCACCCCCGACGTGTCGACGTCGAGCCGTTGAAGGGCCTGCGGAACCGCCAGACTCCCCCGGCGACGAAGGTGCCCCTGCACCCGTGCCGTCAGCGTCTCGGCGCCCGTGCCGTCGCCATGCACGAGCAGCCCCTGCGGCTTGTCCGCCGCGAGGATGAACTCGTCCTCATACAGGATGCGCACGGGCTCGTCGCTCGTGGGGCCCGGCTCCCTCGTGACCAGGGGGCGCAGGGCAACGACGTCTCCCCCATCGAGACGATCAGTGCGGCCAAGAAGTGCGCCGTCGCGTGCAAGCTGGCCGCTCGCAAAGACGCGCGCACGCATCGGGCGCGACACGCCAAGGCAGGCAAGCGCCTCATCGGCGCTACATGGCCCGTCAATCCGAAAAGCCAGCACATCAGAGCAGTAGTTCAAGCCAGTAGCTGCGGGCTCATCAAAGCGACAGCGCAACGACATGCCGTCGGCCGGCGGGAGATCCGAGGCCGCGGCACCGACATACGTAACGAGCTGCTGGTCGTGCTGCTCCGTGCTCATTGCACCCTCCTCCACGTGCGTTCAGGACGTCAGCCACCATGCACCATTATCGCATCAAGTCCAATGATGCGTCCGCGCATGAAAATCTTGTTTCGCAGGACAGAATTTCCGGTTGTGAGGGACTTGGATCTCGGTGGCGCATTTGACATCGCCTCACTTCCGAACTATTTGTCCACTTTCCAGGCCACTCAGGCGCATGCAGGCGTCTCTCGCCCGAGCAACTCCCTCACAACCGAAAAGTCTGTCCATCAGAACGGTTTTTTCGCGCACGTCATTATCTGGGCGCGACGAGCAGAAACAGAAACAACGTGCAAGAACGACACGCAGACGAAAAGGGCGCGCGAACCCCACATGGCAGGGTTTGCGCGCCCTCAGTCAACCGGCATGGCTGCTAGCGACGGGTATTCAGCCCAGCGCTCTCAGATGCTTCTCGCCCAGGCTCCTACGCCAGGTCCTCGGCGATGCTGGTGCCAACGAGCATGCCCGAGCCAGCGGCAGGAACGATGTCCTCAGTGCCGGCGTTGCAGCCACAGGAGTACAGACCTGCGATGGGGTTGCCGTCGGCGTCGGTGACCTCGAAGCGGCTGGTAACAGCGAGGCCGCCCTTGCTCTTGTAGCGCACGGGGACGTTGAGCAGATAGTAGAACGGGGGCTCGAGCGGCTGCAGGAACAGGGTACGGCCGAAGTCGGGGTCCTCGCCGTTCTCGCAGATGGTGTTGTAGTTGTCAAAGGCAGCCTGCAGGATGTCCAGGCCCATGCCCATGGCCTCGGCAAGCTCCTCGATGGAGTTGGCGGTCTTGACGTTGTCGCCGGCGTGCTTGATGACCTCCTGGTCAACACCGTTCTGGGCGGTGTTGTCCCAGATGCTCCACCACTCGTGCCAGCCGTTGTTCAGGCAGCCGGTCGCGGCGTCGTGGACGGCGGTCTCGCAGTAGAAGCGCTTGCCGTTAGGCAGGATGGCCAGAACGGGGTAGTGCATGCCCAGCATGTGACCGGCCTCGTAGCGCGGGTTGAAGTTGCCGGGAGTCACCATGCCGGCGAGCTGACCGCCAGCGGCAAGGCCGGCCTTGATGCCCTCACCCGTGCGGCCGGAGACGATGCAGCCCAGGTCGGCGGTGTCCGGGGCGTACTGGGTCATCCACTCCTGGTTGGAGACGTAGCCGCCGCAAGCCAGGACAACGGCCTTGGCCTGGATGTCGACGTAAGCGCCGTCCTTGTTGGTGAAGCGGGCGCCGGACACGACGCCGGCCTCGTCGACGATCAGCGACTTGAGGGTGGTGTCGTACAGGTAGGTGGCGCCGGCCTCGGTGAGCTTGGAGTCCATGAGCTCGAAGGCGTCAGCCATGGTGCAAATGCCGCCCTGCGGGAAGAACGCCTGCTGGTACGGACCCTCCATCTTGGGCTGGAACTGATAGCCCCAGTCGTAGTGCATGAGGTCCATCCACTTGCCGCCCCACTCCTGGAGCAGCATGAGCTGATCAAGGCCAGCCTCGTCGTTCTCATAGTAAGGAGCGAAGCGCTCGCGCAGCTCGTCGATGGTGGAGTACTTCTCGGGGCGCTCCTCCTGCGTGAGGCGAGCGGTGTTGCACATCATGCAGGCGGCGGAGTAAATGGCGTCGCCACCGTAGAAGCCGTTCTGCTCGGCGATGAGCGTGGTGAGGCCGGCGCTTGCGGTCTCGTAGGCGCACATCATGCCGGAAATGCCGGCGCCGCAGACCAGGACGTCAACCTCCTGGGAGAAGTTCACCGCAGCGTCGCCAAGGGCGATGGCGCCAGCGGCAGGGGCCTCGTCAGCGAGGGCAGAGCCCGCGCCGGCGGCGGCAACGGCAGCGGCCGCACCGGTAGCACCCAGCACGCGGAAGAAGTGGCGGCGATCCATCTCGTTTGCAACCTTCATCGAAACATGACCTCCTCAAAAAGGATTCCAATGTCCGCACGGCCATAGCGTCGTACGGGCGCCCCATGACTTACAGAGGCACGCCGCACAATCGCCCTGGCACCGCGCATTGCACTTCCTATCAATAGACCAGCGACGTTCATCACGGCTATACATCACGTTGGGTAAACGTCGTGAAATATGAGGTAGAGCTGAGGTAGACTGTGAGGTATTGAAGTTGGGCCATACTGTGTGAACTGGGAGTATGGCAAATGTCCTGGATATCGAACGATGCGGGAGACAAGCATGCGCGAAGACGCCAGACAACCAGGGCCGCTTGGCAGTGTGACAACTTGCGTGCGCACACCAAGGCCGATGATGCAGTCGCACGAAGATGGCATCTCCTCGGTTGCAATGATCTCCCTCATCGCGCTGGGACTTGGGTGCTACCTGGGCTGGCAGACGATTGACATCTCGCCTACCCTCTTTCCGACTCCCGCACCAGGCGTCTCTCCCGTTCTTGATAGATGGGCCTACGTTGGCACCATACTGCTCATCACCCTACTTGCCCTATTTGCCGCACTGACATGGAAACGCGGATCACTGCTTAGATACCGTTGGTTAATTGCCCTGGGAGCGTTGGGCCCATCGGCCGGAACGGCAATCCTGTATATCAGCGGGTGGACCAGCGACGATCCGTTGCTTGCGGGAGTGGCAGCCGGACGCGTCCTGTATGGGATGAGCGCCGCCTTCGTCGTTCTCTGGGGAGAACTGCTCTGTCGCACCAAACCTTCCCACACGCTCGCCTGCGTCGCCGCAGGTTACGGCATATCGTTTGGTTTCTGCCTAATCGAAGCGAATCTAACCCCACTTGCAGCGCTCACGTTTCGCCCCATCCTCCCTCTGATCTCGGGGGTAATCCTCCTCGCTCTGCGACACGATCTTATGTCGAGCGTCGGCGCCCGTAGCATCATGGACATGGCCTCGACGCCACCCCTCAGGGCAGGAAAGCCTCCCCTGCGCCTGTTTTTGGGCACCGGACTCTTCGGCGCGATCTTCGTTGCGACCAACCATCTTTCTGAGACAAAGACCGAGGTCTCGACCGAACTCTTTACGCTCATCGCCGGCATTGGCATCTCCATCGCCCTCGTCCTTATCGCAATGGCAACCAAGGGCATGCACGAGAACTTCTCGCTACTGTACCGGCTCATCACTCCTCTTGTCATAGGATGCCTCCTTCTCACGCTTGTCCTCCAGCCGGGTCGACAGTATTACGAGGCACTCGCGATCGGACTAACCTGGGCATTTTTCCGCATCTTCACCTGGACGCTGTGGGGTCGCATGGGCGCGTGCGACCCGATGCGAGGCGCCTGCGTATTCGCGCTCGGACAGATCTGTCTGACCATATGCAGCAGCATCGGCGAGTACATCTGCTCGATTGTCAATCTGGAAGCCGTGCCCCTTGCCGCCGCAGCGTCCTCCATCATCCTAGCGGCAGTCTTTGCCTCCGCCTTCGTCATGAACGAGGGAAGCATCGCCCGGCTGCTGTCGGCGCGAGGAGCGGGGGCAAGCGGTGCGGAGCCCGTCACGCTGAACAACGCGCTTGGTGCTGGCGAGCCGCTGGGCGGCGCGCTCGCCGGCATGCCCGGGGCCCCAGCAGTCGGCACGGCACCAGCCACAGGAGGCACGCAAGGCACGAGCGCCGCCGTGACCGTATTCCAGCTCGACGTCGATGCCGTCACGCTCGAGCAGCTATCCCGTGCCGTCCACGACCTCGGCCTCTCGGAGCGCGAACGAGAGATATCGCTGCTCGTCCTCAAGCGCCATGACAACGGGTGCATCTGCCAGGAAGCCTGCATCACCGAGAGCACGCTGCGTACCCATCTGCGCAACATCTACGGCAAGACCGACACGCACAGCCGTTCCGAGCTCATCGAGCTGATGGAGTCGCGCCTGATGGGTTGACGGGCCAATGGGTAGATGAGTTGATGGGCTGACGGATTGACGCGAGGGCATGGCCAACCTGCCAAATGCGAGGTGTGGCCTGTGCCCTCGGTGTCAGCCCACAATCCTGGCCCCGTCCTGCCGTTGCTTCCACTGCGCCACGATCTCGATGGCCTCCTCACGCGAGTGGACATTGAGCTTGGCGTAGACATGTTGCAGGTGGCCGCGCACCGTGTTGCGCGAAATGTACAGCATGTCTCCGATCTCCTGTGGCGTCTTGTCTAGGGCAGTTAGGGTCAAGATCTCCTCCTCACGCGGAGTGAGCCCGTAGTAGCGCGCGACGCTGCCACATCGCCAGACAAGGCCCTCGAAGCGACCCCCAATCACAAGAGGCACCCCGCGAATCAGACCCGACGGCCTGCGGCGCCGCATCGTCCGTTCGTCATTCGCAAGGTCCACGCCCCAGCTCGACATCACGCCTCGGTTGGACGGCAGCGCCATGCACAGAAGCACGAGCACCACCACGGTTCCGTACACGACGCAGGTAACCAGCGTGGCGTCAAGTCCGAAGCGCGCCGACACGCCCGCATCCCTCGTGCCGACCAGCCACATGCCAACCTGGGTACCTGCAAAGTGGGCGAGCGCCTGAAAGCCCTCGACAACGCCGAACAGCCAGACGGCTCTCGTCCCCGTCTGGAAGGAGATGCAGTTAAGCCCGAGCAGCACGAACAGCATCGCTCCGACAAACCCCGCATACGACAGTACGCAGCCAAACGGGGCCGGGAGATACGCCCGCTGCAGGTGGAGGAGCAGGGCGCAGACCATGATGGGTGGGCACAGTCGATATATCGCGCACAGGTCAAGGCGGCCGATCAGCGTTGTGCAGGCAACAAATAGCGAGAGGCCGACGAGCAGACATCCCATCTGGCCCAAGACCGTCGACCCGCCCGAAAAGCAACGCGACATGTAGTGGGCAAACGAAAAGACAACCACGAGGATCGACGCGCGCCACGGGATGCGCCATTCGTTGCCAGAGGCGCCGCGCTCGCTTCCTTGCGTGGGCGCGCCGCCACGAACGCCGCCGCGACCGACAAGACGCGCGCTCAGCCAGAGGAACAGGCAGCTCGCGATGAGTAGCAAAGGGACAATCGCGATCACCGCCGCATCGGGGACGAACGCAACCAGGCAGTACGCGAGGGGCGCCACGACAAACGCGGCTGCATATGCAGGCCAAGCGATGCGCCGCTCAAAGCACGCAAGCCGCTCTGCCCACAACAGGTGCAGGCCCGCCCTGCCGGCCCCCTCGCACGCAGCCGAGGCGACGCCAAGGGTCATTCCCCCATGCATCAGAGCAGACATACCCATCCCCACGAGAGGCGACGCCAGCGCAAGGCACCCAAACACCAGCAAAGCGTGGCGAGAATAGAGTGTCACTTTTCGCGCGTTCGCAAAGACAGCGAGCGAGAAGAGGGTGATCGCATGCATCAACGCCAGCATTCTCGTGGGGCCCGCATCCCCCGTGAGCAAAAGCTTCGCCTGCGAAGCGCAAGTCCCCCAAGCAAGGAAGAGCCCGAATCCGAGGAGGAAGAGAAGGCCGGGCTCCACCCGACAGCCAGCACGCGATTGCCCATCCGTCGACTTGGCCAGCCGCCCCGCCATGGCATGTCCGCCATCCCCGACCGGCTCTCCGGCAGTAAACCTACGCCCAACAAGCCTCCCCAAAACCTTACTCGCAATCATGCTCAGCCCCTGTTCTCTTGCGAGCCTGATCAACGCGTCTCTTTGGTGTATGTCTCAACCAAATCCATGTCTATGGTAGCAACAGAAACGGCGTTGATCGGATATTCAGTTCTAGGAAACATGCAGGTAAACTATGGTGGATTATAAAAATAGTCCTGCCTTATCAAGGTCATATCACACGGTTTGGGGCTTGCAAATTAAGCAGCTCTTCGACCTGCAAACTGACGGTTAGAGACATCGAGCAAATCGAGTTTCTCTACAGGCTCCTCAACGATGTCAGCCCGCATGACGTAGATGACACCCGACCCGCGTCTTGAGATTCGCCTTGTCACGCAACCGCCCGGCGATGTCCTCGCCATTGCCATATGCTTCGTATCATTTCGACAAGCCAGCAACGCGCAACAAGGGCTTATAATCCGTCTGTGTGAGCATCTCGAAGAATGTCTGTGTCAGGTTAGAAACATCGCCGTGTCGCTTGCAGGCAAACACATCCATATACGCGCCCTCGATTGGCACAAAGGCGAGCAGGGGATTCCCTACGTCACGAACATGGCCGACGCTCACGCTCACGCCATAACCCGCTGCGACAAGCACGTTGACGCTCTGGGGGTCATCGACAAACGTGATAGAATGAAATTCCCCCGTGTCCTCCTCACGTGAAAACAGATCCTTCTCCGCATACATGATGGCGTTGTTTTCATAGAGCTCTGCCATTGTGATCGATCGCCGGGATGCAAGCTTATGATCCGCGGGCAGAATAGCGTAATGCTGATCACGAAACAGCAGGGCACTGTCGATCCTGCTTTGCGCACTCAGTAGTCCGCCGTAACCAGTGATGATCCCGACATCGACGACGTCACCATGGAGCCCCTCGACTATGTCGCGCGCCTTATGCTGGCTCAGCCTGACGGAGACATTAGGAGTCAGTTTGCGAAAAGCCGCCAGAAGGCGAGGCAGAAAGGGATAGAGGACATCCCCAAAGCATGCGACATTCAAGACGCCGCCGGAAAACCGCGCTGTCTCAGAAACCCTCTCACATGCCACCCTCATGTCATCAACGATACGCCTAGCGCAGTCAACGAAAACTGCCCCGGCAGGAGTGAGAGAGATGCGCTGGTGGGATCGATCGAACAGTCTCGTCGCCAACTCTTTTTCTAGCTGAGATATTTGGTAAGTGACCGCCGTCTGGG
The DNA here is from genome assembly GCA_963930185.1 of Coriobacteriia bacterium. Taxonomy (GTDB): domain Bacteria; phylum Actinomycetota; class Coriobacteriia; order Coriobacteriales; family UMGS124; genus JAGZEG01. The sequence continues at coordinate 30,624 of CAWVLT010000074.1, read as the reverse complement.
TCATGAACAGCTCCTCGGCGGCGCGGGAGAAGCTCATGCATTTTGCGACGGTAAGAAAGCAAGTAAGTTGATGCAGATTCATATGCCAACACCCTCTCGGATCATCTCCGAGCAATAATACCCCATCGACTACCGCCGACCCAAAGTACGCACACCGCAGAGGCGCAAACGGGCGCCCTGTCGGTTCACATCCCGACAAGGCGCCCGTTTTCGAGGCATTAGGGCTCAGAGGCAACGGTGTTGAACCTGCATTTTCTCAACCCAAGTTACATACAGGCACGGGTCAGCGTTACATACCATACTGATATGCGTTGATCCTCTCCCCAGTTGCCAAGCAGCGACCCACGAGCGTTCCGAAAACGAGAGCGCGACCATGGGAAAGACCAGGGCAAGCCACCGGATACGAGTTCGCAAAGAAGTCGCCCTGCACGTTACCCACTGCATAGAGGCCCTCAATAGGAGTATCATCATCCGTGCAGACGCAGGACTCATTATCTACGTGCAGGCCATAAGGAATGGCGAGTGTCCATGCGTTGATGCGCGTAGCATAGAAGGGGCCGTCCTTGACAGAACTCAGGAAGCGCTCGGGCACACCAAAGTCAGCGTCCACACCGGCATCGCACATGCCGTTGTAGCGCTCAACGGTAGCGATCAGGTTCTCGGCGGGCACGCCAATAGCCTCAGCAAGACCCTCAAGCGTGTCAGCCTTCAGGAAAGAGCCGCTTTCCACAGCCGCCTCGACATCCTCTTCAAGCGTCTCCATCCAGGCCTGCGACTTGTGGGGTTCCTGCTTCTGCACATGCTCGGGATAGTGCGCATCCCAGATTGCCCACGTAATATTATTCTTCGAGTTCATGCGGGCGTTGGTGACTGTTGGCTCATAGGCAACTTCGCACATGAAACGCATGCCGTCACAGTTCACAAAAAGCCAGCTGGTGTCAAAGCCAGGACCCATGGGGTTGAGATTGACAGGGTGGACCAGCGGCGCAGGGTAGCAGCGTGAGCGCGCCGCACCGATCTGCATGCCCATGACGATGCCGTCACCAGTCGCACCGTTATCGGGCGTATACTCAACCTGATCAGCCTTCTCTGCCAGAGGGCACCATGCATGGATCATGTCAGCGTTGCATGAGATGCCGCCCGTCGCAAGGATCACGCCGGCGCTGGCGGTGAACTTCTTATATCCCTCAGCATCCGAAACAATGACGCCCGTCACGCGCTCATTCTCTTTGACCAGCTGCTCCGCCTTAGTGTCAAACAGAACCACGGCGCCATTCTCGACTGCCACGTCGTGCAGCATCTGGACAAGGTTGATCTCGGGGAACGGAAGCTCTTCCTCCGTGGTGAAGTTGTGGGCAGTGTACTTAAGCTGGCGGAAGCGCTCTTCGAGCTCGTCCCAGTCGGAACGAGCGGTCATTTTGTCGTTGAGCGAGACGGTAATGCCATGCTCCTCGGCAAGGTCAATCATGTGGTTCATGACCTCGGCACTGTTCTCGACAAACGTCTTGATGAGATACCAGTTAGCTTGCGACTGGCTCCAGTCATAGATGAGACGCGCGGCCTCTCCCTTGTCGTAGGAGTAGCCCGCTTCTTCCTGCAAACGAGAGCCAATGGCACAGTTATCCTGACCGTGAGAGGTAATTGTGCTCGACTTTTCGACAAGCAAGACACTCGCGCCGTTTTCGGCGGCGGCAGCGGCAGCCGCACAGCCGGCAACACCAGCACCAACTACGATAACGTCATAGGCTTCGCCCTCCGCATAGTCGGTGATGGGAACCAGCGGCTGCTCCCATGCATGGGTGGTCGCAATCGGAACCGCATACTCCTCCTCAGCAAGTGCGAGCACAGGCAGGGCAGCGCCCATCGTTGCAGCAGCACCGATAACGCCGGCGCCCTTAAGAAAGCCCCTACGATCCATGACTCTGCTCATTACGTCTCCCCTTTCAGAAGACCAACCCTCAAATAGAACTGACCCGCTCCATAGGGAGGGGTGCTGGCTGTCAGGCTACGTCGTCTGGCCTCCACAAGTCCAATTCGAATAATCGGCATGTGGGACAAATAATTGCATGAGGCAAGGTGAAGGCGCTCTTTTTTTCGGCACTGGGCTTCTTGACGTTCACTTCATCTGGGGCCCCGCATGCCCTCGCGGCGTCCAACAAAGAAACGCATCGCATCTACGGCGAGATGGGGCCTCCAAAACTGCAGGGAGAAACCCCGGAAAGCCAAGAGAAACTTTCGTGCTCCACAGCCCCTCCTGTTGCGCGGCGCACAAAAGGCAGTCATAATGCGCTGCAAGTCATTTGACAAGACAGGCATGATAGAGGCGCGACATTCAAGAGTACCCCCACGCGAGGCCCGGAATAGGCCGTGGGGCGAAAGGGGATGTCGCCGAAGGGCGCAGCGGTTTTCCGACGCTGCGTGCCTGGGGTGTGGGAGAACATCCCGCGCACTGTCACCCATGGTCGGACGCCATGGGTGGAGAGCTATCATGACCGTTGCGAAGACGGGGCATGACGCACGCGCAGCCCGCGGCTCGCGGGCACGGCATCGCCAAGAACGAGAGCGGCGATCCAATCGCAACCACTACCCCGCCCTTCCCGACAGTCATGAACGGCATCAGCCTGTTCGACCGTCGGAAGGGGCAGTACATGGAATTCATCGGCACGTTCTGGTCACTCGTTCCGCCCATCGTGGCGATCGTGTTGGCCCTCATCACCAAGGAGACGTTCTCCTCCCTGTTCGTAGGCATCCTGGTCGGGGCGCTGCTCCTGGCCGGCTTCAACCCCATCGACACGCTCAACTACCTCATCTCGGGATCCATCGGCGAGGGCGACGCGGAACAGAGCCTCGGCTTCGTCCGCGCGATCAGTGACTCGTGGAACGCCGGCATCTTCCTGTTCCTGGTCATGCTCGGCATCATGGTGGCGCTCGTGAACAAGGCAGGCGGGTCGGCCGCGTTCGGCGCATGGGCAGCACGGCGCATCAAGAGCCGCATCGGGGCCGCGTTTGCCACGTTCGTCCTAGGCGTGCTCATCTTCATCGACGACTACTTCAACTGCCTCACGGTGGGCACCGTCATGCGCCCGGTCACCGACGGACATCGCATCTCGCGCGCCAAGCTCGCCTACATCATCGACTCCACCGCGGCCCCGGTCTGCATGATCGCACCCATCTCCTCATGGGCGGCGGCGGTCTCCGCCACGGCGGCCGAGCTCGACACGGGAATCACGGGCATCCAGCTCTTCATCCAGTCGATCCCGTACAACTTCTACTCGCTGCTCACCATCACCTTCGTCATCGTCCTGTGCGTCATGGGCTTTGACTACGGCCCCATGGCCAAGTCCGAGCTCAAGGCGTATCGCGACGGCAACCTCGGCTCGCTGGGAGACGGCAAGGCAATCACCAAGAAGCGCGCCTCGCTGTGGGATCTGCTCGTGCCCATACTCGTGCTGATCGTCTGCTGCATCGCCGGCATGATGTACGTGGGAGGCTTCTGGGATCCGAGCGCCGAGGGCTACGGCGACCTTTCGGCGGCCTTCGGCAACACCGATGCGTCGATCGCCCTGCCCTGGGGCTCCCTCATCGCGCTGGTCTTCACCTTCGTCTACCTGCTCGCCCGTCGCGTCGTGACCTTTGGCGAGGCGACCGACTGCATCGCCGACGGCTTTAAGGCGATGGTTCCCGCCATGCTCGTGCTGACCTTTGCCCTGACGCTCAAGCTCACCACCACGGCGCTGGGGGCCGACGTCTACGTCGCCGGCCTCATGGAGGGTGCCGCCGCCGGGCTCTACAACATGTTGCCCGCCATCATCTTCCTCGTGGCGCTGGGCCTTGCCTTCGCAACCGGCACGAGCTGGGGCACCTTTGGCATCCTGATTCCCATCGTGCTGCCTATCTTCGCCGACCAGCCGGTTTTGCTCACCATCGGCATCTCGGCATGCCTCGCCGGCGCCGTGTGCGGTGATCACATCTCGCCCATCTCCGACACCACGATCATGTCCTCGGCCGGTGCCAACTGCTCGCACCTGGAGCACGTGTCGACCCAGCTGCCCTACGCGCTGACCGTGGCGGGGATCTCGTTTGCGTGCTTCGTGTTGGCGGGCTTCATCCAGAACTGGGTCATCTGCCTGATGATCGGCATCGTCCTCGTCATCGTGGTGCTGCTGGTGCTGCGACGCGTGATTGGCGTGCGAGTCAGCGACACCGCGCCCGCCTACACCCCTTGCGACGATGGGGAGTAAGCAGGCAGCAGCCTAGCAACTGCAAGCAAAAGGGCGGGCAACCCGAGGAAAAGAGCCTCCGGCTGCCCGCCCATTCATGTGCTCGGAAAACCATTTCCGTCAGCGCAGGCGAATATGCCGCACCCTCACGACTGAAGCCGCCGGGCAAGCCGCTCCCTGTAGTCCGGCCTCTCGTCCCTGGAGATCCCTAGCACGTCCATGGCGCGGTCAATCGTCCAGCCCGTGCTGCGCACCAGACTCTCGAGCGACTGGACAATTCCCTCGGCCTTTCCCTCGACCTTGCCGTCGGAGAAACTTCTTTCCATCAGCCCCTGCGCAAAGCTCCCCATTGCCCTGACACCACCTTCCAGCTCATGTGACACAGCGATATTGTACTCCTTCGCAAGAAATTCCAACTTCTCGGAGGCACTCAGCCGGGAGACGAAGAGCATCGAAAGGAGATTGACCAGACCGTGATGCCCGTCACGCCTGCCGGTATCATGGTCGTTGAGGTACACCATGATGATGCCGAAAAGGTCATAGGCGCTTCGATTCCAGCCTGACGTGCCTTCAGGGAACGTTCGCTCCCCCGTCTCATACCACCCGACAGTTCCCCTCAGCCTCTTCGGCGGGTTCGTACACAGCCAGATCGAGTACACCTTTCGCAGGCGTTCGTAATGCGAGTTGGTAAACTCCGTTCCATACTGAGCTACCAGCAGCTGGGCGCAATAGTACTGCGCGCGTTTGAGCAACGGATAGCCGGGACTGAAGTCGTGCTGCGCCTCGACGTTGATCACAAGCCCCGTCAACCCCGATGCATCTTCGCGCATCCTGCCATTACAGACGCCAGAAGGCCGTTTTGCATAGACAAGAACATCGAAGTCAACCTGCCCGGCCGTAAGCGAGGCACCCCGGACATCGACACCCGCGACAAGCGGGGGCGCCCCCTCGCCCACTAGAAAGCTTCCATCTACGTGAGGAGCCCCCTCTATGCAGGATCGCGCGATCTCATCAACCGAACAGCCCTCGTACTCCCCAAGTAACCCCCTCATGATCTGGGCAAGAATAACCCTCTGGGAAAGCAGCCGTTTGCAGGCGGCGTCATAGAGTGCCGCCCGCCCCTTCTCCCCAATTAGCCTGCCGCTTCTCTCGAAAGCGTCCGACCCGGCGTCTTGCGATGCGTCCGCGTGCCGTGCGTTTTGCCTGGCGTCCCCGTTCCCCATAGACCCCCCATTCGGCCGACTATCTCGTCACGCCGAAGGTACCGAAACAGTGGAGGAACTATCATGTGATTTCTATGGAGCTGGTATTCGTCTTACCCACATATGACAAGCTTGGGATTCAACAGGCCTGACCTCGGGCTTTTCATGGATCTGTGCTTGTCAGACTGGCGTTAGATCATAGATAGACGCTCTTTTTCACATGACCACCACGATCGCACATCATCGCATTGGCATCATGCGTGTCAAACTCCTCGCAACACTTCTGAAAACTGACATGAAAAACGGGTGATCGGCGCCCTAAAACGCCAATCACCCGCCCGGCAACTGCCCAGGAAAGCAAAACCGTTCGCAAGCTCGGCGGGCGCGTTACATCGGCGTCACCGAAAGCGAGATCTCGGTCAGCACGCCCTCGTCAAACCACAGGCTGATGGAATTGTAGAAGTCATCCGGGCTTGCCTGGAAGTCGTACGAGGTAGCCGTTCCGTCATCGGACTCCCAAGCATAGACCGGCTCGCCGAGAGCGGCCATGACCTCGTCCTCGGTTGATGTGCCCAGAACGATGCCACCGGGGATCTCCACCGTGTGGCCCGCCTCGCCAAGCGTACGCTCGTTAAACGACAGGCCGCACACCATGCACTCGGAAAGCGGCAGCTCGGAGCCGGAGACGTTGCAGATCGTCACCGTGACGTAGACGTAGTCATCCGGGTCGCCGTAGTACATGCTCGTGCTCGTCTGGTAGCCGTCCTCCAGGATGTCTCCGGCCTCGCCAGCCTCGAGCATGAAGCCCGCCGCCTGCAGGTCGGCCACGTAGCACGGTAGCTGGAAGTTCACCCCATCAAGGCTAAACTGGTAGGAGTAGGGGTCGCTCGAGAGCTCGGCGATCTCGGGCGAGACGCGCTCAACCGGCCCGGTGGCGGTCGTCGTCCCCGCGGCTTCGGCGTCGTCGGCATCATCGCGAGCCGCCGCAGCGGCCTGCGAAACCTGGTACTCGCCCGAGGAGTGGATGTCGATCTCGTACAGCACGCCATCCACGATGGTGAAGTCCATGGAGTCGCGGTAGTCACCGTTCTTCTCGTAGCCGAGCGCCACGTAGTCGCCGTCCTCGTAGGGGTCCTCGGCGGGGCCGTAGATCGCCTCGACATCCTCGCGCGTCGAGACGCCCAGCGTGATGCCACCGGGCGTCACCACGGTGTGCCCCTCCAAGCTGCCCGCCATGAGGTAGACGTCGTCGATCATGCACTCCTCAAACGGCTTCTCCGAGCCAGAGTTGTTATAGATGCTGCAGATGACGTAGATGTAGTCATCCGGATCGCCGAAGTTCATGGTCACGCTGGCGGTGTAGCCGTCCTCCAAAACGTCACCGGCGTCCGCCTCGTCCAGGGCGAAGCCCAGATCCATGAGGTCGGCGACCGCGCAGGGCAGCTGGATGACAGAGCCGTCGAACTCGAACTGCATGGCGTAGGGGTCATCAGACAGCTTGGCGGGCTGAGACGAAGCGGAGGAGTCGGTAGCCGAGGACGAGGCTGTGGGGGCGGACTTGGCAGCGCTCGCATGGTCACCGCCCAACAGCCCCGACTTTATGGCCGCAAGACCGTCCTCCTCGGTGCTCGCGGTTGAGGCTTCGGGAGCAGCCTCGTCGGCCGAAGCCCCTTCGTCAGCAGTCACGTCAGAAGCGTCCTCGGGGTCAGCCGGCGTGGCGGTTTCCGTCTGAGCGAGCCTCCCCAGCAGGCCAGAGAGATCCGTCGACCCACCCTCGGAGGCTAAGGCCGGCGATGCCGCGAGACCCGTGAGACCAAGACCCAGCGAGGCGACGAGCGCGGCGGATACGACGAGAGGTGCTCTGCGTTCCATGGTGATCCCTTCTTTGCCGGCAGGCCGCGTCATGTGGCGCGGAGTGCGTACCATGATGTGGCAGGCACCCCAGCGAGTCGGTGCGCCGCCGTAAGGTCAGCGGCCTGCATTCCACTCCATGTGCGGCCATTGTACGACAAAGGAGGGGAGCACGTGTCGACCAAAAGCCGTGTTTGATGGCCATTTTTAAGCAGCTTTACCCATGCGCCTCGAATATAAAAGTTGCCATATTTAAAAAGTTTGTACTACAGTCATGACACAACTAAGATACCGCTGTCACCACTAGGCATGCACAACATGGAGGAAAACCAATGCCAGAGGCAGTTCCAGACTTCGATGCACGCAAAGAACTACGTGCCTTCTACGAGCGGCATTATGATGAACTCATCGAAACATGTCTTGAAGTCTCCTCTCATTCATACCGGTTCTCCCCTCTCAATACACTCCCCGCAGAAGAGCGGCGCGCGTGGATGGCGATAGGCTTCCAAGACATAATGAGAGCGATGGCCGGCGAGCAATCCGTTCATGCAGGCCGCCTATATTACCCGCATATCTCCGAGTTGGCAGATGCACCCTTCTTCGGAATGACAGACATCATCGACAGCTGTGAGTGTGTGCTGCTTCCCGATGAGGGGATACTCCCTCTCCTTTGGGCCGACTACCAAAATGAGCCAGACAAACTCTATGCGCTCGTCATAGAGTTCCGCCGCGAACAGAACAATGTCACAAAAGCGCACATTCGCCAGAACATGGATGACCTTGCAGAGTACGTTAAATCCATCAAGCAAGAAGCAGATGCCGAGAGGTGCCGACAAATCGAGCTCGAGATCTATCATCGCTTTTACCTCGCCCTACTAAACCTGCGAGAAAAAACAAACAGCCTGTATGATACCGTGGCCAACATGGAGGACACAGCAGATCTGATGCGCCTGCGCTCCGAGATCACTCAACTGAAAATGATGGAAACTGACCTTGTTTCAGAAATCCTGCGTATAAGGCAGGACGCAAGCGAAGGCGCCGATGGAAGACAGCCCAAGACAAGGCGCAGCCCCTCACAACAACAGGGCAGCAGTGAAGAAACGAGGCCATTTGAGCAGGCATGCCTTGCTCACAACATTACGGGTCGCGAGCGCGAAGTGATTGAGCTGATCGCACAAGGCCTCACCAACGCCGAAATCTCCAAGCGCCTCTCACTCGCAGACAGCACTGTGAAGAACTATCTGAGCAGCATTCTTTCAAAGCTCGGTAAATCCAACCGATCGCAGATCGTTGTTTTCGCTGCGACAAACGGATTTTTCCATTAGAGCCAGGCGAATACGCTTCCGAAGAATTCCCGAGGATTATGAACGCATCATGATGAAATAGGAAATAATACCCATGTGTGTTTTTATGAATAAGGACGTAGGCCCCGATGCAAAGACATTGGGGCCTTCCTTTAGCCACTAAACCTCCCAATAGCATCTTCCATCTCAATCTACCTGCAATGCTGCCTCACTTCTATAGTCTCTTTCGTAAAGCGGATAGGTCGTAAGACCGACCTATTCGAGTTTGGCCTGGGAGTAAGGAAAGGGGTTATTGTGCCCATTACCGAGACGCGCATAAGTAGACGATCCTTTGCGACAGGTTCGATCATGCTTGGGGCAACAGCGGCGGCAGCAGCAACGGCCGCGGCCGTTAGCGCCAAGCCTGCACAGGCCGAGGGGAACAACGTTCCCGAATCATGGGACATGCAGGCCGATGTCGTGATCGTCGGTGCCGGAGGGGCCGGCATGGCCGCGGCCTGCACCGCGAAGGAAGCAGGCGCCTCCGTGCTCGTGCTTGAGAAACTCGGCGCAACCGGTGGCGATACCGGCCTGTCCGGCCAGAGCCTAATTGGCCCCTGGCCTGAAGCACAGGCAGAGCTGGGCATCGAAGACTCGATTGAAGAGTACATGACAGACCTTGCCAATAGCTACAAGTGGGGTGCCTTCGCCGAGCAGGGACGCGAGTTTCCCGCCGAGCATCCCTTCACCCAGCTGCAGAGCGATCTCACCCCGGAGACGATGACCTGGACCCGCGATACCGTCGGCATCGGATGGACGCCGTCCGGCACGGCAGAAGATCCCGTTACAGAAGGCGTGCTCCCCCAGCCCACATGGAACACGAAGAACGCACGTACGTGGATGGCCCAGGATCCCGGCAGTTCGGTCATGACGGCGTTCAACACGCACGCAAATGAGATCGGCGTCGATGTCAGGCTGCGCACGGTAGCCGACCGCCTCATCACCAACGATGAGGGCCGTGTCATCGGTCTGTATGCTTATGACGAGAACGACCGGCAGATTGCGGTCAAGGCGGCCAAGGCAGTCATCCTCGCAACCGGCGCATTCTGCAGCAACCGTGGCATGATGGAGCGCTATCTGCCCATCACCAAGGGCATCCTCGGCGGCGGCTCCTACGGCGTCACGGGTGACGGCATTCGCATGGCACGTCAGGTAGGGGGATCCGTCTCCGAGATGGGCCTCGGCTGCCACTGGTACCCCTATGAGGCAGGCACGAACTCGGGGCAGTTCTCGACCACGCTCATTCTGTTTGGCGGTCTGGAGGGCCAGGTTTCCATAAGCCAGCAGCCAGGTGTTTTGCTTAACTACGACGGCAATCGCTACGTCAGCGAGTCCAACGGTTATCACCTCATCGGTCGCGCGACGGCCCAGCAGGTCTGCCAAGAGGCATGGTATGTGTTTGACAGCCATCCGATGGTCGCCGATCTCATCCTCAATGCCATTCCCTATAACAACCGAGTCGTGCAGGCAGACACCCTCAAGGAGCTCTTTGCCATCATGAGGGTGCCGGCAGATGCGGCACAGGCTTCGATCGATGAATACAACGGCTATATTGCCAGCGGCACCGACGAGGCTTTCGGCAAGCTGCTCGATGGCTGCCAGCCCATTGACCAGGGGCCGTTCTATGCCCTGGACATCAGGCCGCGCCCATACGCAACCTACGGTGGCGTCGACACTGATCTGGACGCCCATGTCATCGACGCTGATGGCAATACCATTCCCGGTCTGTATGCTGCGGGCATCGTAACCGGCAGCTATGCAGCTCGCGAAGGTTATTACTACAACGGAGGCCTAGGCCAAGCGCTCATCTTTGGCCGCCTAGCCGGCAAAAATGCCGCAGCGGACGAGGCATGGGAAGAGGCGGCCCCCACTGGCCTTGAGTCAAGCGAGCAGGCAGTCATCCCCACCGGCATCTGCTCTGACTGTCACGGTGACAACCGCCAGGTGAATGAGCCCAACTACCACGACTTCGGATAAACATCGTTAGCCATCGCCGCGCGGCAGAGTATCCCTCCCAAAGTCCGTACGACGCCGCGCCCAAAGTGCGGCCCCGCAGCCATCTGTTGCTGGCGGCGGGGCCTCACCTGATCATTCTTCCGGCCAAACCCGGGAAAGCCGCTCTGTTAGTCGATCGCCTCGGGCACCAGATCCATGTGCTTGTAATCAGTCCCCAAGGCATTATTAACGGCATAGGTCGCCGCGACGCGGCCCGAAGTCATACAGAACGACAGGCAAGGACCCTCGGCATTTCCGTAGTGATCGCTATACATGCCACCCACCGCCGTGCCCGCCGCATACAGGCTGTGCAAACTATACGTGGTATCCAGAGCAGCAGGTCTCAACTGGTCCGTTACTCATCCACCTGGCGACTGGCGTAGGCGTTATTCTGTCGAGTCTCATTTTCTATGCCAGCTACCGATGGTTCTGGCGAGACAGCATCCGCGAAACCGGGCTCACCGTTCTTGTCATGCTAACAGACGCCGATATTCAAGTGAATTTACCGACGTTGGACGACGCCTCCCTGTCGCCCGGCATCCCGTCACGCTGCGTCCGACAACGACATTTCCTGACCAGAATCTGTCATCCCCCACAAGTAAAACCCATCCTGCGAGCTCCCACCCTCCCCACTCATGAGCAGCACGCACGGATCGTACTCCTCCCCAAGATCATGTGCCCACACCTCGTCAAGGCCCACGAGCAATCGCTCCTCGCCACGCTCGCGCAGACTACGGATCCCAAGTATCGGCAACGCGCTCTCGAGATGCTCTTCGAGCGATCACGAACCGATAAAGTTCGTTGTTCCAACAGGCCCAAGAGGGTCAAACAGCTGCACAGGCTCCTCATTGTTTGCATACGGGGCAACCAAAGATAGCCCCGTGTCAAACACGGGCGCCAGCCTCCAGCGGCCATCCGGCGATGCAAGAACTTCGATATTGGACGAACGCCTGTCACGGTTGGCCACCAGATAGCCAGCGAGCATCATCTGTTTGATGCAATCTTCCCAGCCAAATCTCACACACGGCTGATGGGGAGTCTCGTCGCCTTGCTTATGCAGGTCATAGAACGTGCCGAGGCGAGCCTGCGTTCTTCGGGCTTCCGGAAGCTGGGCGAGGAGTTAAGCCAGGTGACATGCTCCTTGCCGTCAATTTCCACACGTGCATTTACGCACTCATGCCCATCGATCTCCAAGCCATTGAACCGCGAGAGCTTGCAATACGTCATGTCAGGGCCCGAGCCTTCGCAGGACTTCAAGTACGTGCCAGCCGTCCCTGACGACGAAGAGGCGCGTTCACTCCAGATGAGCCGGGTGAGATCCTTGACATCCCAAACGACGTCACCGAACATTTCCTTCGGCATCGATTCACCCCCCCCTGCACTAAAACGACTGGCACAGACACCGGGGCGGTGCCAAAACCCTTACAGCTCGATGGGCTTCCACTCGTCGTGGTTACAGATCCAGGCCTGGGGCTCCTCGACCGAGAAGAACACCAGCGTGGGGTCATTGGGGCCGTCGTAGTGCTCGCCCAGCTTGGTGAGGTGGTCGTAGCCGGCCTCGCGGATCTCGTCATTCACCCTGTCCTCCAGGCCAGCCTTGCCGCGCAGGATGAGCCAGCCATGGCCGGGCCACCACGAGGTCGCCTCGATACGCTGGTTGCTCTCGAGCTCCTCCCACACGTCCTTGGTAGTGGCGGTGACGAACCACACCTTGCCGCCCTGCTCGGCAGCAAAGCTGAACGGGCGCACGTGCGGCTGGTCGTTCACGCTCGTGGCCAGATACCATGCAGGCACGGCCGAGAGATACTGCAGGATGGTCTGGATGCCGGCGGAGGGGCTGGCGGCTGTCGTGGTCTCACTCATGTTGGTCACTCCCGTCTTGGATCTGGCCTCGATATGGGTCTCGAGCCGCGACCTCTGGAACGTCGCGGGCAAATCTAACGCGCCAATAGTACGGCAAATCAAAATCACTCGCCACCGCAAGACACCCCAAATTCCACCATGATCCAACGCCATGATCCAACGCGCGCGATTTGACACTGGCTCTGCCTCTCATGTTCGACGACCCTAACCACCGGCATGCTCGACCCTTGCGGCCAAATCGCCAGATACATCCAGAAAACCAGGGATCGGACTACGTTTGAGCAGGCCTCATATCCCCAGATCTCACGCAGAGCTTTGCGTCCGATCAGAAAAGTGCAGGTTAGATAGGGAGTAATATCGACGCCTGTCTCGCAGTCCCCTTTCATACCCGAGAAAACACCACTCGCAATGTAGTCCGATCCCCAGTTTTCCGGTAACAACTCGTCATATCGCCGCACGCCAAGCAAGGCCGGGCATGCGATACCGCGTCGTCGGCGTTACGACATCACGTCATCGGTGTCTGCGCATCAGGCCATGGCATTTCTGGAAGCCGAGTGACACAATGTCAGGATAGTGCTACAGTATCCACATGCGTCACAGCCATGCGGCGCGGCGATCCGCGCGCCACGGCGGCCCGCACATCACGCGTTGCCACGCCGACTCCGCATCGCCAAGCTGCAAGACAATCGTGTCCGCAAGATTTCGTGAGGAGGGTTCCACATGCCAGCAAAGGTCTACTTCTCCAAGGAGATCACCCCGGAAAAGGTCGTTGAGCTGTACCGCGCGCTGGGCATCGAGCTGCCCGGCAAGGTGGCCGTCAAGGTCCACTCCGGCGAAAAAGGCAACCAGAACTTCCTGCATCCCGAGTTCTGGAAGCCCATGGTCGAAGCCGTCCACGGCACCATTGTGGAGTGCAACACCGCCTACGGCGACGCGTCGGGTGGCGTGCGCGACAACACCGAGTCGCACTTGCAGCTGCTCGAGGAGCACGGCTGGAACAAGTACTTCGACGTAGACCTGATGGACGCCGAGGGACCTGACGTCGTCTGGCCCATCGAGGGCGGCAAGGTCCTCAAGGAGAACCTGGTCGGCAAGAACATCCTGAACTACGACTCCATGCTCGTCCTCGCCCATTTCAAGGGCCATCCCATGGGCGGCTACGGCGGAGCCCTCAAGCAGCTCTCCATCGGCTGCGCCTCCCGGGCGGGCAAGGCGCTCATCCACTCGGCCGGCAAGACCGACGACCGCTACGAGACCTGGAAGCAGCACGCAAGTCAGGTTGAGTTCCCCGAGGCCATGGCCGACGCCGCCAAGACCGTGGTCGAGCACTTCGCTGGCAAGATCGCGTTTGTCAACGTGATGAAGAACCTCTCGGTCGACTGCGACTGCTGCGCCGTGGCCGAGGACCCCTGCATGGCCGACGTGGGCATCCTCTCCTCGCTCGATCCCGTCGCCATCGACCAGGCCTGCATCGACCTGGTCATGGCCTCCGACGATCCCGGCAAGGAGCACTTCATGGAGCGCGTCACCAGCCGCAACGGCATCCACACCATCGAGGCCGCGGCCGAGCTGGGCTACGGCACCCGCGAGTACGAGCTGATCGAGCTGTAAGGGACGCCGCGAGGCCGGCCGGCCAACCAGCACATCGCACGAAACCGAGGGCGGGACAGCCGAGCGCAAGGCTGCCCCGCCCTTGTCATAGAGGAGCCCAGAACGAGGGCCCGCCTGGGCACCGTCGCGCCCCTAGACTCTCACCTACCAATCTAGATTTCCTAGATTTATTAGACTTCTTAGATTTAATAGATTTCCTAGACTTTTGAAACAAAGCCCCTATCATGGAGTGAGAAGTCACGTCGTGATGGAGGTGTCCATGTTCGCCAATCCGTTTGTCCCGATTTTTGGCGGAAAGCCCGACTTCTTCTTTGGTCGCGACTCGATACTGAACCGCTTCTCGTACGCCCTGACCGACAGAGGCAGCGAGGATCGGGCGCTCTTCATCACCGGAAACCGCGGGTGCGGCAAGACGACGCTACTCGAGCAGCTCTCGCAGATGGCATCCGCCGCCGGCTGGCAGACAATAGACCTCAACGCGGAGAAGGCGCTCGTCGGCTTCACGCGCAGCCTGGTTCGCCACGATTCGACTACACGGGGAGTCAGCCCGGAGCTGGAAGTCTCGGTTTTGGGAAACGGCGGGCGGATCGGTGGCCCATCCATCTCCAAGACAACGACATACGGAGTGGATGACATCGAGGTTCTCTTCATCGAGGCATGTGAAGCAGCAAAGAAAGGCGTTTTCGTCTCAGTTGACGAGATTCAGAAAATACCCCTGCAGGACCTCTCCGTGATATGCGGCGCCTTCCAGATGGCGTCGCGCAAAGGCCATGACATCATTTTGGCCGTCGCTGGCCTGCCATACGCCCATGAGAAGGTCATACAGTACGAAGGCTGCACGTTCATGCGCCGAGCCGTGCACGAGACGCTAAGCGTGTTCACCCCGGCCGAGGCGCACGACGCACTTGCGAAGGCGTTCGGGGGTATCAGGGGGCTGTCGATAGACGCGGCCGCCCTCGATGACCTGACGCGCCTGAGCATGGGCCACCCCTATTTCATCCAACTCGCCGGTTACCACCTCGTGATGCTGGCGAACGAGCGTGTCGAAGAGGGAAGGCACACCATCGAGCAAAGCGAGGTCGAGGGGGCCTTCCCCGCCATCCTGGCGGCCTACGAGCGCCGTTCGCTCAAGCCGATCATCGACGCCCTTTCGCCGTTGCAGCGCTCCTACCTTGTCGCGATGGCCCAGGCGATCCAGCCCGACCGCACGGTACCCACGCGCGAGGTGGCGGATCTCCTAGGGAAAACCCAGAAGGCCATGAGCGTCGTGCGACAGGAGCTCGTTGACGAGGGCCTCGTCGTGAGCGCGGGGTACGGCAAGCTCATGTTCAACATCCCCTACCTGCAGCCCTACCTGCTCAAGGCCGGACTCGAGGCAGATGACGCCGGACTTGCTCGTCAGTGGGGCTTCTAGGGAAGTCGCGGGAGGGACCGCATCACACGACCCTCCCGACAATAAAACCAAGCAAATCTCACTAACTCGCGGCCGACCCCTCGCGCTGGGCATGCCCGCGATGGATGCGCCGGGCGATGTAGACGCAGGGCGTGTCAAGCAGCGAGGTCACCACGTAGATCGCGTAGCTCGAGGCGAAGATCGACACGATCGTGGGCACATCATAGGTCCCCCAGAACGCCACCACCGTGAACAGCGCTGTGTTCACGAGCTGGCTCACCAGCGTCGAACCGTTGTTGCGCAGCCACAGGAACCGATCCCGGTCGCCGCACAGGCGCGTGGTGAGGTCCCACCACCGGTGGTAGAGCCATACGTCGAAGAACTGGCTGACCGCGTACACCGTGAACGAGGCGAGCATCATGCGCGGCGTGGTAGAGAAGATCTGCTCGAACGCCGGGCGCATCGTATCGCCCGCGCTGGGCACGTAGAGCAGCCAGCTCTGGCTGAGCGCCAGGAAGAACACCGACACGAGCAGGCCCAGCGACACGGCGCGGTTCGCTGCGCGCTTGCCATAGCACTCCGAGAGGATGTCCGTGATCAGAAACGTCGAGGCAAACAGCACGTTGCCCAGAGTCTGCTCCACGCCAAAGGCCCTCACGAGTAGCAGCACCTCGACGTTGGCGAGCACCATCGCCACGACGGACATGCAGTACAGCCCCGCCGAGCCAAACAGCCGAAACGCCACGAGCACCATGCCGAAGATGAACACGACCGACCCGATGAGTAGAAGCTCGTTCATCGCCTAGTCACCCACCCCGAAGTCGGTGTTCTCCACGAGCACGTCCGCACGCAGGTCGTCGCGAAGGCGTGGGTAGAGGTGCTCCATGAACTCGGCGACCACCGCCTCGTCGGGGCGGATCTTGGTGGAGTTGGCGCACATCACGTTCACGCAGATGCGCTCGAAGTGCTCAAGGCCCAGCTCCACGTCGCGCTCCATGGACGCACGTGTCTGGCCGGTCAGGCCAAAGAGGAAGTTGGCCTCGTCGAAATGCTCGGCGATCACGGCCGGGTCGGTTTCGGGAACCGGCGCCGCCACAAAGCCGCCTTCATTCGAGGCGGCGGCGCACCCACCGACATCGCGCAGGCAGGCTCCGAGCAGGCCACCATCGCCGGTGGTGCCTTCGCTCCCACGCGGCGCATCGCCACGCACGATCCCCTTGCGCAGCACGCGCTCGCGCAGGTCGGCGTCAAACGTCTCCAGGCCGAGCTTGAGCTTGAGGTCGAAGTCGGAGAAGGCCGCTCGCAGGGCGGGGATACGATCGCGGTACAGGTAGTGGGACTCGAAGTGGATCACCTTGATGCCGCGCTCGCGACACACCTGCCGGATGAGCTCGAGCGTGGGCTCGTCGAAGTCGAACACCGACCCGCTGTCGAGGATCTCGATCTCGCCGAACTCGCCGGTAACCCGGTCGAGCACCGAACGGTTGAGGGCGAGGTTTGCGTCCGTGTCGGGCGAGCGGTCCAGGTGGTAGTCGCAAAACGCGCACTTGCGGTACGCGCAGCCAGTCGTGCGCAGCAGCACGATCTCGCGCGGCCGCTTCTCGCGGATGACGCCGTAACGTTGCATATGGGCGGGGCCGGGCCCCTTGTCTCCTTAGTTTTGGTTGAGGGAGCCGTCGCCACGCGGAGCAGGGCGCGCCGGGTTACGGCGCGCACGCAACGACCTCCCAAGGCAGGATGGTTTCGAACTGCCTCGACGGATAGGACGTGCAGATGGTACCACAAGAGGCCATGCCGCCGTACGCCTGGCCATGGCCGGCCACCGGAGGTGCCGCGAAACGCCTCAAACAGCCCGCGGCGCCCACGCCGGCGCAAGCGGCTATGACGAGGACGGGGCTCCCGCCTCGGCCGCAAACACCCGGCGAGCCACGTCCAGCAGATCGGCCAGGCGCCCCTTCTGCTCGGGCAGGTACACCAGGCCATACTCGGTCTTCACGTCGACGTCCAGCGACACGGGGATGAGCGCCTCGTACTTGTCCTTGAGCTGCTCGGGCACCAGAAACACCGACGCCTCGTCGCACAGCTCGAGAACCGCCTGTAGGTCGGGCGAGGGCACTTGCAGCAGCTCGATGCCCGTGCAGTGCTCGCGCAGCCACCGCTGCAGCCCCTCGGCCCAGCGCGAGCTGTATACGTAGACCCGCTCGCCCACCAGGTCCGCAGGCTCGATCACGCTGAGGTGGGATAGCGGGTTGAGGGGAGACATCAGCGCCCATCGCCTCGACGCAAGCAGCGGGAGAAAGGCAAAGCGCACGTCAGGGATCGACGTGCCTTCGTAGGTGGGCTCGGTGCCCTCGACCACGTCGTACGCCCCCTCGAGCAGGCCGTCGAGGGCCGACGGCCCCACATCCGCGTACTCGACGCGCGCCGCAGGGTAGCTCTGCAGATAGACAGGGACAAGGCGGGGGAACAGGGCAAGTGAGTAGGTTGTCGACATGCCCAGGCGTATGACCTGCCGGGCCGCGCGGGCCACCTCGACGCAGCGCGCCGCCAGCTCCCCTATCTCCTGCTCGATGCGTCTGCAGCCGTCAAAGAAGACCTTCCCCGCATCGGTAAGCCGCACGCCCTGCGAGGTGCGGTCGAGCAGCGAGACCCCCAGTTCTGACTCCAAGCGGCGGATCTGCTGGGATACGGACTGGGGCGTCACGAAGCGCTTCTGCGCCGCCTTCGAGAAGCTCCCCTGCTCCGCGACGTCGATAAACAAGCTACGCTGGCTGTCGTTCATGATGCCCCGCCCCCTTGGTCCATCATCCTGCCCCGGCCCGCACCTCGCCACACGACCGGCATGCACTAGCATGTGCTGAAGACTAAACCTCACGGTTTAACCATCCGCATATTATTGGCACTTCAAATACACAGAGGCAATAGCTTTAATGGGAAAGCGCGGCGCACAGGGGGTGCGCCCGTTCTTTAGCTTCTCTAAGAGGAGGAACTGAGCATGGAAATGACTCGTAGGGATCTGCTCAAGGGTGCGGCCATGGGCGCCGCCACCATGGGTGTTCTGGCCAGCGCGACCACCTCATGGGCCGAGGAAGTCACCAGCGCCGACGACGTCGCCTGGGACGGCGAGTACGACGTCGTGGTTCTGGGCCTGGGCGGCGCCGGCGCCAACGCGGCCGTCGCGGCCTACGAGGAGGGCGTGAAGGTCCTGGTGTGCGAGAAGGCCCCCGAGGGCCAGGAGCCCTGCAACACCAAGGCGAGCGGCCAGTTCGTCATCGCCACCGACGACGCCGACCAGCTCTATGGCTACTTCTCCAAGCTCATGGGCAACTTCCACAACTGGGACGAGGAGGCCCTGCGCGGCATGTGCGAGGGCGCTGCCGGCAACTGGGAGTGGATGACTGGTCCTCTGGGCGGCGATCCCGATCTCATCTGCCCGCCCGAGGGCGAGAACCCCGTTGACAAGTTCCCGATGGAGGCCGGCCAGGCCGCCAGCTGGCACCTGGTGGACAACGCCTGGGGCCTGGGCCGCAAGGGCTACATCTACAACTGGAACGAGTTCCCCGAGATCCCCGAGTCAACCCACTGCCTGTGCCTCTCCGCTTCGGGCACCCGCTTTGACGCCAGCTACTACAACCTGTGCATGGAGGCCGTGAACTCCCGCATCGACGACGACAAGCTCACCGTGTGGAAGGGCTGCCCCGGCAAGCGCCTCATCACCGACGCCGAGGGCGCGGTCATCGGCTGCGTCGTGGAGAAGGACGGCGCCGAGCTCAAGATCAAGGCCAACGGCGGCGTGTGCCTGTGCACCGGCGGCTTCGAGGCCAACAAGGACATGATCTCCGACTATACCCAGCTGCCCTACACTTACCTGCAGGCCGGCACCACCAACACCGGCGACGGCATCCACATGGCCCAGCAGGTCGGCGCGCAGCTGTGGCACATGAGCAACGTCTCCGGCTACATGTGGACCTACCAGAACCCGAGCCTGACCACCACCAAGTTCGGCGGCGCCAGCGCCACCAACGGCATCTACGCCGGCCTTGACGGCTCGCGCTTCCAGAACGAGCTGGCCGAGACCCGTCACGGCCGCATCAAGATCGGCGGTCGCTGGATCATCACCCCGATGCCCCTGCCCGCCTACCTCATCATCGACTCTACGCACATCGCCGACGGCCCCATGACCAACGGCTTCAGCGACGACAACTCCGAGGAGATCGAAAGCGGCCTCATCATCTCGGGCGAGACCATCGAGGAGCTGTCGCAGGCCATCCGCGACCAGGGCGAGGCGCCCGACTTCAACGCCAACGGCGAGCTGGACAAGGCCCTGGAGAAGTACAACGCCCACTGCCACGCCAACAACGACGAGGGCGAGGAGGACGACTTCGGCCGCATGTGCACCGTGCCCGTGGAGACCGGCCCGTTCTACGCGCTGAAGATCGGCCCCACGATGTTCAACACCCAGGGCGGCCCGCGCCGCAACCAGTACGCCCAGGTCATCGGCATCGACGGCCTTCCCATCGAGGGCCTGTTCGAGGGCGGCGAGATGGGCTCTGTGTTCGCCGACATGTACAACGGCGGCGGCAACCTGTCCGAGACCATGGTGTTCGGCCGCTTCGCCGGCCAGAACGCGGCCAAGCGCGCCAAGAGCGAGTTCGAGGGCGCGACCGAGCCGGCCATGACGCACCAGGAGAAGCTCGACGCCGAGGCCGCAGCGGCGGCGGCCGAGAGCGCCGTGGACGTGGCCTCCGTGCCCGACGGCACCTACGAGGGAAGCGGCCAGGGCTACGGCGGCAAGATCACGCTGTCGGTGACCGTCGAGGGCGGCAGGATCACCTCCTGCGAGGTCGTGGAGTCCTCCGAGACCGAGACCATCGGCGAGCTGGCCCTGCCGACCTACTGCGAGGAGATCGTCGAGACCCAGGACCCCGCGGCCGTCGACATCGCCTCCGGCGCCTCCAACACCCTGCGCGGCTTCCAGGCCGCCGTGGAGGACGCGCTGAGCCAGGCCAACGCGTAAAGCAGGCATGAAGCGCGAGGACGCAGGTCGAAAGGCAAGCGTCCAATAACAAGGACAAAATAGTCACAGGCCCCGTTGACGCCATGTACAACACGTCAACGGGGCCTGTGCGTTTGGGGCTTCAATGGCAACTGGTCAAGATGGGCAATTCTGAACCGCATTGATGCGGGCGCAGGGTCAAGAACAGCAAAAGCGAATGGATTTATGGGTCACCAACCGGTGTTACTGATTCTTATCATGGTATCACCGCAGATGGACTGCTTGCTGAAAATCCTAGCGATTCACTCATGTCATTCGCAATCACTATTCCTGACCATCCAAATTCAGAAACGACAATCCTGACCCACAGCCCAGCGCACAAGGCAAGCCACATACCCGCTCTGGAGTGCTCATGTCCTTCGCCCACCAGAAGGCGTTCCGAGAGGTCTCCCTCGGAACGCCTTCTTAAAAACCACGCCACTTTACCAGCCTCTGCCGAACCGTCAGGTCGAACCCTCGGCTCTGGTCAGAAACCGATCGGAGTCATCACTTACCAGCCTGCGCCAGCGCGTCTGCCACGGCGGCCATGATGCCCGCGCTCGTGCGGGTGGCACCAGACTCAACGTCAACGTCGGCCGAACCGCTCTCGATCATCGCAGCAGGCAGGTTCTTGAGCGCGCGGTCAACGGGCTCGAGACCGTCGGTCTCGTGCTGCTCGAGAATCTCGACGTTGGTGATGGTGTCGCCGTCGAGCGTCACGCGAACCACGATACCAGCCGGGCTCTTGCCACGACCGCGGCCGATGTACTGGTTCTCGCTAGCCTCATAGGTGGGCTCTTCGACCGTCGGCTTGAAGCCCTCGCCTGTCAGCACAGACTCCTGCAGGTTGTCATCCTTGGGGGCAGCAGCGTTAGCGCCCGAGATACGACCGAAGATCTGGCCACCGCCGAGGTTGTTGCCGGCCTGATACAGGTTGCTCCAGATGTCACCCAGCTCGCCGGCCTCGTAGAGGTGCGGGATGGGGTTGCCCTCGACGTCAAGCACTTCACCCTTCTCGTTCTTGCGCGGGCCGCCCTGAGTGTTGGTGATCTGGGGCACGATGTTGCAGGCGTAGAACGGCGCCGTGCTGATAGGCACGAGCTGCTCGGCGGCACGGCCGAACTGCGGGTCAAAGCCATCCTCGCAGAAGCTGTTATACAGATCGACCGTCTCGGAAAGCTTGGCCGCCGCCTCGTCGCTCATGCCGAGCTGCTTGCCCAGGTCCTCGAGCGTGTCAGCCTTGATGACCCAGCCGCGTTCCATCTCCTCGCTGCTGTCGGCCGTCCAGTGCTGGTTGGCGGGACCAAGATCCTGCATGGCCTGGTCCCAGACGTAGTACTGCTGGTTAGGCACGCTGGCGTTGCAGAACTCACCGTTCACCGGCTGCTTGCCGTGGGCGAAGCGGCCGTCATAGACACGCGTGCCGTCGGGGCCGACGAAGATGCCCTTGAACGGACTATAGGCCGCAAACGCAAACGAGCCCGTCTGAGTGTCAGGATCATAGAACTCCTGGTTGTTGGTGACCACGTTGCCCATGTGCCACAGGTCAGCGTTGACCTCAAGGGCCATCTTGATGCCGTCGCCCTCGTTGTACAGGGCACGGCCGAGGCTCGGCCAGAACTTGCGCTGCGTGAACTGCTGCTGCATCTCGGGGTTGTTCTCAAAGCCGCCGCAACACAGCACCACGCCGTTCTTGGCGCGGATCTTGATCTGCTGCCCCTCAACCTCGGCAATGACGCCGTGGATAATCTTGGTGGACGGATCCTGGATGAGATGCTTGGCCGGCGCCTCGTACCACACGTCAATCATGTCGGAGCGCTGCTCGACGTTGTCGAAGAACAGCTGGTATGCGGCACCGCCACCGCCAAAGTCCTCGCCGGCCTTCATGCCATTGTTGCCGTCGACAGTCAGCATCTTGTAGGAGCTGGCACCCTCGAACTCGGGGAAGTCGATGTAGTCAGCAAAGATGGTGGGTGCCGGCGCACCGAGCGACTCGAGCCACTCCTTCTGCTGGCCCATGCCCTCGATATAGACGTCAAGGATCTCATCGGACGGGGTATCCCAACCGCCACGCAGGTTCTCGAAGTAGGTGCGGACCCCCTCCTTGTCGCCCTCCTCGGCATAACAGAGCCACTGCATGCAGATGTTGGAGTTGCCGCCCGCCTCGGCCTTGGGCGCCTTCTCAAGCAGTAGGGTCTTAGCGCCAGCGCCGGCTGCCGTGATTGCAGCAGCAGCGCCGGCACCGCCGAAGCCCACGACAATGACGTCGTATTCGGCGTCCCAATCAACCGTCTTCTCGAACGCCTCCCCACTACCAGCAGAAACCTCACCGTCGGCAGCAGCGCTCTCGTCGGCCCGGGCGATCACAGGCATGGCGGCAGCTGCCGCAGCGGCACCCGCTGCGATTGCCCCTCCCACGAACTGACGACGGTCAAACGAATTTGCTGAATCCTGATGAGCCATGATGATCAACTCCTCATGATGTTCGCCGCTTGCCCCTTGCAAACGGTAACCACCCAGAGGATACGCCCATCTTGATGGAGGGGGATAACAGCAAGTTCGTGAGGTGCCCTCCAGAAGCTGGAGGGTACATGTGCAATTATTGGATGGGCCTGGTTCTCCAAGACCGTCCGTTTTTACGTCCGAGGGCGGTGGCTTGGCCTAGCTCGACGTTTCGCCCGCGACAAGCTTGGCATCGATATCTACCATCAGTTGTGCGACCCGTCCTGTCTCATCGCCAGCAGCCGTCTTTGACCACACGGCATATGAGGCAACCTCGTAGCACGCGTCGGCAGGCCGAACGGCAACATAGCGGCCCTGCGCAAGAGCGGAGAGATACTCGATGCGGGACTCGTCCACCTCGTTGAAGAAAACGACGCTGTCCGGGCTGATGCTTGAGAAATACTCGACGAGGTCGTTGCAAAATATGGGTTCGGTCCTAAGTACAAGACCGTTATCGGCAAAAAGCCGGGCAATAGCAGCCGGCAACGCCCCTCTGTTTGAATTGGTGGGCATGGCAATGCGATGCCGCGCGATGTCGGCCAGCGAAATCGAAGGCCTTCCCTTCAACAGAGGATGGGACTCTTGCACGGCAAATACGAGAGGGAAGGTGTTGGACTCGATCCGTGCGTACTGGATATCGGGCTGGCGCTGATACTTTGAGACACCGTCCACCTCTATGTCCCGCACAAAGCCGATATCCAGCTGATCCGCCCGAATCATCTCGATGTCGTCTTCGTTTTTATAAACACGCTCGATCGCCACGTTGGGGTGCTGCGTCTCCAGGCATTCGGCAAGCAACGCCATGATGACGGTGAACGAGCTGTTGTTGTACGACTTGATGCGCACGGTTGCGGGCGGCTTGCAACCAACGGCGCGTGTCTCCGAAAGCAGCTGCTCGTATGCCGCAACAACCTTGCCAGAATCACGCAGGAACACCCTTCCAGCCGGCGTCGGTGTGATGGGCGTCGTGCGTTCAAGGAGCTTGCAGCCAACCTCCTTCTCGATCTGCGAGATCTTGCGGCTCACCGTCTGCTGGGACACATAGCTCTTGCGCGCCGCCTCGGATATGCTCGAGTCGAAAACGACCTCGAGAAAGAGTTTGATGTCGTCGATGTCCAATTGACGCCCCTGTTTCCATCGCACTATCTTCTTTTGGCTGCAAAGCAAACCCCGGCAACTGCATCATATAGATCCATTTTACCCTGCAAGGCACACCACAAGTGCAGACTTACAAGAACCGGGGCGGTCCAGAAACGGACCGCCCCGAGAACGACAACGTACCAGGTGGGCGATCGCCGCTGTCGTATAACGTCAATGACTAGATCTCTGCCGCCACTGTCCTGCCAGCAATCAAACCATAGGCAATGGCCTGGGTCATACCGATGCGGTACATCGAGCCATCGCGATTCTCAACCGAACCAACCACATCGCCCGCTGCGTACAAGCCGGAGATATTGGAACCATCCTCGCGCTGAACATGGCAGTCGACATCGACCTTAAGACCGCCCTGGGCAAGGTAGGGCGTGGGCGTCACCTTAATGGCGTACATGGGACCATTGACCAGCATCGGGGTAAGACCGTCATTCCCGAACTCGTCAGCCGTACCGTTGAGCGCACAGTCGTTCACCGCGTCAAGCGTGGCGACCAAATCCGGCAGGCCAAGCTTCTCGGCCAGCTCGGTATAGTTTGACGCCTCGGTAACGTCGCCCGTCTCGAGCAAGAACGTATAGTCAAGGCGATACGAGTTGCCAGAAGGCACCATACCCTGGCGAGACACCTCATCGCAAATCCAGTAGAAGTCCGTCGATGACTGCTCCTTGAATACGCGCAGGGCCTGCTTATACTCCAGACCCTCGCTCACGAAGCGGTCGCCGCTCGCATTGACAACAACGCCAGGGCACACGTAATGGATGTAGGAGATCTCCGCCAGCGATACGCCCGCCGAATAGTGACTCGTCACGCCCTGATCCATCGTCTCAAGCGCAGCTCCAGCCGCCTGGCCGAGCAGCAGGCCATCGCCCGTCGCCCACGACGGGCCCATCAGCGGGAACTTGAGGTCATCGGGCTGGTACTGCTGCATAAGATCGGGATTCATGATGTATCCGCCACTCGCAAGGACAACGGCGCTCGAGCTCACCTTGTACGTCGTCCCGTCTGCGCCCTGAGCCACAAGGCCAGTCACCGCATCTCCGTCCATAACAAGCTCGATAACCGGCGCCTCCGTTATTATTTCAACGCCCAGCTGATACGTAATGTAGTTGCGGATGATCTCGATGCAGAACTTGCCACCGATCGAGAACGCACCGGGAGCGAGCTGTGGGGCAGGCCAGTCACTAATGGGACAGAACCCGACACCGATTTTGATCATCATATCGGTTGCATCACGCGAGGCGTTGAACATGGCAGTGATGAATGGCATGTCCGGGTTGTAATAGGGGCTGTCGACCTCAAGGCGACCGTCGCGGTATGACTGGAGCTGCGCCTCAACCGAACTCCACGCCTCAAAGATCTGCTCGGTACCCCAAGCCTTCTGGATGATGGTGTCCTGGGCGTTCCAGCTCGTGCCGGTGATCGGCATGCAACCACCGATGAACGGCATCTTCTCGAAAATGATGACCTTCTTACCCTCTTCCGCAAGCTTCCACGCCGCCATGAGCCCCGCCATGCCGGAACCCATGACCGCGACATCGCATGTCTTTTCCGTCTCGGTCGCCTGGGGCTCAGGGGCAACATACCCCCTGAATGCCTCGGGATCACCGCCAGCATCAACGATCGCCTGCTCCACCGCCGAGAGAATCGCACGACTTGTGATCGTTGCGCCCGTAATCCCATCAACATCTATGCACTGGCTGTCGACAATGCGTTGAGGCATGCCGCTCACTGCCGCCTCACCAATAACGTAGCTCTCGCGATGATTGAGAACCTTGACTTCGGCTATGGCACCTCCCGCAAACACCGTCTTCACGTTGATGGGACCATGCATGCTTATCACTTTGGTGAGATAGGTTCCGTCCATCGGCGCACCCGAGCCACCATCGGCCGCAGTCGTCTCGTCAGCAGCATCGTCTGTGGCTGCCTCCTCCGAAGCAAGCGTCGAGCCGACTGCCACGGATCCGGCAAGCATAGCCGCCCCAGCGGCGGCGCTCGAAACAAAGGCCCTTCGGCTCATCTCTGCACTAGCCATTTAATGTCCCCTTTCAGCTTGACCGAAAACAAGCAAACCAACGAACAACACGACATCTCAAACGATACGGACAACAACGGGCGAAAAACGCCAGCACGTGAGGGACAAACATCGTAGAAAGCGCCTCGCCGTGTGGTAGATTTGGGGTAGACGACACGCACGCGCACGTACGAACCCGGAGCACCCATGAGCAAGACGCGCAGCATAAGGGATCGGATTCTTGATCCTCGCATCAGGCAGCACGCGCTTCTGATGCTCCTGCTCACAACTGGGTTTGGGATGTTCCTTGGCTGGAATGTAATGGACGGCACTCCCACTGCCTTCATGTCTGGGAACGAAACCGTCGTACAGAGGCTCGAATCCCTCAATCCCTTGGAAAACCTATGCCACATGGCAATCCTTGTGATATCTGCGATCGCATTCTGGAAAACGCCGAAGCTGCCCCGTTCCGCAGCCGTCTACATCGGAGCCCCCGCTCTCGTCATAGGAACGCTCATCGCGAAAGGAATGGCCTTCGCCAATGTTGATAGTCTCTACCTAGCAATTCTGGCTAAAATCCTTTTCGCCGGGTCAGCCCTGCTCGGAATTAGCTGGGGCGAACGGCTCTGCCTCGTTGGGGTGCGCGACTCACTTCGCTGCATTGCAGGCGCTTACTCTATCTCGTATCTCATCTCGCTGATAGGCCTATGCTTACCACCCGTAGGATCTACCATCCTGCAGACGCTCATACCTCTTGGATCTGCGCTGACATGGCTCGGCATCGAGGGGTCCAGCATTGCGAAAACCGACCAATCCACCCCATCACGCATAAAAGACGAAGAGATCCCCTGGGGCGTTTTCTTTGGCATAGGGATCTTTGGGGCAACGATTCTGCTAGCCCTGAGCTTTTCAGAGGGGAAGTCGCCCACACCCAACGAGACCCTCACCCTGACATCCGGACTCGTGACATCGCTGGCCCTTCTCATCATCCTTATCATCTACCCGAAGCGCATTGACTACACGCTTACCGTCCGCTTGCTTCTTCCGATTATCGTAGGTTGCATTTTTCTCGTCCATCTCATCGAGACCGACCAGCAGCCCTACGAAGTGGCATTCATCGGCTTTAGCTGGACGTACTTCATTATTTCGGCGTGGTTTGTCTGGCGTATTGCCTCACAGACGACCGATCTTCCTGCCATTTGCGTGTTTGCACTTGGGCTCGCCATCCAATCTTTCTGCTCCTTGACGGCATCCCTTATTTCTAACCAAATAGCCCTGCCTTTTATCGGAGCAGGCGAACCCAGAGGATTGCTCTTCATCGCAGCAGTCTGTATTGTTGCCATACTTGCATCCACATTTCTCTTGAGCGATCAGAGGATGCGAAGAATAGTGCCGAGTCCCACCCCGTCGTTTGATCCTTCCGACATCCTGCTCTGCAGAACATGCTCAGAGAGATCCGCCATTGAGTATGGTCTCACTGAACAGGAGAGGGCGATATTGGCACTTCTACTCACCGATAAGGACAATGCAACGGTTGCGCGAGAGCTCTGCATTACCCAAGGAACCCTGCGAACTCATCTCAGAAACATCTATAAGAAAATGGGCGTCCACAGCAAACAAGAGCTCGTAGCAGCGGGTCGGTCATTTGCGGAACAATAGGGCGAGCCCTGCATGGGCTCTGCAGCGGCGACCACCTACACCCGATAGCCAACACAGCCTGTGAGAGCGCCCCAATCTACGTTACCCAGTTAAACAAACAACAGTGCCAGCATGGAGCCCGGTGGAGCAAGGCTGCACCCAATCGTCAGTTCGAGCAGGCCGGGCGAGATTTCCTCTCGTCCGGCCTGCTCGTTATACTGCCAAGCACTTAGGCCAGGCCCACTGACAGGCAAGGCAAACCAAGCCTCCTACTTCCCCATGATGTGCTTGGCAGCAATATAGCCCATCACGGCGCCTTGGCCGAGGGTTGCGCCACCGGCCCAGTAGCCCGCCACACCCGAGGAGCAGTTGCCCGTAGCATACAGGCCGGCGATCGGTTCGCCGTCGACGTTAAGCACCTGGGCGTTCTCGTTGATGTGCAAACCACCACGCGTGCCACCCATCATGCCCGGCACGTAGCGCACGCAGTAGAACGGGCCCTGCTCAACGGTGCCCAGAACGCTCGTTTGCGGCTCGGCGGTCGGGTCAAGCTGCAGCATTGCGCCCATCATAGCAAGGGTATTGGTCGCTACGGCCTTCTCGCCACGGTGCCAGACGGGATCCGTACCCTGAGAGGCATTGGCATTGAACGCCTCCATTTCCTCGAGCAGGGCATCCCTGTCAATGCCCATGCCATCAGCAAGCTCTTCGAGCGTGTCGAACTTGAACACATACTCGGGAAGCTCCTCAGCCGTAGAGTAGCCGGGCAGCAAGTAGGTCGATGCGTACTGTGAGTCAGCGATCCAGTAGCCAGGGATGTTCACATACTCCATCGTGCCCGTGTCGTAAGTACCGAAGGCACGGTTCATCGTATCGTACATGGTACTCTCGTCGCAGAAACGTCGGCCCTTGCGGTTGACGATGACCGAGTGGGGAAGGCCGCGCGGGGCGAACGCATCGGAACCCAGCTGATTTGACTCGAAAACGTTCGGGTCATACTCAGCACTGGTGACAAAGTACGGACAGCCGAACGTCGTATCCATATAGGCAAGCTCGGCGCCAATCCTCGCCCCCATACGCTGCCCGTCACCAGTGTTGGTGACCATGCCGTTTGAGCGCTGATAGGGAAATGGCAGGTAAAGCTTGCGCATCTTCTCGTCAAACTCAAAGCCACCCGTGCCGAGGATGACAGCCCTAGTCTTGACGCGCGTGCCATCGGACAGGGCAGCACCCACCACTGCGCCTGTCTCGTCGGTAATCAGCGACCCCACCGACACGCCCATAATGAGTTCAACGTTGTCATGGGACTCGAGGTATTCCTGGTAGGCAGGCCACTGCACAGGGGCCGTAAGCTGGTTGCCCTCGGCATCGAAAGGATACCAGCT
This sequence comes from Coriobacteriia bacterium, assembly GCA_963930185.1. Taxonomy (GTDB): domain Bacteria; phylum Actinomycetota; class Coriobacteriia; order Coriobacteriales; family UMGS124; genus JAGZEG01. The sequence continues at coordinate 1,423 of CAWVLT010000074.1, read as the reverse complement.
ACCGCGGCCAAAGGCATCTGGCAGCGACGCCTCGTACAGCTCGTAGTAATCACCAAACGCCTGATTGATGTGCCCCCACTTGCCCCAACCAAACGTGTCCACCACAAAGTGGGCAAACTCGTTGCAGTTGTCAACGAAGGCCGCCTGGACGTTCTCGTCCATACGCCCATCTCCAACAAGCTTCATGTAGCTCAGAACGCCATCACGCGTGTCGGAAATGCCTTCTTCCTCGCCATAGTCAAGCATGGCAAGTGCATAGCCGCCACCCGACACGCCCGAGGTGCCACCAAAGATGTCGGCACTCTTGTCGACCACCAGCACCGACTGAGCGCCAAATTCCGAACAAGCAATGGCAGCGTGAACCGCAGTCCCCGTGCCAGCAACCAGGACGTCGACCTCCTTGTCCCATGCGATTGTATCGCTCGCGTCCGGGCTGGCGACCTCATCGGCCATGGCAGCCATGGCCGCACCAACGGTCAGCGTGGCCCCCGCCAGAGCGGCACTGCAAATGGCGTCACGACGCGTAATTCCCGATTCTTTGCTGTTCGACATTGAGATCCCCTTCTGCTCGACTTTACCCCCTCGGCCAGTCTTTGGCAATCAGAGGGCCGCACCATTCCCCAAGCATGGTGTTCAGCACAAGAATACCTTCCCGATAAGCTATCGTGATAATACGTATACTACGTTGGTGGTATAAGGAAATCGATATGACGGTATCGAGTTGCCGAGCCGGAGAGCAGGGAGCGGGGCATGAAAATTGACCAGCTCAAGGATTTCATCGTTGTCGCAAAGCATCAAAACATCACACGTTCAGCGGCCGAGATCCATACCTCACAGCCGTCACTCAGCATGCGTATCGCCTTGATCGAGAAAGAGGTAGGTTGCCCTCTATTCGAACGATCAAACAGCGGCCTCAAACTCAATGAGTCAGGGCGCGTCTTTCTGGACTACGCTCAGCAGATTGTGGCCCTTTACCACGAGGGCATAAAAAAGTCATACCAAGCAAGAGAAGTCACTCCGGTGCGAATCGCGCTTAATCTCACCAGCATCTACTCCCAGGCACTCCCCGATCCAGCAGAAATGCCTTTTAGGATCGTGGAGCTCGATATAAACTCCCCGGCAGTAGACGCCGTAGCCTCAAGTAAAGTGGACATTGCAATCGACTCGGACTATTCGCAAATCCCCGAACTCCTTGAGGAGGCTCGAAAGCTGCGCATTACCTACATTCCAATCGGTAGGGGCGCCAACTTTCTTGCCATGATGGCCGGCAACCCCCTTGCCCAAAAGGCAGATCTACGGCGAGCCGACCTCGACGGAACGACCGTAATAGTCAACAGCGGAGCCCATTTGGATCGCTGGTCAAAGGTGATCCAATATCTCGTAGGACCCAATGTGCGCCTCAGCTTCAAACTCAGTAACCAAT